>NZ_JBVJIM010000032.1:0-100348 GCF_055586305.1 Nonomuraea sp. NPDC051298
CTACTGAGACGCCGTGCTCCTCGGGCGTCTCAGTAGAACTGTCACAACCGAGGTGGATGAGCCTCTCTGTGTCGCATCAATTGAGACGGGACAACCGTCCACCCGGCCGCGACCTTGCGCCACCGCTGCCGCTCGCCAGGCACTCTTCAAATCGTCTTGCGACCATTCTCCTCCACTGCCGGCCGTCATGATCTCGGGGATTTGTCGGCAATTCGGTGGGGCCAGAACCACGGCTGCGCCCGCCGCGTCCAAGATCTCATGGGGCATACCAGACGGCGAGGGATGGGCATCGTCATGGCAGCGGTCCTGCTGCTGGTCGTCTATGGCTGTTGCGTGCCGTGGGTGGCCCCGCTGCCTGCGCCCGCCAAGGCGGTCATGTCGGTCGAGGAGATCGCCGACCGGCTGAGAGGGCACCTGGATGCGGACAGCACTGTGGACTGGTACCGCGCCGGGTCGCTTCAGGGATCCTTTTTGTCGCAGTGCCGGCAGGAGGGAGGTGTGCGGAAACGGTCGTCGCTGCAGGGCGTGCCCGCCTACAGCGCGGAGTTGAAAGTGGCGGAACTGCCGGTGTCGCTGTCGGTGAGGTTCTGGCTCACTTCGCCCGGACAGGCGAACGGCCTGTTGGCGGCCGCTCGTCACGCGGCCGAGGTGTGCTCGCGCGACTCCGCCGACAGTAGCGTCGGCGCGTATGCCCGTGGCGGCTGGCGCGGCACCCTGCTGGCGACCGCCGGGCCGCACAGCTCCGACAGCGGCGACTGGGCCGTCGACGGTGTCGTCGTGGCCGCCCGCGGCTCCCTTCTGGCCGAGGTCTCGTGGTACTGGCCCACCGAGTACGGCGAAGGCCCGGACGCGGTCAGGGTGTCGCAAGGCGCCGCCGCCGTGGCGTCCGTGTTGGCCGCCGTTGGCGGCGGTCCGGAGGGGCAGGGCCCTGGGTCGACGGGGAGGACGGCCGCTCTGGCCGCCGCGCTGCCTCCGCCTTCGGCGTATGGGAAGAGCGTGACACTCTGGGACGGTGTGGGAGATCCCGACCTTACGTGCACGATCTCGCTGGATCGCAAGCACATGCCCTCTGCCGTGCCGGTACTCGCACGTACGCTCACGGGCCGGGTCACCGTGCGTGAAGTGGTGGCCGTCCTGCCGGACGAGGAGACGGCCGAGAGGGCGCGTCGTCTGCTGGTCACGCCGGAAGACGAGCTGAAGAGCTATGACGGGAGCATCTTCGTCGTACCGTGCAACAAGCAGGAGGACGGCCAGTACGTCAGGGTCCCGTACACGATCGAGCCTTTTACCCGCGGCCCTTGGACCGGAGAGCTGGCCAGCCTCGCCGTGCGTCGCTCCGGCCTGCCACCCGGCCCCACCTCCCGCGACTCTGTCGCGCACGTCGAGGTGGTCGTGCGGCGTGGGACCACGGTCGCTCACCTGACTTGGCAGGGCCCTGCGGGCAAGGATCTGGCGGCGGCAGTGCGCGAAGGTCGCGAGGCCGTCGCTCGCACCCTCGACCTCCTGTCCTGACCCTGTGACGAAGCGCGGGGATCCGCTTGTCGAGTACGTCGGCGCTGGAGCCCAGCGTCTCGTCTGCCGGATCGGCGCGCTCGATCTCGCGGGGCGGAGCAGTTGCGTCGGATCGCGGATCTCGTTCCGCTTGTCCGCAGACCGTGAGGGTGACGGCGAAGGCGAATCTGAGTACGTGTACTCAGGTTTCGTTCTGGTGGTCTTCGTAGGCTTCGATCATGTTGATGGGGCTGGTGACAGCGGTGATGGTGGCGGTGGTGGCCGGTGTGTGGCTGTGGCGGGCTGCTCCCCGGGTGCGCGGCAACGATCGCTGGGAGCTGGTGGCCGCTGAGCGGTCGGTCACGTACGGCAAGGTCGTCGCGACCGGTGAGCGTGAGGCGTGGGCCTTCGGCTGGGACATCCTCGGTGTTGCCGCCTGGGTCCCGGTGGCTGACGGGCCGCACCGGCCCACGGCCTTCCACTGGGACGGTGATCGCTGGAGGAAGAGTGACTTCCCTGTTGAGCTGGGGGATGTCGGCTCGGTGGCCGCGTCGGGTCCGTCCGATGTGTGGGTTCTGGCGGGCGGCTCCGTCGTGCGCTGGGACGGGCGTTCCTGGACGGTCGTGCGGAAGACGCCCGCGTCGGCGCTCGCCGTCGTCGCCGACGACGTGTGGGTGTTCGGTGACCGTAAGGCGTGGCGTTTCGACGGTGTCACCTGGTCGGAGCAGGAGGTGCCCTTCAGCGCTTTCCGGGTCGGCGCGCGTTCGGGTTCCGACATCTGGGTGCTCGACGGGGCCGGGCCTGGGGTGTTCCACTTCGACGGGGTGGGGTGGGCTCGCGTTGATCTGGCTGGGGTGTTGCCGAAGGCCCCGCCTCCGTCCGATGATTCGCCGCCCGATCCGGGGGGTCTGCGGCTGACCGCGGTCACCGCCGATCCGTCCGGGGTGTGGATCACTGGGGAGATCGGGGTGTCGTCGTTCCTGGTCTTCCAGACGGGTTCGGGCTGGCGGGCTGAGGACACCTCTGTGAAGGCCGGTCGTATGCTCCGTGGGCTGGCGCCGGTGCCTGATGGTGCGGGCGGTCACTGGTTCGCCGGTTCGTCCGACGCTTATGGCGATGATTCGGCTCTCGCGCACCGGGATTCCTCGGGCCGCTGGTCGAAGGTTCCGTCCGGTGGCGAACTGACCTCGTTGTCGGCTGTTGCCGGTGGCCCGCTGCTGGCCACGGGGCTGTTCGGCAAGGCTGGGGGTGTCTTCCGCGGTCTTGTGTGAGTGCCTGGTTCCGGGGTTCGCGGGTTGACGGATGGTTTGACGTTCTGTGGATTCGCTGTCCTTGGTGTGGTGCGTGGTTTTAGGGTGGGAGTTCTGCTATCGCGCCGCGAGAGGAGCAGCACGTGGGGAATCAGTCGGTGTTATGTCCGGTGTGTCAGGGGGTTCTGCCCGCTTCGGGTAAGGAGTCGTACACGCCGCTTCGGGGGCGGCTGATCGTGACGAACGGGTACTGCGAGGGCGGGTGCGCCGAGGCGGCCGAGCAGCAGGCCCGGCGTCAGGCGCAGGTGCAGGAGCAGCGGCGGATGGCTCGGTCGCAGGCCCCCTCCCCTGCTCCCGTTCCGATGCCGGGGCCCGCGACGGGGCCGGTGCCGGTGGTGGGTGCGGGGCGTGCGCCGTTGCGGGTGGCGCGCTGACGTCCTGGTGATGTTGACGGGGGTGGCCCGCGCAGGGGTGCGGGTCAGTGGTGGCCGTCGGTGGTGTGCCAGTAGTCGCGGGTCTGTACGGCGAGCCCGTCGGGGTCGAAGCGGGCGAAGACGCAGCCGGCGAGGGTGACGGCGCGGCCGTTGTCGTGGGCGTGGACCCGGAACTCGATGGCCGCCTGGTCGCCGTCGACGATGGGGGCGGCGAAGGTGACCTGGGGGTTGGTCTCGCCGGTGAAGGACCAGGTGATGTAGTCGGCGATGGCCTGCCTGCCCTGGTGTGAGGGGCGGAAGGGCATGCTGGTGTGGACGGCGTCGTCGCGGTAGAGGGCGGTGATGGCGGTGGTGTCGTGTCGGGTCCAGCCGTGCTGCCAGGTGTCGGCGAAGCGCTGGGCGGCTGCTCGGGTGTCCATGGGGTCCATTGTGGGGCCGGCTTCTGCCCGTCGGGGGGTGAACGGGCGCGGGCCTGCCCCTGGTGGGCTTATCGGGTGGTGGTGTAGGGGTGGGTGGCGGTGACGGCGGTGAGGGGCAGGGGGCCGTACAGGTGGGGGAAGCCGTTCTCGACGCGGATGTCGAGGCCGGTGGGGTCGATGTCGAGGATGAGCAGGGGCTGGGTGAGGTGGTGGTAGAAGGCGGTGTGGACGCCGTGGAGCTGGGCGAGGTCGCGGCTGCAGTGGATGAAGCCCTCTTGTTCGAGGGTGCGGCCGAGGGTGGAGACGCGGTACTCCCCCGCTTGCTGCGCGGCTTCCCAGTCGGTGCGCAGGGCGAGGTGGTGGATGGGGGCGGGGGCGGTCACGGGGTCCACTCGGTTTCGAGGATGGCGTAGATGGTTTCGCTGGTCCATTCGCCCTTGACGTACTCGTTGTCGACGAGGGTGGCCTCGCGGCGCATGCCGAGTTTCTCCAGGACGCGGGCGGAGGCGGTGTTGCGGTTGTCGAGGCGGCCGGTGATGCGGTGGAGGCCGAGCCCGGTGAAGCCGAGGGCGAGCATGGCGCGGGCGGCCTCGGTGGCGTAGCCGTGGCCGTGGTGGTCGGGGTGGAGGATGTAGCCGATCTCGCCTTGGCGGTTGTCGCGGTTGGTCCAGATGAGCAGGCAGTTGCCGATGAGCCGGCCGGTGGTGGCGAGGGTGACGGCCAGGTCGATGGCGTCGCCTTCTTCGGCGATGGCGGTGCGGGTGGTCTTCTTGTCGAGGAAGGTGCGGCTGGCGTCGCGGTCGCGGGTGCCCCAGTAGAGGTAGCGGGTGACGTCGGGGAGGGATTCGTAGGCGTTGACGGCGTCGAGGTCGTCGTGGGTGTAGGGGCGGAGGTGGAGGCGGGGGGTGATGATCGGGTAGCTGGGTTTGAGCACGGGGGCAGTGTAGGGAGTGGTCAGGTGGGTGGCAACGCGTTTTGCAGCGCGAGGGTGAGCAGGGCGCGGGCCTCGTCGAGGGGGCGTCGTTCGACGAGGTGCTCGAGCCAGAGGGCGCAGACGGTGGTGTAGAGCAGGCGCAGGCGGGGGTCGGTCTGCGGGAGGTGGAGGGTGTCGGCGAGGATGCGCAGGCAGCCGTCGCTCCAGCGGCGGGCGATGTGCTGGAGTACGGGGTCGCGGCCGGCGTGGACGTACAGCTCCCAGAGGCCGAGCTGGCGGGTGTGGTCGGCGGCGGCCACCTGGTCGATGAGGGCGGCGGGGCCGTGGCGGGTGATCCAGGCGCGGATGGTGGCGAGTTCGGTTTCGACGAGCTGGGCAAAGGCTTCGGCGAGGAGCTGGTCGCGTGAGGTGAAGTAGTAGGTGGTGGCGGCCAGGGGCAGGCGGGCGCGGTGGGCGACGGCTCGGTGGGTGACGGCGGCGAATCCGCCCTGGGTGAGCAGGTCGACGGCGGCGTTGAGGAGGGTGGCGCGGCGGTGCCTGCTGCGGGCCTGGGCGGGGGCGGCGCGGGGGTGTGCGGGGGGCTCGTGGTGTGGGTTCAGGTGTGGGTTCAATGGCCACCTGCGAGGTTGAGGACGACGACGCCGCCGATGATGAGCAGGATACCGCCGATCTTGAGGGGGGTGAGGGTCTCTCCCATGAAGGCGGCGCCGATGAGGGCGATGGCGGCGGTGCCCGCGCCTGACCAGACGGCGTAGGCGGTGCCCACGTCGAGCTGGAGTTTGAGTACCTGGGCGAGCAGGGCGAAGGAGGTGATGTAGCCGGCGGCGACGACGATGCTCCAGCCGAGGTGGGTGAAGCCGTTGCTGAGTTTGAGCGCGGAGGTGGCGAGGACTTCTGAGGCGATGGCGAGGGCGAGCAGGAGCCAGGCCATGGGGGTTCTCCCTGACTGGAAGTGGTACGGTCGTCCGGATTTTAGGGGGTTCTTCTCCCCGGCCGGATGGGCGGGGTGGCGGGAACTGCTTGAAAACCCAGTCGAATACGTGTTCCACTGGGGGGTGTGGGTTGGGACGCGCTTCCGCTTGTTGACGCCGCCGACGACCGCCCGCTGATCGAGCGGCGCGCGGTGGTGCGCGGCGATTTCTTCGAGCTGCAGGGCCCGCACGGTGATCGAGCGGGTGCCGCAGGCCGCGGGCGTCGCCCAGCAGTGGGCCGTCTCCCCCTACCGTGGCTGCGCCCATGCCTGCCGCGGCTGCGGCGCCCGGGCCGGGCATCGGCGTCTGGGGCTGGACGCGGGGCGTGATTTCGACACGCGGGTCGTGGTGCGCCCGAACGTGGTGGAGCGGCTGCGGGCCGAGCTGTCCCGCTGGGACGGCCAGGAGCTGGCGGTGGGCGTCGGCGGCGACTGCTACCAGCGGGCCGAGGAGACCTATCGGCTGATGCCCGGGGTGATCGGCGCGCTGGCCGACGCGGGCACGCCGTTCACGGTGTACACCAAGAGCGCGCTGGTGTTGCGGGACGCGCCGCTGCTGGCGCGGCCGGGGGCGCGGGTGGCGGTGTCGATCGCGTTCGTCGACGAGCGGATCCGGCGGGCGGTGGAGCCGGGGGCGCCGTCGGCGCAGGCGCGGCTGGAGCTGGTGTCGGCGCTGGTGGAGGCGGGTGTGGAGTGCCGGGTGCTGATGGCGCCGGTGCTGCCGTTGCTCAGTGACGCCGCCGATCAACTCGCGGCGACGGTGCGGCGGATCGCTTCCGCGGGGGTGGGGGCGGTGGAGCCGGTGGTGCTGCGGCTGCCGCCGGGGACGCGGGAGTGGTACGTGGAGTGGCTGGAGCGGGCGCATCCGCAGCTCGTGGGCCGCTACGAGGAGCTGTACGACCGGGCGGGGCTGCCGTCGCCCGGGTATGAGGGGCGCATCACGGGGCAGATCGAGCAGTTGTGCCGGGTGTACGGGATGGAGTGCGGGGCGCCGGCGGCCGGGCGGGGTGAGCCGCGGGCGGCGCAGCTCGCGCTGGTGTGACGGGTACGTCCCACCCGCTGTAGGTACCGGTATGGGGATATCCCCGGTTGTCGTGGGTGGCGTGGTGTGCGCAGGCTGAAAGTACACCGTCAACCTTGGGGGGAGGACCGACGTGGGAACCACCAGCCGGCCGGGGCACCGCGGGCCGTTCCGGCGTGCGCTGCGGCTGCCGTCGTGGAACACGTTCCTGGCCCTGGCCAGTCACCTTGCCGCCCGTGCCGGATGGACCGGCCGCGATCGGGCCGTGTCGTGGGTGCTGACGCGGCACCCGTCCGCGGTGCTGAGCGCCCGCGGGCTGATCGCGTCCCGGCTGTCGCACTGGGGGCTGAACGAGCACGCCGACACCGCCGCGCTGCTCGCGGCCGAACTCGTCGGAGACGCCGTACGCCGCGGCGCGGGCACCGTCCGGCTCACGATCGGGCTGGAGGACGGGCTGCTGCGCGGCGAGGTCGAGGGCGGCAATATCGACCGCAGTGTCGTCCACAGCGCCGACCACACTGCCGTTCAGGGGGCCGTCCAGAGGGCCGGCCGGGGCGGCGGCCCCGGGCGTGGCGCCGATCGCGGGATCGACAACAACCTCGGCTCCGACCTCGACAGTGATTCCAGCAGTGACTTCTTCAGTGACTTCGGCGGCGGCCCGGGCAGGGGCAAGGCCCGGGAGGGTGGCCGTCGGACGCAGGCGCGGCCGTGCCCGCCGCTGCTGGAGAGCCTGGCCTGCTGCTGGGGTGTGGCCGGTCAGGTGACCTGGTTCGAGTTGCCCACCGGTGGCCACGCGGACGTCCATCGCGAGCGCACGCGAGGCGCCGCCGGATGACTTGACCGGCCTGAGCCGTCTCAGCCGCCGGGTGAGTGCGCGGGAGGCGGCGGGGTCAGCGCCGCTCTCCTCTCGTCACCCGCCCGTCGGCGCACCCGTCGGCGTCGCACCCGTCCGCGCCGCGGGCGGCCGGTCGGCGTGCCCCGTTCACGTGCCCGCCGTCACCGCCCGGAGCGCTGCCCGGAGAGCCGCCCAAGGAGCTGTCCGCAGGGACGTCCGCAGGGACGTCGGTGGCCCGCTCGTCGCGGGCGTGGTCCCCCACCCACACCGCGATCTGCGCCCGCGAGTTGAACCCCAGCTTGGCCAGGATGTGCTCGATGTGTCCCTCGGCCGTCCGCCGCGCGATCACCAGGGCCGCCGCGATCTCCTTGTTCGTCAGCCCGCGCGCCACGAGCCCGGCGATCTCGTGTTCGCGCCGGGTCAGCACCGCGGCGCCGTCCCCGTCGCCGGGGCGCGTGCGCGAAGCCCGTACGCCGCCGGGGTCCTCCCCCAGCGCGTACGCCAGCGCCTCCCGCGGGCCGAGCGCGGCCCCGCGCCGCAGCGCCGTCTCGTAGGCCGCCTCCCCCAGCGCCTCCCGCGTACGTTCCCGGCACTCCTCGTGGTATCCGGCCAGATGCCCGAACCCCGACAGGGGCGCCCCCACCGCGCCCCACACCCCGCGCAGCACCCCCAGCAGGCGCGCGGCCCGCTGGAAGTCGCCGCGGGTGGCGGCGATCCACGCCAGTACCTCGATGGTGACGCCCGCCCCCAGCAGGTCGTCCAGCGACCGGTCGAAGGACAGGCTGCCGCGTTCCAGCTCGGTGGCGCGCGCCAGGTCTCCCTGCCGCCACATCTCCACCCCGAGCGCCGTCATCATGTAGGCCCGGTGCCAGCCCTCCCCGTGGGCGTCGCACAGCTCCAGGCACTCCTGTCCCGCCCGCACCGCCTCGTGCGAGCGGCCCAGGAACGAGTACGCCATCGACAGCCGGATCAGCGTCAGAGCGGCCGCCGCGGGGTCGCCGGTGCCGCGGTGGCGCTCCAGCGCCTGCCGGTACAGGTCGATCGCCTCCGGCGCCCGTCCCGCGCACATGGCGGCCATGCCGCGAAACAGCGCCACGTACCCGAGGATCGACGCGTCGCCCAGCCGCCGCCCGATCCGCTCGCTCTCCCGCAGCAGGCGGGTGGCGGCGGGCAGGTCGGCCTGGATGATCGCCAGCCAGGCCGCCGCCCACAGCGCCCGGCCGCGCAGCGGGGCCGGGTCGCGGGCGGGGCCGGGCACAGGGCCGGACACAGGGCTGGGCACGGTGGCCAGGGCTCGCTCCAGCCAGCCGCGCCCCTCACCCGGGTAATAACCGGTGATCCAGTGATACAGCAGATCCGTGGCCATGCTCAGGCTCTCCGCGGACGTCTCCCGCGACGCCAGCCCCGACTCCAGGGCGGTGCGCAGGTTGGCGTGCTCGGCCTGCAGGCGCCGCAGCCACCGAACCTGATCCGGACCGAACAGTTCCGCCCGAGCCCGGGCGGCCAGGTCGCGGTAATAACCTCGATGCCGCTCGCGCAGCGCAGCCCGCTCCCCCGGACCGGCCAGGCGCTCGGCCCCGTAGGCGCGCAGGGTCTCCAGCATCTGGTAGCGGACGCCGTCCGGATGGTCCTCGCGTATCAGCACGCACTTGTCCACCAGGGCGATCACCAGGTCCACGACGTCCTGGCGGGCGATCCCGTCGCCGGAGCAGACCGCCTCGGCCGCCTCCAGGTCCATCCCCCCGGCGAACACCGACGCGCGCTGCCACAGCAGCCTTTCCTCGTGTGAGCATAGGGCGTAACTCCAGTCGATCAGCGCCCGCAGCGTCTGGTGGCGGGGCAGCACGGCCCGCCTCCCGGCGCTGAGCAGGCGGAAACGGTCATCGAGGCGGTCCAGCAGTTGGTGGGCCGACAGTGCGCGCAGCCGTACCGCGGCCAGTTCGATCGCCAGGGGCAGGCCGTCGAGGCGGCGTACGATGTGGCACACCACCTCGCGGTTGTCGTCGGTGACGGCGAAGCCCGGGTGGGCGGCGCGGCCGCGTTCGGCGAACAGGCGCACCGACTCGCTCTGCAGGAAGCCGTCCAGTGAGGACGTGCGCGCGGTGCGGCAGTCGGGCAGGTTCAGCGGCGGCACCGGCAGTGACTGCTCTCCGGCGATGCCCAGCGCCTGCCTGCTGGTGGCCAGGATGCGCAGTTCGGGGGCCCGGCGCAGCAGGGTGTCGGCCAGGACGGCGCAGGCGTCCAGCAGGTGCTCGCAGTTGTCGAGGATGATCAGGACCTGTTTGTCGCGCAGGTGGCCGGTCAGCGCGGTCAGCGGCGGCCCGGCGCCGTCGCGGATCTCCAGCGCCTCGGCCACGGCGTCGGCCAGCACGTCGGGGCAGTCGAGGGCGCCGAGTTCGACCAGCCAGACGCCGTCGCGGAAGGCGCGGCGCACCTCCTGGCCGACGCGTACGGCCAGGCGGGTCTTGCCCACGCCGCCGGTGCCGGTCAGCGTCACCGCCCTGGACGCGCCCAGCAGTCGCCGGACCTCGGTCACCTCGTGCCGACGTCCGACGAAACTCGTCACCTCCGCCGGGAGGCCGCCCAGGCGGCCGCGGGAGGTGTGGGTCGTCACCGCTGTCATGGTGCCTCTTGGACGAGGTGCGCCGCCGTGCCACCGTGGCATGCCGGGCACCCGTCGTGCACCCAGGTTATGTCGCGTCCGGCCGGTGAGGATGCCCTGGTCAAGAAGCCACAGGAAGTTTTGACCATGCCATGGGGCGGGGGCGGGCCCGGCTTGGCACAGGCGGCTCGTCACCCCGGGGTTTGTCACCCGCGGCCCGGCGCACGGGACTCGTCACACGGGCTTTGTCACACAGGGCTCGTCACACAGGGCCGCGTGCCGAGGGTGGCCGGTCATGCGGGGAGCCCGGCACGGCGGGCGGGCCGTGCCGGGCTCGGGGAGGGGGAGCTCGGGGCGCACGACCGGGTCAGTCCGGGGGCGGGTCGTGCGCACCCCTTCAGCGTGCCCTCTCCCCCGCCCCGGGCAGGAGGGCGAAAATCCCCGCAGGGGTACCTGCTTTTCCCCCGGGTCAGGCCGGGAGGCCGCCGGCGGGGCGGACGGGCTGGCGCAGCACGGTGCGCGGGGACGGGTCGTCCAGCGGGGTCAGGTACACCTCGTGGTGCGGCCCGTTGGGCACCAGCGCCCGCTCGGCCATGAACGCCTCCATCAGCGCCAGCGACCGGTGCTCCTCGCTGAACGGCCCCTCGTGCAGCACCTCCACGCACTCCCCCTCGGTGAAGGACGTCACGCGTACCCGGTCGACGGCGGCCCCGGACGGCCGCGCCGCCTCGCGGGCGCGTTCCACCGCTCCGGGCGCGGGCGGCTGGGCGAGCGGCAGCAGGACGTGCCAGCGCCACCGCTCGCGCGGGACCTCCAGCGGGGGCCCGTCGTCCTCCACCCACCACAGCCCCTCCAGCGGCGCCGGGGGGCCGCCCATCGCCGAGGCCACCGTGTACAGGGCCCGGATCGCGCCGGTGTGCTCGTCGCCGCCCGGCGCGCCCGCCCCCGTCACGCTCAGGCACGTCACCGGCCCGTACGTGGCCAGCACAGGACTCATGTTCGCTCCTCCAAACCGATCATCACGTGTGTCACCAGTTCCTCCGGGCAGGTCACGGCCGGGTCGGACACGTACACCTCCCGGATCGGTCCCCGTGCCGTCTGCCGCCGCTCCGCGCACCAGGCCAGCACGGCGTGCACGGTCAGCGCCATCTGGTCGTAGGGGCCCACGTGGGTGGCGCGGGCGAACCGCCCGCCGGGCAGCACGTCCACCTCGCCCACCGCCTGCCGCGCCGTCTCCCCACCCGTCCGCGGCGGTTCAAGGGCGACCGCGACGTCGACCACCTCCTCCAGGTCGATCGGGAACAGCCCGACCAGCCGCACCGGGCCGGGGTCCGGGCCGGG
The DNA here is from genome assembly GCF_055586305.1 of Nonomuraea sp. NPDC051298. Taxonomy (NCBI): domain Bacteria; kingdom Bacillati; phylum Actinomycetota; class Actinomycetes; order Streptosporangiales; family Streptosporangiaceae; genus Nonomuraea; species Nonomuraea sp. NPDC051298. Next base: position 11,298 of record NZ_JBVJIM010000032.1, read on the forward strand.
GCCGGTGCGGGCGGCTGTGAGCCGCGCCACCGCGGCCGAGGTGGCCCTGGCGATGTCCTCGGTGCCCGCGGCGCACTCGCGCACCAGCACGACCCGCCGCGCCGGCTCCCGCACCACGCGTACGGGCGGAGCGGGCAGCCCGTGGGCCATCACCCGCTCCAGGACGCCGAGCGTGCGCCGCCTGCGGGCCAGCTCCTCCTCCAGCCCGTCGCGCACCCCCGCCAGCGCCGCCGCCGAACCGGCCAGCACCTGCCCGACCACGTCCAGCGGCACGTCCAGCGAGCGCAGCAGCCCGATCGACAGGGCCTGCCGCGCCTGCGAGGGCCGGTAGTAGCGGTAGCCGCTCTCCTCGTCCACGTACGCCGGCCGCAGCAGCCCCAGCTCGTCGTAGCGCCGCAACTGCTTCACGCTCAGGCGGCCCAGCCGGGCGAAGCGGCCGATCGGCAGCAGTTCCTCCTGCAGGGGCTCCTCGTCCATGGGCACCAGCATGGGCCCTCCCCCCGGGGGAGAGTCCACCCGGTTTGCCCCTCACCCCGCGGGACAGGGCAAGGTGGAGGCCATGAGCTTCTCCGTGGGCCAGGTCGCCCGGCTGGCGGGCGTCACCGTGCGCGCCCTGCACCACTACGACGAGATCGGGCTGCTCACCCCCGGTGAGCGCAGCCACGCGGGCTACCGCCGTTACACCGACGCCGACCTGCTGCGCCTGCAGCAGATCCTGCTCTACCGGGAGCTGGGCTTCCCCCTGGACGAGATCGCGGTCATCCTCGACGAGCCCTCCTGCGACGAACTCGCCCATCTGCGCCGCCAGCACGAGCTGCTCAGCCGCAAGGCCGAGCGCCTGGGCGAGGTCATCGCCGCCGTCGAGCGCGCGATGCGGGCCCGCGCCGCCGGCGTCACGCTGACCCCCGCCGAGCGGTTCGAGGTCTTCGGGGGCTTCCGTCCCGAGGACCACGACGCCGAGGTCGAACGCCGCTGGGGCCACGGTCCGGCCCACGCCGAGAGCCGCCGCCGGGTCGCCGCCCACACCAAGGCCGACTGGCTGCGGCTCAAGGCGGAGGTGGGCGCGCTCGACGAGGAGCTGGTGGCCGCGTTCAGGTCCGGGCTGCCCGCCGAGAGCCCGCACGCGATGGATCTGGCCGAGCGTCACCGCGGCCACATCACCCGCTGGTTCTACGACTGCGGCCACGACCTGCACGCGTGCCTGGGCGACCTGTACGTCGAAGACTTCCGTTTCACGGCCGTCTTCGACGCGCTCGCCCCCGGCCTGGCCGGTTACCTGCGGGCCGCGATCCACGCCAACGCCCGCCGCGCGGCGTCCTGACCCGCGCACATTCCCTTGCAGGCATATAGCCCGCGCGGTATATTCGCGGGCATGACGCCCTTCGACGTCCTCGCCGAGCCCGCGCGGCGCCACATCCTCGACCTCCTCCTGCAACGCCCCCACCAGGTCAACGAGCTCACCCACCACCTCGGCCTCACCCAGCCCGCCACCAGCAAGCACCTGCGCACCCTGCGCCAGGCCGGCCTCGTCACCGTCCGCAAGGACGCCCAGCGCCGCTGGTACGAGCTGCGCCCCCAGCCGCTGGCCGAGGTCGACGCCTGGCTCACCCCCTACCGCAGGCTCTGGAACACCGCCCTCGACCGCCTCGAACACCACCTCGACGCCATGGAGGACCACACCCCATGAACGAAGCCCTCACCCTGCACCCCGACGGCCGCACCACGCTGCGCCTGCAACGCCGCCTGCCCCATCCGCCGGAGAAGGTCTGGGCCGCCATCACCCGGCCCGAGCACCTGGCGGCCTGGTTCCCCGCCGAGGTCACCATCGACGGCGACCGCATCGGCTACGGCTTCGGCCCCGACGGCCGCGTCACCGCCAGCGACCCGCCCCGCACCTTCACCCACACCTGGGGGGAGGACGTGCTGAGCTGGCAGCTCACCCCCGACGGCGAGGGCACCCTGCTCACCTTTTCCCACACCTTCGCCGACCGGCACGGCGCGGCCAGCTTCGCCGCCGGCTGGCACACCTGCATCCAGGAGCTGCTCGCCCACCTCGACGGCCGCGCCCCCGCCCGGCCCGCCGAGCCCGGCCCGGCCTCGTCCGCCCGCCTGCACGAGGACTACATCGCGATCCTCGGCCTGCCGTCGGCCACCGTCCACGACGGCGGCGTCCGCGTCGAACGCCAGCTCGTCCGCCCCGCCGACGACGTCTGGAACCTCCTCGGCGGGCCGGGCGCCACCCTCGGGGCCCCGCCGCCGGCCGCCTTCACCGTCCCCGGCGTGCCGGCCGGGCCCGTCGTCCGCGCCGAGACCGCCAAGCTCCTGGAGTACGACACGCCGTCCGGGACCGTCCGCTGGGAGCTGGCCCAGGGCACCGGGCAGGGCGCGCGGCTCACCGTCACCCACACGGGAGACCCCGCCGCCCTGCACGCCTGGCGGGTCCGCATCGAGGACCTGGCGGCCTCCCTCCTCGACTGAGGGTGTCGGGGTGAAGGGCGAGACCGATGTGTCCGAATTCTCGCCCTTTACACCGTAGATCACAAAGGAGGGATTTCAGGCGGTGAGGCTCAGGGCCGCCGCCGTCACCGCCCGCGCCCGGCCCGGCGTCACCAGCAGGTCCGTCGAGTCCGAGAGCTGATCCACGCACCCCACCGGCGGCAGCCCCCTGATCGCCGGGTCCCCCACCGACGACATCAGCGCCTGGGCGAACCGGTCCCCGCCGATCACCCGGAACGGCCGGTCGTGGAAGCCCCGCACGCCCTCGTCCAGGCGTTCGGCCAGCCCCATCCGGTTCTGCAGCGCCGCCAGCCGCCCGTAGGCCGCCGCCAGCCCCTCCTCCCGCTCCCGCCACGACCGCGCCGCCACCGCCGAGCCCAGCGACTCGGCCAGCTCCGCCGACCCCGGCATCCGCGCCAGCGCGCTGCCCAGCCATTTCGCGTACGGCGGATAGCGCCGCCGCAGCAGCAGCGCCAGCCGCATCACCTCCCGCGCCAGCCGCGCCCCCACCACGGCCGAGCCCAGTTCGTCGCCCACCTCGCCGCACCGGCCGGGGAACGGCTCCTCCTGCGCGATCCGCCGCCACTGGCAGGCCAGCACGTAACGCCACACGTCCTGCGGATACCAGCGCAACGCCGCCCGGGCCGCCTCCAGCCCCGCCTCCCCCAGCCCGTCGTGGAACACCTCGCCGCCGGTCACCTCGGCCAGGCTCTGCCACGGCGCCGCCAGCCAGTCCAGCAGCGACACCCCGGCCCGCGGATCGAAGCCCAGCCGCGCCACCAGCCACTCGCCCAGCTCCGCCACCTCCACCCCGGGCCGCACCCGCCCGTGGTAGCCGAACACCGTCGGCAGCCCGCCGAAGCGGTCCGGCAGCCCCGCCACCACCTTCGCCTCCACCTCGGCCACCCGCCCGGCCGCCACGAACAGCAGCACCCGCGGCCCCCAGTCATGGTCGGCCGAACGCGCCGTGTCGAACTCCAGCACCTCCGACCCCGGCCCGATCAGCGCCGCACCGTGCGCCACCCCTGACACCAGCGGCGCCACCACCTCGCCATAGAACGCGCGGGACAACTCAATACCAGGTACAAAATCGGACATCACCCCATCAACTCTGCACCAGGCCCTCCCGAACCTCACCCGAATTTCCCCCGCCCCGGACGGTCCGGCCGTTCTGTCACCGTGACGGGGCGATCAGGGGTTCATGCGGGGCCGGAGGGTGCGCCGGACGGCGACGCCGCCCAGTGCGAGGGCGGGGAGGAGCAGGATTCCCGCCTCGGTCCACTGGAACCGCCAGAACCTGTTCGCGGGGTGGAACTCGGTGACCTGCCGGTAGCCGTGGCCGAAGGAGCACCTGGCGTACTCCTCGGTCGTCTCGTCTGTCCCGCAGGGGCCGGCGAGCGCGAGTGCTCTCTCCTGAGAGGTGAACTTCGCGCCGCTCGCGTCGATCCAGTAGCCGTTCACGTACAGGGAGTCCTCCTGTACGGGGTCGTCCATGGCCTCGGCCTGCACGACGCGTTCCGGCGTCGCGTAGAGGGGCGGCGCCTTGAGGAGTCCGAAGAACGCCAGCGCGCACACCGCCATGGTCACCGCCATCGCCGGCAGAGTCCGCCGCAACAGCGCGCCGGCGGCCATGCCGAGCACGAACGCGGCCAGCCACCACGCCGCGGGAACGATGCCGACGAGCCGGAACCATCTCAGGTCGAAGCGGTCGACGTCGAAGGGCGCGACGTCGAAGGCGGCCAGCCACGGGCCCACGACGCCGGCCAGCGCCAGCCCGCCGAGCGTGACCGCGCCGCCGAGCCCGGCGATCTTGGCGGCCAGCCAGCGCCGCCGGGTCACCGACTGGGTCCAGGCCAGTTGGTGCGTGCCCTGCTCGAACTCCCTGGCCAGGAGCGGAGCGCCCCAGAAGGCGCCGATCATCGCCGGGGCCAGCAGCGTGAGCCAGCCGAGGAGTTCGCCCACCGCCCGTATGCGGTCGTTCATCTCCACGCGGTAGGCGCTGCACGCGGGCGTGTCCGCCACGCAGTCGGCCGCCGGAGCGTTCCGGGCGGCGAAGTCGGCCGCGCCCAGGCCGTTGACGAGCAGGACCGCGCCGAGGACGGCCAGCAGCGCCGCGGTGACGAGCACCTGCGTGCGGTGCTGCCGCCAGGTAAGCCACAACACTTCCAGGTCTCCTCAGCGGTCAGAGATGGTCAGGGTCGGACGGGGCAGTGAGGTGGTGTCGGGGCGGCGCAGGTAGGCCAGCACCAGCTCCTCCAGGCTCACTCCGGACGCGCTCCATCGCGGGTCGTGCGACGGAGTTCCGTGGCCGGCGCGGACCAGCAGGTCGGCCTGCCGTTCGCTGCGGCTGTCGCTGATCACCGGCATCCGGGCCGCCAGCCCGTCGGCGAGTGCGGCCGGGCCGGACAGCATCCGGTGGGTGGCGAGCAGTTCGTCGACCTCGCCGCTGATCTGGACCTGGCCGCCGTTGAGCACCACCAGCCAGTCGCAGGCATTGGTCAGGTCGGCCACCACGTGGGAGGACAGCACGACGGTGAGCTGGGTCTCGGCCACCGCCGCCATCAGGGAGCGCATGACGTCGTGCCGGGCCACGGGGTCGAGGTTGGCCAGCGGCTCGTCCATGACCAGCAGGTCCGGCCGCTTGGCCACGGCGACGGTCAGCGCGACCTGTGCCTGCTGGCCTCCGGAGAGGCTGCCCGCCTTGCGGTTCAGCGGGATGTCCAGCTCCGCGAGCCGTTGCCGGGCGAGGGCGTCGTCCCATCCCGGGTTGAGACGGTGCCCGAAGCGGAGCATCTCGGCGACGGTGAAGCCGTGGTAGAGGGGTTTGTCCTGGGCCAGGAACGCCACCCGGGCGAGGGCCGCCGCCCGCTGCCCGACCGGCTCGCCGAAGACCCGTACGCCGCCCCGGGTGGGGGCGATCAGCCCGGCGACCAGGCGCAGGAACGTGGACTTGCCCGCGCCGTTCGGTCCGACGAGCGCGACCACCCGGCCGGCGGGGACGGACAGCGTGCAGTCGTGCAACGCCCACGTGCCCCGATACCGCTTGGCGAGCCTCACGGCCTCCAGCGCCGCCGGGCCCTGCGCGGGGGCGGTGAGCCCGCCGAACATCTCCGCCGTCATCCCTGCCGTGCGATCCCCCGTCATGCGATCCCCTCCTGAGGGGAGTCGGCGAGCACCGAGGCGAACAGCGCCTCCATGTCCCCTTGGTCGAGCCCCGCTTCACGGCAGCCGCGCACCCACCGGGCGAGGTCGCGGCGGAACCGGGTGTGATCGGCCGTGGACCCGCCGCCCAGCGACTGCCGCACGAACGTGCCCAGCCCGGGCCGGCCGACGACGAGGCCCTCGTGTTCCAGTTCGCGGTAGGCCTTGGCCACCGTGTTCGGGTTGATCGCGAGGTCGCTGACGACCTCTTTGATCGTCGGCAGCCGATCGCCCGGCATGAGCGCGCCGAGCCGCAAGGCGTGTTTGACCTGATGCACCAGTTGCAGGTACGTCGCCACACCAGAGGTCGGGTCGAGGCGAAGCCTGATCACCATAAATACCCTTTTCCTATTAGATTAGTAAAAGGGTATTAACGCCGGCGATCTTCGTCAATCTGACGGATATCTCCAGCCGAGGCCGCCGCACTGAAGGAATCCTGAGCAGAATGAGCAGAACTCTGGACCTCCCGGATGCCGAGGGCGAGAATCCGATCAACCGAGGATCCGGAGACGCCCGGGCGTTCGCTGTCCGCGCGTAGTCCCTGCTCAGAACGGGCGGAGGTGCGCATGCGCGACGCCACAGGGCCGGCCAGGGCGGCGTCACCCCACCGCCCGGACCGCGCCCAGCCATCCGTCTCCGCCGCCGAACACCTGGACGACGCCCGCGCGTACGGCGAGGCGCCGAGCACAGAGCAGAACGCCCAGAACACCGCCCAGAACAGCGCGCAGCACACAGCGCGGCACACCGCGTGACACAGCCCCCTGCCCCATAGATCCCCCGCAACGTACGCCCCGATTCGCCGCACCCCCACCACCTGGGAGAGGTTCTCATGGACCTACCGGACGAGTTAGACCTGCCCGAATCCCGCTGGAATCGATTTCCGACCGCTGCGGAGACCGCCGCGGAGCCCGATCTGCCCGACCCCTCCTGGAACCGGTTCCAGGAACCCAAGCCCCCCTCCCCCTGGCCGCGCAGGCTCGCCGCCGCGCTGTCGGTCGCCCTGGTCGTGCCGCTGACCTACGCCATGCCCGCCCAGGCCGCCTCCCGCCCCGCGCCCTCCACCCAGCAGGAGACCCCGGTCCCCGGCGCCAGGGTGCCCGTCCAGCCGGCCGCGGCCGACCCCGCGCAGAAGCAGGCGTGGCAGGCTCCGCCCCAGGTCACCTGGCCCCGGCCGCAGAAGGCCGAGCTGGGCGGCGCCACCGCCAGGACCCTCGCGGCCGGCTTCCCCGTCCGCCTGGCCCCGCAACAGGCCAAGACTGCGGCTGCCGCCGAGCCGGAGCCGGTCACGGTGGAGTTGCTCGACACCGACCGGCTCGGCCTGGCCATGCGCGTCTCACCCGGCCAGGGCGTCGCCGCGGCCGCGGCCAAGACCGAGCGCAAGACCCGCCTGGAGATCGATTACTCCGGCTTCAGGCACGCCTACGGCGGCGACTACGGCGCCCGCCTGCGCCTGGTCAAACTGGCCGAATGTGGCCTGAAGGCGGCCACCGCCACCGCGGCCTGCCCGCAACCCGAGCCGGTCACCAGCCGCAACGACCCCAAGAACGGCACGCTGACCGCCGAGGTCACCACCGGCGCCGTCTACGCGGTCACCGCCGCCGCCTCCGGCCAGTCCGGCGACCACTCCGCCACCTCGCTGGCCCCCTCCTCCGACTGGAGCGTGGGCGCCCAGACCGGCGACTTCACCTGGAGCTACGAGCTGCGCAGCCCGCCGGCGCTGGGCGGCGACGAGCCCGAGCTGTCACTCGGCTACTCCTCCCAGAGCGTGGACGGCCGCACCGCCTCCACCAACAACCAGGCGTCCTGGGCCGGTGAGGGCTTCGAGCTGAACCCCAGCGGCTACGTCGAGCGCAAGTACAAATCGTGCATGATCGACGGCAAGAAGACCGGCGACCTGTGCTGGGACCAGGACAACGCGACCCTGTCCCTCGGCAACTCGGCCGTCGAACTCGTCAAGGACGCCACCACCAAGCAGTGGCGGCCCAAGCGCGACGACGGCACCCGCATCGAGGCGCTGACCGGCGCGACGAACGGCGACAACAACGGCGAGTACTGGCGGGTCACCACCCCCGACGGCAGCCAGTACACCTTCGGCCTGAACCGGCTGCCCGGCTGGGCCACAGGCAAGGCGGAGACCAAGTCCGTGCAGGCCGTGCCGGTGTTCGGCAACAACAGCGGTGAACCCTGCTACAACAGCACCCCGGCCAACGCCTGGTGCCAGCAGGCGTACCGGTGGAACCTGGACCTGGCCGTCGACACCCACGGCAACGCCACCACCTACTGGTACACCCAGGAGACCAACTACTACGGCCGCAACATGAAGCCCGAACTGGGCACCGTGTACGACCGCGGCGCCTACCTGACCCGCATCGACTACGGCTACCTCAGCGGCGAACTGTTCACCAAGGCCCCCGCCACCCGGGTGGTGTTCGACGTCGCCGAGCGATGCCTGCCCAGCGGCACCGTCACCTGCGCGGCCGCCGAGCTGAAGAAGGAGACCGCCAGCCACTGGCCGGACGTGCCGTTCGACCAGATCTGCGACTCGGGCGTCAAATGCACCGACCGCCTGGCGCCGACCTTCTTCACCCGCAAGCGCCTGACCAAGGTCACCACCCAGCTCGGCAACGGCGCCGGCCAGTACACCCCCGTCGACTCCTGGACCCTGACCCACCAGTTCCCCGCCACCGGCGACGGCATGAGCCCCGCCCTGTGGCTCGCCTCGATCCAGCAGACCGGCCACGTCGGCGGCACCCTCACCCTGCCGAAGACCACCTTCAAGGGAGTGCAGCTCCCCAACCGGGTCGACGCCACCGAAGGCCGCGCACCGCTGGTCAAGTGGCGCGTCCAGGCCGTCGACAACGGCACCGGCGGCGAACTGCGCGTCAACTACAAGGCGGCCGACTGCCAGCCCGGGGCCCTGCCCGCGGCCGACAAGAACACCAGGCTGTGCTTCCCGCAGCGCTGGTCACCCCCCGACGAGGCCGAGGTCACCGACTGGTTCCACAAGTACGTCGTCGCCCAGACCGTCGAGGTCGACCGCGTCGCGGCCTCCCCCAACGTGGTCACCGACTACGAGTACCTCGGCGGCGCCGCCTGGCGCTACGCCGACAACATCCTGGTCAAGCCCGAGCACCGCACCTGGTCCGACTTCCGCGGCTTCGGCCGGGTACGCGTGCGCGAGGGCGACGGCCAGGACACCAAGCGGACCCTCACCGAGACCCGCTACTTCCGCGGCATGCACGGCGACAAGCTGGCCGACGGCTCCAAGCGCAGCGCCCAGGTCGAGGACACCGAGGGCGTCAAGCTCGACGACCTCGACCAGTACTCCGGCTTCGAACGCGAGGAGATCACCTACGACGGCGACGGCGGAGCCCTCCTCACCGCGACCACCGAACAGCCCTGGTCGCTGAAGACCGCCGAGTCCACCCAGGGCGGCGTCACCAAGACCGCGCACATGGTCGACGCGAAGTCCATGGTCACCCGCACCGCCCTGAGCGGCGGCACGTGGCGGCGCACCGGCGAGGAGCGCACGTACGACGCCAAGGGCCTGCTCACCCAGATCGAGGAGCGAGGCGACCTGGCGAGCACCGGCGACGACCAGTGCACCCGCTACACTTACGCCCGCAACGACACGAGCTGGATGCTCGACTACACCAGCCGCATCCAGAAGGTCGCCGCGCCCTGCGGCACGGCGGTGTCCACGCTGGCCGCCGAGGAGATCATCTCCGACGAGAAGGTCGGCTACGACGGCAAGGCGTTCGGCCAGGCGCCGACCAAGGGTGACGTCACCTCCGTCCACCACCTCGTCTCCGCCGACGGCGCCACGATCACCGACAGCACCCACACCTACGACGCCTACGGCCGCGAGACCAGCGAGACCGACGCGGTCGGCACCCGATCCACCACCGCCTACAGCCCGGCGGCGGGCGCCCCGGCCACCGAGATCGTCCAGACCAACCAGCTCGGCCACACCGAGCGGACCCTGCTCAGCCCGGCCTGGGGCGAGCCGATCGCCGAGGTCGACGCCGCCGGCCGCCGCATCGACCTGGACTACGACGCGCTCGGCCGGGTGACCAAGGTCTGGCAGCCCGACCGCAGCAAGGCGGCGGGCCAGTCGCCCAGCACCGAGTACTCCTACCTCATGCGGGCCGACGGCCCCAGCGCCGTCACCACCAAGACGCTCAACGCCGACGGCACCTACACCAGCAGCCACGAACTGTACGACGGCCTGATGCGCGAACGCCAGACCCAGGAACCCGCGCCCAAGGACGCGCAGGCGACGGACCCGGCACTGCGCGACGGCCGCACCGTCACCGACACGATCTACAACTCCCAGGGCCAGCAGAGCAAGTCGAACACCGGCTACTTCGCCACCGGCACGCCCGCGACCGACCTGCTCGGCGTGGCCGACGCCGACGTGCCCACCCAGGTCGTGTCCGCGTTCGACGGCTCGGGAGACGTCAACGCCCAGGTGCTCAAGGCCAAGGGCGTGGAGAAGTACCGGGTCAGCACCACGCAGGAGGGCGACCGGGTCCACGTGACACCGCCGCCCGGCGGCACCGCCACCACCCGCATCGGCGACGCCGAGGACCGGCTCATCGAACTGCGCCAGTACAAGGGCGCCACCCCGACCGGCGCGTACGAGTCCACCAAATACACCTACGACCACGCCGGACGCCTGTCCACCGTGACCGACCCCGCCGGGAACGTGTGGCGGCACCACTACGACCTGCGCGGCCGGGAGATCAAGACCGAGGACCCGGACAAGGGCGTCACCACCATGACGTACAACGACGCCGACGAGCTGGTCTCCACGACCGACGCCCGCGGCAAGACGTTGTCCTACGGTTACGACCAGCTCGGCCGCAAGACCGAACTGCGCGAAGGCTCGGCCACCGGGCCGCTGCTGGCCGAGTGGAAGTACGACGCCCTGGCCAAGGGCCACATGAACGCCAGCATCCGCTACGTGGACGGACAGGCGTACAAGGCCGAGATCAACGCCATCGACGCCGACTACCGCACCCTGCGCCAGACCGTCACCATCCCCGAGCGGGAGGGCAAACTCGCCGGCTCCTACCAGCTCAACACCCGCTACACCCTCGACGACCAGGTCCAGTCCGTCAGCTTCCCCGCCGCCGGCGGGCTGGCCGAGGAACAGGTCGTCTACACCTACGACGAGCTGAGCCAACCGGCGAAGGTCACCGGCCTGTCGACGTACGTGACCGCCACCCGCTACTCCAAGCTCGGCGAGACCCTCCAGTACGAGCTGGGCACCGGCAGCAGGAAGACCTGGCTCACCTACACCCACGACGAGTCCACCCGCAGGCTGACCGGCATGCGGCTGGACCGGGAGAACGCCGGCGCCGCCGACCTGGACGTCAGCTACTCCTACGACGCCGTCGGCAACATCACCAAGATCGCCGACCAGGCGAGCCAGGACACGCAGTGCTTCACCTACGACCACCTGCGCCGCATGACCTCCGCCTGGACCGCGACCGACGACTGCGCCACCGGCACCCCGCAGCCGGGCAAGATCGGCGGCGTGGCCCCGTACGCGGTCAGCTACGCCTACGACCCCACCGGCAACCGGACCAAGGAGACCAAGCACGCCTTCGGCAGCGCGGGCGAACAGGTCCGTGACTACACCTACCCCGCCCCCGGCAGCAAGCAGCCGCACGCCCTGCAGGCCGTCGGCGCCGACCTGTTCGAGTACGACGCCGCCGGCAACACCACCAGGCGCAAGGTCGGCGCCTCCGACCAGAGCCTCGTCTGGGACGCCGAAGGCAACCTGGAGTCGGTCACCGAGGCAGGAAAGACCACCTCGTTCGTCTACAGCGCGGACGGCGACCGCCTCATCCGCAAGACCACGGCCGACACCACCCTCTACATCGACGACCTGGAACTGCGCCTCGACCACGCCAAGGACGTCGTCGAGCAGACCCGCTACTACACCGTCAACGAGCAGCCCATCGCCGTACGCACCCCCGACAACCAGGTCTACTTCCTGGCCAACGACCACCAGGGCACAGCACAGGCCGCGGTGAACGCCGCCACCGGCGACGTGGCGATGCGCAGGCTCACCCCGTTCGGCGAGAACCGGGGCTCGCCACCGGCGTTCTGGCCCGGACAGCGCGCCTTCGTCGGCGGCACCGAGGATCCGACCACCGGGCTCGTCCACCTCGGCGCCCGCGAGTACGACCCCAAGCTCGGCCGCTTCCTCTCCGTCGACCCCGTCATCGAGGAGACCGAGCCGCAGCAGCTCAACGCCTACGCCTACGCCAACAACAGCCCCGTCACCATGACCGACCCCGACGGGCAGCTCTTCTGGTTCGCCGCGGCCATCGCGGCGCGCATCGCGGCCCAGATCATCGCCAGGAGGCTCGCCATGGCGGCCGCCCGGCGGGCCGCCATCGCGGCGGCGCGGGCCGCGGCCAGGCGGGCGGCCATCGCGGCGGCCCGGCGGCGGGCCGCGGCCGAGGCCAGAAGGCGCGCGGCGGAGGCGGCCAGGAAGAAGGCGGCGGCAGAGGCGCGCAAGCGGGCCGCCGCCGCGGCCAGGAAACGCCTCCAGGCCGAGGCCAGGCGCAAGGCGCAGGAAAGGGCCAGGAAGGCGGCCACGGCCAGGGCCCAGCGGCGGGCCGCCGCCGCGGCCAGACGAGAGGCCAAACGCAAGGCCGCCGACGCGCGGGCGGCCAGGCGGGCCGCACAGGCCGCCAGGGCGCGCAACAAGCGGGCCGGCCGGCTCCCCAGCGGGATCCAGCGGGCACGGCAGCGCCCGGCGGCCCGGCCGACCAGCCACCGCGCCACACAGCGGCAGACCCCGCCCCGGGACAGCCGGCAGCCGACGCAGCCACGGCCCGGACAGGTCTACCGCAACGACGGCAGCATCCAGCCGACCCAGTCCTACACCGTCTGGCGCGACGGCAGGCTGTACCCGGACGGGCCACCGCCCCAGATCCGGGCCAGCGGTTCCGGGCAGGGCGAGAAGCAGCTCTTCAGGCCGGAGAAGATCGAACCGGAGAGCACCCGGGCGGGCACGGTCGCCGAGGCCGGGGCCAGGGTCACCCGGTGGATCGACAAGAGCGGCCTGGACGACTTCTTCGGCCTGCTCTTCTGACCCCCGCCCCCTGAACCCGGTCCCCTGAACCCCTCCGGCCCCGGCCCCCACCTCCTGGGGGGCCGGGCGCCGGAGGGCCCGACCCGGCCCCCTTCACCCCGAGGGCCCCAACCCCGCCCGCTTTCACCGGCCCCCGCGCCGGATGGACGAGAACCACCCCGGCTCTTTCCTGGGCCGGGAGCCTCGAAGATTCACTGCCCCAGAAGACCGGTCCCGGGCCTTCTGGGGCACATCGCCGTCTCCACCGACCCGCCGCCTCCACCGGCAGGCCCGCCGCCGGACGGCGGCTACGGCCAGGAACCCACCTCCGCCGCGCCGCCGAGGAAGACGATGCCGTCGATCAGGCCGAGCTGGGACGGGTCCAGCGGGAAGTAGGCGTGGTCGGACGAGACGCGCGGGCTCGCCCCGGCGACGGCCGCGGCCAGGTGGCGGGCGTCGACGAGACAGCGGTCGAAGGGCAGCGCGGACAGGATGCCCTCCACGGTGTCCGGGGACGGGACGTCGCCGCCGACCGTGCCGAACGCCGAGGCCAGGTGGGCGTACCGGTCGCCCAGGTGCGCCGCGGCGAGCGCCCCCGCGCCCCACCACCGCAACGTCAGCTCGCCGAACGACATCGTGCTCGGCTGCCGCTGCAGGTGCAGGTTGTGCGCGAAGACCAGGGCCGGGCCGTGCCCGGCGACCGCACGCAGGTTCGCGGCCATCATCGCGTCCCGCAGGGCCGACAGCCGGCCCCACCGGTCCGGGGACGCGTCGGCCATCCCGTGGTGGTAGCGGAGCAGGCCGACCGCGGTGCGCGCGTACAGGTCCGCGCGTTCCCTGTCGCGCGGGCTCAGCCGCGGCGTCTGCGTGCCGAGCAGCGCCACCAGGTCGTCGGCGACCAGCCGCAGCCGCTCGGCGTCGGCGGACCGGCCGATCGACTGTGACGGGTCCATGGCGGTGGCCTCGTTCGACCACCGCTCGTCCGGGCCCAGCAACGCGTCGAGGGCCTGCGAGGTGCAGGGGAGCGGGCCGTCGAGAAGGGCGTGCAGGGCGGTGAGCGCCTGGCGCGGGCTGGCCGCCCAATACTCCATGGGGCCGTCGAACCCGAAGAACCGCAGCTTCTCGTCATGCTCGGCGTTGTACGCGCGCATCCAGCGCACGAGGTCGCGGTTGGCCGCGAACGCGCCGAAGCCGTGGCTGAAACCGCGTTCCATGACGTCGTCGAGCGTGCCCGCGCCCGTCGTGACGTAGTCGTCCACGACCAGGCCCATGAGACAGTCGCTCTCGATCGCGAACGACCGGAAGCCCTCGTGCTCGACCAGATGCCGGAAGATCTCGTTGCGCGCCTCGCCCAGCTCCCCCACGAAGTGCCTGGCCTCGCCCAGGCCGAGCAGCAGGGGCCTGGCGGGCAGCGACCGCAGGAACGCCGATACGGCCGCGCCGTCGAGCGGACGGGCTGTGTCCTTGATGTCCATGCCTTCAACGGTATCGTTGAACTTTCGGTGGAAACTTGGGCCAGGAAATCCCGGGTGATGCCAGGATGAACCTTCAATCGGCGTGGCAGCGGCCCGAGTCTCGGCACCACTCAAGCTCAAATGCCGTCTCCTCACACGGTAAATTGAACGTCCAGCGGAAGGAGAGCAGGAGATGAGCGGTTCGCCCGAGGACGGGAAGGAAGGAGCGGGCAAGGTCCCCGCGGTGGGGCGGGCGGTGGCGGTGCTCGCCGACCTCGCCGCCCACGGCCCCGCACCCCTGGCCGCGCTCTCCCGCCGGGTCGGCGTCCCCAAGAGCACCCTGCTCGGCATCTGCCAGGCCCTCGTCGAAGAACGCCTCCTCCAGCAGGACCAGCACGGCCGCTACACGCTGGGCCTGGCACTCGCCGAACTGGCCTCCGCCCAGATGCGCAACCCGCCCGGCATCCGCCTGCTCGGCGTGGCCGTACCCGACACCGCCAACCCCTTCTACGCCGTCGAACTGCGCACACTCCGCCACCAGTGCGACCTGACCGGCATCGGCATGATCGCCATGGACGCCGGACAGGACGCCCGCACCCAGGCCGGGCAGATCGGCGAACTGGTCAGGGCGGGCGTCGACGCGATCATCCTGGACGCCGTCCACTCCACCCACGTGCGAGGCGCGGTACGCGCCGCCCGCGACGCGGGCATCCCGGTCGTCGCCGTCAACGCCGGGGCCGAAGGCGCCGACGCCTGCGTCACCACCGACAACGTCCAGGCCGGGCAGTTGGCCGGGCAATACCTGGCCACCCTCCTCCACGGCCCGGCGGAGATCGCCATCATCGACGGCCGGCCCGTGACGGCCACCGCCGACCGGGTGGCGGGATTCATGTCCGTGCTGCGCGAACACCCCGCGATCCGCGTCGTCGCACGCGAGCGCGGCGACCACACCCCGCGCACCGGCGCCCTCATCGCCGCGAAACTCCTCGACGGCCACCCCCGGCTGGCCGGCTTCTTCGGCATCAACGACCCCACCTCGCAAGGCATCCTCGCCGCCCAGGCCGCCCGCGGCCGATCCCTGCCCGTGGTGAGCGTGGACGGCTCCGCCGCCGCCACCACGGCCATCGCCACCGGCGGCCCCCTCAAGGCCACCGCCGCCCAGGACCCCGCCCGCCTGGCCGACCTCGCACTCCGGCTGGCCGGCCGCATACGCGCGGGCGAGCCCCTCACCACCCGCGTACGACTCCTGCCCACCACACTCATCACCGCCGCGAACGCCGGCGACTACGATCCATGGGGATGAAGGCGACCACCGGCACCCCGCAACCGGGCGGCTCACCCGCCGTGCACAAGGCGGCCAGGATCCTGTTCGAGCTGGCCGCCCACCCCGAGCCGACCAGCCCGGCCGAGCTCAGCCGGCGCCTGGCGATACCCAAGAGCTCACTCGCCGACCTCTGCGCCACCCTGGTGGAGACCGGGATGCTCGTACGCGACGTCGAAGGCAGGATGCGGCTCGGGCCGAGACTCCCCCTGATCGCCAGAGGGCTGACGGGCGGCACCGCACTGCTGGAGGCGTTCCACCGCGCGGTCCCCGCGGCCACCGCCCTGGCCGGGCGCACGGTGGTGCTGGCCGTGCTGTCCGGGCTCGACGCCGCCTATCTCGCGGTCCGCCCCGGCGACACCCCCCTGCCCCTCACCCTCAAGGAGGGCATCCGCCTGCCCGCCTGGTCCACCGGCACCGGGCAGGCACTGCTCGCCACCCTGCCGGACGCCATGATCGAGGACCTGCACCGCGGCGAGGTCCCGGCCGCACCCGGCGACCAGCGCTTCGACCTCGCCCGCCTCATGACGGCCATCGCCACGGCGCGCGCCCACGGCTACGCCACCGCCACCGACATCAACACCGGCACCGGCACCGGCACCGGGCAACCGCACCTGGCCGACACCGCCGCCATCGTGCACGGCCCGCACGGGCCACTGGCGGCGGTCGGCTCCGTGACGCGCCCGCCCTCACCCGGCGAGAGCGCCCCGGCCGACGCCGACGCCGTACAGGCACTGGCGTACCGCATGTCGGAAGCCGTCCGCCGCACTCCCGGACAGCGGCACACCCCCCACGACCCCGCCTGACGCCGGGCCCCTGCCAAGGCGCGGATGGTTTGACACCCCAAGAACCAGCGCCCTACCGTGTTCACATATCCGGAGCCTACTCCGATATTCAGAACAGCCCCTGCCCATGCCGAAAGGAACACCCTCATGCGCATCTTCCTGACCGGGGCGACCGGATACCTCGGCGGCTCCCTCGCCATCCGCCTCGCCCAAGCCGGCCACCACGTACGCGGCCTCACCCGCACCCCCGAAACCATCGAACCCCTCCGAGCACTCGGCCTCGACCCCGTCCTCGGCACACTCGACACCGGCCACCTCCTCGCCACAGAGGCCGCAACCGCCGACGCCGTCATCAACGCCGCCGACAGCGACCACGCCGCAGCGGTCGCCGCCATGCTCCCCGCCCTGGCCGGCACCGGAAAACCCTTCCTGCACACCAGCGGCTCCAGCATCGTCGGCCAACCCTCGGCCGGCCGACGCCAAGACCACACCTACACCGAAGCCGACATCCTGCCCGACAGCCCCTGGACCCCCGCCCCAGACAAAGCCGCCCGAGTCGCGATCGACCGCCACGTACTCGCCGCCGCCCACACCGGCGTCCGCTCAGCAGTGGTGTGCAACACGATGGTCTACGGCACCGGCACCGGCCTCAACCCCGACAGCGTCCAGATCCCCCGCCTCATCCAGCAGGCCCGAACCCGCGGCGCCGCCGTCCACATCGGCCCAGGAGACAACATCTGGTCCACCGTCCACCTCGACGACACCTGCGACCTCTACCTGGCCGCCCTCGACGCCGCCACACCCGGCTCGTTCTACTTCGCCGAGAACGGCGAATCCTCCTTCAAAGACCTCACCACCGCCATCGCCGACACCCTGCACCTCCCCGGACCCACCCCCCTCGACATCGACACCGCCATCGACCTCTGGGGACACGAAGTCGCCATCTACGCCCTCGGCTCCAACAGCCGCGTACGCGGCCTAACCGCCCGCACCGACCTCGGCTGGAAACCCCGCCACACCTCCGCCACCGACTGGATCCGCCACACCCTCCACCCCTGAACCCACCTCACCCCGGAGAACCACCCCAACGCCCCCCGGAAACCCCACACCCCAACACCCGCCGCCGCCGATAACCAAGCCGCTCATACACCCCGATCGCCGCCCCGTTCGAGTCGTCCACCATCAACGCCGCCCGGCCATGCACCGCCACCAACTCCCGCGACACCCACCCGCACACCCGCCCCGCCAACCCCCGGCCACGAAACCCCGCCCTCGTCGCCACCCCCGCCACCAACCCCACCGAAGGCGCCGACCACGCATCGGCCGCCACCGCCGCCAGCACCCCCTCCACCCGCACCCCCGCCCACCGGCTCACCCCCACCGCCCCCGGCACCGCGTACGACTGCGGCGCATCCACCGCCAGCAACCCCGCCACCTCCCCCTCCTCCACCGGCCCCAGCCACCCCACACCAGCACCCACACCGGCCCCCGCCACCAGATCCCCCGCCGACAGGCTCATCCACGAGAACTCCGCGCTCTCCACCACCCCCTCCAGCTTCGCCGCCACCGCACGCACCAACCCCAACTCCCCCAACGGCCGATACGACGCCCCCAACTCCCCCAACGCGAACCCCACCAACTCCACCGCACACGACACACCACCCCACACCGCCAGCCGGTCACCCCGCGACACCCCCGGGCAACCCGCCACCACCGCATCCCCCAGCGCCCAGGCCCGCGCACCCCCACGCAGGCCCTGACCCGCCCACATCACCAGATCGTCGTCCCCGCACGCCGCCCGTAACTCACCGGCCGTACGCAACTCCCTGATCACAAGATCGCCCCAGGCCGATACGCCGCCGCCTCCGGATGCGCCGCCACGACCTCACCCACCGCCTGCGACACCGCCTCCACCTGATCAGCCGCCGCCCCCGTGAACGACACCCGATCCGCCAGCAACCCCTCCAACCCCGCCCGATCCAACGGGAACCGCTCATCCGCCGCCAGCAGATCCAGCAACTCGTTCGCCGCCCCACGCGAACGCATCGCCAGCGCCGCAGCCACCGCATGCTCCTTGATCACCTCATGCGCCTGCTCCCGCCCCATCCCGGCCCGCACCGCCGCCATCAACATCTTCGTCGTCGCCAGGAACGGCAGATAACGCCCCAGCTCAGCCGCGATCACCGCCGGGAACGCCCCGAACTCGTCCAGCACCGTCAACATCGTCTCCACCAACCCGTCGAAGGCGAAGAACGCATCCGGCAACGCCACCCGGCGCACCACCGAACACGACACATCCCCCTCATTCCACTGATCACCCGCCAGCTCACCCACCATCGACGCGTAACCACGCAACACCACGGCCAGACCGTTCACCCGCTCACACGAGCGCGTGTTCATCTTGTGCGGCATCGCCGAGGAGCCCACCTGCCCCTCCTTGAACCCCTCCGTCACCAGCTCGTGCCCCGCCATCAACCGGATCGTCCTGGCCAGCGACGACGGCGCCGCCGCCAACTGCACCAGCGCCGTCACCACCTCGAAGTCCAGCGACCGCGGATACACCTGCCCCACACTCGTGAACCGGTGCTCGAACCCCAGATGAACCGCCACCCGCCGCTCCAGCTCCGCCAGCCTGCCCCGATCACCACCCAGCAGATCGAGCATGTCCTGAGCCGTGCCCACCGGCCCCTTGATCCCCCGCAACGGGTAACGCCCGACCAACTCCTCCAGCCGCCGATACGCCACCAGCAACTCATCGGCCGCCGACGCGAACCGCTTGCCCAGCGTCGTCGCCTGCGCCGCCACATTGTGCGAACGCCCCGCCATCACCGTCGCCTCGTGCGCCTCCGCCAGCGTCGCCAGCCGCGCCAGCAACGCCACCACCCGATCACGCACCAGCAGCAGACTGTCGCGGATCTGCAACTGCTCGACGTTCTCGGTCAGATCACGCGAGGTCATGCCCTTGTGCACCTGCTCATGACCGGCCAGCGCGTTGAACTCCTCGATCCTGGCCTTCACATCGTGCCGGGTCACCCGCTCCCGCTCGGCGATCGAGGCCAGATCGACCCGCTCCACCACCTTGCCGTAGTCGGCGATCGCCCCATCGGGCACCGCCACCCCCAGCTCGGCCTGCGCCCGCAACACCGCCAGCCACAACCGCCGCTCAGCGACGATCTTGTACTCGGGGGACCACAGACGGGCCAGCTCCGGCGAGGCGTAGCGGCCGGCCAGGACATTGGGGATACGCGGCTTGGAAGTCACGTTGGACAAGTGTATTCACACCAGCCCCGCCGCCCAGCACGCAGACCCCGCCCGTCGTCGCGAGGCTTTTGATCGAGGGTACGGTTGTGCGCACCGACCCACGGCCTTTACAAAGTAGATCAACAAGACCGGAACGCCCCGGCGGGCCTGGCCCGCCGGGGCGTCGTCACGGAAAGAGGGTCACGGAAACGGGGTCACACCGGCTGACCGGCCAGATCCTCCTTGCCCGCCCCAGTGCCGGACTCCGGGCCGGACTCAGCGCCGCCCTGCTCCGCCCGCGACCCGGACGGCGCCGCGTGCCGCGGCCCCCGGTCCCGCTTGCGGGTCACCACCACGTACAGCGTCGGCACCAGCACCAGCGTCAGCAGCGTCGAGGAGATCAGGCCGCCGATCACCACGATGGCCAGCGGCTGCGAGATGAACCCGCCGGAACCCGTCACCCCCAGCGCCATCGGCGTCAGCGCGCAGATCGTGGCCACCGCGGTCATCAGGATCGGACGCAGCCGGCGCCGGCCGCCCTCGATCACCGCGTCCACCACGCTCATGCCCTGATCCCGGTACTGGTTGATCAGGTCGATCAGCACGATCGCGTTCGTCACCACGATGCCGATCAGCATCAGCATGCCGATCAGCGCCGGCACGCCCAGCGCCGTGTCCGTCGCCACCAGCAGCCCGATCGCGCCCGTCGCCGCGAACGGGATCGACACCAGCAGGATCACCGGCTGGATGAAGCTGCGGAACGTCGCCACCATGATCAGGAACACGATCGCGATCGCCGCCAGCATCGCCATCCCCAGGTCGCTGAACGCGTCCGCCTGGTCGGCCGACACGCCGCCGACCTCGTACGACGCCCCCGCGCCCAGCGACAGCCCGTCCAGCTTCGCCGTCAGGTCCTGCGTCACCGCGCCCAGGTTCCCCGCGTCGGCGGCCTTGGCCGACACCGTCGCGGAACGCTCGCCGTCGATCCTGGTCACCTGCGTCGGCCCGGCCACCTCACGCACGTCGGCCACCGACGACAGCTTCACCAGCCCACCGGCCGTGGGGAGCTTGAGGTCCTCGATCGCCTTCACGTCGTCCGGCGCGTCCGCGCCGCGCAGCACCAGGTCGCTCGACCGGCCGTCCAGCGTCACCTGGCCCAGCGGCGCGCCGCGGAACGCCTGCGCCACCGCCTGCCCGACCTGCGCGTCCGACAGGCCGCGCTCGGCCGCCTTCTCCCTGTCCACCACGACCTCGACCCGCGGCGCGCTCGTCTCCAGGTTCGACGACAGGTCACGCAGACCCGGAACCTCGCCCATCGCGGTCTTCACCGCGTCGGTCGCCGTACGCAGCGTCTCGGTGTCCGGCGCCCGCACGATCACGTCGATGGTGTCGGAGGCGAAACCGCCCCCGCCCGCACCGCCGACGGTCACCTCGCCCACGTCCGACAGGCCCGCGACCCGCTCACGCAGCTCCCGCTCGACCCGAGCGGTGTCGGTGCCGTCGGCCAGCGTGACCGAGTACGACGCCCGGTCCGCGCCGCCGCCCGCGCCGCCCATCATCGAGTTGCCGCCGCCCACGTTCACCTGGTACGACTCCACGCCGTCCAGATCCTCCAGCACGCCCTCGACCCGCTCGGCCGCCTTGTCGGTGGTCACCAGATCCGTGCCCACCGGCATCCGCTGCGTCAACGACAGCGTGTTCTGCCCCGAGGAGTCCAGGAAGTTCGTCTGCAGCCCGCCCGCCAGGCCCATCGTCCCGACGAACACCGCCACCCCGATCAGGATGGTCACCAGCTTGAACCGCGTCGCGAACCGCAGCACCGGCAGGTACGCCCGCTGCAACGGCGAGCGCAGCTCCTTGGCCTCGGCCTCCTCACGCTGCTTGCGCGCCTGCTCCGGCGTCAGCTCCGGCGCCTTGAGGAACCAGAACGCCAGCACCGGCACCACCGTCAGCGACACCACCAGCGAGGCCAGCAACGCCACCGCCACCGTGATCGCGAACGGGCTGAACAGCTCACCCACCATGCCACCGACCACCGCGATCGGCGCGAACACCGCCACCGTCGTCAGCGTCGAGGCCGTCACCGCGCCCGACACCTCGCGCACCGCGGTCAGGATCGCCTGCAGCTTCGCCTCGCCGTAGGCCAGATGTCGCTTGATGTTCTCCAGCACCACGATCGAGTCGTCGACCACCCGGCCCACCGCGATCGTCAGCGCGCCCAGCGTCAGCATGTTGAGCGAGTAGTCGCCCGCCCACAGCACGATCAGCGCGATCACCACCGACAGCGGGATCGACACCGCCGTCACCAGCGTCGAACGCACCGACAGCAGGAACACCAGGATGACCAGCACTGCGAACGCCAGGCCCAGCAGCCCCTCCGTGGTCAGGCTCTCGATCGACTGCTCCACGAACGGCGCCTGGTCGAACACCACCGACACCGCCGTGTCCGACGAGTCGCCCAGCGCCTTGGTCAGGTCGGGCAGCCTCTCCCGGATGTCGTGCGAGATCGACACCGCGTTCCCGTCGGGCACCATCGTCACCGACACGCCCAGGCTCGTCTTGCCGTCCGTACGGGTGATCGTCGTCGAGTCGGCCAGCCCGCGCGTGATCTCCGCCACGTCGCCCAGCTTCACCGGCTTGAGCGGCTTGGGCTGCGCCGCCTGTGCCGCCTGGGCCTGGGCGGCGGCCTGGCTCGGCTGGCCGGTCGGCGGGCGGCCCTGCTGGGGCTGCGCCTGGGCCTGCGGCTGCGGCTGCGTGGGCGTCAGATACAGGTCCTTCAGCTTGGCCACCGAGTCGACCCGCGTCCCCACCTGCACGGTCAGCGACTGCCCGTCGGAGGTCAGCGTCCCGGCCGGGATCGGCGTGCCGTTCGCCTTCAGCACGTCCGGGATCTGCGCCGCCGACACCCCCGCCCGCGTCATCTTCCCGGAGTCCGGCTTGATCGTCACGACCTCGTCGCGGGTGCCCGTGACCGACGCCTCCCGTACGCCGTCCACGCTCTGCAGCTCCGGCACCACGATGCGGCGCAGCTTGTCGGCCATCGCCCGCTCGTCGCCGCCGTCGCCCACCGCCAGCACCAGCACCGGCAGGTCGTCGGTGTTACCCGCCACCACCTGCGGATCCACGCCGTCCGGCAGCGTCACCCCGTTGACGGCCTGCTGCATCTTGTTCAGCGAGCCCTCGATGTCAGTGCCGTACTCGAAGGCCACCTGGATCTGCGCCAGGCCCTCCTTCGACGTCGACGTCATCTGCTCCATCCCGGCCAGACCCTTGAAGGAGTCCTCAAGCGGGGCCGTGACCTGGTCCTCCACGATCTCCGGCGACGCGCCGGGATACGCGGCGATCACGAAAGCGCCGGGAAACGACAAAGACGGCAGCAACTGCTGCTTCAACTGCGGGATCGTGAACAGGCCGAACGCGCTGAGCACGAGCGACATCAATATCACCAGGCTGCGGTTGACCAGACTCAACCGGGCGAATGCGGACATAGGCTCCCCCTCTAAGAGTTCGCCCCAGACTAACACTTCGCCTTGTGCGAATATTTAGAGGAGTCAAGCTTTCCTGATAACCTTCTCAGGAAGCGAGAGGTGAGCGTGAGCAACGAACGCGAAGACCTGATCCAGCGGATCACCGAGACACAGCGGAGCCTCGGGCGAATGTTCGCCCAGCAACACTCCCCGCTGTTCGACTCCAACCTCACCATGAGGCAGCTCAAAGTCATCGTGATCCTGGCCCTGAACGGCTCCGCCTCCGGCCAGGACCTCGCTCACAGCCTCGGCGTCGGCCTCGGCACCGTCACCGGCATCGTCGACCGGCTCGTCGCCCACGGCCTCGTCAGCCGCCACGAGGACCCGCACGACCGCCGCGTGCGCCGCGTCGAGCTCACCCCCTCCGGGACCCGGCTCATCGAGGACATCAACAACGTCGGCAGCGAACACTACCGCCGCATCATGGACCACCTCGACACCGACACCCTGCGCGCCCTCGACCGGGTCACCCGCACCATCCGCACCGTCGCCGAGAAACTCTCCGCCACCGGCGAATGACCAGGCAGGCACCGGCGAATGACCGGGCAGGCCACCGGCGAACGCCGAGTCCCGGCACCGGTTGCCGCCCTCTCCCGACCGGACAGGCCATTCTCCCGACCGGACAGGCCACCGGCGCTCCCCGCCGGTGACCACCTGGTCCGCTCGCACCCTCCCCCGGCGCGCAACCGATCGGCGCCCTTTACGTTGTAGATTTCTCCGCGGGCTCCCGGACGGCCAGGCGGGACAGGACCGGCGGCAGCACGCCCTCGTACACGACCGTCAGCCGCCGCGTCGCCCGCGTCACCGCCACGTACAGGTCCTGGCCGCCCAACGGCGACTGCCCCAGGATGCCCGCCGGGTCCACCACCACGACCGCGTCGAACTCCAGCCCCTTGGACTGACCCACCGTCAGCACCACCACCGGCGCGTCCAGGTCACCCTCGGGGAACACGCCCGACACCCGCGCGTGCAACGCGTCCGGCGTCACCACGCCCACCCGGCCCTCCCCCGCCGCAGCGCCGATCTCGGCCAGCTCCGCCGCCACCAGCTCCGGCAGCCCCACCGCCCACTGCGCCGCCGCCAGGCGCACCGCCCGGGGCTCGGCCTCACCCTCACGCACCGACACCGGCGGAACCTGCTCCGGCGCGAACGCCGCCAGCACGTCGGCGGCCACCCGCATGATCTCCACCGGCGTGCGGTAATTGACCTCCAGCCGCTCCACCCGCCAACGCCCCTCCACATACGGGTCCAGCACCTCGCCCCACGAGCGCGCCCCCGCCGCCGACCCCGTCTGGGCCAGATCGCCCACCACCGTCAGCGACCTGGCAGGCACCCGGCGCATCACCATCCGCCAGGCCATCGGCGACAGCTCCTGCGCCTCGTCCACGATCACGTGACCATAGGCCCAGCCGCGATCGGCCACCGCCCGGTCGGCCGTGGTCAGCTCGGCGCCGCCGTCGGCATGCCGCCCGGCCAGCACGTCGGCCCGCTCGAAGACGCCCGCCTCGGCCACGCCCGTCGACACGAGCACCTCCGACGCGTACAGCTCCTGCTCGGCCTGCTCCGCCCCCGCCAGCCGGGCCGCCACCCGCCGCGCCGAGTCGTCCTCGCCCAGCAACTCGGCCGCCTCGTCCAGCAGCGGCACGTCGCTCACCGTCCACTCCGCCCCCGGCGAACGGACCAGCTCCCGCCACTCCAGCCCGGACGGCGCCGCCGCCGCCGCCAGCTCCTCCGGGGACGCCAGCAACCCGGCCACGAACCGCTGCGGCGTCAGCTCCGGCCACAGCCCGTCCACCGCCCGCCGCACCACCGGCTCCTCCCACAGCCGGCGCGAGGCCAGCTCGAGGTCCAGCTCGTCCAGATCGCCCTCCAGGCCCAGCGGCTCACTCAGCTCCGGCTCACCCTCGACCTGCAGGTCCTCGATGTGCAACGACTCCTCCAGCGCCCGCGCCTCGGCCCTGGCCAGCTCTTTCAGCAGCTCGGTGACATAAAGCTTGCGCGCCATGTTGTGCGGCAGCCGCACCGCCCGCGCCCGCTCACGCAACCGCGCGCACGTCTCGTGCGGCACCCGCGCCCGCAGCCCGCCCAGCTCCACCACCAGCTCGCCCTCCGGCACCCGCTGACGCCCGCGCAGCGCCTCGGCCAGCAGCCCGGCCATCCGCACGTCGCCCTTGACCACCGCCGCCGCCGGAGCCTCCGCCGCCCGCGCCCGCACCCCCGGGAACATCTCCCCGACCGTGGTCATCACCACCTGCGTCTCCCCCAGCGCCGGCAGCACCTGGCCGATGTAGCGCAGGAACATCGGATTGGGCCCCACCACCAGCACCCCGCGCCGCTCCAGCGTGTCGCGGTGGGTGTAGAGCAGGTACGCCGCCCGGTGCAGCGCCGCCACCGTCTTGCCGGTGCCCGGCCCGCCCTGCACCACCAGCGCCCCCTGCCACGAGGCCCGGATCACCCGGTCCTGCTCGCTCTGGATGGTGGCCACCACGTCGCCCATCCGGCCCGTACGCCCCCGGCGCAACGCCGCCAGCAGCGCCGCCTCGCCCACCAGCGTGCGCCGGTCCCCCTCGCTCATCCCCTCCAGGTCGAACACCTCGTCGTCGATGCCGACCACCACCCGGTCCCTCAGGTGCAGATGCCGCCGTCGCAGCAGCCCGCCCGGATCGGCCGCCGTGGCCACGTAGAACGGCCGCGCCGCCGGAGCCCGCCAGTCGATCAGCACCGACTCGTGCTCCTCGTCGCGCAGCCCGATCCGCCCGATGTAGGTGCGCTGCCCCGCGCCCGCGTCGAGCCGGCCGAAGCACAGGCCGCGCTCGACCGCGTTCAACTGCGCCAGCCGCCGCGCCTGCTCCGACGCCAGCGCCTCACGTTCGACCATCGCCTGGCGCGAGCCCGTGCCGCCCCTGGCGTACACCTCGCGCAACGCCACCCGCGCCCGCTCCCTCGCGATGTCGAGGCGGTCGTACAGCCAGGACACAGTGCGCTGCTCGGCGTCAAGGGCTTGCGCGAGACCATCTTGACGATTAGTCATTCGCTGGTATACTCCTAACGGGAAGTGTGTGAAAGCTTGATGTGATGGATGTTCGAGCTTAACTCCGCGCCCCCTCGCGCGCAAACGTTTCCTCGCGCGCCCACTCTCCGGCCGCTCCTCGCACCCGCGCCACGGCCTCGCCGCGATCGGGGCCCGCCAGCCCCTGCTCCCGCCGGGCGGAGGCCGGGTGCTAGCTTGACCGTCCATGTCGAACTACCTGCGGGAGCTGTTCTCCCTCCACGGCCGGCGCGCGCTCGTGACCGGCGGCAGCTCCGGCATCGGGTACGCCATGGCCGAGGCCATCGGACGCGCCGGAGCTGAGGTCGTGATCGTGGCCCGCAGGGAGAGCGAACTGGACAAGGCCACCACCCGGCTGCGCGAGAACGGCGTCACCGCCTCCTGGATCAGCGCCGACCTCGGCGAGCGCGACGACGTCCAGCGCGTCTGCGACGACTCCGGCGACATCGACATCCTCGTCAACGACGCCGCCAACAACATCCGCAAACCCATGGCCGACCTCACCCTCGACGACTACGAGCACACCCTCGCCGTCAACCTCACCGCCCCCTACCTGCTCGGCCGGCACCACGGGCCGAAAATGGCCGGGCGCGGCTGGGGACGCATCATCAACGTCGGCTCCCAGCAGTCGATCAGCGCCTTCGGCAACAGCGGCGTCTACGGGGCCGCCAAGGCCGCGCTCGCCGGGCTGACCCGCTCCCAGGCCGAGGCGTGGTCGGCCGCCGGGGTGTGCGTCAACACGATCATCCCCGGCTTCGTGCTCACCCCGCTCACCGAGCCCGCCCAGGCCGTGCCCGGCCGCGTCGAGGAACTGGCCGCCCGCCACATGACAGGCCGCAACGGACTGCCCGGGGACTTCGCGGGCGCGGCCGTCTTCCTCGCCGGCGACGCCTGCGCCTTCGTCACCGGCCAGATGCTCTTCGTCGACGGCGGCTTCTCCGTGCACTGACCTCGGGGCACTGACCTCGGGGCGCGCACCGGCCCCGCGCCTTTACGTTGTAGATCACTCGCGCCGGAAGTGCCGCACGCCCACCCCCTCGTGCCAGGACTCAATCACGAGCTCGTCGCCGTCGACCCTGGTCCACGCGACCTCGCGCACCTCGATCCGGAACAGGTGCGAGCCGTTGCCGGGCAGTTGGAACGCAGCCAGCACCGCCTCGTCGGTGACCTCCACCGCCCGGCCCGCCAGCTTCAGATCGCCCTCCCACGCGGACGGGTCGGACGCCTCGGGGTCGCGGGAGGTCACGTGGATCGCCATGCGCGGGTCGCGCCGCAGGTCGGCGGCCTTGACCGCGCGCGCCATCGACCCCGTCCACAGCTCCCCGTCACGGAAGCTCGTCTCG
The DNA here is from genome assembly GCF_055586305.1 of Nonomuraea sp. NPDC051298. NCBI lineage: Bacteria > Bacillati > Actinomycetota > Actinomycetes > Streptosporangiales > Streptosporangiaceae > Nonomuraea > Nonomuraea sp. NPDC051298. The sequence continues at coordinate 38,807 of NZ_JBVJIM010000032.1, forward strand.
ACCCCGCTCACTCGGGGCGAACCGTCCTTGCGCAGCGTCGCCAGGACCTTGTGGGTGTAGGCGTCCATCAGCCGCCGCGCGACCTTCGCCAGGTCGGGCGCCTGCCGCTCGAACTCTTCCCAAGAAGCCATGCCGCCATCATGCACTCCGCCACCGACGAAATCGCCGCGGCGGCGCTCGTGACAGTGCCCGTGAACAGTGCCCGTGAACAGCGTTCGTGACAGCGTTCGTGACCGCCGGTTTACCGACGTCAGCGCACCTCTCGACGGTCGGCGGCGCATCGGCGCCCGCCCATGGGGCAGGTGCCCGCCAGGTGGGCGCGCGGTGGGCGCGTGGCGCACCGCCGGGCACCGGCCGCCGAGGTCCCGCGCGGCCGGTGGGCGGAGGTTACGCTGGCCCCGCGGCGCCCACGGCACCCGTGGGGCGGGTGAGGGGGACGCGATGATACGCACCTGGCTGAGCGAGCGCTTCGGGCTGGAGGTCCCGCTGGTCGCGGCCCCGATGGCGGGGGTCGGCGACGGGCGGCTGGCGGCGGCCGTCTCCGCGGCGGGGGCGCTCGGCATGTTCGGGCCGCCTCCCACCGCCACCGCCGCGTGGATCGCCCAGCAGGCCGGTGTCGCCGCGGCGGGCGGGCGGCCGTACGGGATCGGGCTGATGGCCTGGGCGCTGCGCGACAACCCCGCCCAGCTCGACGCGGTGCTCGAGGCCCGGCCCGCCCTGGTGTCGGTGAGCTTCGGCGACTTCGCCCCCTACGTCGAGCCGCTGCGCCGCGCCGGGATCACCGTCGCCGTCCAGGCGGGCACCACCCAGGAGGCCCGCCAGGCCGAACGCGCCGGCGCGGACGTCGTGGTCGCCCGCGGCGGCGAGGGCGGCGGGCACGGCCGCGACGAGGTGGCCACGCTGCCGCTGCTGCAGGGCGTGCTGGCCGCGGTGAACGTCCCGGTGCTGGCCGCGGGCGGGCTGGGCGGCGCCCGCGGGCTGGCCGCCGTGCTCGCGGCGGGCGCGGAGGGCGGCTGGGCGGGCACGGCGTTCCTGGGCTGCGCCGAGACCACGCTGCCGCAGGCGGCGCGGCGGCGGGTCCTGGCCGCCGACGAGACGGACACCGCCTACGGCCGGGTCTTCGACGTCGCCCAGCGCCTGGCCTGGCCGCCGGAGTTCGGCGGGCGGGCGCTGCGCAACCCCTTCCTCGAACGCTGGCGCGGCCACGAGGAGGAACTGGCCGCGGACGAGACGGCGCGGGCCGAGCTGGCCGCCGCCCGGGAGGCGGGCGACTTCGACACCGCCTACGTCTACGCCGGTCAGGCGGTGGGCCTGGTGGAACGCGAGCGCACGGCGGCCGACGTGGTGGCCGAGTTCGCCGGGGCGGGCAAGCTGCTGAGCCGCTTCGGCCCGGGAACGTGACGCCGCCGCCTCGGGGACGTGAGGCCCCCACCTCGGGGACGTGAGGCCGCCGTCGAGCACCGGGACGTGACGCCGCCCCTCCACGCCGAGACGTGACGCCGCCCCTCCACGCCGGGAAATGCCGCCGCTTCTCCACGCCGCCCTTCCACGCCGGGAGATCCCGCCGCTTCTCCACGCCGCTCCTCCACACCAGGAGGTGCCACCCCACGCCGGGAAATGCCACCAGGACATTGCCGCCGGGACGTGCCGCGGGCTCAGCGCAGGCGGTGGTCCAGGGCGGGGGTGAGGTCGGCGCTGGTCAGGATCAGGGCGACGACGAAGTCGACCAGGTGCTCGCGGCCGGTCTCCACGTCGCCACGGAACCAGGCGGCCAGCAGCTCCCACAGGCCGCCCACGACGGTCAGCGCGGTCAGCTCCAGATCCTCGTCACCGAGCGGCGGCTCGTCGAACACCTCGTGGACCTGCGCGATGAAGATGCCCGCCAGCTCGCCGGTGATCCCGCGCCGCCGCTCCTGGAGCAGCGGGCTGGCGGGGAACTCGTGGGCCAGGATCCGGGCCCGGCGCGGGTCGGCGGCCAGGAAGTCGACCAGGGCGCCCACCACGGCCCTGGTCCGCGCCCGCGGGCGGAGCGGGGCCGCCCGCGCCACGGCCTCGATCATCTCGGTGGCCTGCGCGGCCTGGTCGTCGACGACGGCCAGCAGCAGCGTGTCGAGGTCGGCGAAGCTCTCGTAGAAGTAGCGGTCGTTCAGCCCGGCGCGGGCGCACACCCCCCGTACGGTGGCCGCCGACCACCCCTGCGTGCCCAGCACGTCGAGCCCGGCCGCCAGCAGCGCGGCCCGGCGCCGGGCCCGGCGCTGCTCGGCGGGCACTCCCCGGTAGGGGCGCACCGGAGGTCGATGGGGCGTCACAGCACCCGATTCTGCCCCAGCCCTTGATCGAACAGACCTCACGGCCCCCCGATTTCCCCGTCCCCCTTGACGGGCCCGGCAATTCTGGTGATGGTGAACGCCAAGTTTGCGCATCACGAGCCCCCCGTGCGGAGAGGCGTGGATCATGACCACGGAGCAGCCCGTGCACCTCACCCCGGCCGACATCGACTTCGGCGACCTGCGCTTCTGGGCCCGGCCCCCGGCCGAGCGCGCGCGGGCGTTCGCGATGTTGCACGCCGAGCCGCACCCGAGGCTCTTCCGCCTGCCCAAGATCCCCTTCCTGCGCCCCGACCCCGGGGCCTGGGCCCTGGTACGCCACGCCGACGTGGCCGAGGCCAGCCGCCACCCCGAGGTGTTCAGCAGCGAGCCCAGCGCCACCAGCCCGACCGACCTGCCCCGGTGGATGGACGGCTACTTCAACTCCCTCATCGACATGGACGACCCGCGACACGCCAAGATCCGCCGCATCGTCTCGCGCGCGTTCACCCCCAAGACGCTGGCCAAGGCCGAGCAGGACGTCGGCCGCCGCGCCGCCCGCATCGTGGACGAGCTGATCGAGCACGGCCCCGGCGACTTCGTCACCCAGGTGGCGATGCGGCTGCCGGTCGAGGTGATCTGCGACATGCTCGGCATCCCGCCCGAGGAGCACGCCCGCGTCGTACGCCTGACCAACGTCGTCATCGGCTACACCGACCCCGAGTACGTCGGCTCCCCCGTCGACTACACCGGCGGCGGGGCCAGGGTCGGCCGCCTGCGGACGGCCCGCCTGCTCGGCACCGTGACGACGGCGGGCTGGCGGCTGCACCGGCTGGCCGCCCAACTGGGCAGGCAGCGCCGCGCCGCCCCGACGGGCGACCTGACCTCCGCCCTGGTCAACGCCAACGTCGACGGGGAACGGCTGACCCCGCGCGAGTTCGGCGCGTTCTTCCTGCTGCTGGTGGTGGCCGGGAACGAGACCACCCGCACCGCGATCGCGCACGGGCTGAAGCTGTTCACCGACCACCCCGGCCAGCGGGAGCTGCTGCTGTCGGACTTCGACGGCCGCATCGGCGGCGCGGTCGAGGAGATCGTCCGCCACAGCTCGCCCGTCATGTTCATGCGCCGCAACCTCACCCGCGACTACGAGCTGAACGGCCACCGCTTCCTGGCCGGCGACCGGGTCACCCTCTGGTACGCCGCCGCCAACCGGGACGAGAGCGTCTTCGCCGACCCGGACGCGTTCGACATCACCCGCTCCCCCAACCCGCATCTCGGCTTCGGCGGGCCGGGGCCGCACTTCTGCCTGGGCGCCAACCTGGCCCGGAGGGAGATCGCGGTGATGTTCCGGGAGTTGTTCACCCGGGTGCCCGACATCAGGGCCGGGGAGCCGCAGCGGCTGCTGTCGAGCTTCATGAACGGCTACAAGCGGCTGCCCTGCACGTTCGGGCGAGACGGCTGAGCGGCGGGCCGCCGGGGACCGTCATCGCGCCCGCCGAGGACGGCGGCGCGGGGACGGGGGCCGGGAGGCGGAGGCGGGCGTGGGATACTGCGGAGATGGCGCGGATCGTCTTCATCGGGGTCGGTGACGTGGAGCTGACGCGCCGCGTGGTCTCCGCCCTCGTGCTCGCCCCCACGCTGCGCGGCGAGCTGGAGATCGTGCTGCACGACGACGACCCCGGCAGGCTCGCCACCGCCGAGACGCTCGTGCGCGCGCTGGACGCCGAGGCGGGCGCGCACGCGAAGGTCCGGGGCGTCTTCGACCGGCGGCAGGCTCTCAAGGGCGCCGACTTCGTGGTCAGCCACCTCGACGTGGGCGGGTTCGAGGCCACCCTGCGCGACTTCGAGATCCCCCACCGCTACGGGCTGCGCCAGACCATCGGCGACACCATCGGCATCGGCGGCGTCTTCCGCGGCCTGCGCACGATCCCCGTGCTGGTCGAGCTGGCCGCCGAGATGGCCGGCGCGTGCCCCGACGCGTGGCTGCTGAGCTGCACCGACCCGATGGCCATGACGGGATGGGCGGTCCACGAGGCGACCGGGTTCGAGCGGTTCGCGGGGTTGTGCCACTCGGTGTGCGACACGCACGCGTACCTGGCCGACCTGGTGGGGCGCGACGAGGACGAGGTGAGCTTCCTCAGCGCCGGGCTCAACCACCAGTCGTTCGTGCTGCGCTTCGAGGCCGGCGGCCGTTCGCTCTACCCCGAGCTGGACGCGGTGATCGAGGCCGATCCGCAGCTCAGGCGGCACGTGCGCGCCGACCTCTACCGCAGGTTCGGCTACTACCCCACCCAGTCGAGCGAGCACGCCGCCGAGTACGTCCCGTGGATCATGCGCCACCCCGAGGAGACCAGCAGGCTGGGCGTGCCGGTCGAGGACCTGCGCCGCGTCGGCAAGAGCCTGCACCTGTACGAGGAGACGCGCCGCGCGCTGTCCGCCGGCCATCCGCTGCTCATCCGGTGGCAGCACCAGGAGCCCGCCGCGTCGGCGATCCTGGCCATGCTGACCGGCGAGGAGAAGGAGATCTACGTCAACGTGGCCAACCGCGGCCTGATCGCCAACCTGCCCGAGGGATGCTGCGTGGAGGTGCCCGCCATGGTCGGCGCCGGCGGGGTGCGTCCGCGGCCGGTCGGCGACCTGCCCGTCCAGCTCGCCGCGCTCAACCGGACGTTCCTCAACGTGGTCGAGCTGACCGTGCGGGCGGCGCTCGACGGCGAGCGGGCGCACATCCACCACGCGGCGATGCTCGACCCGAACACCGCCGCCACGCTGCCGCTGCCCGCGATCGAGGCGCTCTGCGACGAGCTGATCGAGGCGCACGGCGACCTGCTGCCGCCGGCGGTCCGCGCATGATGGAGTCGATGCCGACCGAGGTGCGCCGCGAGCGCATGCTGGCCCTGCTGACCGAGCAGGAGTTCGCGCGGGTCGCGGAGCTGGCCGAGGCGTTCGGGGTGTCGAGCGTGACCGTCCGCGCCGACCTCGACGCGCTGGAGGAGCAGGGCAAGGTCCGCCGGGTGCGCGGCGGCGCCGTGGCGGCCGGGCCCGCGCCGCGCGTCGAGCCGTCGTTCGAGCTGTCGCTGGGCACGGCGGCGGTGGAGAAGTCGCTCATCGCCAAGGTCGCGGCGCGGCTGGTCGGGCCGGGCGAGAGCGTGCTCATGGGCGCGGGCACGACGACGTCCTACGTGGCCAGGGAGCTGGTGGCGCGGCCCGATCTGAGCGAGGTGACGGTGTTCACCAACGGGCTGCGCACGGCGCTGGAGCTGGAGCCGGCGCTGCCTCGCATCTCGGTCGTGGTGACCGGCGGCAGCCTGCGCCGCCAGCAGCACTCGCTGGTCGACCCGCTGGGCGGCAAGCTGCTGGAGGGCATCCGCGCCCACACCGCCATCCTCGGCTGCGGCGGGGTCGACGCGGCGGCCGGGGTGACCAACGTGAGCCTGCCCGACGCGGAGATGAAGCAGCGCATGCTGCGGGCGGCGGCCAGGAGGATCCTGGTCGCCGACGCGTCCAAGCTGGGGGTGGTGGAGATGGCGCCGATCTGCCCGGTCGGGGAGATCGACCTGCTGATCACGGGCGAGTCGGCCGACCCCGAGTGCCTGGCCGCCCTGCGCGACAAGGGCCTGGAGGTCGAGATCGCCCGCTGACCCCGCCCCCGCCTCAAGCGTGGCGCAGGGCCTCCGGCAGGAGGTCGCCGTGGGCGCGGGTCAGGTCGTCGGCCATGCGCCAGATGTCCTCGAGCGGCAGCGAGGCCGCCGTGTTCGGGTCGACCATCAGGGCGTGCCTGACGTGGCGGGGGTCGCCTTCGAGCGCGGCACGTACAGTCAGCTCATTGACGTTGACATAAGCCCTGTTCAGAGCCGCGCACTGCGGGGGCAGCGCGCCGATCGCGGTCGGCCGGACGCCGGTCGCGTCCACCGCGCAGGGCACCTCCACGACGCAGCCGTGCGGCAGGTTCGAGATGAGCCCGTCGTTGACGACGTTGCCGTAGACGACGCGGGGCGTGCCGGTGACGATGCTGTGGATGATCTGCGGGGCGTACTCGTCGGTGCCGGCGATGTCCAGCTCGCCGCCGTTCCGTACGAGGTCGCGGGTGCGGCGGTACTCGGCCAGGTTGTCCTCGCTGATGCGCACGTACTCGCCCACGGGGATGCGCAGCCGGTCGATCTCGCGGTCGTGACGCATCAGCCAGGGCACGTACTCGGCCGAGTGCTCGCTGGTCTCCGTCGGGTAGTAGCCCAGCCGCCGGTACAGGTCGATGCGCACGCGCCGCCGCAGCTCGGGGTCGTCGACGTCGAGGCGCGGGTAGAGGTCCTCGCCGTCGCGTTCGAAGCGCAGGACCCACGCCTGGTGGTTGACTCCTGCCGCCACGTAGGAGACCTCCTCGTACGGCACCGACACCAGCTCGGCCAGCCCTCGCATCGTCCAGTAGACCGAGTGGCACAGGCCCACCACGTTCCTGACCTTGCCCGACAGGTACCAGACGTTCATCGCCATGGGGTTGGTGTAGTTGAGCAGCAGCGCGTCGGGGCAGACGGCGGAGATGTCCGCCGCCAGCGCGTCGAGCAGCGGGAACGTGCGCAGCGCCCGGAACACGCCGCCTGCGCCGATGGTGTCGGCGATCGTCTGCCGCAGCCCGTACCTGGCGGGGATCTCGAAGTCGGTGACGGTGGCGTCGTGGCCGCCGACCTGCACCATGTTGATCACGAAGTCGGCGCCGTCGAGCGCCTCGCGCCGGTCGAGGTGGGAGGTGACGACGGCGGCGTGGCCCGTGATGCGGCGGGCGACCGCCTCGGCGACCCGCAGGCGTTCGGGGTCGATGTCGTGCAGCGCGATGCGCAGGCCGCGCAGTTCGGGGAAGGCGACCAGGTCGGCGAGCAGGCCCTGGGTGAAGACCACGCTTCCCGCCCCGACGAACACGATCTTCTTCATGAGGTTGCTTCCTCCCAGGTGGGCTGGGCCGCGGTGCCCCCCGCGGCGCGGGTGGACAGAGTGCCGCAGGCGACGGCCACGGCCATGGCGCGCCGCAGCGGCAGGCCGCGCAGCAGCGCGGCGAGCAGTCCGGCGTTGAAGCTGTCCCCGGCTCCGACGGCGTCGACGACGGTGGCGGGGCGGGCGGGCGTCTCGACGAGCGCGCCGTCGGCGAAGGCGAGCGCGCCGCGCTCGCCGCGTTTGACGACGGGGAGCGTGCCGTGGGCGGCCAGCTCCCGCACGGCCTGTTCGAGCCCGCCGTCGGGCGATCCGTCCCCCGGCGCGGCCTGCCCCCGCTCGGGGGCGGCTGTGAGGGCGCGGGCGATGGACAGGGCCTCGGCCTCGTTCGGCAGGAGCACGTCGGTGAGCGGCAGCACCTCCGCCAGCCCGGCCCAGCGGCCGGCCGGGTCGTCGTTGGTGTCGAGCGAGGTGGACGCGCCCGCCGCCCTGGCCAGCCCGAACAGCCCGGCCAGCCCGGCGGCCAGCACCGGCTGCAGGAAGTACGACGAGACGTGGACGTGCGCGGCCCGCTCGATCAGCGCCGGCGGAACGTCGTCCGCGGCGAGCCGGTCGAGGCAGCCGGGCGCGGTGAGGATGGCCCGGTCGTCGCCGTCCACCAGCACCACGGTCATGGCGGTGGGCACGTCGGCGCCGACGACGCAGGCGGAGACGTCCACCCCGCCGGAGCGCAGGGCGTCCAGGACGAAGGCCCCGGCGGGGTCGTCCCCCACCCGCCCGACGAACGCGGTGCGCAGGCCCAGGCGGGCGGCGCCGTACGCGGTGATCGCGCCGGAGCCGCCGAGCACCAGGCCCGCCGCGGGGACGAGCTGCTCGCGCTGGCCGAACTCGGGATGGCGAGGCGCACCCGTCACGATCACGTCGGGGTTGGCGTCGCCGACGACGAGAAGGTCGAAGGTCGTTCTGGACACCACGGCACAGTCCCAGGAGTTGTGAAGACTTGTCAACCCTTGCGATTTTTCGAAGGTATTGACAAGTCTTCGAAAGTAACCATGATGGGCTCCAACATTCCGGGAGGAGCATCCACAGTGCGAAGAAGAACCGCGGTGGCCCTGGCCGCGGCGATCATCCTGGCGGCCGCGGGCTGCGGGGGATCGGCGCACGAGGGCGCCAAGACGGTGGACCCGCAGGCGAAGGTGAAGCTCACCTGGTGGACGGGCCAGACCGCAGACGCTCAGAAGATCCTCGAGGGCCTGGCGGCCACGTTCACCCGGCAACACCCCAACGTGACGATCGGCCTCTCCACGGGGGCGCCCACGGCCGACGACCTGCTGCAGAAGCTGTCCGCGGGCTTCGCCAGCGGCGTCTATCCCGACATCTCCTACTCCTACGGAAGCTGGGCGTCGCAGCTCCAGGAGTCGGGCAAGACCCTCGACCTCACCGAGAAGGTCGAGGACCCGGCCGTGAAGTGGGCGGAGTTCCCGGCCTCGGCGCGCACCACCGCGACACCGAACGGCCAGGTCATCGGCTTCCCCGCGCTCGTGGACAACCTCGCGCTGCTGTACAACAAGTCGGTCTTCGACGCCAGGAAGGTGCCGTACCCGACCGACGAGTGGACCTGGGACGACTTCAGGGCCGCGGCCAAGAGGCTCACCGACCCGGCGGAGAAGATCTACGGGACCGCGTACCCGGTGAGCGCCTCGGAGGACACCACCTGGCGCTTCTGGCCGCTGCTGTGGCAGCGCGGCGGCTCGATCCTGTCGCAGGACGGGACGAAGCCCGCGTTCAACTCCCAGGCGGGCGTGGACGCGCTGGAGTTCCTGCGGGCCATGGCGGTGGACGACAAGAGCGTCTACCTCGACCAGACCGACGAACGCTACGCGCCGCTGTTCGCCGACGGCCGGATCGGCATGATCATCTCCGGCCCGTGGACGCTGTACGACCCCCTGAAGCTCAAGAAGACCGACTACGGCGTGGCCCTCCTGCCCGGCACGAACGGCGACCACCAGACGGTCTCCGGGCCCGACCTGTGGACGCTGCTCGACAACGGCGACGCCAACCGGGCCTACTGGTCGTTCGAGCTGATGAAGTGGCTCACCTCGGCCGAGGGCGACGCCCAGTGGAACCTGCGCCAGGGCAACCTGCCCCTGCGCGCGTCGGAGACGTCCCTGCCCGAGTACAAGAAGTACATCGACGAGTACCCGGGCGCGGACAAGCTGGTGGCCAACCTGGCCAACGCCAAGCAGGCCAGGCCCACGGTCAGCGGCTACGTGGAGCTGTCCAGGTTCGTCGGCGAGGGCATCGCCAAGGCGCTGCAGGGCGCGGCCACGCCCAAGCAGGCGCTGGACGAGGCGGCGGCCAAGTCGGCCACGGCGCTGGCCGGAGGCTGAGCATGACGCTGCTGTTCGCCGGGCGCCGCCCGGCCGCCCCGCCCGCCACGGCGGCGTCCGGCCGGCTGCGGTGGTGGAGCCGTACGCTGACCGGCTGGGGCTTCGCCGGCCCGGCCACCGCCCTCGTGGTCGGCCTGTCGATCTTCCCGGCGGTGTGGGCGTTCCTCATCTCCCGCCAGAAGTGGAACGGCATCGCCCCCGCCAAGCCCGTCGGCTGGCTGAACTACCAGCTCATGGCCCAGGATCCGGACCTGATCGCGGCGGTGCGGCACACGCTGGTGTTCACGGTGCTGTTCGTGCCGTCGTCGATCTTCCTCGGGATGCTCGTCGCGGTCGCGCTGAACCGGCCGATCAAGCTGGTCGGCTTCTACCGGACGTGCATCTTCATCCCGTTCGTCGCCTCGGCGGCGGCCACCGGCATCCTGGCGAGCTTCGTCTTCAACCCCCAGTACGGCGCCGCCAACAGCGTGCTGCGCGTCCTCGGCCTGCCGCAGCAGCAGTTCCTGGAGAGCCAGTCGCAGGCGCTCACGGTGATCTGCCTGATCGCGCTCTGGGGGCAGGTCGGCTTCACCGTGGTCGTCTACCTCGCCGCCCTCCAGGACATCCCCAAGGACGTGGTCGAGGCCGCCCGCATGGACGGCGCCGGCCGATGGCAGGTGTTCCGGCACGTCACGCTGCCCCAGCTCGGCCCCGTCACCGTCTTCACCTCCATCTGGCAGACGATCACCGCCCTGCAGCTCTTCGACCTGGTCTTCACCACCACCAGGGGCGGGCCGCTGGGCGCGACCCAGACCGTCGTCTACTACGTCTACACCCAGGCGTTCAAGCTCACCCGCTTCGGCTACGGCTCGGCCGTCGCCTACGGGCTGTTCGCCGTCACCCTGCTCATCACCGTCGCGATGATCCTCCACTCCCGGCGCGGCAAGATCGGGGCCTTCTGATGAGACGCCTGCCGTTCAGCCCGTGGCACCTGCTGCTGATGCCGCTGGCGCTGCTGTTCGCGCTGCCGCTGGTGCAGATGGTGCTCACCGCGTTCATGCCGGACGGCGACATCAACCGCTTCCCGCCCCGGTTCCTCCCGAGCCGGCTGCAGCTCGACGGGTTCGTCGGCCTGTTCAGCGAGTCGTCGGCGCTGCGCTGGCTGGCGAACACGGTGATCGTGGCCGCGATCGCGGTCGGCTCGCACCTGGTGCTGTGCTCCATGGCCGGGTACGGCTTCGCCCGGCTGAAGTTCTTCGGCAAACAGGCCGGATTCCTGGTCATCCTGGCCACGATCATGATCCCGACCCAGCTCCTGATGATCCCCACGTACGTGATGTTCAGCCGGCTCGGCCTCGTCGACACCCTGGCGGCGGCGTTCGTGCCGTGGCTGGCGTCGGCGTTCGGGATCTTCCTCATGCGGCAGTTCTTCCTGTCGCTGCCGGGCGAGCTGGAGGACGCGGCCCGCATCGACGGCTGCACGGCGTTCGGCGTGTTCTGGCGGGTGGTGCTGCCGCTGGCCAGGCCCGCGCTGGCCACGCTCACCGTGTTCACGCTGCTGGGCTCGTGGAACGACCTGATCTGGCCGCTCATCGCGATCAGCGACGACAGCCTGTACACGATCCAGCTCGGCCTGGCCACCTTCCAGGGCACCAGGCACACGCAGTGGTCGCTGCTCATGGCGGGCAACGTGGTGGCCACACTGCCGCTGATCATCGGCTTCGTGGCGGCGCAGCGGCAGTTCGTGGCGACGATGACGTTCACGGGCCTCAAGGGCTGAACGGGCCTCAAGGGCCGGACGGCCCTCCTGCTCGGGGGCAGGAGGGCACGCCCACCGCGTCGGCTCAGGCCCGCGCGGCGGGGTCGCCCAGCGCCACCGGCGCGGGCCGCTCGCAGGTGCTCTCCACGTCGACCGCCCGTCCGGCGTGCGCGGCGGCCAGCAGGGACTCCATGACGTCGAGCACGTGGTACGCCAGCGTCCCGCCCGCCCGGGGCTCCGGCGCCGACAGGAAGTCGATCAGCCCCACGCCGCGCCCCGCGTCGCCGTGACCGGCCGACACCGGCAGCTCCAGCGCGCCCTCCGCACCCAGCCGCGACAGCAGCACCGGCCCGTCGAAGCGGTTGGGGTCGGGGACGACGAGCGAGCCCCGCTCCCCGTGCACCTCGAGGTGCGGGGCCCGGGTCGCCACCCCGTCGAAGCTCATCACCAGCGTGGACAGCACGCCCGACTCGTGCACGAGCACGCCCGTGACGTGGGTGTCGACGGTGACGGGCACCTCTTCCCCCTGGCGCGGGCCCGAGCCGATCACGCGGGTGGCCCGCGTCCTGGCCGCCGCGCCGACGACCGTGCCGACCGGGCCCAGCATGGTCACCAGGCTGCTGAGGTAGTAGGGGCCCATGTCGAGCAGGGGGCCGCCGCCCGGCGCGTAGTAGAAGCCGGGGTCGGGATGCCAGCGCTCGTGGCCGGGCGTCATCATCGTGGCCGTGGCGGCGACCGGCCTGCCGATGAGCCCGTCGTCGATCGCCGCCCTGGCGGTCTGGATGCCGGTGCCGAGGACGGTGTCGGGAGCGCACCCGACCCGTACGCCCGCCGCGCGGGCCGCCGCCAGCACCCGCCGCGCGTCCGCGCCGGTCGCCGCCAGCGGCTTCTCGCAGTAGACGTCCTTGCCCGCCTCGATGGCCAGCAGGGCGATCCCGGCGTGCGCGGCCGGGACGGTGAGGTTCAGCACGACCTGCACCCGCGCGTCGGCCATCAGCGCCGCCACGTCCATCACCTCGACCCCCGGGTACGGCCGCGCCGCCTCCCGCGCCCGCTCCCGGTCGAGGTCGGCCACCGCCACGAGCCGCACCTGCGGCAGCCGCTCGATGGTCCGCAGGTACTGGCCCGAGATGGCCCCGCAGCCCACGATGCCGACGTTCAGCGACTCGCCCACAACATCCCCCTCTCGATGATCGTCCGGACGCTGTCGTGCTCCAGGACGTCCAGGCTGTGGCCGGGGGTGGCGACGAAGACCCGTCCCTTGCCCCAGCGGCGGGTCCAGATCGCGGGCGAGGTCACCTCCCGGTGCCAGGGGTCCCACGGGCGGACCCGCTGGGTCGTGGTCGCCAGCACGTCGTTGTAGTCGTCGGCCAGCACCCAGTACTGCTCGGTGACGAGGTCGAAGTCGCCGATCCCCCGGGTGATGGGGTGGTGGGCCGCCTCGGGCAGCATCGTGACCGTGTACGGGACGAAGCCGTGCCGCTCGGTGCCCGCGTCGGCGTCGTCGGGGTGCTTGCCGGGGTGGCAGGCGAACTGGCCGCCGACGAGGTGCAGGTAGTCGGAGGAGGCGCGGAAGGAGTCGGCGATGCCGCCGTGCCAGCCCGCCAGCCCTGTGCCCGCCTCGACGGCCGCGCGCAGGCCCTTGACCTGGGCGGGCTCGATGACGCCCATCGTGTGGCACTGCACGACGAGGTCGACCTGGGCCATGAGGCCGGCATCGGCGTAGGGCTCGGGGCCGTCGGCCAGTCGCACGTCGAAGCCGTTCTTCTCGAGGAAGGGTACGAAGAGGTCGGTGGCCGCGACCGGGACGTGCCCCTCCCAGCCGCCCCGCACCACCAGGACCGTACGTTTGTGCTCGCCCGCCATTCATTCGCCAATCGCTCGATGGACCACGAACAGGCCGTGCGCCGCGAAACCGCACACTTCGCCAATTGTGTCCGAGTTCACCGACAATCTCCCGCCTGCCCGCCACCCGTCCCACATGACGGACGGCCAGGCGCGGGTCCCCCCCGTTCCGGCCCCAGCGGGGCTCTAGCGGGGCCTTCCAGAATGGCCGCGGCGATCACATCGGCCGATCGCCCCCGCGAGACAACGGCCCGACACAGGGAGGAACCATGTCCGACAAGCTTGGCAGGCGCCCAGGCGCAGGCAGGCGGGTGGCGCTGGCGGCGGCGGCCGGGGCGCTGACGCTGACCGCCGTCACCGGACTGGCCGGCTCGGCCAGCGGCGACACCTACGGCCCCTCTCCGGTCGGCACGTGGGCCGCCGTGGTCACGCTGCCGTCCACGGGGCAGAGCGAGCGGGTGCTGTTCGCCTTCCGTGCCGACGGCAGCCTCACCGTGAACGACGGCCGGCGGACCGGCCTCGGCTCCTGGCGGCCGACGGCGACCGGGTTCAAGTACCACTTCCGCCACTACACGGTCAACGCCCAGGGCGCGCTTGAGTGGGAGCTGCGCAACGTCACCGAGGGGCAGGTCACCTCGGCGGACGTGTTCACGGCCACGGGGACCGGCACGGCCGTGGACCCCAACGGCAACGTGCTGGGCTCGTTCCCGAACAACGTCGAGGCGAAGAGGTACAGCCTCCAGGCGCCGTGACGGCCGCATGACACCCCAAGAGGCGGCGGCACGCGATGGCGTGCCGCCCTCTCCGCGTGCGCGCGGACCGCCCTCGCGCCGCCGCACGGCCGGGATCCCGGGCGGCCTCGGCGTACCCCACCTATTTGTGGGTACTTGCCGCCGTGGCCGGGGCGGGCCCAGGCTGGGTGGTGGCGGCCGGAGGGGCCGCCCGCGACAGCCGGTGACGGGGAGGCGGGCCGAACAGTGGGTCAGGCGGACGAACGCGACTCGGCCAGCAGCTCCAGCCGCCGGTGCCCCCAGTCGGACAACGGCTCCAGCGCCCGTGACAGGTCGCGGCCGAACTCCGTCAGGGAGTATTCCGTCTTCAGCGGCCGCACGTCGTACACCTCCCGGTGGACCAGTCCGTCGCCCTCCATCTCGCGCAGCGTCTGAGTCAGCACCTTCTCGGTGAGCCCCGGCAGCAGCCGGAGCAGCTCGCCGGGACGTTGCGGCCCGGATTCCAGGTACCAGAGCAGGACCGTCTTCCACTTGCCGTCGATGACGGCGATCGCGGCGGTCACCCCGCACACGTTCGGGTCCTGGGCACGGCTGCGTGTCAACGTCATCCCATCCTTCGCCGAGAAACCATCGAGGAGTTCGCATGCCCTCGCACATCCGACAGTCTGCCGTCACCGTGCTCGGCCTGGGTCCCATGGGGCGGGCCCTGGCGGGCGCCTTCCTGGACGCGGGCCTGGCCGTCACGGTCTGGAACCGGACGCCCGGCCGGGACCTGGAGCTCGCCGGGCGCGGCGCGAGCAGCGCGCCCTCGCCCGAGGCGGCGGTCGCCGCGAGCCCGCTGACCGTGCTCTGCGTGGTGAACTACGACGCCGCCGACGCGATCGTGCGGCGCGACGCGGTCGCCGCCGCGCTCAAGGGGCGCACGCTGGTGAACCTGAGCGCCGACACCCCCGGCAGGGCCCGCGACACGGCGGCCTGGGCGGCCGGGCACGGCGTGGGCTACCTGGACGGCGCCATCATGACGCCGACCGTCACCATCGGGACGCCCGCCGCCGTGTTCCTGCACAGCGGCCCCGCCGACCTCTACGACGAGCACCGGCCCGTGCTGGAGGCGCTCGGCGGCGCCCACACCCACCTGGGCTCCGACATCGGCCGGGCGGCCTCGTACGACGTCGCCCTGCTGGACCTCTTCTGGACGGCGATGGCGGGCTACGCCCACGCGCTGGCCGTGGCGCGGGCGGAGGGCGTCAGCGCGCGGGAGCTGGCGCCGTTCGCCAAGAACATCGCCGCGATCCTGCCCGCGATCATCGAGTCCAGCGTCGCCGAGGTGGAGGCCGGGACGTTCTCCGGCGACGGCAACCCGATGACCTCCGCGGCGTCGAGCATGCGCCACATCGTGCAGGCCGCCGAGGCGCACGGCATCGACTCGGGAGTGATGCGGGCGGCCGAGGGCCTCGTGCGCCGCGCCATCGGCCGCGGGCACGGCGCCGACGGGTTCCTGCGGGTGACCGACCTGCTGAACCCCGTCTCAGCGAACGGCTGAGGGCGGCAGCGGGATCGCCGGGAACGGGTTGTCGGGCAGCAGCACGACCCGGCGCGGGTCGCCGGGCCGCCCGGCCGCGTGCAGGTGCAGCAGCGCCGAGCCGATGCCCGCCGCGCCCACCATGTAGCCGGTGTCGGCGGTGACCTCCCCGGGCCGCAGCCGCCGGTACGCCTGGTACCAGCGGTAGCCCCGGCCGTTGTGGTCGGTGGCCCGGCCGATCAGGTCGGCGGCGAGCGCGCGGGCGTAGTCGAGGTGGGCCTGGTCGCCGGTCGCCGCCCACAGGCCGACGAACAGCTCGATCACGCCCGCCGCGCCGCAGCACTGGCAGGCGACGTTCCAGTAGCCCTCGGTACGGCGGCGCGGCGCCCCGCTGCGGACGATGCCCCTGGCCAGCCGGAGCACCCACTCCAGGTCGGCCGGGTCGCCGCCCACCCGGTACAGCTCGTAGAACATCCTGGCCACGCCCGCCGAGCCGGAGCAGAAGCCGAGGTAGTGCAGGCCGCGCGCGTGCGGCACATGGTGCGGGACGACCGCGCAGGCCCCGGTCACGAGACTGACCTCGCGGACGAACGCCGCGCCGCTGCGCGCGGCCTGCAGGAACCGGTCGGCGCCGGTGACCCCGTACAGGCGGGCGAGCAGGAACGCGGTGCCGGAGGTGCCGGCCAGGAAGCCGGGCGTGACGGCGTCCACCGGCAGGTCGGCGCAGTCGCCGAAGCGGTGCCCCGGCACGGGCAGCCGGGCGATGCGCAGGCCCGCCTCGACGGCCGCCTCCTCGTACGCGGGAACGCCCAGGTGCGTGGCGGCCCGCAGCAGCCCGAGGATGATCCCGCCCTCGCCGCGCTGCGCCGGGTCGCGTGACCACCGCGGGCCCTCGTCGCCCCCCGCCTCGCGCCCGCGCCGGACGATCAGGTCGGCGATGGCGGCGGCCTCGGCCTCGAAGTTCCCGTCGCCGAGCGCCCAGCCCGCCTCCATGAGCGCGACCATGACGCCGGTGAGCCCGTGGTAGAGCGTGAGGTCGTCCTGCTCGCGCCAGGTGGCGGCGAGCCTGCGGGCCCCCGCCCTGGCGTCCTCCAGGTACGCCTCGTGGCCGGTGGCGGCGGCCAGCTCCAGGAAGAACAGGACGATGCCCGCGGCACCCGAGTAAAGTGACCAGGGCTCCGGGGTGACCGCCGACGCACCGCGCGAGTCGGGGTTGGCCCGCCACCACCGGCCGTGCTCGTCGTCGGCCCCGGCCGACCTGACCCAGCGGGCGGCCAGGATGGCGGCGGTCAGCGGGGAGTCTGCGCGGGCCGTCGCCGCGCGGATCTCGTCCAGGCTCATGACCTCATTTTCCCATAAGTTCAGTAGGAAGAGTAGGAATGTGGGGTGGAAGGGGCCCCAGCTCTTCCCGTCCGGTCAGCCCTTCCGCGTGTGCTCGTCCGGGGTGACGCCGAGGGCGCGCAGCAGCTCGGTCCGCACCTCGGCGTGCCCGGCACCGCCGCCGCGCCGCTGCTCGGTCGCGATCCTGCCGTGGTCGAGCACGAGCACGCGGTCGGCCAGCGCGATCGCCTCGTCCACGTCATGCGTCACCAGGAGCACGGCTGGGCGGTGCTGCTCGTACAGGCGGCGCAGCAGGGCGTGCATCTTGAGCCTGGTCAGCGCGTCGAGGGCGCCGAAGGGCTCGTCGGCCAGGAGCAGGCGCGGCTCGCGCACCAGGGAGCGGGCCAGCGCCACCCGCTGCTGCTCGCCCCCGGACAGCTCGTTCGGCCAGGCCCGTTCGCGCCCGGCCAGGCCGACCTCGGCCAGGCTGTCGCGGCCCTTCGCCGAGGCCCCCGACAGGCCCAGCACGACGTTGGGCAGCACCCGCTGCCAGGGCAGCAGCCGGGCGTCCTGGAAGACCACCGACACCTGGTCGGGCACCTCGACCGTGCCCTCGCCCGCCACGTCGCCGTCCAGCCCGGCCAGGGCGCGCAGCAGTGTGCTCTTGCCCGAGCCGCTGCGCCCCAGCAGCGCCGCGAACTCGCCGGGGGCCAGCTCCAGGTCCAGGCCGTCGAGCACCTTGCGGTCGCCGTAGAGGCGGGTGAGGTTCTCGACGCGGATCAGCTCGCCAGTGTCCGTCGCCACGACAGCGCCCTCCTTTCCACGAGCCGGACGGCGGCGTCGGAGAACAGGCCGAGCAGCCCGTACAGGACGATGCCGACGAGGATCACGTCGGTCTGCCCGTACGTGCGGGCCAGGTCCATCATGTAGCCGATGCCGCTGGTGGAGTTGATCAGCTCGGCCACCACCAGGAACAGCCACGCCGTGGTGACCGCGAAGCGCAGCCCGAGCAGGAACCCGGGCAGCGCCCCCGGCAGCACCACCTTCCTGATGAACGCGCCGCGCCCGAGGTCGACCGTCTCGGCCAGCTCCACGTAACGGCTGTCGATGCCGCGCAGGCCGTTGTGCGTGTGGATGTAGATGGGCACGAGCACGCCGACGGCGATGACGGTCACCTTCATGACCTCGCCGATGCCGAGCCACAGGATCAGCAGCGGCATCAGCGCGAGCGACGGGACGGCCCGCTTGATCTGGACCGGGCCGTCGATGACCGCCTCGCCCCAGCGGCTGAGCCCGGACAGCAGCGCGAGCACCGTGCCCAGCGGCACGCCGATGGCCAGGCCCAGCGCCACCCGCCGGACCGAGGTGAGGAGGTTGTCCTGCAGGCGGCCGTTCTCGATCAGCTCGCCCGCGGTGGTGACCACCGTCCACGGCGCGGACAGGAAGCGGGGGTCGAGCCAGCCGGAGGCCGAGCCGGCCGACCAGAGCGCGAGCAGCAGGAACGGGCCCAGCAGGAAGCCCAGCCTGATCGGGCGGCCCGGCGCGAGGCGGCGGCGGGCGCGTACGCGGGCGGGGGCCGAGGGCCGGGAGGCCAGCAGCGTCATCGGGGCACCGTCCCCTTTCGTCTCGGATGGGACAGGGCGGGCATCAGGCGCCGCCGTCCTTGAGCGCGTCGGCGCCGACGCTCTGGAAGCGCAGGTCGTACAGGTCCTGGGCCTTCAGCGGGGGGTTGCCGGTCTCCTTGGCGAGCAGGTCGACGGTCTCCTGGTGCCGGGCGATGGCCTCCGACCAGTCGGCCGGGAGGTCGGGCTCGCCGGAGACGTCCACCAGGTACTGCCCGTCGGCGGCGCTCAGCCCCTGGTCCTTGACGTAGTAGCCGTCGATCCATTCCTTCGGGTGCTCGTAGACCCAGCGGGAGGCGCGGGCCCAGGCGGCGACGTACTCGCGCAGGGCGGCGGCCTTGGCCGGGTCCTCCAGCGTGGACGTGCGGACGTAGAGGTGGCCGGGGTCGTCGCGCAGGCCGTGGCGGAGGGTCGTGGCGCCGTCCTCGCCCCACTTGGTGGTGTAGCGCTTGATGTTGACGCCGCCGATCGGGGCCACGTCCACCTGCCGGGAGGCCAGCGCGTTGGGGTAGACGTCGCCGGTGCTCGGCAGCTCGACCAGGATAACGTCGTTCTTGGTGAGGCCGGCCTTGGCGAGCACCTTGAGCACCAGCGCGCCCTGCGCCTGGCCTGGGCTGTAGGCGATCTTCTTGCCGCGCAGGTCGGCGAGGGTCTTCACGCTGACGCCCGGGGCGATGCCGAGCTCGTAGGTGGGGTGGTCGAGCGGGTCCTTGCGGAACTTGGAGGCGATGATCTTCACGGGCAGGCCGGTCCAGGTGGCGTGGATGGCCGGGATCTCCGCGACCGCGCCGACGTCGAGCGCGTCCGCCCTGAACGCCTCACTCGTCTGGGGGCCGCCGGTGACGTTGGCCCATTCGATGGTGAACGAGAACTTGTCGATCTCGCCGGAGAGCTGTAACGCGACCTTGGTCGAGGGGTCTCCGACGATCAGCTTGGTGCCCTGGGGGACCGAGGTCGGCAGCGGCGCGTCGGGGGCGAGCGCCGGGGCGTCCGCCTCCGCTCCGCCCGTCTGGGCGCAGGCGGCGAGGAGGGGCAGGAGGAGGAGTAGGGCGAGCGGGCGGCGGTTCCGCAGCTTCGAGGTGGGGGCAGGCATGTTGGGTGGTCCTCTGGGTGGTCGCGAACGTGGCTGTTCGTTCCGTACGAGGACTCGTCGGGGGCGTGCGCGGTGGCACGCGACGGCTCGGCTCGTACGGACGGATCGATCCAGTCGTTGGTCAGCGACACTGCGCGCTGGCGACGTGGCCGAAGTCCACGTGCGGGCGCCGGGTCAGGCGAAGGCCCTGGCTCATGACCTCGACGCTACGAGGCCCGCCGCGCTAAGTCAACATTTCCTACCAGATTTACATGATTTCGGCAGAGGCAGATCGCGGCGTTGGACACCCGCCTGCTCAGAAGGCGTCCGACCGTCGCGAAGGCCGCGCGTGAACGAGCCCCGAGGACTTGACCGGCGGGTTGACCGACCGCGCGAAGGGGCACCTGATTTCCGGGCTCGCGACCCGCCCGGCGCCGGGATCGACGCTCGCGATCGCGCGGACGAGGCCCGTCGGGCCAGCACCATCCGGCAGCTCGACGAACACCCCTCACCTCCCACGAATGCGCTGGTCGCGGCACCCCCGCCACCGCCCGGTCGCCACGGCGCACGAGCCGGCCGGGACGCGGGCAGGCGGTAACGCACGGCGACCCCCCTGTACCGCGTCGAGTCCGCGTACGAGATGATCAACCCCTGGGTCGACATCTTGACACAGTCAGTTCACTTGCGGCTACCCCAAAAATCATCTTTGGGACACTGGCCCGTCGGCCACCCTTCCCCTATCGATGCTCCCGGACCCGGCCGCAGGGCCCCGCCAAAGGCCCGCCGTTCTCCATATCGCCGCAGTACAGCGGGTTTCGGAGAGCGCCCGGCCGTGTCCCTCACACCGCGCGCCCCATGTTGTGAACGTGCTGGGATCACTGCGATGCGTCACATTGATCCTGACATTCCGCTTGACCTGGGCGACCAAAACTCCATACCTTTGGCCGTCGTTCGGGAGGTTTCGGGGGAGCTGAGGCCATCGCGCGAGCGATGTCGGGTGCCCACCGCGGGCCCTGCTCGGCTTGCCGGTTCATGGACGAGGGAGGCGATAGGGGCTAGCGGTTCATCCAGGCACGTCACCCATAGTGCCCGGACTGGATCAGAACGTAATCGGCCGTGGAAGGCTTCACCCACCCGTGACAGTTCCCCGGCCGGGATTCCGCCTCTGGATGATTGATCGGAGGAGTTCCACACCTTGGGACCCACGTATCTTGTCTGCCTGCCCTTCGCCGGCGCCGGAGCGTCGTTCTTCAGAGAATGGCAGCCCTGTGCCCCCGACGGCCTGACCGTGCTGCCGGTGCAACTGCCCGGCCGTGAAGAGCGTTTCACCGAGCCCTCCTGCACCGACGCCGCGCGGGCCGCCGAGGAGGCGTGCTCGCAGGTGCTGACGCGGATCGACGGCGACGCCCCCCGCGTGGCCCTGTTCGGTCACAGCCTGGGCGCGGTGCTCGCCTACGAGCTGGCCCACCACCTGCTGAGCGGCGCCGGGATAACGCCGGTGCGGCTGTTCGTGAGCGGCTCCCCCGGGCCGTACGACGGGCGGGAGAGCAAGGCCAGCGGGCTCGACGACGCGCAGTTCCTGGCCCGCGTCAGGGAGTTCTCGGGTTACACGCATCCGGCGCTCCAGCTTCCGGAGATGCGGGCGCTGCTGCTGCCCATGATCCGGGCCGACGTCGAGATGCACGAGACGTACAAGCCCGCCTCCGACAAGCCGGTGCCGATCCCGATCACCGCGCTGCGGGGCCGCGACGACGAGCTGGTGGACCTGCCGCAGCTCGAACAGTGGGCTCAGGTCACCACCGCCGGCTTCGCCACCGCCCAGTTCGACGGCGGTCACATGTACCTGGCGGACGACCCCGCCGGCCTGCTCCGCCTGATCGCCGCCGAACTCGCACAGGACGAACGGTGACGCTGCGCCTGGCCGGGAAGACGGCCGTCATCACCGGGGCGGCCCGTGGCCTGGGACGCGCGACGGCTCAGGCGTTCGCCCGCGAGGGAGCCGATCTGCTGCTGGTCGACGTCGCGCGCGACCTGTCGGGGGTGCCGTACCCGCTGGGGTCCCGCGACCAGCTCCGCCACACCGAGCGGCTCTGCCGGGAGTCCGGCGTGTCCGTGCTGGTCGAGGAGGCGGACGTACGGGACCTGCGCGAGGTCGAGAACGCGGTCTCCACGGCGGTCGCCCGTTTCGGCACCGTCGACGTCCTCGTCAACAACGCGGGCATCGCCGCCCCGTCCGGCAAGGTCGCGCACGAGATCGACGAGCACGAGTGGCAGCTCATGCTCGACGTCGACCTCTCGGGCGCGTGGCGGGCCATCCGCGCGGTGGGCAAGCTCATGGCCGAGCAGGGCTCGGGCAGCATCGTCAACATCGCGTCCACCGCCGGCCTGGTGGGATACCGGCATTTCGCGGGTTATGTCGCCGCCAAGCACGGCCTCGTCGGCCTCACCAAGGCGGCGGCGCTCGACTACGCCCCGCGCCAGGTCAGGGTGAACGCGGTGTGCCCCGGCTCGGTCCGCGACGACGCGCGGGTCGAGGGCCGGATGCTGGCCGAGATCGCGCGCTCGCTGGACGTGCCGGTCGGCGAGCACGAGGAGGCGTTCCTCCAGGCCCAGCCGATGAACGCGCTCGTCGAGCCAGAAGCCGTCGCCGCCGCCGCCCTGTGGCTGGCCTCCGACGAGTCACGGCAGGTCACGGGCAGCGTGCTCACGGTCGACGGGGGCTTCACCACACGGTGACCCCCCGCCGCGCCGACCACTCACCCTCTGGAGACCATCCCGTGGACCGCACCAGCAGGCCCGCTGACGCCTGGCCGCCGACCTCCGCCTCCGGGCACTGCCACGCCCGGCGGACGCGGCTGCCCGGCGGCGCCGACGCCGTCCTGATGGCGCGGATCCTTGAGGCCGCCTCCCTGGCCTGGTGGGGCGAGCCCCTGCGACTGTGGACCGAACGCGTTCCCGCCCCGGCCGGCTCCGCGACGGCGAACCGGCGGCTCGACGCCGAGCTGTTCCGTCCCATGGCCGCCGGGGGCGCGGGGCTGCGGGCCGTGCTGCTGGGGTACGCGGACGGCGCGGCCGACCTCGTACTCGTCGCGCACCGGGCGCGGCTCGACGCGGCGTCGCTGCGGATGGTGGCCGACGTGCTCACCGAGCGGGCCCGGTACGAGCGGTTCCGCCCGGAGGAGCCGGGGCGCGTGGTCGTGGACGACGAGGCGGTCAGGCGGTGGCGGGAGGCGGACTACTCGGGAGCCGTCGAGTGGGCCACCGGGGACGGCGGCGCGGGCGACCGTACGGGGGTCGTGACCGTCGCGCTGGGCGGGTCGGCTCCGGAGGGCGGGTCTGCGGATGCGGTGGCCAGGATCGCGGTGGCCAGGATCGCGGTGGCGGCCGGGCTGGTGCTGGGGCGCTACGAGGGCCGCCCGCGCCCGGTGGTCGCCGGGCTGACCGGGGTTCCCGGGCGGCCGGCGGGCGCGCTGGGGGCGTTCGAGGCCGGCGTGCTGCTGGCCCCCGACCTGTCGGGCGCGAGCACGGCGGCCGAGCTGGTGGCCGAGAGCGCCCGGATCATCGGCGGCGACGGCGGCTGGTGCGACGCCCGCCGGTACGCCGACCTCTGTGCCGAGGCGGGCGGCCGGGTGCTGGTGGGGCTGCTGGCCGGCGACCTCGACGGGCCCGCCGGTGACCGCGTCCCCTGCCAGACGGCTCCGTTCCCGCTCACCCTCGTGCCCGGCCGGGCCGAGGACGGCGGGCTCCTGCTCGACGTGCGCCACCGGCTCGCGGACGTGGACGAGGAGTCCGCGCGGCGGTTCGCCCGCCACCTCGCCCGCGCGTACGAGCGGTTGACCGGCGCGGGCGACGACCTCGTCCCCGGCGACGTCGAGCTGCTGGACGAGCCCGAGCGCCGCCACGTGATCGGCCTCGGCCGCCCGGCCGGGCCGCTGGGCCCGCGCGGGGAGCGGACCGGCAGGCGGATCGAGGACGTGTTCGCCGCCCGGGTCGCCGAACGGCCCGAGGCCGTCGCGCTCGTCGGCGAGCACCGCTCGCTCACCTACGCCGAGCTGGACGAGCGCGCCGCCCGGTGCGCCGCCGCCCTGCGCGCGGCCGGCGTCCGGCCGGGCGAGCGGGTGGGCGTGTGCCTGGAACGCTCGCCCGACCTGGTGGTCACCATGCTCGCCGTGCTCAAGGCGGGGGCGGCCTACGTGCCCATGGACCCCGCCTATCCGGCCGACCGGCTGACGTTCACCGCCCGGGACGCCGCGCTGCGCGTCGTCGTCGCCGACGGGAAGTTCCCCTGCGGCGACGGGCTGACCGTCGTCACTCCCGAGCGGCTCGCGGCCCACCGTGACGACGGCCCGCCCGAGGAGGTGGGCGGTGCGGGCGACGCCGCGTACGTGATCTACACCTCGGGCTCGACCGGGCGGCCCAAGGGCGTCGTGGTCCCGCACCGCAACGTCGTCGCCCTGCTGTCGGCAACCACGGGCGACACCACGGGCGCGGCCGAAAACGACTACGGTCTCGGGCCCGGCGACACGTGGGCGAACTTCCACTCCAGCGCCTTCGACTTCTCGGTCTGGGAGATCTGGGGCGCGCTGCTCACCGGCGCCCGGCTGGTCGTGGTCCCCTACTGGGTCTCCAGGTCCCCTGAGGAGTTCCGCGACCTGCTGGCCCGCGAGCGCGTCACCGTGCTCAGCCAGACCCCGTCGGCGTTCGCCCAGCTCATGGAGGCCGACCGGGACCGGGCCGAGCGGCTCGCGGTCAGGCTGGTGATCTTCGGTGGCGAGCCGCTCGACGTGCGCCCGCTGCCGGGGTGGTTCGACCGGTATCCGGACTGCCGCCTGGTCAACATGTACGGCATCACCGAGACCACCGTCCACGTTACCGCGCAGACCGTGACGCGCCGGGAGGCGCTGGCCGGGTCCAGGTCGGTGGGGCGCGCGCTGCCCGGCTGGCACGTGTACGTCCTGGACGAGCGCGGCCGTCCTGCGCCCTGCGGCGTCCCCGGCGAGATCTACGTCGGCGGCTCGGGGGTGGCGACGGGATACCTGGGGCTGCCCGAGCTGACGGAGCGGCGCTTCGTGCCGGATCCGTTCGCCGGTGGCCGCATGTACCGCAGCGGCGACCGGGGACGCCTGCGGCCCGACGGCCTGCTGGAGCACCTGGGGCGGCTCGACACCCAGGTCAAGGTGCGTGGTTTCCGCATCGAGCCGGACGAGGTCCGCAACGTCCTGCTCGACGACCCGTCGGTGACGTCCGCCGCCGTGGTGCTGCGGGACGGGGAGACCGGCGACGCGGCCCTGACCCGGCTCGCCGCGTACGTGACCCCGCAGGACGCCGACCCCGCGGCGGTGCGGCGGCGGGCCGCCAAGGTGCTGCCCGAGCACATGCTGCCCGCCACGATCACGGCGCTGCCCGCGCTGCCGCTCACCGTGAACGGCAAGCTGGACGTCCGCTCCCTGCCCGAGCCCGCCCCCGCCCCGGCGGCCACGGGCGAGGACCTGGCGGGAACGCTGGCCGCGCTCTGGGAGTCGCTGCTCGGCGTGCCGGTCGGCGGCGACGACAACTTCTTCGAGCTGGGCGGCAACTCACTGCTGGCGATCCGGCTGGTGTACGCGATGCGCGAACGCGGCCTGCCCGCGCCGCCGATGCGCGAGCTGTACCTGCACCCGACGGTGAACGGCCTGGCCAGGGTGCTCGGCCATGAGTGAGGCGACGGGCCTGCTGGACTGGCTCTCCAGCGCCGAACAGGGCGGTCACCAAGGGCGCTCCGGCGGGTCCTTCGCCGTCGCGTGCCCGCCCGGCACGACCGCGCCGCGGGCGCTGGCGGCGTGGGGCGCGCTGCTCTACCACCACACCGGGCGGCGGGAACTCGTCTTCCGCGTCGCCGGCGACGTCGTCCGGTTCACGGTCGACCCCGCGCGGACGCTGGACGAGCTGGCGGAGCCGGTGACGCGGGCGCTGGCCGCCGCCGAGCCGTACGAGCCGGGGCCCGAGCCCGTGCCCGTCCTGGCGTACGAGGATCGGGACCCGCCCGGGGCGCTGGTGCTCGTCCTGGGCGCGGACGGGCTCCGGCTGCGGCACGACCCGGCGCGCAGCGCGGACCTGGCCGCCCGGCACGCGAGCCATCTCGCCGCCGTGCTCGCCCTGCCCCAGGACCGCGCGATCCGCGACCTCGACCCCCTCTCCCCCGCTGAGCACGCCCAGCTCGACCGCTGGAACGACACCGCCGTCCCCTACCCGGAGGACTCCCGCGTCGAGCGGCTCTTCGCCGAGCACGCCGAGCGCGCGCCCGCTCATCCGGCCGTGGTGCACGCGGACACCACGCTCACCTACGCCGAGCTGCACCGTCACAGCGCCGTGCTGGCCGGTGCGGTACGCCGGGCGGGCCTGTCCCCTGGCGAGCCGGTCGCGCTGCTGCTGCCGCGCACCCCCGAACTGGTCGTCGCGGCGCTGGCCGTGCTGCGGGCGGGCGGCTGCTACCTGCCGATCGACCCTGCGACCGGGCGGGACCGGATCACGTTCACCCTCGCCGACAGCGGCGCGCGCCTGGTGATCACCTCGGGGGAACGGGACGGCGCGATCCCCGGCCTCGGGGACCTGCCGGGCGGGGCGCGGGTCATCGACCTCGACGCCCAGGACTGGTCGGCCGCGCCGGAGCCCGACGCCCCGGCCCCGGGCGACGCGTCCGCGCCCGCGTACCTGATGTACACCTCGGGCACCACGGGAGTGCCCAAGGGCGTCATGATCCCGCACCGCGGCGTCGTCCGCCTGGTGCGTGGCGCGGACTACGTCCGCCTCGACGACACCACCAGGATGGCTCAGGTCGGCGCGACCGGCTTCGACGCCTCGGTCTGGGAGATCTGGGGCGCGCTGATCAACGGCGGCACCCTGCACCTGCTGGACAAGGAGACCTTCCTCGACGCCGGGGAGCTGCGGCGGGCGCTGGCCGGGCAGGGCATCACCACGGCGCTGTTCACCTCCGCGCTGTTCGGCCGGCTGGCCGACGAGGACCCGGCCGTGTTCCGGCCGCTGCGCGACCTGCTCGTCGGAGGTGACGTGCTCTCCCCCAGTCAGGCCGGGGCCGTGCTGCGGGCCAACCCTGGCCTGCGGCTGGTCAACGCCTACGGCCCGACGGAGAACGCGGTCGTCTCCACCGTCCACCCCGTCACCGGCCACCCCGTCACCGGGCCGCCCGGCGCGCGGGTGCCCATCGGGCGGCCCGTGCCCAACTCCTGCGCGTACGTGCTCAACCAGGATCGCCACCCGCTGCCGGTGGGCGTTCCCGGCGACCTGTACGTGGGCGGCGACGGGATGGCGACCGGCTACCACGAGCGCCCGGAGCTGACCGGGCGCAGCTTCGTCCCCCACCCCCGCCTGCCGGGACGGCTGCTCTACCGGACGGGCGACCGGGCCCGCCTGCTGCCCGACGGCTCGCTCGACTTCCTCGGCCGGGAGGACCGCCAGGTCAAGGTACGCGGCTTCCGGGTCGAGCCGGGCGAGGTGGAGTCGGCGCTGCTGGGCGTGCCGGGCGTGAGCGGCGCGGTGGTGGTGCACCGCCGGGTGCCCGACGGCCACCTGTGCGCCTACGTCACCGGCTCCGGCGTGGCCGGGGACCGGATCCGTGCGGAGTGCCGCCGCCTGCTGCCCGCGCACCTGGTGCCCGCCCACGTCGTGGTGCTGGCGGAGCTGCCGCTGACCCCGAACGGCAAGGTGGACCTGACCGCCCTGCCCGTCCCCCCTGTCGCGGGCGGCGGGCGGGCGGCGCGGGACGAGGTGGAGCGCGCGCTGGCCGAGCTGTGGGAGGACGCGCTCGGCGTGCCCGGCATCGGCGTCGACGACCCGCTCGACGAGCTGGGCGGCACCTCGCTGACCGCGATCCGCGTGTCCGCGCTCGTACGCCGCCGCTTCGGGGTGGCCTGCCCCGTGTCGGCCGTGCTGTCCGCGCGGACGATCGCCGAGCTGGCCGGGACCGTGCGGGCCGCGGACCGTACGCCCGGCGCGTGGCCGCGGCCCGGCCCGGCCACCGGGCGGACCCCGCTGTCTCCCCAGCAGCGGGGCGTCTACGTCGAGCAGGTCAAGGATCCGGCGGGCACCCAGTACAACCTGCCGGTCCTCGTCGACCTGCCCGAGCCGGTGGACGCCGGGCGGCTGACGTCCGCGCTGGCCGCGCTCGCCGCCCGGCACGAGATCCTGCGCACCGACTTCCCCGTGGACGAGGACGGCCGCCCGTACCAGCGGGTCCTGGAGCGGCAGGACGTCACGATCGAGGAGGTGGAGCTGCCGCCCGGCGCGGAGCCCGACGCGTGGGCGGAGCGCTGGGTCCGCCCGTTCGACCTGACCGCCGCCCCTCTGTGGCGGGCGGCCCTGGTACGGCACGACGCCGGCCCGCGGCTGGTCCTGGACCTGCACCACCTGCTCACCGACGGGCACGCGCTGACCCTGCTGATGACCGAGTGGGCGGCGCTGACCAGGGGCGACCGGCTGCCCGAGGTGGAGCTGAGCTACCGGGACTACGCGCGGTGGGCCGACGGGCCGGACCGGCGGGAGCTGGCGCGGGCTCAGGAAGCCTTCTGGGCGCGGACGTTCGCCCGGCCGCCGCGGCCCCTCGACCTGCCCGCCGACCTGCCCCGGCCGGCCGTGCGGACGACAGGGGGCGGCCACGTCGCGTTCCCGCTCGGGCCTGAGCGCAGCCGCGCGATCAGGGAGCTGGCCCGCGCCGAGGCGGTGACGCCGTTCCACGTGCTGCTCGCCGCGTACACGGCCTTTCTGGGGAGGGTGAGCGGCAGCGAGGACGTGACGGTCGGCACGGCGGTGTCCGGACGGCACCTGCCGGGCGTGGAGCGGGTGCAGGGGATGTTCGTGAACACGCTCTGCCTGCGGACGAGCCCGGCGGCCGGACTGCCGTTCCTGGCGTATCTGCGGGCGGTGGCCGGGCACGCCATGGCCGCCGTCGACCACCAGGACCACGCCTTCGACGCCCTCGTGGCGCGGCACGAACGGCGGGACCACGGCAGGCATCCGCTCTTCGACACGTTCTTCGCGCTGCAGGACACGGGGCTGGGCCAGGTGAACTTCCTGGGCGGGCGGCCCCGCTGGCGTCCCGACCTCACCCGGCGCACGATCTTCGACCTCGACCTGCAGATCGAGGTCGAGCCCGACGGCTACGCCGCCCGCTGGGCGTACGCCACCGCGCTGTTCCTGCGGCCCACCGTGGAGCTGTTCCGCGACGAGCTGCTCGCCCTGCTCGACGCCGCGCTGGAGGCGCCCGGCACGCCGCTGGGCGAGCTGCGGCCCGTCGCGGCGGCCCCCCGAGACCTGTCCGCGTTCGCGTTCGACTTCGACTTCTGATCCGGCTGAGGAAGCATGATGCAATCCATCGAGACCCTGGGCGGGCTCAAGGTCGCGGCGGCGCAGCGGCCCCGCGAGGGCGCGTTCTGGCGGGCCGAGCTGGCGTCCGCGCCCGAACGCTCCGGCTTCCCCGCCGACGGCGGGCCGCTCGCGGGCGGCCCGCCCGGGGGCGGCGCGTACGCGACCGTGACGCTCGACCTGGGCCCCGCCCTGGCGGAGCGGCTGATGGAGCTGGCACGAGGGCGGGACGCCGCCCTGCACGCGGTGCTGGTCGCCGCGGTCGGCGCGCTGCTCCAGCGGTACGCGGGGGGCACGGAGACCGGCGAAACGGAGACCGGCGAGAGGGAGAGCGGCGGGGCGGACGTCGTGCTGGCCGTGCCCGCCGTCCCGGTCGCGGATGGTCCCCCGCCGCTGGCGGCGACGCTGCCGCTGCGGCTGCCGATCGGCTCCCGCACCACGTTGCGCAGCCTGCTCGGCGAGGTCGCCGGCCGGATGCGGGCCGCCGTCGAGCACCAGGACTACCCGGTCGAGCTGCTCGCGCGCGAGTCCGGCGGCGCACCCGGCGGGGGCGGCTCTCCCTTCACCGACGTGCTCGTCGTCCCCCCGGCGGACGGCGCCCCGGACGGCGCCGCGGGTGGGCCGGGGTTCCCGTTCGTCTTCGCGTTCCTGCGCCGGGAAGACGGACTGGCCCTGTGGCTGCGGCACCGGGCCGAGAGCCACTCCCCTGACAGCGCCCGGCGCCTGCTCACCCACTGCGCGGCGCTGCTCGGCCAGGCCGCCGCCCGTCCCGACGCCGAGCTGACCGGCCTGGACCTGCGCTCCGGCGACGACCGCGCGCTGAGCGAGCGGGCGAACGCCACGCGGGCCGCCTTCGACGACACGGCGCGGCTGGACGAGCTGCTCGCCCGCCGGGTGGCCGCGACCCCGGACGCCGTCGCCGTGGTGGGCGACGGGTTCCGCCTGACGTACGCCGAGCTGGACGCGCGGGTCAACCGCCTGGCGCACACGCTGCGCGCGCACGGGGTGGGCCGCGACGACCTGGTGGCGGTGCTGGCGGAGCGCTCGCCGGAGATGTTCACGGCCGTGCACGCCGTGTTGCGGGCGGGCGGGGCGTACCTGCCGATCGACCCGGGCAATCCCCCCGGCCGCGTCGCCCACCTCCTGCGCGACAGCGGTGCGCCCCTGGTCCTCACCCAGCCCCATCTCGCCGGTCTGGCGGGGGAGGCCGCGGTGGTGCTGGACCTCACGGACGAGGCCGCGTACGCGCCGGACACGAGCCCGCCGCCCGTCCTGGGCGACGCCCGCGACCTGGCCTACGTCATCTACACCTCGGGCTCGACCGGCGAGCCCAAGGGCGTGCAGATCGAGCACCGCTCGGTCGTCAACCGCATCGCCTGGATGCAGGACGCCTACCCGGTCACCGCCGCCGACGTGATCATGCAGAAGACGCCCACGTCCTTCGACGTCTCGGTGTGGGAGCTGTTCTGGGCCATGTTCGCGGGGGCGGCGGTGTGCCTGCCCGAGCCGGGCGCGGAGCGGGATCCGCAGGCGCTGGTCGCCGCGATCCGGCGGCACGGCGTGACCACGATGCACTTCGTGCCGCCGATGCTGGACGTCTTCCTCGACCACGTGGCCGGCGCGCAGGACGGGCCGGAGCCGCTGCGGCAGGTGTTCGCCAGCGGCGAGGCGCTGTCCCCCCGGCACGCCCGGCGGTTCCGCGAGGTGATCCAGGGCGCGCGGCTGGTGAACCTGTACGGCCCCACCGAGGCCACCGTGGACGTCACCCACCACCCGTGCCGGGGCGACGAGAGCCTGGTGCCGATCGGCCTGCCGGTCGCCAACACCCGCGTGCACGTGCTCGACGCCGGTCTGCGCCCGCAGCCGGTCGGGGTGCCGGGTGAGCTGTGCATCGCCGGGGTCCAGCTCGCCAGGGGTTATCTCGGCCGCCCCGAGCTGACCGCCGAGCGGTTCACCGCCGCCCCGCACGCGGGCGAGGAGCGCGTCTACCGTACGGGCGACCGGGCCCGGCGGCTGCCCGACGGCTCCATCGAGTACCTGGGCCGGATGGACCACCAGGTCAAGGTGCGCGGGTACCGCATCGAGCCGGGCGAGATCGAGGAGCGGCTGCGGGAGCACGCCTCGGTGCGGGACGCCGTCGTCGTGGTCCGCTCGGAGCGGGACGGGCAGGCGTACCTGTGCGGTTATGTCCTGTCGCCGTCACCGGTCCCCGAGGGCGAGCTGCGCGACCACCTGCGGCGCGCGCTGCCCGAGTACATGGTGCCCGCGCGGCTGGTGACCCTGCTGCGCTGGCCGCTCACGCCGAACGGCAAGCTGGACCGCCGGGCGCTGCCCGAGCCGGTCGAGCAGGCCGGGTACGTGGCCCCGCGCACCCCGCGGGAGTCGGACCTGGCCGAGGTCTGGGCCGAGGTGCTCGGCCGCGAGCGGGTCGGGGTGCTCGACAACTTCTTCGCGCTCGGCGGCGACTCGATCCGCTTCGTCACCGTGCTGGCCAAGGCCCGCGCCCGTGGCCTGGACTTCACGTTCAGGCAGCTCTTCGAGCACCCGACCGTCGCCGCGCTGGCGGCGGTGGCCTCCGGCGCCCCGGGCGGCGCGGACCGGGCGCTCGGACCGTTCGAGCTGCTCACGCCGCAGGACCGGGTGAAGATCCCGGACGGGGTCGCGGACGCGTACCCGATGACGCAGCTCCAGGCCGGTCTGGTCTTCCAGAGCGAGCTGTCGCACGCGACGGTCGAGTACCACGACATCCTCAGCTACACGATCCAGAGCACGTTCGACGCCGCACGCTTCGAGCAGGCGGTGCGGATCCTCGTCGCCCGCAATCCGATCTTCCGCACCAGCTACCACCTCACCGGCTACAGCGAGTACCTGCAGCTCGTGCACCGGGACGCGCCGAGCCCGCTGTCGATCGCCGACCTGCGCGGGCTGGCCGAGGAGCAGCAGGACGCGTGGTTCCGCGACTGGGCCGAGCGGGAGAAGGCGCACCGCTTCGTGTGGACCGAGCCCGGCCTGGTGCGGCTGCACGTGCACGTGCTGGCCGACGACCTGTTCAGGTACACGCTCAGCCAGCACAACTCGGCGCTCGACGGCTGGAGCATCACGCTGGTGCACACCACGCTGTTCGACCTCTACCACCGGCTGCTGGAGGGAC
The DNA here is from genome assembly GCF_055586305.1 of Nonomuraea sp. NPDC051298. Lineage (NCBI taxonomy): Bacteria > Bacillati > Actinomycetota > Actinomycetes > Streptosporangiales > Streptosporangiaceae > Nonomuraea > Nonomuraea sp. NPDC051298. The sequence continues at coordinate 70,784 of NZ_JBVJIM010000032.1, forward strand.
GGGAGCCGCCCGGCGCCCCGGCGGGCAACCACGCCCGCGACTACGTGGCGCTGGAACGGCGCTCGCTCGCCGACCCGGGGCACCGGGCGTACTGGGCGGGGGTGCTGGAGGGCGCCGCCTTCACGGAGCTGCCGAGGACGCGGAACGCGGCGGAGCCCGACGTGTTCCCCGTGGTGTTCCACGAGGTGGAGTTCCCCGCCGGGCTGTCGGACCGGATCGTGGCGCTGGCCGACAGGCTGGCGGTGCCGGTCAAGAACGTCGCGCTGGCCGCGCACGTCAAGGTGCTCTCGCTGGTCAGCGGGGAGAGCGACGTCATGACCGGCTACGAGCACAGCGGACGGCCGGAGACCGAGGGCGCCACCGAGGCCATCGGGCTGTTCCTGAACACCGTGCCCTTCCGCGCCCGCCTGGCCGCCGGGTCGTGGGCCGACCTCGTACGCCAGGTCTACCGCTCGGAGACGGAGCTGCTGCCCGCGCGGCGCTACCCGATGGCGCAGGCCAAGCAGGACCTGGGGACGCAGGACCCGCTGTTCGAGACGGCCTTCAACTTCACGCACTTCTACCTGCTCAAGGAGCTGCAGGCGCGCGAGGGGTTCGCGCTGCTCGACGTGCGGGCCGACTCGGAGACGGAGTTCGTGCTGCGCGCCGAGTTCTCGCGGCACTTCGTCAGCGACGAGGTGCGGCTGAGCCTGCACTACCACGCCCACCTGTTCGAGCCGTGGCAGGTGGCCAGGATGGGGGCGTACTACACGGCGGTGTTCGAGGCGATGACCGCCGGCCCCGACGACCCGCACCACCTCGCCGGCCTGCTGCCCGCCGAGGAGCGGGCGGCGCTGGCCGCGGCCGAGGAGTCCGCCGGGCTCCCCGCGGCGCTTGACGGGCTGGTCCCCGACGCCGACCGGCCGCTCCGCCCGCGGGTCGTCGACGCGTACGGGCTGCGCGTCCCCTTCGCCACCCCGGGCACGATCTCCCTCGTCGCCGCGGACGGCCGGGCCACCACCGTGCCCGCCCGAGCCCGCCGCCTGCCGGACCGCCTGGAGCTGCTGCCCGAGCCCGCGCGCCGGGTCTTCCACCGCGTCGAGGCGCCGAGCGCCGGTGGTGGTGAGGGCCGCCCAGAGGGGCCGGTGCAGGAACGCGTCGCGCGGGCCTGGTCGGCGGTGCTCGGCGTGCCGCCGGAGTCCATCACGCTCGACGCCAACTTCTTCGAGCTGGGCGGCGCCTCGCTGTCGGCCATGCGGGTGGTCATGGAGATGGGCGGCCTCGTGACGCTCACCGACCTGATGCGCAACTCCACGTTCGGGCCGCTGTGCGCGGTGGCCGAGGCCCGCCTCGCGGCGGGGGCCGCTGAGACGGGGGCCATCGGGACAGGGGCCATGGGGACGGGGGCTATGGGGACGGCGGCAGGTCCCCAGGGGCTGCTCAGGGCCCTGACCGAGGATCCCGACCCGGCCTCGTGCGCACTGGTCTGCTTCCCGTACGCGGGCGGCAACGCCGTCAACTTCGAGCGGCTGGCCACCGCGCTGGGCAAGGACGGCGGCGTCTCCGTGCACGGCGTCGAACTGCCCGGTCACGACGCCGGCCGTCCTGACGAGCCCCTCGTGAGCGTGCCGGAGGCGGCCAGGCTGGTGGCGGACGAGATCCACGCCACGTTCACCGGCCCCGTGCTGCTGTGGGGCCACTGCGTCGGCTCGGCCCTGGCCGTCGAGACGGCCCGCCTGCTGGAGGCCGCGGGCCGCCCGCCGCTGCACGTCTTCGTGGCCGGCAAGCTGCTCCACGACGCCGCCGCCACCCGCGAGGCCATCCGCGAGGCGGAGACGATCGGCGACGCCGACGTCGTGGCCTGGCTGTCCGACGTCACCGGGCTGACCGGGCTCGACGCGCTCGAACCCCACCAGGCCGCGTTCGTGGCGAAGGTCTTCCGGCACGACTCCAGCGCCGCCAACACCTACCTGCTCGAACGGGCCGAGCAGGAGGGGACGGCCCCGCTCGCCGCCCCCCTCACCGCCGTCTACTCCGCCGACGACCCGCTCACCCCCGGATACGCCCGGCGTCACACGGCCTGGTCGCTCTTCTCCGCCGCGCCCCGGCTCGCGGAGATCGGCCCGGCCGGCCACTACTTCACCCACACGGCACCCGACGCCGTGGCCGCCCTGGTGCGCACGCTATGGAAGGAAGAGCGCTGACATGGCCATCGCCGACCCACCCGAGACGGTGACGCCGCCGACTCCGCGCCAGCAGTTCCTGGCCGGGGCCAGGAGCACGATGCCCTTCCTCGCCTCCGCCATCCCGATGGGCATCGCGGGAGGCGTGCTGGGGCTGTCCAGCGGGCTGTCGGAGTTCGCCACGCTGGGGCTGGCCATGGCGGTGAACTCCGGCACCGCGCAGTTCGTCGGCTTCGCGCTGATCGCCGACGGCGCGAGCGTGCCCGCGATCATCCTGACCACGCTGATCCTGGGCCTGCGCATGCTGCTGTACAGCACGATCCTCATCCCGTACGTCAAGGAGGTCCCCCAGCGCTGGCGGGTGGTGCTCGGCTTCGGGCTGATCGACGAGGTGTTCTTCGTGGCGATCGACCGGCTGCGCAACGGCAGGCTGACCCACCACAAGCACCTGTTCTTCCTGGGCGCGTCGGCGACGCTGTACGTCACCTGGATGCTGTGCACGGTGGTCGGCATGTCGCTGGGGTCCGCCGTGCCCGACGTGACGAAGCTCGGCCTCGACTTCCCGGTGACCGCGATGTTCGTCGCCATGCTCGCGATCGGACTGGTGAACTGGCGGGTGGCCGCGGCCATCTGCTCGGCCGGGGTGACGGCGCTGCTGGCGCAGGGGCTGCCGTACAACCTCGGGGTGGTGCTGGCCGCGGTCGTCGGCGCGGTGGTCGGGACCGGCTGCGAGCGGGCGGTCAGGAAGAACGAACCCAGGCGGGGCGACGAGCCCGAGCTGAGCGACGAGCCCGAGGAGAGCAAGGCATGAGCGACGGCATGGGCGTGGTGCTGCTGATCGTCGGCATGGGGTTGTGCAGTTTCCTGCCCCGCTACCTGCCGCTGGCGGTCCTCGCCGACCGGGAGATGCCCCCGCTGGTGGAGACCCTGCTGAAATACACGCCGCCGGCGGTGCTCGCGGCGCTGGTGTTCCCGGCCATTCTCGCCCCGTCCGGAAAAGGACTCGAGCTGAGCCTGGCGAATCCCTATCTGATCGGCGGGGTGGTCACCTTCGCGGCGGGGATGGTCTCGAAAAGGTTTCTGCTGTCCACGGCGATCGGAATAGCCGCGTTCTATTTGAGCCGGTGGCTGCTCGGCTGATCGACAAGATGTCGGCCCGGCGGTCGGCGAATTCTCGTTTTGGAACGCAACAAAACCGTCGTGACCTGCGGTTACATAATCAACTTTCCCGTCGGCAGATTTGCGCTGGAAGCGTTGTTCACTACTCATGGGTAGGCGCGCTTACCAACTTGCGTGTGATTCTTGGTGTCGTTAACATCAGGGCCCATGTCCACCACCCCCCTGGCTGAGAAAAAAGAGTCGCGCGCACTCGACGCGACCATGCGTATTCTCAATGGCATTGAGCGCGTCGGGAACAAACTCCCGCATCCGTTCTGGTTGTTCGTCATCCTGAGCGTCTTCATCATGGTGCTGAGCTGGGCTCTGGCGGCCATGAACGTCTCGGCGGTCAACCCCGCAGACAACAAGCCCGTCGCCGTGCAGAGCCTGCTCTCCTTCGAGGGCGTGCAGTTGATGCTCGGCGACGCCATCGAGAGCTTCGTCACATTCCCCGCGCTGGGCACGGTGCTCGTCGTCATGCTCGGCGTGGCCGTCGCCGACAAGTCCGGGCTGCTGGCCACGGTGCTCAAGCGCGGCATCTCCCGCGTGCCTGGGCGCTGGGTGACCTTCGCGCTCGCCTTCACCGGCATGATCTCCCACGCGGCCGCCGACTCGGCGTACATCGTGCTGATCCCGCTGGGCGGCCTGGCCTTCTACGCGGTGGGCCGGAACCCGATCATCGGCGTGATCGTGGCGTACGTCTCGGTCGCGGCCGGCTTCGACGCGAGCCCGGTGGTCACCCCGACCGACGTCCTGCTGGGCGGCATCACCACCGAGGCCGCGCAGACCATCGACCCCAACGTCACCGTCACGCCGCTGGCCAACTACTTCTTCTCGCTCGCGTCCTCGTTCGTGCTCGCCGCCGTCATCACGCTGGTGACGGAGACCGTGATCGCCAAGCGGGCGCAGAGCATGCCGGTCGACGACGACGCCGACCTCGGCGACCTGTCCGACCTGAAGCTGTCCGACCTGGAGCGCCGCGGCCTGCGCTGGTCCGGTCTCGCGCTGCTGGTGATCGCCGCGCTGGTCGCGCTGGCCATCATCCCGTCCAACTCGCCGATGCGCGGCGAGAACGGCGACCTGGTGAGCGGCCCGCTGCTGGGTTCGATCGCCCTGCTGATCGGCGTGGCCTTCCTCGTCGTCGGCGTCGTCTACGGACGCACCGTCGGCACCATCAAGCGCAGCAGCGACGTGCCGAACTTCATGGCGCACGGCATGAAGGAGATGGCCCCGGTCATCGTGCTGTTCTTCGCGATCTCGCAGTTCCTGGCCTACTTCAAGTGGACCAACATCGGCACGATCACCGCGATCAAGGGCGCCGACCTGCTGAAGGCCGCCGGGGTCAGCGGGCCCGTGGTCTTCATCGGCATCCTGCTCATCGTCACCGTCATCAACCTGCTGATCACCAGCGGTTCGGCGCAGTGGGCGCTGGTCGGCCCGGTCTTCGTGCCGATGCTGATGCTGCTGGACATCCCGCCGGAGACCACCCAGGCGCTGTACCGCATCGCCGACTCCTGCACCAACGCGCTGTCGCCCATGAGCCCCTACTTCGTGCTGGTGCTCGGGTTCGTCCAGCGTTACCGCAAGTCGTCGGGCATCGGCACCCTGATGGCCCTCGTGCTGCCTCTGTGCCTGGTCATGCTCGTCACCTGGACGGTGCTCTTCTTCGCCTGGTGGGCCCTCGGCATCCCGCTCGGGCCCGGCGTGCCCGTACGGTAGTTCCCTCTCAGATTAAGGAAAGTTCTGTGACACCGGCTCCCATGTGGACCAACCAAGTCCTTCCCGTCATGCTCGACGACCTGCGCAAGCTGGTCGAACTGGAGAGCCCGAGCGACGACAAGCGGCTCCTCGACCGAGCACTCGACGAGATCGGGGCGTGGGCCGCCGACCGCATCGGGCCGCCGGACGCGCAGACCCGCCACGACGGCGGGCGCCACGGCGACGCGCTGGAGCTGACCTACCACGGCACGGCTCCCGGGTTCGTCCTGCTGGTCGGCCACTACGACACCGTGTGGCCGGCCGGCACCCTGGACGGGTGGCCGTGGCAGATCACCGACGGCGTCATCAGCGCGCCCGGCGTCTTCGACATGAAGACCGGGCTCGTCCAGGCCGTCTGGGCGGTACGCGGGCTGCGCGAGCTGGGGCTCCCGTACCCGTCGGTCCGCCTGCTGTTCAACGGCGACGAGGAGATCGGCAGTCCCGCCTCCCGCCACCTGATCGAGGCGGCCAGCGAGGGCGCGCTGGCCACCCTGGTCTTCGAGGGCGCCATCGACGGGGCGGTCAAGACCTCCCGCAAGGGAGTCGGCATCTTCGGGGTGACCGCCACCGGCGTCGAGGCGCACGCCGGGCTCGACCCCACCGCGGGCGCCAGCGCCGTCCACGCCATGGCGGCGCTGATCACCCAGATCACCACGCTGGGCGCGCTCGAACGCGGCACCAGCGTCAACGTGGGCCTGGTCAACGGCGGCACCGGCACCAACGTGACCGCGGGCCGCGCCACCTGCGGGATCGACGTGCGGGTCTCCCGCCAGGACGAGATGGCCCGGGTGGACGCCGCGCTGGCCGCGCTGCGCTCGCCCGACCCGCGGGTGTCCATCGAGCTGACCGGCGGCTGGAACCGTCCGCCGATGACGCCCAACCCCGCCTCGGAGGACCTGTTCGCCAGGGCCTGCAAGGCCGCCCTCCAGCAGGGCCTGGACCTGCGCGAGGCGGGGGTCGGCGGCGCCAGCGACGCCAACTTCGTCTCCGCGCTGGGCCGCCCGGTGCTCGACGGGCTCGGCCCGGTGGGGGCCGGGTCCCACTCCCGCTCCGAGCACGCCATCGTCGCTCACATCCCCGAGCGCACGGCTCTCACCATTGACCTCATCAGCGGCTTCGACGCCTAGGCTCGCCCGCGGCCGGTGTGTGATCCTCGGCGGAGGTCTCGTGGACCGAGGCCGAGGAGTCCGGTGAGTGCCGGTGGATGCCGGTTGGGGCCGCGCACCGGCCCCGGATTCACCGCGCGGGTCAGCTCCAGTGGGGGTGCAGGCGGCGGAAGTCGTCGAGGCTCTGCCGGTAGAAGGCGAGGTCGCTCTCCATCCGCGCCCTGCTGAAGCGGCCGGGCTCGGCGTCGCGGGCCGACCTGCCCATCTCCGTCCAGAACGCCTCCTGCGGCAGCTCGGCGGCGTCGCCGGGGAGGAACTTGAGCGCCTCCTCCATCGCGTCGGCGGCGAAGCCCCAGTCGGCCACGACGGCGTCGTAGCCCTCGAGGCCGGACGACGGGTCGGCGGTGAAGAACAGCCCGGCCTCCAGGGCGCGGCCCGCGTACGCGGCGCCGATCAGCACCCACTGCCCGGGGTCGAGCAGCTCCGACACCCCGGCGCCGAACGTCGCCCCCTGGAGACCGGCCGCCTCCTCCGCCGCGTACGGCACCAGCACCTCGACGTCGTCGGCCCGCACCACCCACGCGCCGGGCTCGTCGGTCACCGACGCCCGCTCCGACCCGCCGGGGGCCACCAGGTCGAGGTAGACGTACGCCTCCACCAGGCAGCGCGCCCGCCCCCGCTCAGGCATGCCGCGCCACCAGGTCACGGTAGGTGTCGCGGACGATCAGGAGCCGGTCGAGCTGGAAGCGGCCCGGCTCGGCCGCCCGCATCTCCCGCCCCCGCTGCGACCAGAACCCGTCCTCGGGCACCTCGTCGGCCCCGGGCGGGACGAACTTGACGACCTCCTCGACCGCCGCCGTCGCCACGGACAGCGCGCGGCGCGCCTCGGCGTCGTCGTCCACCGGCACGTTGCCCGCCGACAGGTCGGCCACCCACAGCCACTCCCCCGCGTCGAGGAGCTGCGACGGCTCGGCGCCGCCGAACGTCGGGTGGCCCGCGGGCAGCACGGGCTTGTCCGGCAGGCCGAACAGGTATTCGCGCTGCGCGCCGCACTCGGCGCAGACGCCGGAGTAGCGGCTGGCCAGGCCCTCCTCGGTGCCGACCAGGGCGCTGTCCCAGGTGGTCTCGGGGCTGCCGCACGCGCACGGGTGCAGGTCGAGGTAGAGGTGTGCCTCATCCCTCGTCCGCGCTACCGCGAAGGTCATGATCATCCTTTCCTCAGGGCTTCTATGATGCCCTGTTCGACCATCTCCCTGAGCTCCTCCCTGATCTGGGCGCCGCAGGTGCAGGGCTCGCCGTCTTCGCAGGTGCACTCCTCGTCCTCGGGGAGCCAGCCGGTGGCGTTGGCCAGGGCGCGGACGCGGGTCCAGCGCGCGTGCCGGTCGGCCGGGTTCGGCGCGGCGACGAGCGTGGCCAGCTCGGCCGCCAGCGCGGCGGGCACGATCCGGTGGGGGGCGGCGGAGGCCAGGGCGTGCAGGACACCCAGCCGTCCTGGACGCTGCTCGACGGTGGCCGCGCGCACCTGGCGGACGGCCTCGTGCAGTTGGGCGCGGGCCTGGTGGTCGGCGGGCGGCAGGCCGAGCGCGGCGGCGATGGCACCCGCCGTCGCCGCGGCGGCGGCCCGTTCGTTCGCGCCGATCGTGCTGCGGTCGTCCACCTGGTAGGTCAGCACGCCCCGCGCGGCGGCGTCCGCCCGTGCCGCCGGCCAGATCTCGACCGGGATGGGCGGGCGCCCGGGAAGCTCGATGGCGAGCAGGCCGGGGCCGCGCTCCCTGGCCCGCGCGCCCATGAGCGCGGCGGCCCGCTGGACGGCCCTGGCGACGGCCAGTTCGGGCAGCGCCGGGCGGTGCGCCGGGGAGGTACGACTCCCGCCGCCCAGGAGGTCGGCCAGCGACCTGCGGGGGGACGTCCCGGCGTCCGGTGCCGCCCAGGGCGGGGCGGGCCGGGGGTGGCCGCGCCGTTCGAGGTCGGCCGCGACCGTGTCGATCGCCGCCGCGATCTGCTCCCGCGCCCGCGGGTCCGCGGTGGCGTGCCACTTGCGCGACAGGTGCGCGTGCTCGTCCAGCCGGGGTGTCAGGCAGTGGTCGGTGCCTTCCACCTGCCGGGGCGACAGCGCCGGCCTGACCACGCCCTGCGGCGCCCCGGCCCGCCGGGCGGCCTGCTCCTGGACGATGTGCGACAGCTCGTGCACCAGCACCGCCGACACGACCTGCGGGTGCGCACGCGGCGCGATCCACACCACGTGCGGGTCCGCCTGGGTACCCGAGCGCAGGTCGGTACGGCCGATCAGCCCGGGGCCCGGATCGCCCACCCGTATTCTGACGTGCTCGTCGGGGGCGGCGGGCACCTGCACGACGAACCGATCGGCCGCGGGCCGGCGCAGGGCCGCCACCGCGCCGCCGAAGTCGGCCGGTGACACGTCCTGGCGGCCCACCTCCGCCAGGTCCAGGTCGCGCACGCCGTCGGGGCGGGCGGTGGCGGCGAGCGGCGTACCGGCGATCTCCGGGTCGGTCGGCGCGGCGGGCGAACTCGTCCCCGGGGAGGTGCCGCCCGCGGGCGGGCTCGGCGTCGGGGAAGCGGGCTGGGCGGCGGGCTCGGAGGCCGCGGCCGGGAAGGGAGGGTCCGCCGCCGGGGGCGGGAGGGCGTTCCTGGCCTTCAGCTCAGCCGTGACCTGCTCGGTGAAGGTGCCGGTCACGTGGGAGTTCATGAACACGTTCCGCAGGTTGAGGCCGGCCTGCTCGGCCGCGTCGAGGAGGGGCGTCGGCAGCGTGGCGAACGCCTCGGCGAAGCCCCCGTCGGGCCTCTCGCTGGAGATGGTGCCGTCGGGCGCCGCCCGATAGTCGTGCACGCCGTGCGAGTCGTGCACGCGGACCAGGGCCACCTCGCCGCGCTCGCGGGCCGCCACGCGGGCGTCCTGCAGGCCCCGGATCAGGCCGAAGCGGCTGCGGGCGGGCCGGAAGCGGAACTGGGGCAGGTGGTCGAGGGCGGCCGACCTGCGCACGCCGGCCTCCATCTGGGCGTACAGCTTCTGCAGGTCCTCCCCGAAGAGGGTGACCTGCACGGTGGCGCGGCTCGCGCCCGGCAGGTGGACCGGGTCGCCGGCGTTCGTCGAGGCGTTGCCGTCCTGGAGCTTCACCCGCTGGAAGGTCAGGTCGTAGTCCACCCTGAGCTGGACGGTGTACAGCTTGCCCTTCTGGAACATCTGACGCTCGCGGCGCGCGCCATGATGGGTCGCGATGCTCTCCGACGACTGCGCCCCGGCGCTCGTGCTGTAGCCGAGGCCCGGCATGCCGCCGGCCGAGCTTGCCGACATGCCCAGGGGCAGGGGCCGGCCGCGGGTCAGGGACGCGTTCAGCGCGTCGGCCTGTCTGGCGGTGTGGCCCAGCTCCCCCTCGAACGGCCCGGCCACGACGGTCAGGTCCGACAGGCGGGCATTGACGTTGAGGTCGATGCCACGATGCCGGACCTTGTCCCTGGCCACCTGCGAGATGGTGTCGCCGTCGCGCCCCGACTGCCGCGCCAGGGCGGTGAGCAGCGCCGGCTCCGACAGCAGAGCGTCCAGCTCGCCCTCGTGCTCCTCGACCGGGGCATGGCCGACCATCTTCTTGAGCTGGGCGGTGACGACGCTGACCAGCGTGGGCCTGACCGGGTCCGCCCACAGGGCGTTGGGGAAGAAGGGGGCGTCGAACTCCACCTGGCGCGGGTCGATCACGGACGGGATCGGCCCCGGGTCCTGGTCGGCCGGGATGGTCATGCCGCCCGGGATGGCGCGGACCATCGTGGCGTCGTAGGTGTGCACGATGCTGCCGCGCCGCCGGCGCACCCGGTCCACCGCCGCCCGGATCGCGGCCGCGGAGCGGGGCATCCACCTCTCCAACGGCAGCGGCCGCACCCGGGCGGGCCGGTAGTCGACCTCGATGGTCACCATCATGCCCTCCGACACCACGTCGAGGCCGTTGAACAGGGCCAGGCGCTGGATCATGGTCGTCTGCCAGCTACTGGTGCTGGAGGAGGAGCGACCGCGCCTGGTGGACAGCCCCGCCTTGAGCGCGTCGGAGTCCTGTCCCTCGGCCGCGTAGTCGAAGCCGACCGCGTACGCGGCGTTGCGCGCCTCCGTGTGCGACGCCTCGACGTAGCGGTAGTGCTGGACGATGAGCCCGGCGTCGGTGATGTGGGTCACCAGCGTCGCCTTCCTCGGGTCCTCTCCCCGAGCGCGCTGGACGCGCACCCGGACGTTGACCACCTGGGCCCCGTCGGCCAGGGAGCCGCCGCTCACGTTGTACTGCCGCCCCAGCCCGCGTCGCGACCACATCTGCGCCAGGCGGATGAGCGGCCGCTCGGCGCCGAAGTCCACCCTGAGCTGCCTGCCCAGGTTGGGTGTGGTCACCTCGTTGCCGTCGACGGAGTTCACCACCGCGTCCGCGGCGCCGGGGATGGCCGCGTTGACGGCGTTCGCCACCGCGTCCGCCAGGTCGATGGTGTTGCCCTGAGCGTCGGTGACGACGAACGACTTGGGCTCGCTCATGCCGATGGCGTTCTGGTACTGCTCGGCGAGCACGACCTCCCTGGATCGCTCGATCAGATCCCTGGCCTCGCTGAGCACCTGGTCCAGTTGGCGCAGCGCCTCCCCCCTGTGGCCGAGGCCGGCGACCTTCTTGACGGCCTTGAGCAGCGTCTCGGGAGTGTGCAGGGCGCCGACCCCGATCTCCTCGTTGCGGGCCAGCGCCTCGGCCCTGGCCTTGACGTAGGTCATGATCAGGGGGACGGCGAGCGTCCTGTCTAGCTTCATGCTGCCGTTGGTGAATCGCTCGACCGCGTCGGCGACCAGGGGCAGCGGCAGGTTGATCTCGCCGTCGGCGTACAGGCGCAGCGCTTCGCGCTCGGGGACCGTGAACAGCACGTTGCCGCGGCTGGTCAGCGAGCCGCCCGACTCGCCCGGCCGGGCCGGGAGCCGTGGCGCCTCGATCGGCATCAGGTTGGTGTGGCTGCCCGTGATCTTCAGTATGACGTCCACGGGCGCGACGAAGCGGTACTTCCGGCCAACCTCGATCCCGAGCGCCTCGGTGCCCCAGATGGCCAGGAGCGCGGTCGTGACCGCCCTGCCCCAGGAACGCGAGGGCGCCGAGAGCGAGAAGCTGTCTCTGGAGGAGCCCTGCTCGTCCAGGTCGGCGACGGAGTTCCCCACAGCGGCCATGTAGTTCATCGCCGTGCCCCAGGAAACGCCGGCGCTGCTGAGGCCGAGCAGGATTTTGCCGGTCACCGCGTCCACCACGTCGACGACCCGCGCCTCGCCGGGCTCGGCCGTGACTTCCGCGGAGACGCGCGTGCCCAGCAGGCCGCTGGGGTCGACGACGAGGTCGTTGGCGACCGGCCGCCCCTCCAGCAGGTGGGCGGCGAGGAAGTGCCGGCTCAGCATCGACCAGATCTGCACCAGCACGGCCATGACCCCCCGCAGGGCCCTCGGCAGCAGCCCCCGGACCTTCCGCAGGTCCCGGAGTTCGCGGCCGCCGTCGAAGTGTTCGATGGTCGCGTGCGCCAGCAGCTTCCTCGTGGCCTCCTTCGCGGAGTTCTTCGCCGACCTGCCCACCGGCCCGGACAGGCTCGGCCCGCCGTCCCTGGGCAGCATGTCGGTGGGAATGAGCAGCAGGGTCTTGACGTCGCGGCGCGCCAGCGACGTCTCCTCGCCGTCGCCGCGCACCAGGCTGACCTCGAGGGTCCCCCCGACCCACATGCCCGCGGACCCCTTCTCCTTCCCGTCCTCGGACATCTTGACCCAGTTGACGGTGCTGCCCACGGAGGAGCCCACGGAGTAGGTCCGGTTCACGGCGCCGTCCGGGCCCGCCGAGTGCGCGATCCCGTCCTCCTTCGCCCCTGGGCCGTCGTTCTTCCTGCCCGATGCCCCGCCGCTGATCGTCTTGGAGCGGCTGATGGACCGTCCCGAGGTGTCGCTGCCGATGTCGAGGCCGGTGTGCACCTTGTTGACCAGCCCCGCGTAACTCGGGTCGGCGAAGTCCTGCCGCAGCACGATGTGCAGCCCGTGCACCACGGGGACGGCGTTGAAGCCGTACTGGACCACGGGGACGAGCATGCCGTTCTGCGCCGCCTGGTCGAAGCCGCCACGCAGCGCGGCCTCGTTGAGGTGGGCGGCGACGTCCATCTCGGCGAACATCTGAGCGGCGCGCACGAACCGGTTGGAGTCGTATTCGCGCACGCCGTTCTCGATCTTCGCCACGATCCCCATCTCGGCCAGCTTGGCCAGGACCTCCGTGACGAGCCCGTCCACCCCGGTGATCCTCCGGACGTCGGTGGGCCCCGCGGCGCCGCGCAACTGCTCGTCGCCGTCGCCGAGCCACTCCGGCAGTCCGGCCTTGCGGCCCTTGGGCAGCACCCGCTGGAAGCTGTCGCTCATCACCACGTTGCCGTCGGCGTCGGTCTTCGGCCGGCCGTTCTCCATGACCACCGCCTCCTTGGCCACGGGCAGGCCGAAGCGGTAGGCGTCCGACTCCTGCATGCGGATCAGGGCCACGGCCTTCATCGGAGGCAGCTCGACGGGGGGCTTGCCGAGCTGTTCCACGGTGAACGTGTGCTTCACCACCGCGCGGTACGCCTGCGAGCGCCCGTTCCTCTTGTCCACCTCCACGTGGTGGGACGCCTCGTTGGCCGTGGAGGCGGACGACTGCGCCACCGGCCTGGCGCCCTTCCCCCCGGGGGTGACCGTGTCGGGATGGTAGTCGCCAACCGGTCCAAGAATGTCCGGATTCTCGAGGATGGGTCCGCCGGACACCCTGCCCTCCACCGAGCCTCCGTACTCGATCCTGGTCGGCGAGGCGGTGGACTGGGTGAGCACCTCCTCCTCCAGCACCTCCGCGGTCGGCGCGCCCTCCCGCCTGGACTCCTCCAGCACGATCTCGCTCTTGACCTTGATGGTGGCGTACGGCACGCCCTCGACCAGCAGGGGCACCGACAGCGTTTCGTTCGCGGCGTGCCGCAGCCGCATCATGATGGTCTGGGTGACGAACGTGCGCAGGTCGCTGTGGGCGTTGGTGCCGATCCTGGCGAAGTCGCCGCCGAGATGTCTTTCGAGGGCTTTGAGCGCGGCCTCCATGCCGGTCATGCTGATGGGCTCGACGTTGGGCATCTCCGGGTCGCGCAGGTTGTCGGGGATCGTCTCCTCGCTGGGTGGCGTCTGGTCGAGGTAGGAGTGCCACACCCAGATCCGCTGGACACCGGGGTCGCTGGGAGTGCCGGAGCTGACCCTGGTGGTCTCGCCCCACCCGCTGTCCTCCTGGGTGCGCACTCTCACGGACCAGACGGCCTTGGCCTCGAACAGCATCGACTCGCTGCGGTTGTCGGCCACCGAGCCGCCGTCCGTGGTGTCCTTCGCCCCGCCCGAGACCGACGCGCTGCGCCCGGCGGTGAACCCGGTGCCGACGCCGACCACCTGGGCCAGCTCCCTCCAGACCTCCGGCATGGCCGGGATCAGCGCCCTGGTGTCGACGTCCGCCGAGATGGAGGCGTTGCCGGACTGCGCGGCGGTGTAGGTGTGACCGTACTGGTAGAACAGGCCCACCGACATCTCGGACGCCTTTACCGCCGGATCGTGCACCTCCACCAGGTCGGAGAGGGACTGCTGGATCGACAACTCGACCGCGTCCTTGCCCCAGCCGAGGCTGAGCACCATGCCGTCGCCGGAGACGACGTCGTGGTAGTTGGCCTTGATCGCGCCTTCCAGCTCGTCGGGGGTGACCCGCAGGCTGACGCCCTTGCTCCGCAGCATCTCGTTGACCGTGTCGGTGAGCGCGTCCAGATGGGCCAGCCGTCCGGTGGGCATCGCCTCCGACAGGGAGAACTTCGAGGGCAGCACGTTGCGCAGCGCCTCCAGGTACGTCCTGCGGGCGCGCTCGGCCTCGTTCCCCGCGACGGTGGCGAGGGCGGGCAGGCTGACCGGGCCCAGGCTGGTGGGCTTGGCGCCCCGGCTCAGCATGGTGAGCAGCCGCTCGTACCGCTCGTACGCCTGCCTGGCCGCGGCCGCCTCCGCCGCCGCCTTGCTGTACGCCTTGGCGATCCTGAGGTCCCGCGCCTTCTTGGCCCAGTGGGCGCGCGCCTCCTCCTGGGCCTCGGCGGCGCGGAGGAACCTGCCGGTGTCGTGGTCGTTGAGCGCGTTCTCGGCCTTCTGGGTCGCTTCGACGGCCTCCCGCCCGGCCTGCTCGGCGCTCTCCTTCCGCAAAGTGGCCTGTCGCCGAAGGTCCTCCTCCGCGTTGGCCAGCGTCTTGATGACGGCCCGCGCGTCCTTGGGACTGGGGTCGGGCCCCAGCCCGGCGGGCTGGTGGCTGCGTCTCGTGCCCTGCTTGGGCTCCCAGGGCGCGGGCGGTGGTTTGGCGCCGCGGGCTTTCAGGTCGAGCATCACGCCGTGGATGTCCACGGCCAACTGGCGCTGCTCGGGCACGGTCGTGGCGCGCTCCCACTGCTCGGTCAGGTACGCCAGCTCGTTGCGCCGGGCGGCCACGCAGTTGTCCGCGCTCTCCTGCCGCCGGCCGGAGAAGGTCCGCAGCAGTCTCCGGAGCCTGCCCGCGTCCTCCGCGGACAGCACCTGCAGGATGTCGGTGATCTCGTGCAGCCAGACCCTCGCTAGCTGGTCCGCCGCGACTCCGGGCGCGAAGACGACCAGGTGCGGGTCCGCCGCTGTGCCCGACCTGAGCACGGTCGTGGCCATGACCCCGGGGTCCAGACGGCCGATCATGGGGCGGAAGTGCTGGGGGCCGTTCCTCGTGGTCCGGACCTTGAGTACCTGGTTGGCCGGGTCCGGGTCCGTGGGCGCGGGGCGCCATTCGAGGCCCTCGACCCCGTTGGAGCCATGGGCGAAGTGCTCGGGGCGTAACGTGGCGGTGCCGTCGTGGGTCTCGGTCAGAGTGAGGATCGAGCCCACGCGGCCGTCCGCGACGTACCTGGTGTCGGGGACGGAGCGGGAGGTGACGGTGCCCGGCCTGCTGGTGAGGGCCGGCGACGGGGCGGCGGAGCCGGGGACGGCCGACGACATCGAGTCGTCGGCCAGGGCGACCACCAGCATGGCCGCGGCGTCCACCATCAGGTCGGACTGGTTGCCGACCTCCGTGGCCCGCAGGTCGAGCGCTCTGCGGATGCGGTTCATGGTGGCGTTGGAGACGGCGCGGTAGCCCCCGGGACCGGGGACGAGCAGGTCGCCCGCGGGGCCCAGCACCGCGCCGGGGAACTCGGCGGTCAGCGCGTCCACGAGCGCCGCCCGCGCCCTGATCGGGGCCGGGGCCCCGATCAGGGCCGCCGCCTGCCTCGTGCCGCCCGTCTCCCCCACGTTCGTGACGCCGCCGGGGGCGGCGCCGGTCGTCGCCGGTGTGCCGTCCTGCGCCGCGGGCGCGCCGTCCACGGCCGCCGGGCCGTTCTGCTGGTTCGCCGTCGCGGGGTCGCTCGTGGCGGCGCGGCCCTGCGCCGTCCCGTCGCCCTGGGACGTCGGCCCGTCCGGCGTCGTCGCGCCGCCCGGGGCCGGTGCGCCCGCCGTCGCGCCACGACCGGTCGTCTCGCCGCCGTGCGGGGTCGCCGGGTTCTGGGTGCCGTTCTGGCTCGCGCCGTTCTGGGTCGCGCCGCTCTGGGTGGGGGTGGCGTTCGGGGTCCTGCCCTGTGGCGTGGCGGCGGCACTGTCGCCCTGGCGGGGGGGCTCGTCGGGGGCCGGGGCGACGGTGTTCTGGCCGGAGCCCGCGGCGGCGCGCCGTTGGGCGGACATGTCGGGGTTCGGCACCGTGGGCCCGGGACGGCCCGCCGGCGCCGGGGCACCGGCGGCCGCCGGGACGCCGGACGTGCTCGGCGACGGGGGCGTGACCGGTCCTGGCCCCTGCACGGTCCCCGGCGTGCCGGGCGGGCCGCCCTGCGGGCCTGTGGGCGTCCCGTTCGGCGTTCCGGGGTCGCCCGTTCCGCCGCTGCCGGGGCCGTGACCCCCCGCGGCGGCGTTGTACGCGTCGGCCAGCGTGCTCAGCGGGCTGGCCAGCGCCATGGCGACGCTCGGGTTGAACGGGCTGATGGTCCCGGTACGCCCGACACCTCCCATGAAGCCGCCCAGCAGCGCGTCGGACGTGAACGGATTCTGCCACTGCTGGTACACGACGCCGTTGGCGACGAAGCTGCCGACCGGCGAGGCGATCATGTTGGTCAGGCCGACCGTCAGAGCGCGTCCGGCGAAGCCGCGCACGCCCAGCCTGCTCACGATCCGGGAGATGGGACCGGCCACCACCATGCCGATAATCGCCCCGGTGGCCGCGCCCAGGATCGCGGCCTGGATCTTCTTCCAGTCCCAGCCCTTGATGGTGCCCATCTTGATCTGCTGGTACTGGGTCCACACGGTGATGAAGAACTCCTCACCGATCTCCTCGATGAGTTCCAGGCCCAGCGGCGTGGCCAGCAGCCGGGTGATGATGCTCCGCCCGGTGGGACCGCTGAGCACGGCCACCCGGGCCAGCCGGGTCGCGCCGACCCTCCGGGCGGCCGCCGCCGCGAGCCTGACGAGGATGCGGCTCAGCACCGCGCGGGCCCCGGCCGCGTACGGGCCGACCAGCGCGATCGAGATCGCCGCGCTGAAGAACGCCGCCACGAGGGCGATGAAGATGGCGATGACCGTCACCCAGAACGCCACGTTGATGGAGATCTTGGAGTACTGCGTCTCTATGGCGAAGTTGTTGGCCTGCTCCGAGTACGCCCTCGCGTTGCCGTTCACCCCGGTCAGGCCGCCCTCGCGGCTGTACAGCTCACGGGCCCTGAGGACGAAGTCCTCGGCGGCGGGGGCCTCCCAGCCGGTCACGATCGTACGCGCGGCGGTGCCCGCGGAGTCGACGGACACGACGGACTCGTCGGCCAGCGCCGCGTACGCCCTCGCCAGCGTGGACAGGCCGCTCTCGCTGGCCTTGGGCCACTTCTGACCGGCGGACAGCAGCGGGATCAGCCAGGTGTTCACCCATTCCGGCAGGCCCAGGCTGTCCCACGCGGGCTGCGTGTCGCTGTCGATCCGGATGACGGCCCGCTGAGCCGACTGCCCGTCGGGGCCCTGGACGTGGACTCCGCCCGTGTACGACATCTACCGGCGCCTCAGACTTCGCGGGCCAGGCCAGCCGCGAGGTCGTTACCGATGTCGAGGTCCGTCTGGGAGGTGTTGTCGATGGCCGCGCGCACCCGGTCGCCCTCGGCCACGATCTCCTTGGTCAGCAGCCTGCACCGGTCGAGCAGTTCGACGGGCCCGTTCCCGCTGAAGTGCGCGTCGGCGAAGGCCTGCCCCTCGGTCTCCTGGCCCCACGGGGCGCACCTCAGGGCCGCCTCGACCTCGGCCACCGCATTCGACACCCTCCGGTCCAGCTCCCCGGCCATGTCGGACCAGGCGGCGATGCCGTGGTGCACGACGGGCCGGGCGACGTACGTCCCGTCTCTCAGGGTCACAGTCCGCCTCCTGACATCTGGTCGGCCAGCCTGGCCAGGACGGTCTCGACGTCGCCCTCCAGGTGCGCCTTGAGGTCCTCGCGCGGGATCGCCGGCTCGAAGATCTCCATGACGCGCTCCTGCGCCCCCGCGGCGGCCTCCCGCGCCGCCCCCAGGATGGCGTCGGCCAGCCCGCGGGCGTCGAGATGCCGGAACACGCGGGGGTCGAGGTCGAGCCCGACGAGGTCGCCGCGGGCGCCGACCGTGACCGACACCAGGCCGTCGCGCGAGGTCTTGGTCACCTGGACCGCCTTCGCCTTGGCGTGCAGGTCCAGTCCTTCGTCCTGCAGACGGCCGAAAATCCCGCGCAGTTCCTCCGCGTACGCCCGCATTCCCGCAACATCAGGCAGTTCAGGTCCGTCCATAACCCCCGCCCCGTTCACAGTCCTATGCCGAAACGTGTGCCTCGCTAGCAAGTTTCCGTCACATGAACACCATGAAACAAGAGTCTTACCCAGAACTGTTATTTCTGGATGAAAAGCGGCACGGCCTCCTCCCTGAGCCCCGCCACTTCCGACCGGGGCGCCCACACCCGGTAGACACCCCGCTCCACCCGATCCAACCCCAGCTCACGCGCAGTGAGCACGGACGCGCCCAGGTATTCGAGCAGCAGCAGCCCGTCCCGCTCCCCGTGTACCTGGAACGGCCGGCCGCGCCAGTGGCAGACGACGGTCACGAAGTCCAGCGACTCGCACTCGGGCGCGGGCACCGTACGCACATGGCAGCCGGGCTCGACCTCCTCGAAGCCGTCCAGCGGATCGGGGCTGCGCAGGCGTACCCACAGCTCCAGGGGGTGCGGCTCGGGGCTGGCCGGGTAGTCGGCGCCGCGCCAGCGGGCCCGGTAGAAGTGCCAGGACGTCATCACCGCCGCCCCACCAGCAGCCATCGGCGCAGGTCGCCGTGGTAGAAGGCACGGCGGTGCTCGGTGCCCCGGTTGGTCAGCTCCCAGATCTCCGCGCCGTGCGGCAGCCCCACCCCGTACACCTTGTACTCGCGGATGAGGTTGTTGACGCTGGGCACCAGGCCCATCCCCACGAACGGCGGCTCCTCGACCACCCAGCCGGCCACCGCCCGCCGCCCCTCCTCGTCGGTCCCCCCGTACGGGGTGTGGTACAGGCCGAGCCCGACGGGATGCCAGCGCAGGATGTTGAGCGACCCGCTCTCGGTCAGCAGGTCGGAGCTGTCCAGCGCCGCGGCGAGCACGGCCGGGGTGGCGATGTGCGAGACGTCCAGCGCGTTGTGGCAGTAGCCGGACACCCTCGGCTCGGCCGTGTCCAGCAGGACCGGGATGTCGCCGGGCGCGAGCAGCTTCTGCACGACGGGCACGCCCGACTCGGGGGCGAGCAGCAGGTCCTGCTCCATGGTGGGCACCGCCAGCCGGGCCAGCGTCCCCGCCTCCAGCATGAACGCCACCCGCAGCCCGGCGTTGACCGCCAGCCCCCAGCGCAGGTCGGGCCAGCCGGCGGCCAGATCGGGCATCGTCGCGACCCGGCAGTGCGCGGCGGCGCCGCCGGTGGACAGGCGCATCGCCTCGATCGAGGTGTACGCGAGCACCCACGTGCGCCCGGCGGCCTCCACCGTCGCCCAGGCGGGCGCCTGGGTGCCCGCCGCCGCCTCGGCGGTGATCGGCAACGCCAGCTCGGCCTCGCGCAGCAGGCTCAGGCACACTGCCTGCTGCCCGTCACGGTGCGCGACCCAAAGTCGCTCCTCGAACGGTCCGGACGGCGGCTGATCATCGGCGCTCATCAGCCCATTCTGGCGCGCCGCCCACCCTTTCAAGCGCGTCCGTCCGCCACCTGGGACAGGGCCCGGTATTCGTCCCGTGTCGCCGGCGAATCGCGCCGGGGAATTGGGGGGCTGACTTTACTAAGGCGACCGCCTTAAAGTGAAAGGAAACAGTCAACAATCAGGAGGGCCGCGATGCCGGACATCACGCCGGACTATCCCTTCGACCGCGACGCCGCACTGCGGCCGCCGCCGGAATGGGCCGACCTGCAGGCCCGTTGCCCCGTGGCGCACGTACGGCTGCCCAGCGGCGACACCGCCCGGCTGCTCACCCGCTACGACGACGTCCGCACGGTCCTGACCGACCCGCGCTTCCGCCGCGGCGGCCCCGACGCCGCCCGGGTCTCGACCACGCGCGACGGCGGGATCTTCGCCCGCGGCTCGGCCGGGACCGACGCGATGCGGGGCGAGGGGCACCTGCGGTGGCGGCGGCTGCTGACCCGTTCGTTCACCGTCAAGAAGATGGAGACCTGGCGGCCCCGCGTCCAGCGGATGGCCGACGAGCTGGTGGACGACCTGCTCAAGGCGGGCTCCCCGGCCGACCTGTCCGCCCGTCTCGCCCTGCCGCTGCCGGTACGCGTCATCTGCGCCCTGGTGGGCGCGCCGAGCAGGGACCAGGACCGGTTCGCCCACTGGTCGCAGGTCATGCTCACGCTGACCCGCTACGGTCAGGACGAGGTCGAGCGGGCCTACCGGGAGTTCGACGCGTACGTCTCCGACCTGGTGACCGCCAAGCGCGCCGAGCCCGGCGACGACCTGCTGAGCGAGCTGACCCAGATCTCCGACAGCCACGACGGCCGGCTCTCCCACGACGAGCTGGTCGCCACCGTGCGCGCGCTGCTGCTGGCCGGGCACGAGACCACCTCTAATATGATCGCCATCATGGTGGCGACGCTGCTGGCCGAGCGCGAACGCTGGCAGGCCGTGATCGACGACCCGACGCTGATCCCGGGCGCCGTCGAGGAGGTCCTGCGCCTCGACACCACGCTCAGCGTGGTCGGCTTCCCCCGGGTCGCCGCCGAGGACACCTCCCTCAGCGGGAGCGCCGTGCCGTCCGGGGCGACCGTCATCCCGTGCCGGCCCGCCGCCAACCGCGACCCGCGCAGGTTCGACGACCCCGAGCGGTTCGACCCGCGCCGGGCCAACGCCGCCCAGCACCTCACCTTCGGCGCGGGCCCGCACTACTGCCTGGGCCAGCCGCTGGCCCGGCTGGAGCTGCAGGTGGTACTCGATACGCTCACCCGCCGCCTGCCCGCACTCGACCTGCGCGACGGCGTCGAGGGCCTGCGCCTGCGCACGGGGCTGCTGTCGGGCGGGCTCGAGAACGTGTGGGTCACCTGGTGACCACCGGACGGACGCGCTCGGCCGTGGCCAGAAGCCTGATCATGGACACGGCCGAGCGGCTCTACGCCACCCGGGGCCTGGCCTCGGTGTCGATCCGGCAGATCGGTGAGACGGCCGGGCAGCGCAACAAGTCCGCCGTGCAGTACCACTTCTCCGGCCGCGACGACCTCATCAAGGCGATCCTGGCCGAGCACGCCACGGCGATCGAACGGCACCGCGCCGCGATGGCCGGCCCCGAGCCCGCCCTCATGACGCTGACCGAACGCGTCCGCCACATCGTGCTGCCGCGCATCGAGCACCACATCGAGCTGGGCGCACTCTCCTGGTACGGCCGGTTCCTGGCCCAGGTCACCGTCGAGCCCACCCTGCGCGAGTACGCCGTCCAGGCCCACCTCGACACGCCCTCGCTGCGCCGCCTCTACGACGCCCACGACGGTGAGCGAGGGCCGGGCGCGATCCGGCGCGAGGACATGGCCCGGCAGCTCATCGTGCACATGCCGGCCGAGCTGGAGGCGGAGCTGGCGCGCGAGCAGCCCGCCGCCGGGGTGGCCGCCGCGGCGTGGCGGCGCCTCGGCGCGGACCTCGTCACGGCCGTCACCGGCCTCATCGACGCGCTGCGCGCCCCCTCCGCGTGACCGGCGGTGCGGGCTCAGCCGATGCGGAGGGGGAGGGTGCGGGGGCCGCGTACCTGGCTGGCCGCCCAGGTCACGGCGCCGGGGTCGGCCAGCTCGAACTCCGGGATGCGCGCCAGCCACACCTCCAGCGCCACCCGCAGCTCCATCCTGGCCAGGTGCGAGCCCACGCACCGGTGGATGCCGAGGCCGAAGGCCGCGTGCCGGTTCACCTCGCGGTCGATGACCACCTCTCCGGCCCGCTCGAACTGCGTCGGGTCCCGGTTGGCCGCCGGGAACGACAGCAGGATCCAGTCGTCGGCCCGCATCTCCACGCCGTTCCACCGCAGGTCGTCCTTGACCAGGCGCGCCATGGTCACCGGCGCGTACGCGCGCAACAGCTCCTCCATCGCCGTCGGCAGCAGCGCCGGCTCGGCCACCAGCCGCTCCCGGTCGGCCGGGGTCCTGGCCAGGTGCCACAGCGAGGCCCCGATCGCGCTCCACGTCGTGTCGATGCCCGCGACGAGCAGCAGCGTCATCGTCCCCACCACGTGCGCGGGGTCGAGCTTCCGCCCGCCCAGCTCCGCCTCGATCAGGTACGTGGTCAGGTCGTCACGCGGATGCTCGATGTGGTCGTGGATCTGCGCGACCAGGTAGTCCGACAGCTTGGTGAACCGTTCGAGCCGCTCCTCCGGCGGCCGGTTGACGCTCTCCAGCGCGCTCTCCACGAACTCCCTGAAGCGCGGCCCGTCCTCCGGCGGGAAGCCGAGCATGTCGGCGATCACCCGCATGGGGATGTGCTGGGCGTAGTCGCGCGCGGCGTCCACCACCTCGCGCCCGCGCATCGCGTCGATCAGCGAGTGGCAGAACTCCCTGGTGGCCGCCTCGCGGCGGGCCACCGCCGACTTGGTGAACGCCGGCAGCAGCAGCCTGCGGGCGTCGTGGTGGAACGGCGGGTCGGACGAGATCGGCGGCACCCCGCCCACGGGCGCCAGCTCCTTGGGCGGCCGGACGTTGCTCACGACGACCGCCCGCGAGGAGAAGCGGCTGGTGTCGTAGGCGATCGCGGCGACGTCCTCGTAGCGGGTCGGCAGCCACATGCCGCCGAACCGCTCGGTGTGCGCGATCGGGCAGCTCTGGCGCAGCTCGTCCTGGATGGGGTAGGGGTCGGCCGTCCATTCTGGGTCGACGTGGGAGAAGTCGGTGGCCCAGTCGGAGACCGGGGCGGTGACGATCTCGCTGACCGTGCCGATCTGGCGGGCCCTGCGCGCCTCTTCCAGTTCCTCGCCGAAGCGGCCGTTCGCGCTCATCGCGGGCCTCCGTCCAGGACGTAGCAGCGACCATGCCCGTGGCAGCGCTCGGAGTCGATGTGTACCTTCATGGCCTCGTTCCCGTCTGTGCTGGGTCTCGGATCCGGTACCTCCTTGAGCGAATTAAAAAAGCGTTCATTTGACTCGTCAAGCCCCACCGACGAGATGACGCGCTGTTGTCTGACGCGCTTGCAGATGTCAGTACGGCACCGGGGATGTCAGTGGCGCGGTACCGCAGGAGGTTCGGCCCGGAAAATGACGACTCTCTGGCCCCGGCGGCTGGCGCTGGTGGTGGCCCCGGCGTACGACGAGTCGATCGCGTCGTGGGTTGATCGGATGGCCCTGCGGAACGGATGTCCGCCGTGGGCGATGGCCGAGGCGTTAGGACTGGATGTCCGCGCGTCAAGTGACGCCCGTTCACTCGCGTTTGGCGTCGTTGCGGCGCCGGAGACGTACAGGACGGTCGAGGCTGCTACAGGCGTGGGCTCCGAGATCGTGCGTGGGATGCACCTGGAGGTGTTCGACGGCTCGGCCGTGGACCTGGCAGGCGTCCGCGTGGGCGACAAGGAGTCGGTCCGCCGAGCTGAGAGCCGTGAGTGGGTGCAGTTCTTCGGCAGCCGGGCATGCCCGACATGCCTGGCGGCCTCGGAGGGAGCGTGGCTGGTCTGGTGGAAGCTGAGCTGGGCGGCGGTTTGTCCCGCGCATCGGACGCTGCTGGTGGATCGGTGCCGGAGATGCCGTGTTCACTTGCGGCGGGGCGCGACTGGCCGACCGGGACGTCTGTCTCGCTCACGGATGCCGGCTCCGTTGCGGTGCGGCGCACTTCTCAGCGGGGCCGTATGCGATCAGCCGATCCCGCACATCAGCACGAGTGCAGTTAGTAACAAACTCGCTGATCAGCAACAACTCGTGCTTGAGGTTGCGATGCACCGCCGGCCTGCGCTGGTCGCATGGCGATCTTCGCGGGAACGCTGGATGTGTCGTGGGTCCTCGCGTTCGGCCGGTGGTTCCACCAGGAGGGAGACTACGCTCCGCTGCTGATCGGGGACAGGCTGCGGCGTGAGGGCCGCAGACGTTCAACACGCAGACTCTCCGTCGAGGTTGTGGGATGGTGCAGGCAACCCGGCACTTCACCGCGCGGGACAGACACGACGCAGACCCCTCCAGGACCTGCGTCGCGTCTTCGGCCTCGTTAGGCCAAGGTGTCCTTGACCTTGATCTGGCCTGCGTCGATGACGAACCTCTGATTGGTGTGGTCGACGCACGTCCACAGGCGGACCTGGCTGCCGTTGGCGCGACTGTCGGTCGCGTCGAGACATACCTCCCGGCTGCTGCCGATGGTGTCCTTGACCTTGATCTGGCCTGCGTCGATGACAAACCTCTGATTGGTGTGGTCGACGCACGTCCACAGGCGGACGCGGCTGCCGTTGGCGCGACTGTCGGTCGCGTCCAGGCATACCTCTCGGCTGCTGCCGATGGTGTCCTTGACCTTGATCTGGCCTGCGTCGATGACAAACCTCTGATTGGTGTGGTCGACGCACCGCCACAGGCGAACCTGGCTGCCGTTGGCGCGACTGTCGGTCGCGTCCAGGCATACGGGCGGCGGGGCAAGGGCTGCACGGCCGGTGATCTGCTGGGTTGCGGCTGCGGCAGGCAGGGCGGTGCCCGCGCTGATGGCGGTGATGAGGACGACTCCGGACAGCAGGCGGTGGGTGAGCTGCATGGTGTTCCTCCTAGCGGAGTTGATCAGGTCGCTTACACCATGCCATAACTCTTCGCAGTCGATCGATTACCTATCGCTTGTATTTCCTTACCCTGGACATCGCCTGTCCCACCGTGCACACCGAGCGGATCGACTCCCCTCGGTCGCAGAGGCCGGAGATCATGATCTCCGGCTGGTCACTGCCAACTTCGATGACGCGAACCCCGATATTTCGACACCTGTCTAAATGACAGTGCCCAGGTCAGCCGCAGGCCCCGCTGTCGTCTTCAAGGCCGCCAGACAGCGCTGTTGTCTGGCGGCCTTGAAGACGACAGTCCGTCACGGCAACTGGAAGCGGACATGGAAGCGCGCAATCGAGGTTGTGACGTTGGGAGCGCTAGTTGGCCCATGGGGGCGATAGGTGGCCCCATCTGGGGGCGATAGTTGGCCCCGTGTGTCCGCCAGGCAGGGGGGAGGCCCCCTCCACCGGTCCTGTTCTTGGCGGAATCGGTGGTACGTCTGCTTCCGGAGTGCTGTGGTTGAGTGATGACAGTACGCGACGCTCCGGAGGTGCGGTCGGAGTCCTGCGGGTTGGAAGAGCTGTTCTGCGCTCACACCTCCAGTGAGCAGTCCCGGGGTTCGCTGTCGCTGGGCCCGCAGTGGCCACGCCGATGGAGCGGGACGTGGCGGACGCCGGCAGGTGAGCTGGTATGCCCAGCCCGGGACCTGGCGACCGTGCCGGCGTTGGAGTGCGTACCGATTCGCCGGTTCTCCTGGCGAACAAACCAGCACCACCGCCCAGGCCTGCAATTCATGGTGTCGACCGGCCGGATGCACGGGTTCGAGTCGCTGGAGGAGCAGAAGCTGCTGCTGGCGCTGGACTTCGCCAGCGCCGTGATGGAGGTCCTGGCGCAGCCGTTCCGACTGCGCTTCGAGACCGACAAAGGCTTCCTCGAGCATATTCCGGACTTCCTGGCGGTGCTGCGAGACGGATCAACATGGCTGTTCGACGTCCGGCCCGCTTCGTTGATCCGAGATCGCGACGACGTCGCCTTCGCCGCGACACGGGAGGCTGCGTGGGCAGTCGGGTGGCGGTATGCGGTGGTGGCGGGGTGGCGCCCGCACGTACTGTCGGTGATCGACGCGATGTCCGCGCAGCGCCGCCCGCTGCAAGACCCGCTGGGCCTGCAAAGACAGCTGCTGGAAGCGCTGACGGCTGGGCCGACCGGGTTCGGGGAGCTCGTGGCGCGGACGTCGCTGCCGGCGGTCGCCCGCGCTCATGCCCTGCATCTGCTCTGGCACCGTCAGCTCGGAGTCGATCTGTCGCGTCCGCTGTCGGATCGTTCGCTGGTGTGCTCGCCGACTGCAGGGGCCGGAGCATGACGCGGCCGGCGGGGCTGCTGGAGCTGTCGCTGGGGTCGATGCTGCGGCTGGATCAGCAGGAATGGGCGGTGGCGGCGATCGAGCCGCAGTTCAGCCGCGTGCTGCTGCGGCCGACGAGGGGTGAACCGCAGTGGCGCACGATCCGCTGGCTTGCGCATCATCCCGATTGCCAGCCGGTTCCTGAAGCGCCTGCGACGCCGAAGGGCGCCCACCAGCTGACTACCTGGGGCGACCTGACCGAATATCAGCGGAGCGTCGTCCGGCTTCGCGCAGCACACGTGAACGAGATCGAGACCGGGTTCCGCAGCAGAGACCCCCATCACCCGGCTCCTGGAGAGCCGCGGCCGGCCTACGATCCGAGTCGCACCACGCTGGGGCAGCGGAGGAAAGCCAAGGCCGCGGAACTGGCCAGTCTTGATGAGCAGGAAGCGAAGCTGCTCGGGCTGGATCAGATGAGTGAGCGGACGCTTAAGCGCATGGCCGCGAAGTGCGAGGAGCGCGGCGCGCTCGGTTGCGCGGACGGCCGGTGGACGCGAGCCAGCCAAGGCCGTCACAGCATCACCGAGGAGATCCGGGAAGCCATCTTTGCGGCCCGCGCCGAGAGCCTGCGCCGGTCGAAGATGACCATGAAGGCCCGGAGCGTGCTGATCCACCAATATGTCGCGGAGAAGTTCGGACCGCAGGTCGAGGTTCCTTCTTATCGGACCTTGCGTGAGGTCTGGCTGGAATGGTTCGGCCCAGGAGGAACTCGGCAGCGGTATGCGCGCTCAGCCGCAGCGGTGGACACGGGCCGCGTTTACCCCGTGGTGCATCGGCCGGGCCAGGTCGTCGCCCTGGACACCACACCGTTGCCGGTCAAGGTGCGGGAGAGGACGTTCGGCGATCCTGTGACCGCTCGACTGACTCTGGCCTTGGATCTCTACACGCATTCGGCGGTCGCGTTCCGGCTGACGCTAGTGTCGGAGACGTCGGTGGACGTGGCGATGCTGTTGCGGGACGTGATGTTGCCGCTGCCGATGCGCGAGGGCTGGGGCCCGGAGATGGAGTGGCCCTACCCGGGCGTTCCGGCCCAGGTCGTCGCGGAGTTCGCCGGTCACAAAGTGGCCGGGCTGCCGTTCTTCGCGCCGGAGACGGTCACCACCGACCACGGTTCGCCGTTCAAAAATCACGACCTGGTGGACGCCCAACGTGTCCTGGGCTGCAACATCCTGCCCGCACGCGTTCTACGCCCAACCGACAAGCAGGCGGTCGAGCGGGCGTTCGGAGCGCTGCGATCGCTGCTGTTCGAGGAGTTGCCCGGCTACACCGGCGTGGACGTCGCCGATCACGGAGTCGATCCGGAGGCAGACGCGGTGCTGACGCTCGCGCAGATGGAGCGCACGATCGCGCGCTGGATCGTCCAAGTCTGGCAAAACCGCAAACTGGGCGAACACGCGCCCGCGTGGGGCCCCGGGGAGGAGCACTCCCCGAACACGCTGTTCGCGGCCGCGATGGAGCAAGGCGGCTTCGCGCTGCAGATCCCCAAGCCGGAGCTGTATTACCAGGTGCTGCCCGCTCACTACGTGAAGATCCCGAACCGGCGCGGGGTCAAGATCGCCGGACTCTGGTACGACGGGCCCGCTCTGGATCCCTACCGAGGCAAGCCATCCGGTCGAGGCGGACAGCACAAGAATCGCTGGGTGATCCGCGGCGATCGCAGGGATCGGCGCTCCGCATTCTTCCAAGATCCCGAAACTCCGGCGGTCTGGCACGAACTGCGCTGGAACGGCCTGCCGCCCGAAGGCGAGATTCCCGCCTTCTCCGACAAGACGGCCGAAGAACTGCTGCATCAGGCTCGCGCGCAAGGCCTGTCGCCCCACTCGGACACCGAGTTGCTGCCCGTGCTGCTGGAACTGCTGGGTGGCCTCGTCCCGGTCGACCAGTGGCACACGCAGCAGCCCAAGCAGCAGCGCATCAGCCGGGCCCGGCAAACGGCCCAGGCCGACGCCGCGCGCCAAGACCGCCAGCCGGCCCCTCGTGCTCCGGACGTCTCCGCTGAAGTCGTTCCTCTGGCCTGGCCGCAGCAGGCCCGCCAGGCGGCCGAGGAAATCGACGCTGAGCGGCGCCGCCGCCGGGAAGCCGTGGTCACCTCACCACCGCAACCGCCTCCGCTCATGCATGACGCGTTGCGTCGTAAGAGCATCTTCCTCATCCCCGACGACGATGACGAGGCGTTACCAGCTGAACCTGAGCACGGAGAACGCAATCCATGACGTCCGTTCGAAGAACAGACGGTCAAGGCCCGGTGCCCTTCGTGCTTCCCGGCGAGGTGCCGTTCCGGAACACCTTGGCCGGGTGGGAGCACTACCGGACCAGCCGCGGCCTCTTCATCCCGGCCCCGCAGCTCAGCCTGGCCGAGTGGCGGTTGCTGTCGCCGCGCCGGCGGATGCTGCACGACCTGCACCGCGCGGCGACGCACGCCAACCTGCTGGTGATCGCGACGCCGATGAGCGCCGCCGTGGAGAAGCTGCTGCGTGCTCAGATCGAGTCCAACGCGCTCAAGTACAAGCCGACGACCAGATCCGGGATCATGGTCACCGGCGGCGGGTTCCAGGGCAAGACCGAGACGGTCTGCGAGATCTGCGCCGCCTTCCAGGACTTCTGGCTGGACGCGCACCTGCACCTGCCCAGCGCCAGGCCCGGCACCCGAGATCTGCACGCGCCGGTCGCCTACGTGCAGACGCCCGTCACGGCCAAGCCGAAGTCCACCTGCAAGGCCATCCTGAATTTCTACGGCGCCGACACCAAATACATGGATCTGCCCGAGCTGATCCGCCAGGTCGCCCAGTCCCTCAACGACCACGGCACGAAGGTACTCGTGCTGGACGACATCACCCGGCTGCGCATGCACCGCGCTGACGACCAGGACGTGCTCGATCTCATCCGCGCGTTCATGAGCATGCACGTCACCCTCATCCTCATCGGCGTCGACATCCCCGGCTCCGGCCTGCTGCAGGAAGGGCGCCATGATCCCCGCACCGGCCAGTACGTGTTCCCGCCCTCCGCCTACGCCCAGCAGGTCAAGGTCAACGGACTGGAGCCCACCCAGACCGAACGCCGCTTCGACCTGATCGAACTCGACCGCTTCCGCTACTCCACCTCCGAGCAGATCGCCGCCTGGACCGCGCACCTGATCGGAGTCGAACAGCATCTGCGCCTCATGAACGCCACCCCAGGCATGCTCTCCGACGGCGCGATGCCCGAATACCTTTACCGGCGCACCAACGGAGTGGTCGGCTTGCTGGAACGACTTCTCGAAGACGGCTGCCGCGAAGCCATCGAAACCGGTGATGAGAAACTCACCGAAAGCCTGCTCGACAACGTTGTCCTGCGACTCCCCGGCTCCCCGGAACGCGATCCCGCCGCGGGCGAAGTCCCGGAGCTGCCCCTGCAGCCCACCCGACGGGGCAAACGATCCCGCAACACGGTCTTCGACGATCACGGACCCGCAGCCGCTGGAGAATCGAGATGATCGCCACAGCCGCATCTGTGCTTCCCCGCAGCCTAGACCCGCTGGCTCAGGAATCGCTCCCCGGTTACATCCTGCGGCTTGCCCACCGCCTCAGTCTCACACCGGCAAGAATCGCGACCCTGACCGCACTGGACCAGAGCAGCGCTTTTCTGATGGCGCTCGCTGAAACTGCTCAGTTCTGCTCGTTGAAGGTGCTCACCTGGGAGGACTCGCTGGTGGCGGTGTTACCGCTGCGGGTGGGCTCC
>NZ_JBVJIM010000033.1:0-93831 GCF_055586305.1 Nonomuraea sp. NPDC051298
AG
Source organism: Nonomuraea sp. NPDC051298 (assembly GCF_055586305.1). Taxonomy (NCBI): domain Bacteria; kingdom Bacillati; phylum Actinomycetota; class Actinomycetes; order Streptosporangiales; family Streptosporangiaceae; genus Nonomuraea; species Nonomuraea sp. NPDC051298. The sequence goes on from NZ_JBVJIM010000033.1 coordinate 3, forward strand.
GAACGGGCGCGCGGGGTGGGCGTACCAGCGGGAGCGGTCGCCGAAGAACGGCGCCCGGAAGCTGCCGTCGCGGTCGTCGTTCTCGTACGGGCGAGCGTGCGGGGCGCGGTTCTTGTTGACCTCGATGGCGATGCCGGGATTCCGCTTCGACAGGCCGATCTTCAGCCGGGCCGCGGCTGGGATCCGCGTCGACCAGGCCGCCTGCGCGCGGACGCCGGCCAGCGCGGTGGAGCCGATCGCGCGCAGCTTGGGCCGCAGCTCCTGGCGGATCTCCTTCGGGAAGGTGTCGAACTGCCGGACGAACCAGCGGATCTCCGCCGCGCCCTCGGTGTACGCCCTGGCCTTGGCCATCAGAAACGCCCGGTGAACGCTTCGACGTGCACCACGAACCGCACCACCGCGGAAGCGCCCCGCTCGGTCTGCGCCTGGGCGAACACGTCGGTCGAGATCCGTGACCGGCCGACCGCGCCACCCAGAGTGGTGTCCGCGGCGAGTTCGGCGGCCAGCGCGTTGACGAACCCGTAGGCGCGCTCGCGTACCGGCTCAGGGTCGACGTCCTGGCCGCCCCACGCCGCGGACAGGCACGTCACGTCGTAGCTCTCACGATCCGGCGCGGTGGCCGGCTGCTGCTGAGAGCGGGCCGAGGTGACCGCCTGCTCGCCGGGCTCGCCGGTGAAACCGATCATCATCAGGTCGTCGGCGATGTCCTCGTACGGCTGGCCGTCCACCACCTGCAGGCCCGGGTTCGCTCGCCCGGCGGCGGCCACCAGAGCCTTCAGGGCGGCCGGAACCGTGCTCACGGTCGGCGGCATAGGGCATGTCCCTCTCGTCGTATCCGGTGTGAGGCACTGCCTCACGGCGTCTGGAGTGAGGCGGCGCCTCACGGTCAACCGACCAGCACCTCTTGCTGGGGCCGCTTGTCGAGGCCCAGGAGCTGGCGCACGTTGTAGGGCAGCGCGTACGTCACGCCCGGCACCACCGTCTCGTCCACGCCCAGCGACGGCCGGCCCGCGCTCGTGTTGTGCTGCGAGGTCCGCCACAGATGCGCGATCAGTTCCAGGCCGGCCAGCCGGAAGTTTCCCGGCAGCGGCGAGCGGCCGACGCGGACGGTGGCCCGCACCCGCCCATACGAGCGCGACAGCTTGAGCACCCCGGCGCCCGCCTTCAGGATCCATCCGTCGGTGCCCGCCAGCTCGTCGGCGGCCGTGATCGCCTCGCCGCCGGGCAGCCGTACGACGCTGGTCACGGAGATGACGGGCCGCTCCAGGATCACAGTCCGGCCGCAGCCGTCGACGGTGAGCGTGACCGGGGTGACGTGCCCCATCCGGTCCTCGACCATCTGGCACGCCGCCGCAATGAACCCGCGCAGCTTCTCGTCGTCGCCCGTGCTGGTCTTCTTCAGATGGCTGCGCGCGTCGGCCAGGCTGATGAACGCCCCGCCGTCAGGCGGCTCAACGTCGAACGCGTCCGTGTAGGCGGAGGCGTTCGAGCCAGTGGCCAGCCATCGGACGCTGTGCCGACCCGCCTGAACAGTGGCGTAGTCGTAGTCGTAGACGCCGGTCGACGCAGGCGAGATCGGGCCCTGTGCGACCGTGCTGCCGTCCGGCAAGGTGATCGTCAGTGACACCGAGCCAGCGTTGGCCAGAGCGCCGGAAGGATCTTTGATCGTTATGGACAGCGGCACTGAATCGCCTAGATCCCAGCTCACGCGCCCTCCATCCCCGCCGCCCAACGAGCATGCGTAGCCATCGAAGAGCCGGGCCGATCCTGCGGAAGCGCCATCGAGGCGGGCCGCTCACGGATAGACATGGACCCGACGCTCTGTTCAGGTTCAGCGGCATGTGCCGCGCTGACCGCCACGTACGACCTACCAAGGGTCGATGCCAGCTTCCGAGCACCGGCCAGCACCGCCGGGGTCAAGACGCCGCGACCGTCCACCGCGACCGTCTTCCGTACGTGAACACTGCCTGCGACCGCGACCCCGGATGCCGCCAGCACGGCCGTCCTGTGCCGAGCCGCCGAACCGGAGGACGCAGCAGCCGATGATCGGCCAGAGGACGGCATCGACTTGCGTGCCGCCACCGAGCCGACGAGGGCCGCCCCACACGCGCCCGTCACGAAGCGTGCCAACACTTGAGATCGGTACGACCAGGCAGCGACGTAGGAGGCGCTGCCTGCGGAGGCCACCTTGCGCGGCGCACCTGCCGCTGAGACAGCCGCCACGCCCCGGCCCGACGCAGCCGCCTGCTTCCGGCCTCCGGCGGTGGCCACCCCAGCCGTTGGCGCCAGGGCAATGGTCGGAGCCAGCTTGCGCACGGCCGAGACCGTGACTGCAGTCACGCAGGCGCGGCCAGTAGCGGGTGCAGCCTTCCGAACGGCCACCGAGGGTGCCGCCGCTGCCAGAGCGCTGGCCACAGCCGGTGCGGCCTTCCGCGCGGTTGCGCTCCCGGCCGCCGCCACGCTGGCCCTGGCGGACACAGCAGCGACCTTGCGTGCGATCCCGGTTGCGGTGGACGCCTGACAGGCGCGGCCCGCCCCGGGAGCGACCTTGCGTGCTGCGGCGAGCCCAGCAGCCGCCGCAGGTGCCAGACCGGTCGCGGCCACAGGGATGCCGCCGCTGACGCCCGCGATGACGATCGATGCGGAGGCGTACTGCGACGCCGCGCTGATCGTCGCCGTCCGGCTGCCCGTTGCACCTGACGCGGTCAGGACCTGTCGTGCGGTGCCGAGCCTGCTGAACGGGCCGACCGGGTCAGCGACCTGCAGCAGGTCAGTCATCCCGCTCGGCGCAGCAGTGAAGCTGGGTCCGCCATGCGGGGCGCCGGTCTGCCAGAAACACAACAGCAGGTCATCAGCGCCGACCGCCGTGGCGGACGGAGCAACCGGGCTCGTCGTAGCTGTCGCTGATGCGTTCGCCTGCGCGTCGTCGACCGTGGACCAGTCACGGATCACGTACACGAAGAGATACGCCTCTTCGCTGCTGACCGGCGCGACCGTGACAGTCTGAGCGCCGCCCGAGGTGACCGTCCGGGTCCACACCTTGAGATGGGCGGTGTTCGTGCCTGCGTCACCGAACGCCCGCTCGGTCCACGTCCCAGCTGTACCGGTCGGCGCGCTCATGCCGGTGCCGTTGAAGTAGTTGGAGCCGTGCGCCGCGACCAGCAGATCTCCGACCTGCGTACCCGCGCCTGTGACTACGGACGCACTGGCGCCGCTTTCGGCGTCTGAGAGGACCTCGACGATCGGGGGGGTGGCCACACTAGTAGACCCCCACTCCGATCAGCCTCCGGGCGAAGGTTCGGTAGTCGTATGGAAGGTTCCGCGCTGCCGCGCTGCCCTGGAACAGACCAGCGAGGTCGGCGAGGTCGGCGAATGCCGACTTCAACGTGTTCGCGTCCGCGTTGGAGAACCCGAGGGCCTCCAGGTCGCCGACGGTGACCGTGTCGAGCCACGCCTTGAACTCGGTCACGTCGCTCAGCGCCGCGAACACGGCTCGCGCGATCGTCCCCGCCTGCGCGTTGACTTCCGCTTGTGTGATCTGCAGACCTGCTGTCATCAGATCCCCGTCCCGTCGAGTACCAAGGCACCAATGGCCACTGTGAGCTGCCCCTGCGAGGCGAACACCTCGGGGATCACCTTCTGAAAGAAGCCCTCGCCACCGGCTACCGCTGTGATGTCCACCGCCGCACCGCCCAGCGAGTTCGACACCTTGAAGGAGTTCGTCGCTGAGTTCACCACGTAGTACGCCGCGCCCTCCACGAGCCCGGTCGGCAGCGACTCGGCGAACACGTTCATGAGAATCACGCGGTCGCCATCGGAGAGGCCGTGCGCCACGGAGAGAAGGGTGTCGTTGGCGAGCGTGGTGTCGACGGAGAAGAACCCCTTCACGCTGCCGTTGATCGGCGCCCAGCCCCGGTACTGCGTCCCGGTGTTGCCGGTCAACGCCGTCCAGAAGGTGAGAAACCCGTAGGTCCCGGCTGGCACGTCGAAGGTCAGCGCACCCGAGTTGGAGCGCTGCCCGGATGAGGCAGCAGCCCATGTCACCGGCTGGCGGGCATAGGCAGGGGAACCGCCCGACGCCTCCGTCGAGGCGGCCGTTGCGCCCGTCCCCGGTGTTGTGTCTGATGGCGGCCCGGTCACCAGCGTGTTCACACCGACATGCGTGATCGCGGTCCCGATGCCGCCCGACAGCGCATCGTTCTGGCCAGCGACGTTGAACGGCATGGCACCTCCAGGGCATGCCGACGGCCGCCCGCAGGCGGCCGTCGATGTGGTTCGTGGTTACTTGTCCGCGCCTCGGCTGCGGGCCTTATTCGCTGCCGGGGTGCGTGCCTTCGGCTCCCCGACAGGAGCCTCCAACTTTGGCTCGGGCTCTGGCTTGGGCTTTGGCTGGGGCTCGTCGAGCAAGCCGTATCGCTCAGCGTCCACCCGCTTGATCGGTGAGCCCGGCACGCAGAACAGCCAGCGCGCGTCCGGGTCGGTGTCCCGCACCAACCGCGCGCGGTCTTCGGTCAGGCACAGTCGCGCGGTCGCGATCATGTGGCCCGCGTCCGCGTCCTTGTCCTGCGGTCTCACGAACTGGAGAGCCATCGTCGCCTCCTACTCGTAAAGGGCCACGACGCGGAACTTGCCCGCGGTCAGCGCGGCCACGGCCACGGTGATCGCGAGGCTGCGCCGGGCGGTGGTCTTCACCGACGTGCCGACGGTGAAGACAGGCGTGATGGCCTTGCGGCCCGTCGTGGACCAGGGGGCACCCGACGTCACGGTGGCGGCCTGCATGTCCGCGGCGCCCTCACTGTTGACCGCGATCGTTCCCGTGTTGCCGCTGGCCGACGTCACCGCGGTGTCCACCTCGATGTAGCCGCCCATGATCACCGAGCCTGCGGGAATGTCGTTGCCGTTCGAGTCACTCGGCGCCGACCGCAGCGTGATCGTGCCGACCGCGCCGCCGTCCACGGCGAAGTCGTACTCCCCCACGGCCTGCTTGAGGCCGCGGGTGCCCTCCATGACTGGCATGTGTGGTTCTCCTTCAGGTGCGCTGGACCGCGAGCACGACGTCCGCGCCAGCGGATCGGATGGCGTACAGCACCTCACCGGGCGCGAGAGCCACGGCCGTTGCGCCGACCGTGACCCTCGCCGCTGGCTCTGGCCTCACAGGCCCGTCACGGTGCCGAACGCCTTGGGCCGGTAGTGGATCACCGCGCAGCGCACGTCCGCGCGGATGGCGAGCTTGCCCTCCACGAAGTACGTGCCGTGCGAGTTGCTGACCTGGACGTCGATGCCCCGGCGAACCGCCAGCTCCGAGAAGTTGGTGTAGTCGCCGGCAACGGCGGACGTGGCCGGTGCCGCCGTGGTCTCCACGACCGGGACACCCCAGATGCGGGCCGGTCCAGCCTCGGACGGGCTGCCCCAGATGTAGACGCCGTCCGCGGTCTTGAGCAGCCGCACCTCCTGCCACTTCGCCGGCCGGATGAACAGCACCGAAGGCTCCGCAAACCCGTCATCGCGGATCTTGGTGAACAGCTTGTAGATCGCGTCCGGGATCGGGTCCGCGCCCTTCGCCTGCGTCTGAATCCCGACCACCGAGGCGGTGCCGAGCAGGTTCACACCCGTGCCGTCGCCCACGAGGGCCTGGGAGTCCAGGCGCTGACGGAGGGTGAACGGGAGCCGGTTGTTGACGTACGCCTCGGCGCGCGGCTCATCCTCGAACTGCTCGTCGGTGACCGGCAGGAACACCGCGACCTTGCGGACCGGCTGGGTCCGCTCGGTCAGCGCCAGCGTCGCCTCCGGGTACGCGGCGCCCTCCGCCGTCTCCGCCGCGGCGGGCGTGTACGTGGTCTCCTCCATGTAGACCACGGCCGCCTGTGAGGTCGTGGTCTGCGGGATCCACTCGACCACGTGCGGCGCGGGCCGGGTGGGGAACATCTCCAGATGGCCGGTACGAGTCGTCTCCGGAGCCCAGCCGGCGGTGGTCTGGAACAAAGTCTTGAGCTCCAGGTCCAAACTCGCAGCCGGGCCGACGCCCTGGCCGGACCTGTACCCCTTCCACGCCTGGGACTTCACCAGCTGCTCGCCGAAGGACTGCCCCCGCCCATCCTTCGTGCGCCGCTCACCGTCGTCCTTGACGTCCTTGTCGCCGCGCTCAGTCTCCCCGGCCGCCTTCGCGACCGCGGCGGCACGCGCCACGACCAGCAGCTCGTTGACCTTCGCCTTGGCCTCGTCGATCTCGCCGTTGAGCTGGCCAATGAAGGCGACCTTCGCGTGCGTGTCGCCCTCGATCGACTTGACCTTGGCCATGTCGTAGTCGGCACCCGCCTCGGCGAAAATGTCCGCCAGGCTCTTCCTCTTGGCGTCGAGCTTGGCCTGCGCGTCCTTCAGCGCCGGGAACTCGACGATTCTCTCTGCTGCTTCGACCGTCATGGTCGCTCCCCCTCTTACAGGTTCTGGAGGCGAGCGATACCGGCCGCGATGATCGAGGCGATCGCCTCGTCATCGACTTCCGGCTCGGGCTCGCTCGTCGGAACGGAAAGCAGGGCCTTCAGCCGGCGCAGGTCGTCGTCGATCCAGTCCAGGATCTCGGCGTTGACCCGGCTCAGCGGCTTGCCCTTCTCGGCGCGGAGAGCGACCACCCTCGTCGCGCTATCGATGAGCCCAGAGAGCACGCCCATGCCCTCCATCAGCTCGTCGGAAAACTTCGTCGGACCACCCGGCTGCGAGCGCAGCTCAGGCACCTCCCGGTCGGCCTCACGCAGATGGGTCGCCAGGTGCTCGTACACGCCCTCGCGATCCGCATCGGGAATGCCGGCACCACCGCGCGCACCGTTCAGTGCGGCGATCCCCGCCAGGCAGGCCCGGATGTTCGCGGCCCCGCCGACGCCTTCGTGGTGCGGGAACTTGTAGCTCGACTTCCCCTCCGGGTCGCCGAGCGGATCCACCCATGCGAACACGCTCCGCAGGTGCGAAGGCCGGGCATCCTCCGGCAGATCGGACACCGTCTTCAGACCGTCCCACGACGTGGAGACGACCGCGGTTTCGTGCGGGGCGATCGTGCCCTTGAGATGAGGCTCCGGTGTCGCCGACTTCGCCATCAGCGTGCGCGTGTTGACCCCCGCGCCGAGCAGGACCGGGCTCACCTCATGCACCTTCAGCCGCTTCAGCAGCCGGACGCCCCTGCCGTCCCACTCCCCCGGCTCAGAGCTGATCACATCGAACCCGTAGGACCACTCTTGGAGCCCGGCTTCGCTCAGCTCCTTGACCGTGGCGAAGGTGTCCCTGCCGTGAGTCGTATTCATGAAGAAGCTGCCCTCCAGCCGGGCCTCGGTCGCCGTCGCGCGGATGACGCCCTTGCCGACCGGCAACTTGCCGTCCCAGCTCGTGTGGCCATAGGCGGAGATCACGACAGGCGCGCCCTCGTCGAACGCGCCTTCCAAGGTCACGTCGTTGTCACTGTCGATCGCGTTCAACGTGCTGAAGACCGCGACAACCTCGCCCTTGTCCGCATCCTTGATCTCGACGCGGAGCGCCTTGGTGTCCATTCATCACTCCTTCGCCGGATCGGATCCGGATGGGTCATCGGGCGGCGGAGGCCCACTCGGTGCGGCCGTCGTGCCAGGTGGTTGGAGCTGGACGCTGTAGAGCCCGGTATGAGTGAGCAGCGTCATGTCCTCGGCTTCGATCGCCGCGACCACACTCTTCGGGTCATAGCCCGCGTCCACGAGCTGCCGGATGGCCGCAGCCTTGGCCTGCTGGATCTCGGCGGCGTCCTTGCGGTCGTCCTGGAGGAAGCTGATGTCCCTCGCGTCGAACCACAGCTCGGCACCGCTGGGGACGTCGACCAGAGACGCCAGCGACCCGGCCACGTTGCGCCACAGCGGCCGCATCGTCGCGTCGGCAAAACGGCGCCTCGCCGAGCCGTAGTTCCCGGCGTTGAGCGAACTGCCTTGGAGTCCCTCGCTGAAGCCCACGATGGTGCTCGGCACACCGGCCGCGGCCGCCAACCGCGACTCGCCAGCACCCTGGATCGACTTGAAGTCCAGCGCGCGCAGGTCCATCGTCAGCGGCATCACATCTGCGCCGCCGCCCAAGTACAGGGTCTTGTACGCGTTGTCGGCGCCCTTGTGCTGCTCGTCCATCAGCGCCTTGAAGCGCTGGAACATCTCCGGGGTCACCGACGCGTCCAGCTTCACGGCCAGCGCAGGAGTCGCCCCGTTCTCGAAGAAGGCGAGCTTATGCTTGGTCGCGGCCAGGTCCGAGCTGATTTCCCGCAGCACCGGCGTCAGCCACGACATGCCTCGCCACGAGAACTCGGGGTCGGGGATGGGCGCGAAATGCGCCACCTGGTCCGGCCGCAGCAACGTGTCCGTTCGGACGCCGGGCGCCCGCGGCGAGTAGTAGTAGCCGATCACCTCGGCGTCCAGGGCAGCGCCGTACAGCTCGGGCTTGCCCTTCGAGGCGGAGACGATCGTCACCCAGTCCGGGCGCAGTCGACGGAGCCGCTTCGTCCCCGGCACGCGCGCGATGAACGCGTTACCCGCGAGGTCAGCGTCCTGGATCATCCGGGCAAGCAGGTCACCCGTCGTCCCGCCCGGCCATGGCGTCTCCAACGGGGCCAGCGCCGCCGTGCCGAACAGGTCGCCCGGGCGACCATTCCGCATCCTCCGGAACGTGAACCGTGCCTCCGAGAACACGGCCAAGCGCACGAGCATCAGTGCGGCGATGGGCCCGTTGCGCTTGTAGATGCCCTGGACGTAGCCCGGGAAGTCGTTCTCGATCTGCTCTCGGTCGGACGTCATCGACGACGAGCCGATGAACGGCCAGCGCAGCCGATCCAAGTCCCAGAAGCTCGGTTCCGACCAACTCTTACGGTCGCCGCCTCGGGCGCGCTGCCTCCGGCCGCGAGTCTCCGACGTAACCCTCTCCCACAGCCCCATCAGCTTTCAGATCCGCCCTCAGGCCGCCGAGGGCTGCCCGCGTCGCGCCAGCCAGCCGCCGCTGCGACCCACAGCATCGTGAGCGCGAGCACGACCACGCGCAGGCCCCACGCCACGCCATACGGGATCGCCAGCAGGCCCGTCCCCAGCAGGCGCACGAAGGCGAGGAGGCCCTTGCGCAGGTTGATCCGCCGAGCCTCGCTTGTGATTCGCTCCAGCGGCACCGTCAACGCCATGGCCCCTCCTAACCCCACACCGCGAACGGCTCGACCGACACTTGCTGCATCCACACGTCGTCCTCAACCGCCTTGCCACGGGCGTGGTAGGCGAGGATCGCAGCGACGAACGCATCGATCCAATGGCCCTGTTTCTTCTTCACGACCCGCAGATAGAACTCCGGAATGCCCGAGTCCTCACGAGGCGGCTTGCGCTTCCCCTTGGCGAGCGCCGCGTTGCCCGCGTGCCGCGTCAACAGCTCGTCGCCGTCGTGCGTCAGCTCCTTGTTGCGGTAGGCCGTCATGAACCGCTCGATCGCCCGGTCCATGCGAATCTCGACATTCGTCGGGAACTCCACGACCTTGTCCGGCCACAGCGCCGACCATGTGTCGATGTAGTCCTGCCAGCGATAGGGGTCTGCGTAGAGGTAGCCCACGTTGTACGCCTCGAACGCGCCGCGCACCGCCTCATCCACCTCCGCGCGAGGCACCTTCCAGTCCGGCTTCGCATCGCGAGGGCGCTCCCACGTACGAACCTGGAACAGCCGGCCGTCCTCGCGACACGCGATCAGGGTCGTTGCGTCCTGGTTGCGGGACCCGTCGAACCCGAGCGCCACCTTGGCGCCGGCGGCCAGAAGCTCGCCTGGCCGGGCCAGCGCCGCCCACTTGATGCCGTCGATCGCGTCCTGGGCACCGCCCTTGGTCTCGTTCAGGAAGTACCGGCGGGCCTCGTTCTCGCCCGTGGACTCATCTCGGATGTCGGCCAGGATCCGTCCCTCGCGCACCCAGCCGCCGCGCGAGCGGATGGAGTCGCCGTAGACGTACCGGATCTCCTCAAGGACTGCGGCGTCGTCGTCCAAGTCCACTTGGGTCCGCGGCGGCCGGTAGTCGATGTACACGCCGGGCGCCTTGGCCTTGTTGGTGCGCTGCGCTACGGACTGCTCGGTCGGGTCCCAGGCGTTGGTGATCTCGACCCAGCGTCCGCCCATGCCGGCGATGTTGCGCTTCATGTTCTTCGCCAGCAGCACGCCGCCGTTGGACTCGATCATTAGGTGCGACTCGGTGAACGTCGCCTTCGTCAGCCGGGCACCCAGCCGGGCACGGCCCGAGGACGTCGCTGGCTCGATCCAGCCGATGCCGGGCAGCTTCACCCGCGTCTCGCCCACGTCCAGGCCGGGCATGCCGGCGAGCGGCCCATCACGGAGCATCGTCACGATCGGGTTGAACGTGTTGGCCGTCTGGTCCTCCGACGTGGCTACGCACTGGATCCACGGCGACGGGTGCGGACGGCCAACGGGCTCGCCGGCGGCGTCCCACCCAGCGAACTGGTCCTCCCCGAGGGCGTGCGCGCAGATCAGCGCCGCGGCGAACGGGTCCTTGCCCCACTTCTGCGGCCGGACGAGTTGAGCACCGTAGTAGACGAACGCCTCCGACCCCATGTCAGCCGTGGCATCCGGCCGCAGCCGGTACAGCCGCAGCAGAAAGTGCCACATCTCGTCAGTGAGCAGATACGGCTGGCCCATCCGGTCCCCGTCGGGAACTATTAGACACTTCTCAATCCAGTCGCCGATGAGGTACCCGAGCGTCGGCCAATGATTGTTCTCGTCTGGACCCTTCCACGGCATCGCGTGAGAACACCTGCCTAGTCCACCGCACGGATGCGGCGGCCCTCCGACGCGGCTGGCCGCAACGTCCAGACTTCGGCATCCTGCTCACCCTCGATCTGCCACAGAAGCAGACGCATGGCCTTCGGCGTCAAACCAAGGCGGTCCTCCAGGGCGGTGGCCTGAGCGAGCAGTGCAGGGGAGGCGTCCTTGGCCTCAGCCGCGACCATCACACGGCAGTATCGCGCGACCGTACGCGCCCACCCCAGCCGCTCCCATTCCACCGCTTGAGGTGTCTTCCACAGGTCGTCCCAAGCTCGTTTCTCGGATGCGGTCTGACGGCCAGCTAGAGGCCATGCGGGGGAATCCCCGTTGCGCCCTTTGGCGGGCAGCGCCACCACGCCCCGGCCGCGAGCGCCACGCTGGGGGTTCAACTTCGGCGGGTTCGGCATTTATGCCACCTCCTACCCGACCAGCGCACGGTGCTGCCATCGGCCGTCGGACTTCGTGCTGTTGCACAGGAAGTGCGCGAGCTGGACGTTCGCTTTTGTGTCGTCGCCTCCTCTTGCGAGGGGGACGGTGTGATCAATCGTCGGCGCCTTCAAGTGCGGCACCTTCAACTGCATGTCCACCGCATCGCCGCATAATTGGCAGCGAAGACCATCCCGCAACGCGATCTCGATGAGTGTGTACGGCTCGGACGCGGCGCCACGCTTACGAGCCTTCCGGCGCCGCTTGGATGCCCGCCGAGTCTCAAGCACGCAGGCATCGCATTTCTTTCTCCCAAACGCGGGGAGCACCGCTCCACAGGTGCATGCCCGTTCAGCAGGCGGACGACGACGAGGGTCCCGGTCGATGATGCGGAGGCGACGACATTCGTCGCTGCACAAGCGCAAGCGACTGTTTCGCGCCGCGAAGACTCGTCCACACCGGACACAATCCGGAAACCAGACCCGGGTTGATGGTCCCGGACCATGGCGGTGCTTCGGTGGTGCCGCCCTCAACGCCGCACTTAAGGCGGCTCGACGGGCATTCTTCTGTTGCCAGCGCTGGCGGTTCCGCACGGACCGACATGTCACGCACAGCACAACAGGTCCCCTCGAAATGACCTCGGCACCGCATGCCTTACAGGACCGCGCGCGGGGCTCTTGCATCCACTCGAGGGCGATCCCCTTCCGTGCCACATATGAGCAGGCCAGCGAGCAAAACCGCTGCCCCGTGTTGCGCGTACTCGTGAACCCTTGGCCACAACTCGCGCAGGCCAACCCCACGCCCACATTGCCCGGTCGGCACGTCGGCGAGCAATATGTGCGACGCGAGCCACGCTCAACGCGCTGGCCGCATGTCGGGCATCGTCGAACAGGCAGAGCCCGGGCGCTCCGGTCTGCTGTCTTGCGCGCCTGGCGGCATAAATCGCACCGCAGCCGTGGGCGGCCCCGACCAGCACGACGGTGGCACTCCATCCCGCAGTCCACACACACGAATAGCAGCCACTCAGCTTCCATGCAGAACTCCCAGGAATGCGAAAGCCCCGGCACCTGGGATGCCGGGGCTTCCTTCCCTCAGGAGCTACCTGAGGGGCGTTTGCGTGTTCATGTGATCGCTCGAATGTGGGAACTGCCCAGACATCGAGACACCTGGGGGACGGGTCAGGAGCCCATGATCATCTCCCCGTGATCTAGGTGCCCCCCGGCCTCCCAGCCCTGGCCTTGACCTGCGCCTTTGCCCATGTTCGAGTGATGTTCGCGAACGTGGTTGTGTCGTTCATCGCTGTTGAGTGATCAACGTTCGTGATCGTGTTGCTCTGTGCGATGGGGTCTGGGCACTGGGGTGGGTGGTGGGGGTAGGGGCATGGGGCAGGCAGGGGGCAGGGAGGGGGCAGGGCAGGGCGGGGAGCGGGGGCTGGCCTATTCGGTGCGCCCTGTGCCTGCGCCCTTGCGGTAGTTGCAGCTCGCGTGTTCGGGCTGGTAGTTGGCGAGGTCGTTGCTGCCACCGTGGGCGCGTGGGATCACGTGTCCTGCGGTGAGCGGGTCGTCATCAGTGGGCGGCAGGCCACACACCTCGCACACGGTGGCCTCGGCGAGCAGTTGTTCGCGCGCACGCTGGTGGTCCCAGCCGAGTCCACGCTGCGTGGTGGTTCCACGCTGCTGGTCTCGCTGCTGCTGGCGTCTCCCGGTGCATCCCCGGCAGCGTGGGCCTGTCCCGGAATGCAAGCCCCGGCAGTCGAGGCACTCCCGTCTGGTCATGCCGTGCCCCTTCGCCTGCCCCGCCCGGATTGATGGTCCCCTGGGCCGATCGCTATCAGCCGTCTATCTCACCAAACGTGGGCGTGAGACTGGCCGCGGCAGGCAGGAACATCACGCGGTACGGCTCCTGCTGGGCAGCGCGGAACCGAGCCTCGAACTTCGCCAGGTTCTCGGCGCTCACGTCCTGGTCCAACGAGACCACTGCTCGTGGGCGCTCGAACGCGGTGTGGGCCAGGCGTCCATAGTCCCCGCTCCTCACAGCCCGGTAGGCGGAGGCGGGATCGAATCCCGCGGCCACAAGTTGTGCGACAGTCCCAGCACTCGGGTCTCTGGGCGTGCTCTTGAGCCAACCGCTGGTGCGGCAGTCGTTGCAGATGCCGAGCCCCGGCGGCTCGCTGAGGCTCGGTGTCTCGATGAAGTTCCTGTGCGGGCAGCCCAGGAACTCGGCGGGCATCTGGGCGTCACAGTCAGGGCAGAGCGCGGCGAGGACCTCCCCGGTAACAGCAGATTCGACAGGAACGGCCGACGCGTGTGCGCATCTCATGGGAGCCTCCTCATCGCGTCCACCGTCAGGCGGGCTGAGGTTCCGGGTCTGGGTTGTCGTCGCCCTTGCGGCGCTTCTCGTACTCCTGGATGGCCTCGACCACGCGTCGGCCCACCTCAGCATTGTCTGCCTGGTCGCTCTCATGCTCGCCAGCCAGCGGGTAGTAGCCGACCTCGATCGTCTCCCTGGGGAGCACCTCGTCCAGTGCTACAGACCACACGCAGTCGTCGGGCTCCGCGCACCTGGCCACCGCCTTCTCCTGGGTGGAGAAGACACCGCCCAGTTCCCACACGCTGACGTCTTGGCTCTTCACCATGCCCATGATCCAGAGCTTCACGTTTCCTCCCGGTGATCGCGAGAGCCCCGAGTCCGGGAGGGCCTCGGGGCTCTCTTGCCTCCCACCGAGAACGGGAGGATCTTGTTGTGAGTTGGGTCTGGCGCCTGCGGTGTGGAACGGTGCAGGATGCCCGCATGAAGCTGGTGCTGGCCGTGGCCGGAGTGGCGCTCGTAGTGTTAGCGGCGGTGGCCGCGGTGCTGATTGCGGTCTTACCTGGCCCCGAGGCAGAACCCTCTCCGCCACCTCAGGCACCTGTCGCAGCGGCAACGCCTCCACCGTTGACGATCAACGGTGAGGTGGTCCTCGACGTAAGGTTCCCGTCGGTCACCCGCAACTGGCCCGGTTGCACGGGTGCCGAGGCGTACGCGGACATCACGTCGGGCGCTCAGGTGGTGGTCACTGACGCGGCGGGTACGACGATCGCGCTTGGCCGCCTCGACGCCGGGGTGCAGCGCGAGAGGGGCTGTGTGTTCTTCTTCAAGGTGGCGGGTGTTCCGGCGGGCCACGAGTTCTACGGGGTTGAGGTGACGCGTCGCGGCCGGGTGCAGTACACGGCGGCGCAGCTCGGCTACCCGATCAGGCAGACGATCAGCGACGAGGGTCAGACGGGCTGAGCCGGGGGGCCGCGACGACGGGGCGTCAGGCTCGGGTGCGTGGCACTCTGCTGTAGTCCTCACCCTTGATGGGCTCTACCTCGTGGCCTCTCATCCAGGACTTCTGGGGTTCGAGGCCGCCCCTGAAGCCAGGAACGTCGAGAACGTACTCGACGAGGGCTTCCCACTCGCCGCTGCCGGTCTTCCGCCACGCCAGGATGTAGCCCGCTTTCGCTGGGTGGCCTGGTAGACGTACGGCGGGTGGCTCGTGCACGGAGGCGAGCCTACCCAGAGAGTCGAACGGCTATTCGAACGGGGTTCCGGGCGGCGGCCAAGCATGCGGCGTGCGGCTGGAAACCAGCCGCCCGGAGGTCTGAAGGGGGTGGCGGCCCGGCTTCCCCACCCCGGCGGACCCCTCACAGATCCCAAGAGGGAAGCCAGGCCGTCACGAGGGCTCCGCAGGGCCAACGGGGGGTGGGGCTGCGAAGCCGGGGCGCGTCTCCCAGCACGGGACGCGCGTCTGTGGGTTTCTAGCGGCGTATAGGACCGTGGAACGCGGAAAGCCCTCCGGTTTGGGAGGGCTTTCTCGCTGACTTTCGCCAAGCTAGCAGTAGGGATCATGTCAGGGTTTGGTTGTCTGCGCAACTAACCTGCTTTGCGTATCTCCGACGCGGTCATCAACTCGATGACGTCCCCCACGCGGAAGAGCATGCGCCCGCTCTCGTCGAGGCCGATCGGAAACAGCTTCTTCCGGGCCACCCAGGTGTGCAGCAGGGCGGGCTTGATCGGGCGGATCAGGCTGGTGAGAGCGCGGGCGATGGCCGGCGCGGGCAGTTCGGTGTGCTCCAGCGCGTCGAGCATCCACTTGCGGCGGGGGTACACCTCGTAGCGGAGTCGTGCGCCCTCCTCGTCGGTGCACCAGCGGCAGAACGCGTGCGAGGTGCCCGGGCGGGCGTATAGGTCTGCTTCGCAGCCGTCGCACGGTCCGACGTAGATGAGATCGCGAGGCGGCGAGTCGATCGCCCATCGGGCGTGACGGCAGGCAAGCAGCAGTTCCTCCACTGCGTCAGGTCCTGCCGGGTGGCGGATCAGCGCAGCCGAGTGGCGGCCTAGCCAGGCGGAGACCTGATCCGGGCGGCGGCCGGGCTCGCGCCCGAGGTCGGCGTACGTGCAGGATGGGTGCTCGCAGGAGGCACAGACGGGTCCGGCGATCGGCTGGACGGTACCGTTCAGGACGCGAGCCCAGCCGAGCAGTAGCACGGACAGGTGCTCGGCCGCTTCGGATGCCCGCTCATGCCACGGCAGGGGGCGTTCCGTGCTGTGTCCGCCGACCGCGCCGGCGCCCATCCGTGTCTGCCGGGAGATGGCCAGGTCGAGGTCTGTGAACAGGTCCGGGATGTTGCGGAGTTCCCGCTGGAGTTCGCTTTCGCAGGCTCCGCAGATGCGGGCCGAGCCGGGCATGATGCGGTCGCAGATCGCGACCGGGCAGTCCAGAGCCACGTGTCCCCCTGACGTGCTAGTACGCTTTTCGGGAGAACTGAGGCGATTTCGGTCTCGTGGGTTTGGCGAGGGTTGTGGGGTTGAGGGCGGTCCTCCATGGGGGTGGAGGGCCGCTTTCGCGTCTTACCGTCTTCGATGTTCGGAAAGCTGGCCGTGTTCGATAAGCCACTGCCCCACGTCCACCAGCTCGTCGCCCGTCATGCGGACACCGACTGCAACCAGATAGGACTCACCCGAGCGTGGTCCGTGCAGCAGTTCGACAGCGGGCAGGCGTGGGTGGCGTGAGACGAGGGCAGGATTCGGGTCGTACACAATGCCTCTTATTATCGCCGATACGCCAGCGGTCAGTGTCTCCGATGGCTGCGGAGTTTCTCCCAACCCCACGTGCAGGCGGCGAGCACGAGCGCGCCCAGGAGCAGTCCGACGGCTGCTGTGCGCATCCCGATCGACCAGAAGAAGGCGAGTGTCGCCGCGGCGCCGGCGACGCTCCCCGCGGTCGCGAGCCGCTGGCCCCAGGTGCGCCAACTCCCCGCCGTGCCGGCCGTTGAGGGCGTGGCGGGTGAGGGCTCCCACAGAAGGCCGCACTCGGAACAGCGCCACGATTCTGTGTGGGGTGTCTCAGGGCGGGCGCACTGGTGCGTGTTCAAGGGGCGACGTTCGCGAGTCACGTCTCCTCCAACAGATCGCCTTGTCCCTCGCAGTCTCCGCCGTCCCGCCTGGAGAAGCGCGGCTGCGACGGCGCGATGATGCCGAGCTTGGCCGCGCATTCCGGCCCGTACCCGAGGGCGCGGGACTTGGGATCGCGCAGCAGCTTGCCGCAGGCTCCCAGGCAGTACATGGGCTGGAGGGGTGGGACGGTGAGGTCGAGGAGGGTCACGGCCGCCACTCCTCGCGGTAGTCCTTGTGATCGGCGTACGGAAGGGCGAGCATGCGAAGAAGGTCATCCCAGACCCCGCCCGTAGCGGGTTGCACCGTCGCGCGGACGGAGTCGCCTCGCAACCTGAACTGCTCGAGAAGCCGCCGCTTGGCTTCGACCTCACGCAGCACCCGGGCCGGGTCGTGGCGGGCGATGTGGGCGGCATTCTCCTCACGGCCATCGTCGTTGAGGCGATCCCTGCCTGACCTCATCACGATGCGGCCGACGCCGTCGCCGTTCTCCACGTGGGTTCCCAGCGGATCGTGCGTAACCGTCCAGGGCCCCGAGGCCGCAGCGCGAGCCATCTGCTCGTCATCGTCGAGGCGCGCCCTCAGGAACTTGATCAGGTTATCCATTGGTCGCCTCCTCCTTCGGCGTGAGCGGCTCAGGCCACCACCCAGTGATGACCTCCACGCCGATCACTTTGCCGTCCTCGTCCAGGTCGATGTTCACCAACGCTTCCACGGGCAGCCGGTGGGCGCGTCTGATGTTCTCGCTGCCGGGGGTGAGGTGGAAGTAGGCGGCTTCGACTCTCGGGTCGAAGGTCCACGTTGCTGGGTGGCGTTTGAGGGTCACGTTGTCTCCTCTGTGGTGTCGTCGAGTACGGCTCGGGTCGGGCACCGGTCCCCTCGCTGCCCGCACGAGCACATGCCGTCGTTGACGCACGGGGTGGGGGTGCGGTCCAGCAGGTGGCCGTCGGAGCAGGAATGGACCTGGTGCTCGCCATCGATGCGGGTCAGTCGGGCTTCGGCCTTCTCGGCGCGTTCCCGCCACCCGTCACGGTCCTCGGCTGCTTCGGCCACGACTGCGAGAGCGTCCTCCTTGACCTGTTCCAGGTCTGCGTCTCGTACGGCTTCGCGGACTGCGAGCACCGCGTCCGCGCAGCACTCCCAGTCCCAGACGAACCCGTGGAGCGGGTCGTTGGCGTGTCTGTGCGCAGGATCCTTCATGTGGTTGGCGAGCGCTTCGGCGTAGCGC
Organism: Nonomuraea sp. NPDC051298; assembly: GCF_055586305.1. Lineage (NCBI taxonomy): Bacteria > Bacillati > Actinomycetota > Actinomycetes > Streptosporangiales > Streptosporangiaceae > Nonomuraea > Nonomuraea sp. NPDC051298. The sequence goes on from NZ_JBVJIM010000033.1 coordinate 17,866, forward strand.
TGGCGGAGGTCTTCAGCCACGGCCCACCTCACGGTCGGCCATGGTGAGGTCGCCGTCTTCCCACCTGGCGTAGGCGAGCAGGCGATCCGGCGGCTGGAACGGGTCCTGGTCTCCGTACGGCGACTCCCAGATCTCCACGCCCGTTGACCACCTGCCGTGCAGGCGGTGGATGTGCCCTTGCCGCGCTCGGACCTCCCCCATGATGTGGCGGGCGAGGTCGAACAGGCCGGGCAGATCGTCGGGGTGTGTGCCCTTGCGGTAGTGGTGGCGCTCGTCGGTTCCGACCTTGGCGATGTACAGGCCGTACTCGGTGCGGAGATCGTCAGCCACGGCTATCCTCCTCACGGCCTGCAACTCCACCAAGCGACCAGCCGGGCGGGAGGTCTCCTTGTCGATCCACGGCGTCGAGGAACCGCATCACGTCCTCCTTGAGCGGGTCAGGTCGGTTGGAGTCGGCCTCAGCGTGGGCGCGCTCGTAGTCGGCCTGCACGAAGTACAGAGGGCAGCCTTTCCCGTCGGTGTGGAGCACTTGGCCCTTGCCGGTCTCGAACGTGAACGACACATGGGCGCGTTTGATCGCCCCGTTGTCGTCGATCCTGTCGGCCCACATGCGGAGCCAGGCAGCGAGGCGAGGCAGGTTAGGCATCGGTGGTCTCGTTCCTCTCGGCTAGTGCTGCTTCTGCTCGCCGGCGCAGCGTGTCTCGGCTGTCCGCGACGGCCGCCCACTCCCACGCAAAAAGGGGGCTCACGGTCAGGGCGGTAAGGACCTCTTCGGAGGAGACCACGAACATGCCCCGCTCTTCGAGGAGCCCGAGAACGGCTGTGGCTCCGTCCCCGGGTTCTTCGACACCGAACAGGCGGAGAGCCTCCTCGATCACGTCAGCGGGAGTCACGGGCCTCTCCTATCTGGCGGGCGGCCTCCTCTTTGTCGTCGCTCCACCACCAGGACGGGATGAGCCCCATCATGGCGAGGTCGTTCCCGTCCGCCACCTTCACTGCTGCGTCCAGCACATCGGCCTCACACAGCAGCAGGTGCCGCATGTCGTCGGGTGCGCTCTTTGCGTACTCGCGGCGGCCAGCGGCGAGGCGGCGGAGGCGCGCGAGGATCTCTTCGGCGGTCTTGCGGCGTTCGTCTGCTCGGGCGTGGGCGGCGAGGACAGGAGCAGCAGCCTCCAGAGCGGCGCGGGCGAACGCTTCAAGGTCCCACTCGCGGAGGCTCGCGTACTCCCTGCCGATCGCCTCGGCGGCGGCTTGTACGGCTTCCTCGGGGATCTCAGGCATTGGGATGCCTCACCTCGTGCAGGGCCACGCGCTTCTCCCACGGCAGCTCGTGCTCGAAGCAGGCGTCCCCGAAGCGGGCATTCCGGTCCTCAAGCGCCTCGAACTCGTCAGCGCCGTTGAGTCGCACCCACAGGGCCGTGCACCAGGCACCGTCCGGGAACTCTCTGGACGGGGTGAAGTAGTGGAGCCTTCCGTGGGAGAAGCACCATGCGTACCACGTCGTCTCAGGCATGCTCAGCCACCTCTCCGTTGGCGATGGACAGGAGAACGCGTGCGTGGCACCAGTCGGTCTCTCCCGGCTCTGGGAGTGGGCACCAGCAGGCGAGATCCTTGCCGGCGAGGTCGCGGCGGATCTCTTCCACGGACGGATAGTCGATGTCGCCCCACCTCAGCAGGTCGGCCTCGAACTGCCGTGTGGCTTCCGCGCGGGCAGTCTCTAACAGGTTGAACGCCGGGCCGTCCAGGTAGCGCGGGCTGCCGGTGACGTGCCACATCGGGTGCCGCTCGTCGTCGAACTTCCGCACGGCGATGCGGATGTGGTTGCCGAAGCGAGTCGGGCGTCCTACGTACACCGCACCCTCAGGCATCGTCCACCCGCGCTGCCGCTTCCTCTGGATGCGCTGGGGCTCTCGGGTGTCAGCCACGGCGGCCCTCCAAGACTGCAACTCGGTCGCTGATCCTGCCGAGTTTCGCCTCGAACACTGCGTGCGGATCGTCGGCGACGTCGCCCACTGTGTGGGAGGTGCCCTTGCGCGGGTTCTGACCGACCACACCGATGCGGGCTTGGATGGACTCTCCCAGCTCTTCGCCGATCTTCATGATGCGGAGCGTCACCTCGTGGTCGTCGCGCCCGTTATTGCGGTCCAGCCACGCCGCCAGTTCGGCGATCGTCGCCCACGTCTCTTGAGTGTCAGCCACGGTTCGCCTCCCGAACCCGGTGCAGCCACGAGCAAACGGTGGCCACGGTGGTGGGCTCGTAGCTGGACAGCCACTCCAGGATCGCCTCATCGTGGGCGCCCAGTTCGACGCCGGCGAGGGCCGCGCGTAGAGCCGTCTCGTTGACGGGCTGGGCGGGCTCTAGCGGTTTCTTCCGGATCGCCTCGAAGGGCGGGGAGTGGATCGGGCCCTGCGGGATATTGATCTCAGCCATTGGTGCTGCCTTCCTCGGTCTGGGAAGCGAGCCTGCCGCGAAGGGATTCGATCCATGCGCCGAACGCGGCGGGTGGTTCCGCCATGCTGTCGAGCAGGCGCTGGGCAGCCTGGGAGGGCGTGTAACCCATGGCTTCCAGGTGGGCCTTGTCTTTGAGAACCCACGCCACGGCGAGTTGCTCCCCGGTGGACCACGCGGGGTTCGGGTGGCCGTCGTTGTGGTCGAGCGCCCACTGGGAGCGGCGAAGGATGTCCTCGGTGAAGTCGTCGAGGGTCACTGTTCAGACCTCCTCTTCGCCTGTCGGGTGTTCGGGGCAGTCGAGGTCGTGGTCTTCAGGCTCAGCGTCCTCGGGGGCGAAGCAGGTGCACTCGCTCATCCGGTCAGCCCTTCTCGGGTTCGGTCACGACAAGACGGGAGGCGAACCGTCCGGGATCGTGGGTGACGATCCAGCCGTCCACCTCCAACACCGCGATCAGCGAGGCGGCGGCAGGCGACTCAGCGCGCGGGTCGTCGAACTTGCCGAAGAAGACCACCACTACCTGGTGGCGTCCGTCGTCGAGTTTGCGCGTGTCCCCGACGATATGGATCGCCGCCCTGGTCTTTGTCTCTCGCACGGCCTGCTCCACAGCAGCGCGGGAGAGGCGGCGAGGGCGAGGCTCGCGAGGCATGAGGACAGGCATCCCGGTCAGTCCTCCTCATGGGGCAGGTACTCGACAGGACGGTCCCCGCGACATGGGCGCAGTGCGGGATCGTCAGGGTCCACGCCGTTGGCGACGGCCATGTCCCGGTAGTCGTCGTAAAGATCGACGGTGGTGTGCACGCCGGAGTAGTCGGCGACGCTCATTCGGACGGCCAGGTTGTCGGACGCGCCACGCAGCAGGAACCCAGCGCACGTCTTGGGCCGGTCGCGGCCGGACATGTGGCAGCCGAACTTCTCGGTGGCCAAGTCGTAGGCGGTCCTCGCCGAGTGGCGAAACACCTCAGCGGGGAACGCGCCGGTGGGTGCGTCCCGACGCCACGGGCAGGATGGGCACGGGTGGGTCTGGTGCGCTCTGCCGCCGCCCAGAAGGGCAATGACGCCCCACTCTCCGTCACCGCCATCGTGGACGCCGATCACCTCGGGCTTGTCGGGCATCACTCAGTCCTCCTCGGAGGTGGCTTGCGACCAGGTCAGGTCCTTGTCGGAGTCTCGATGAAGGCCGCCGTGATGCTGCCGCTCATCAAGGTCGCGATCACATGCCACAGCGATGCCGCAGATCGTGGAGGTGGTACCGCACTTCGGCTTGGCCATCGGTCAGCCCTCCCTGGAGGTGGAGTCCGCCTTGCGGCTCGGACGCTTCCCGTACGCCTGCCCGTAGCTGCGTCCCTCGTCGGTGAGGCCGACCTTGTACGCCCCTAACGCCTTGTCGTTCTTGGCACAGCGGTAGGCGGGCACTTGGGCGTCCAGCCACTCCAAGGTGATCAGCCCTGCGCAGCTCATCGACAACAGCGTGTTGTCGCTGACGCCCTCCAGGCGTGCCAGCGGGTTACCTTCCAGCATCGAGGGGATCACGAGAGCACACACGCCGATGCCTTCAGGGACTGCCCACGTCTGACCTAGGCCCTCTCGGAAGACCAGGATGTTGCAGATCTGTCGTTCGCGCTTGCTCGGCATAGCACCTTCCTTGATCGTTGGGGTCTTGGTAGCGCCCTGTCCCGGCCGTACCGGGAAGACAGGGCTGGAGGGTCAGCGGCGGACCTCGCCGAGCGCCAAGTTGATCCGCTCGACACGAGCACGGTCCTCGTCGCGTTCGTTGAACCGGTAGCACGCCAACCTCACCCACGCACCGCCGCCCGCGATCATGTCCGGCTTGAGACGCCAATTGCCTTGCTCGTCAAGCAGGCACTCGAACGAGGAACTCGGGGTGATTCGCTGCTGCTGGATCGCCTCGCCGATCACCTGGGCAATGTGAGGCTTCTCCAGGTCCGGGAACTCGGGACGCAAGACCTCGATCGTCGCGGCGGCGTACTTGCCGAGGACGCCCTTCGGCGGGTAGCCCGCGCCGTGACAGCGGGCGCTGGTCGGGGCGAGAAACGAACTGCCCTTGCGTGCGGCGTGGACGTGCATGCGCAACGTCCTGTCCGCCTTCAGACCAACGTCTGTGCGGCTGCACACTCGGCAGCCCTGGTGCGTCTCGTCGCTCATCGGTCGGGTTCTCCCGTTCAGGTAGGGGCGGGGAAGCGGGGGTGTGTGCGGTCAGCGTGCGGCGCGGTCCAGCGCAGCCTTCGCCTTGGCGATGTGTTGGCGCGCCTCGTGAAGGGCGTCCGCCTGTTTGTCGGTGGGTTCGGTACCGGGAGCCCAGGAGTCGGTGGGCGTTGCGGCGCATCTGCTCGAACGCGGGGAGGTCCTGCTCTCGCATCTCGGTTCTCCGTTCAAGGGGTAGGTGGGGCGGCCCGGTAGGGACCGGGCCACACGGCGACTAGCTGTAGTAGGCGCAGAGGAGCCAGGACGGGTTCTCCTGCTCGGGCGTGATCCCAAGTGCTTCCAGCGCCGCGTTGAGCGCGTTGTTCCACCTCAGGACTTCGCCGAGATCCGGGGTCAACTCCTGAGGGTTGACCATAAGTGCCTGGTCATCACCGACTTCGATCACCTTGGCTGCGAGGACATGCATCGGGTATTCGCCGTAGCTGTAGGTGTCGAACGTGACGCCGACCCGCGCCTTCGCCGCCTTCTCCCGGTCGAAGTAGCCGCCGTCCTGGTTGTCGCCCCACTCCTCGGTGAACCCGGCGATGACGGCGAGCAGGCGGCGCTCGGCCTGCTCGATGAAGCCGTCCGCCTCGTCGCCGTCGTCGTACCAGGCGAGCGTGCTGACGTTGCTCGCGTCGATGCCGCCGTACTCGTCGGTCTCGCGGATCTTCCATTCGTCGCTGCCCCCGAGGTCGTAGCCGTATGCGAGGAAGGCGCTTGGGGATGAGCCCATGTCATGTCCTTGTCGTCGAAGGGTTGCGGTTGGGGAGGAGTCCCGGAAGGGACTCCGGAAGGTCAGCGGGCGGCGCGGTCCAGCGCCGTCTTCGCCGCCGCGATGTGCCGGCGTGCCTCTGCGGCTGCGTCTGCCTGCTCGTCGGTGGGGCCGGCGCCCGGTCCCCAGTCGGAGCGCAGCTCGTCCTGCGCGTCGCCCAGGAGGCGGTGAACAGTCCGGCGCATCTGCTCGAAGGTGGGGAGGTCCTGCTCGCGCATTGTGGCTCCTTGGTCGTCGAGGGTTGTGGGGGTTGTCGCTCCCCGGTGGAAGAGACACCAGGGAGCGGGAGGGTCAGCGGCGCGTGTGCTTGGGGCAGAAGTCGAACGGGGAGCGGGAACCCTTCCCGCGCGACGGCGGGACGTCCCAGCCGGCGTCGGCCGCGGCCTGGCGAGCAAGGTGGCCAGCACGGCCGTACCAGTCGCCTGGTGGCTCGAACTCGGTGCCGCACTCCACGCCGTCGTCCTTCGCGTCACAGCGGACGCGGTGGATGGGCTTCTGCGCCTCGTAGGTGCTCATCGTGCTTTCTCCAGTCAGGTGGTCAGGCGCTCTCGAACGCTCGGGTGATCTGCTCCCACTCGGCCTTGTCAGCGAGGATGAGCGTCTCCATCTCGCCGTCTTCCAGCCACGGCCAGACGCCGAGGAGGGAGCGGCGGGAGAGGTCGCGCATGAGTACGCTCGCGGCCCACTCCTCGCCGCGCTCGCGCAGGAGCTTCTTCGACTTGGCGGCGGCGCACGGGTCCACGAAGCGGCTCTTCGCTGCCACCGCTTTCCCTTCGGCGGCGAGGGCTGCGAGACGTTCGGGCGAGAGCGTGGTCCTCATCGGGTCTCCTACGTCGAGGGCGGGTGTGAACGTCAGGGAGAGGGATCACGCGGAGGAGTGAACGCGGCACCCGCCAAGGAACCCGCCCCGCGCCAGTAGGTCGGGCGGGCAGATGCAGGGGTTCCAGCGCGGGTCCGGGAAGAGGAAGTCCAACTCCTCGGCGGGCAGCTCGCCGATCTCGATCCGCAGGGCTGCCATGGCCGCGCCTACGGTCGGGATAGCGTCCTCGCCAGAGCGGATTTGGGTGATCGCCTGGTTCAGCAGGTGGACTGCTCGCGCCTGCCACATTCGGGCCGTTTTGGGCTGCTCGCGCCCGAGCCGCTTCTTGGCGGTCATGAGCATCGGGTCTCCTACGTCTGGGGGCGGTGTGCATGTCAGGGAGAGTGGCGGGTCAGATCGCGTACCACTCGCTGACGGCCACGGTGCGGGAGACCAGGACGGCGTCCGGCGCGATGCCGACGTCGGCCTGCCACGCCCGCACCTGCTCGGCGCGCTGCTCGTTCCAGGCGCGGTCGGTCTCGTGGCCCGGCGCGGTCTCGACGACGACCTTGTGCTTGCCGTGACGGAGCTGGGTGGACTGGACGGCGTACTCGGTGCGTGTCTCGGTGGCCATGAGCGGGTCTCCTGGGGGAGGGTCTTCAAGATCGGTCGGGGAGGGTGTGAGGCCCTCGCAGGGCACTGAGGTCTGCTACAGATCGGCGTGGTTCTCCGCCAGCCAGCCGTCACAGACGCCAGCGATCGTGACAACGTCCTCGGGATATTCGCTGGAGATACGCGCCACGAGCTTGCAGAGCTGGTAAGGGGTGTACGCCTGGATGCGGGTGGACGAGACCGGGTGCATCCGTCCGGTGCTGATGCTCTTGTGCAAGGCGGTGGCCACCAGGCGGATCCGGAACGTGACGTCGCTGACGTCTGAGCGCATCAGCGAGCACAGCACCTTGGCGTACCGCGGAGTGCCGGCCTGGCCGGTGACGTAGTAGCCGTCTCGGTCGTGCATGTCGAACTTGCGGGTGCGGGTGCCGACTCGGATGGCCTTGGCGATCTCGCGGGCGGTCATCGTCTCGCTGGTCGCGATCGTGGTGGTCATCTCGTTCTCCCTGGGCGGCGTCCCTTGCTGATAACTCCAACGTATAGGCCAACGTGTTGGCCAGTCAATAGGCCAACACGATGGCCTCATACATCCTCTTCTTAGGCCAACTCCTTGGCCTTCCTGATGGCCAACACCTGTGCGAACATGAACCCATGACCAAGAGCGACTACACCCCACCCGACGACGCAGCCCACCTCTTCGGCCGCTTCAAGCGCGCCAACGAGACGGTCAAGAACCTGCTGCCCGAGGTGAAGGACCTAGCCGCTCGCGAACTCAAGGCTGGAGCCACCGTTCGCGACCTCGCGAACCTCACCGGGCTCACCGACGAGCTATTCCGCCGCATCGCTCGCGCCGAAGGCGTTGAGCGGCTGCGCGCGCCGACCGTTGGCCGCGAAGCCCAGCAGCCCGCTGGCGACTCCGAGTAGCCCTTCACCAGGACATCTCCCCGGGCTGGTCGGCCGGCTCGTTCGCTTCGACGCCCAGCTCGCCTCGTAGTCGCCGCAGCCGCTCCCACGACCAGTGGGCGAGCCGGGGCTCGCCGGCCAGCGTGCGCATGTTGTCGGTGCCGGACTGGTGGACAGCGGCGAGGATTCGCAGCCATGCCACGTCGGCCCACTCCGTGACGGCGTGCGGGTAACAGCGGTGCCGGCTTGCCCGTTCGGGGCCGGTGGTGGGCGGGCAGCCGACCTCGATCAGCGGGTACGAGTAGCGGCCGATCAGCAGGTCACAGTCCGGGTGACCATCGAGGCCCGCGGCGATCGCGGCGGCGGCGGTTTCGGGGCGGTCGTACTCGGCCCCGGTCGTGATGGCGGGGTCATGGGTGAGGCAGAGAACGCGGTAGACACTGCTCACCGGGATGCCTCCCCGGGCTGGTCAGTGGCCTTACGCATGGCCGCCTTGATGACCTTGTCCAGCGCCTTGCTGATCTGGGCCCCGGACAGTTCTTGCTGCGCCTCGGCCGCTACGGCGATGGCGTACTTGACTTCGCCGATGCCGCCTCGGAGCGAGATGGCGACGCGCTCGGCCCGTTCGACCTCGCGCTGGTTACTCCACGCCTGCTGGCTACCCTCGGTACAGCGGGGGCACACATCCTGGTGGCGGGCGCACTCGATCTCCCGCTCACTCCACGAGGCGTTGATCCGCTCGCGGTCGGCGATCAGGTATTCCTCGTGGGTGGCGAGTTTGTTGCGCACCATGTACAGGACTGACTGCATGCCCGACATGCGGTGATGCGCCTGCCAATACGGGGTGCCGCGGCGCGAGGAGCCGTCCGGGTTGAACATGTACTCCCGCTCGTCGAAGGCGGGATGCTCGCGTTCGATGGCGTCCTCAAGGCTCAGGATCAGCCCCGTGAACAGCAGCTCGCGCAAGCTCTTCGGCGTGTACTCCTCGCCCGGTTTCGCAGCCAGGTCGTCGAGGTCGAACAAGGTCTGCTCGGTGGTCATGCCGCCGCCTCCCGCTTGGCTGCCCGCCGCTTGCGCTGCAACGTCCGCTCGTGGAAGACCTGGGCTGCGGTACGCCGATCCGACCGGCGCCGGTCGGCTTTGCCCCAGATCCGCGAAGGTGCCTCGCCCTCATGCCAGAGCGCGAGGAACTCGCGGCGGGCGTTCTTCAGATGGGTGTTGAACGTGCTGTACGCCTTGCCCACCGCTTCGGCAGCGGCCACGTTGTCCGCGTGGACGGCCATCGCGGTCAGCACCAGGCGGTGGGTGTCGGACAGGCGGGGCCAGATCTGGTGGAAGGCGAGACGCTCCACCACGCCGTCCTCAGGCGAGCCGGAGGCCCTGCGGAACAACTCCCAGAACCGCAGGAAACGAGCCGCCCCCTCGAAACCGGCGTCGGGGTTACGCCGGTCCACGCCCCAGTGCCGCCCCCGGTCCCGAGCCAGCCGGTTGACGGCGTTGCACCCGACCGTCTTCAGGTCGCGTTCGGACGGGACGTCGCCGTCGGCGTAGAGGCGTTCAGCGATCGCCGACCATGCCGCCTCGTAGCGGTCCTGGTGGTCCATGGCGCGCGGCCACGCCATTCGCACGGCGATGCGCGCGATCCGGTCCAGGTCGGCCAGCGTGAAGTGATAGCGAACCGCGTCGCTCATCCGGACGCCTCCCCGGACTTGTGGTCGCACCCGCATCCAGCAGGGCACTTACAGACGAGTCGCTCCTGCTGCTCGGCAGCGATCGGTTCGAGGTAGGAGATCGGCTTGCCCTGCTTGGTGGCGTACTCGATCTCGCGGCGGGTGCTTTCGCCGATGTAGCCGCCGACGTTCGCCCCGTCGTGGTCCCTATCGTCAGCCAGCGGCACCGCCTCGATGTCATGCGACCCGCAGCCGCGACACTGAAGCACAACACCCTTCCCGTGTCGACCCGAACGCAGTTGCAGGTTTTCGGGGCGGTTGTCGGTCTTCACTCCATTGATGTGGTGAACCGTCTCCCACTGGGCTAGCGAACGCCCTAATTGTTCGGCCATGACCAAACGGTGCTCTGGTATAGCACTATCGTCGCCGGCCATTTCGGCGAACCTGTGATCCCTTGAGACGCGGATCGTGATGTATCCACTGCTTGTGACGCTGCGACCTCCACGCCAGCTCGGATGCGTCTCTCGGCTTCTGAACCGACTGACAGTCCCGTCGAACCCGAGCTGCACTGAGAGCACCCGACTGATCGTTTCGATTCCGCAGCCGTGTTTGCGCGCGATGGCCGTACGCGCGGCTCCTGATTCCCACATCTGCTTGATGTCTGCGAGTTCTTCGGGCGTCCACTCGCGAAACTTTGCGCTGTTTCGCTGTGACTCGCTTCGGGCGTCTACACCATGTCGAGCCAGAACGTTCAGAACCGTCTGCGGGTGGCAGCCCCACTTCTGTGCGAGCTTCGTGGACGAGCTTCCAGCCCGATACTCGGCCACGACCTCGGCGGCCTGCTCCGGAGTGAAGAACGGCGGCATGGGCATTTCAGATCTCCTCGCTCGCAGGAACCAGAAATTTGACCGGCTTTCCGAGTGACCGCGCGTAAGCGATCTCGCCCCGCGTGGACTCGCCGTAGTAGCCACTCTTGTCACTCACGATGACCACGCGGTCCGACAGGTCGATCTTCCGCCAGTGCAGTTCGTCCAGACGGACCTTGTCGTCATCGGTGAGCGCGTCCCCTGAGTGGGCGAACACTCCAGGCGCTACGACGATCGCGCCGGTGAGGGTGAGTTCCCGGTTGACGCGGGTGAAGTCGTCGCGGAACCGGGTGGAGCCGCACAGGCAGACAATCTCCGGGCGGTCGCCGTTGAACTCCCGCACCAGCACCCGCACGGGGTTGGCGGCACGGAGGCGCTCTTCGGTCGGGGTGAGGTTGGCGGTGAAGTAGCTCATGGTTCGTTCGATTCCTTCCTCGATCAGGGATCGGCATGTAGCCGATCCCTGTAGACAAACGATCACCAGTTCTGGTCTCGGAGTGCTGAGAGCCCTCAGGATCGACTCTCAGCGCCTCTCGGAGCCCGCCCGCTACTCGGAGACCGAGACGACCTTTACGTCCGCGAGGGGCGCCCTTGAGGCCCGCTTGGTGCCATCCCCGTGCGAGCCGTCCCCCGCCTCCGCGATGAGGGCCGCCGGATCGAACTCTCCAGCCCGAACCCCCGCAGTGAAGGCCAGCCATTCGGCTTCGCTGAAGATGAGCACCGGCCCGTCCTGCTCTTTCGCATCCCGAACCGCCACCCAGCCGTCAGGGAGTGAGGCCACCTCGACGCATGTGGCGGCACCGTTGCAGAAGCTGCTCCTACGCCACATACGGCGCCTCCTCGACGGTCGGGGTGAACAAGCGCTGGCATGCCTCCAACGGAGACAGCCCTTCGGTGAGGTCGGCCAGACGGTCCACGACCGCGCCCTCTTCGGCCTCCACCGCAGCGGCGGTGTCGGCGTACGTGGTGTGCATCGGACCTGGAGTCTGGTGGCCGACCTCCACCACGACCGCGGCGGGGGCGGGCGTTGTGGCAGGGGTGTCGGCGTAGATGCCGAACCCGGTCAAGCGGGCGGCCCAGTCGTCCAGGCGGCTCATGAGGCGGTTCCGTTCAAGACCCGAGCCACAGCCAGCGCGTGGAACGTGTGACCATCCGCGCTGTTGCCGCGCTTCTCCCACATGTGCGCCTCGTGCTCCAGCCAGGAGGCGAGAGGCTCCGCCAGGTCGGGGTTCATCAGGGCGATCCACTGCGCGTTGCACGGATTCCGCAGCCCACCCTTGCGGTAACGCTTCTGACCAGAGGCGACCACCTCGGACTCCACGGTTCCGGTCGGGTAGGCGTGGGAGTAAACGGCGCTAGTCGAGGCGGAGTCGGGCGACCAGACGGGGGCGGCCTTCCACGGACCAGCAGCGGCTCCTCGGGCGTTCTCGCGAATGTGGCGGGCAGCTTCGCGTAGCTCGTCGGCGACGGTCTTCTCGGTGGTGTCAGGCATGGTCGCCCCGCTCCGGGTCGCAGGCGTTCGCCGAGGCGGGCAGTGCGAACTCCCGCTTGCTCAGCTCACCGGCGACCGGCAGTCCGGTCACCTCGGACAGCACCTGGCACATCTCCGTGGCCCGCTCGAACCTAAGCGCGTCTCCGAGCCGGTACGCCTTCCGGTGCCCGTCCTTCAGGTAGACGACGACGGTCTGCCAGCCCTCCTGGTACTGGTCGAACCAGCCCAGGTACGGCTTGTCGAGGTCGATGACGGTCGCGGTCGTCGTGGTTTCAGTCATTGCGGTTCTCCTCGCTGATCTCGGTTCTGGTTAGGTATCGGTGCTGGTGTTCTCGGGCTGCGCGGATAATTTCGCCGACCGTCGAGTGCCAGCCGTCCGCCACCGTCTGCCGCACCTCGCACGGCAGGTCGGGGCAGGCGATGACGAGGGTGTCCTGTTCGGCGACCACCTCGAAGTCGTCCACGTCGGTGATCTGTTCGGTCACGCGATCTCCTCAAACAAGCGCTCCTGGTCGGGGTTCTCGGGAGGCGGTTTGGGCAAGCCCAGCGCACGGGCTCGCTCTCCCGGGTCGGTGGTGCGCCAGGCGGCCAGCCGGCTGTAGCCCGCGGAGCGGTCAAGGGACAGGCCGGTTCGCCCCAGCGTTGCGGCCGCGAGCGCGGTGGTCCCTGTCCCGCCGAACGGGTCGAGCACCACCCCGTCAGGCGGACACCAGCCTTGGATCAGGCGGCGAGGCCACTCCATCGGGAACGCCGCGTGATGCTCGATCGCCAGATGCGCCGGCGCGTGCAACGGCTGCGCGGCGACGGTCCACACGCTTCCCGGGACCTTCCCCAGCAGGTTCGGGCCCTCGTAGTCGCCCGTACCGGTACGGATGATGTTCGCGTTGCGCGCCCCGAAAGCCGTCACTCCTGCGGCTCGCCGCGGCGCAGCGTGCTGCTCCCGGATCTCGTCGATCGACGAGAAGTACCGCTGCTGCCGGGTGAAGTGGAACCAGTACTCGTGGCTGGACGTGCACCGGTCCGTCACGCTTTCGGGCAGCGGCGTCGGCTTCTCCCAGATCAGGTCACGTCGCAGGATCAGGCCGAGTTGGTCGATGCAGCCGACCGCGTACCGCCATGGCAGCCCGATCAGGGACTTCTCCGGCAGGTCCTTCGGCCTGACGTACCGCGGGGAGTCGCCCCGCCACGTCAGCCCGTCCGACGAGCCCCGCCACGCCCCACGGGTCCGGTTCGCGTATTTGTCGCCCAGGTTGACGAACAGCGACCCGCCCGGCTTCAACACCCGAACCCATTCGGCGGTGCACTCCCACAGAGACCCGAGGTAACCCCACGGCGTGGCCTCATTGCCGATCTGACCGGCGAGGCTCTCGTCCCCGTCGCGGTAGTCGCGAAGCTTCCAATACGGCGGCGACGTCACGATCAGATCCACGCTCTCGTCAGGCAGCGGCAGCGCCCGGGCGTCTCCGCGTAACACGATCGCTCGTCCTGTCACGGCTGCTCCTCAAGATCGGGCCGGGAGAGGTCCGGTATCGGCTCCTCCCCCGGAACGGGGAGAGGAGGAACGGGGAGCCGGGTCACGCGATCTCCTCCACCGCTGCGTCCACAAGCTGGGGACGGCCGGTCTCCGGGTTGAGCGGGACCCCGTACGGCATGCCGTCAGCGGCGAGCGCGGCCTCGATCTGCCGTTTGAAGTCGTCAGCGTTGTGGCGGGCATCCGCAGGGTTGGCGTAGCCGCCGTCGATGACGAGGGCGACGTCGTACCCGCCCCACCGGTTCGGGACGACGACCACACGAAAGTGGTCCTCGCGGCGCTTGAACAGGTCGGCGGTGGCGCTCATTCGTCAGCCTCCCCCGCGAAGTCGAGACCGGCGCGGTCGGCGAGGAACTTGAACGCATCGGCACGCCACAGTCCGAGGTGCTTGTTGACGAAAATCATCACGTCGCCTGTCTCGAGGCATTCGAAGCAGTTCCAGCGGCCGGACCCTGGCATGACCTGGAGCGTGCCCGAGGGGCAGAAGGGGCAGGCGCCAGCGTGGGTGCCGTCCTGCTGCTGGGCGATGGGGGTGTGTTCCCCGACGACATCCGCCACCGGGGAGTGGCGGAGGATCTCGGCTTCCTGCGTGGCCGTGTACTGCGGGAACGGAGTCGTTGCCCACTCGTCGTTGTTCATGCCGGTTCCTCTCGAGGGTTTGAGGGGCGGTCAGTAGCGGGAGGGTCGGGCCAGATCTGCGAAGCGGCTGTAGTGGAGCTGGTGGGCGAGGGTGACGATCCCGCGCCGGCCGCCACGGTTCTTGTCGACGATGAGGTCGACTTCGCCTGCTCGCGGGGATTCGGGTTCGTAGAAGTCGGGTCGGTGCAGGAGGATGACGATGTCGGCGTCCTGCTCGACGGCGCCGCTTTCGCGGATCTCGCTCATCCGGGGCGGGGAGTCGTTCTTTTGGGCTGCTCCGCGGTGGAGTTGGGCCAGGACGACGACCGGCATGCCGAATTCGCGCGCCATCTGCTTGAGGGCGCGGCTCTGAGCGGCGACCTGCTGCTCGCGAATCTCGATCTTCGGTGAGGGGTCGAGGAGTTGCAGGTAGTCGATGATGAGCATGTCGATGGGTCCGCTCCGCAGCAGGGTGCGGAGCCTGGACCGGATGTGTTCGACGGTGCAGTGCGGTGAGTCCTCGATGATCAGCGGCGATGAAGTGACCCGCCACGACGCCTTGCTGATCTTCTCCAGGTCCTCAGAGGTCACCTTCCGGTCCACGATCTTGCTGTAGAGGACCGTCGCTTCCGCCGCGAACATGCGGGCGAGGATCTCTTTCTTCGACATCTCCAGCGTGAACAGCACCGTCCGCCGACCATCCCGCAGCGCCGCCGTCCGGGCGATGTCCGCGGCCACGAGCGTCTTGCCCACCGAAGGACGTGCCGCCACCACCACGAGCTGACCCGGCTTGAACGCCGGAATCAACTCCCGCTCCAAGTCCAGATACGGAGGCGTCACGCCGACAATGGGCGGCGGGTTCTCCAGTTCATCAAGCAACTCGTTGACCGCATCGACCAGGTCGACTTCCTGATAGGCGTTCCGCTCGACAGCGGCCTCATCGATCAGCTTGCGGATCAGGTCTATGTCCGCCTCGGGATCCCACGCCTGGCTCTCAGTGACGCTGCGAGCCTTGGAGAGCGCCAGATGGATGCGCCGCCGCCGGCCGTCGTTGGCAACTTTGCGCGCATGCCAGGCCACCGACGGGACGGGAGCGGCATGCTCCATCAGCGTCGCGAGGTACGCGCCGCCGCCAACCCGCTCGAGATCGCTCGACGTGCCGAGCTCGTTCAAGATGGCGGCCGGGTCCAAAGGACGCTCATTCGCTACGGCCTTGCAAGCCGCGGCGAACACGATGCCGGCGATGCTGAAGAAATCGTCCGCGGCGACCAGCTCAATCGCCTCGTCGAACGCCTGCCGGGACTGAATGGCGGCACCGACGACAGCCATCTCGGAGGCGACGACACCCGCGTTCGGTTCCCAGCCCTCGAGCTTGAAGTCTTCGCTGATGGTCACGGCGCCCTCCGCAGGTCCGTGCCGGTCATCTTGATCACCGTCGCCCCGTCTGCGAGACGGGAGGCGACCCGCTCGCCTAGCAGGTCCCGCAGCTTCGGGTTGTTCGAGGTGATGACGGTGGGCCGCTGGTGCTTCCACCTGTCGTCGACCAGCGCCATCAGGTTGTCGGCGTCCCAGTCCGAGACGCGGATCGAGCCGATGTCGTCGAGCGCCATCAGGCTGGCCTGGTTCAGCAACTCGAGTTCGTTCTCGTCCACAGGCGGCGCCGTGATCCTCTTCAGCTCGTGTGCGGCCCGGATCTCAACAGGTCGCAGCCACCCGGCCTTGATCAACGTCTCCTTGAGCTTCCACAGGGACCAGGACTTGCCGACGCCCACGTTCCCGACCAGGATCAGGCCGGCGCTCTCGCCTGCGAGAAACCGCTTCGCCCAGTCGGCGATGTCCCCGTGCAGTTCGCCTGGCTTGTCGAACACGGGCGGGCGCTGGGCATAGAAGCGCTCAAGCCGCTCCTGGATCTGCTCACGCAGCCACAGTTCGCTCGCGGCCCGGCGGGCAGCGTCATAGTCGTACGGCTCTCCGTCACTCATATGTCGATCTCCGTTTGTTCGAGTTCTTCGGCGGAAGGCGTGTGGGCTCGGGCGCCCGTTTCCGGCGCGAAACTGGAGCCAGCGCTAGGTTTCTTCTTTTCGTGCTGGTCAAGAGCTTGCAGGCGCATGGAGTCGTAGACCTTGCGCAGTTTGGGCATGGCCATGACGCGCGAACGCCACCACTCGTCCGCCTGGCACCAATCGATCATGTTGTGGACTTGCCGCTCAGTGCGGCCGTCCTGGTCTATGAGCAGCCGGGCTGCGTCGCGCCAGCCCTTGTTGATGCTGGGGCGCTTGGAGCCGTTGGCCTCAACGCGGTCGGCGAGGTGGACACAAATCCGCTCGACGTCTTCGCGGGTCGACTCGTCCTCGCCGCCTTGGTCCTCTTCGCCGTGCGCCTCGTCGGGCTTGCCCGAAGAGGAAGAGCTTGAACCTGTAGGGGTTACGGAGGGAGAGTTCTTCCCCTTACCCCTTACCCCTTTCCCCTGGGAAGGGTCAGCGGGCCCCTTCCCCGAACCCTTCCGGGAACCCTTTCCCTGACCCTTGTCCGTAGGGTCTTCGCAAGGGAACCAGGGCTCTTCCCCGAAGTCTTCGAGGAAGTCCCGCAAAACCCTTCGCGCCCACCACGAGTCAGTTGTCTCGATCGGGATCCGCTTCAGCTCCTCCACCAGGGCAGATCGGATTGCCGGTGACTCGATGAGCCTGGCCGCCTCACGTGCCGCCTTTAGCAGGTTGGGCTGCTTCCAGATCCCGTCCCTGCGGATCAGGGATCGGACGAAAACTTCCTCCGTCTCCTCGTCGACGACCACGAATGGCTTGGGTTCGGCCGTCGACAGAACCTTCAGGTCCGCCATGATGTCGGCGTCCGTCAGGCCGGCCGCAGTCCGCGCCCATTTGCGCTCCCTGAGCGCCAGAAGACCGCAGTACGACAGGTCTGACTGGGAGAGCAGGAAGAAGTAGAGGCGCTGCGCGGTGGGCGGCAGCGCAAGGAAGTGCTCGTCCTTCCACACCGCCGCGAAGATGCGCGCCTCGTCTCGTGCCACGTACGTGCTCCAGGTGGTGAGTAGTTCTTGGTCAGGTCCAGAGCGGGACCTGTCTTCCCGATCCAGCATAGCCAACTCGATAGTTGGCCGAAAAATTTGTTTGCCAACTTGGAAGTTTGCCGTACAATGAGGTTGCCATCTCGCATGTCACAATCGGAAGGTGACTGATCCCATGGCCCCCCTCGACAACGCCCTCGAAGAGATTGAGCGGGCCGAGAAGCAGGCTGCCGAGATCGTCCAAAGCGCGCGCCTCAACCTCGGTAGGACCATCCGCAAGATGCGGGCGGACGGCATCAAGCAAGTCACCATCGCCCGGCACACCGGCTGGGACCGCGAGTACGTTCGCCGCCTCCAGGAGGCCGCCGACATCGCGGACGGACTGAAGCCGGCACGCTCCTCCGACTCCTGAGGTTCGGCGAGACGCCCTTACGACGACTCCCCCGCCGTTCACGGCTTCCTCCGCCCTGGCCGGTGACCAACGTGGTAGGAGCCGCACTCGCACCGATACACGTTCAGCCACTCGGCGGCGGCGCCGGCACGGACCATCGCCTGCATGTGGCTGTTCGCCGCTTCCCGGGAGGGGTGGCGGACCTTCTTCCCGCACTTGCGGTTCTTCGTCTCCGTCACGACGCCTCCCCCAGGTCCTGCTGGGCTCGCCGGCGCCGCTTGTACTCCCGCACCGCCTCCAAGGTGAGGGGAGTGTTGTCGCCGTGCCGGTGTCGGGAGTTGTGCGCGGCAGCAAGCTCTTCACGTGACATCTGCTGCGCTTGTCGGCGCAGCGCCTCTGCCAGAGCCTCATCCGTGAGGTCGATCAGGTCGTCGTCCCACGCAAGCGGCGGAAGCCAGCCACGCTTGGCTGCGTAACGCCGGGTCCGCTCCGACATCCACGTATTCGGCGGCGTGGTCATCGACCACCGGTCGTACAGGTCGCGGACCGCGCGGGCGACCTTGGCCGACACATACGGCTGACTCAGGACCGTCCGGTGGTTCGTCGGGATCCTGCCGACCGCTTCGGCCTGCATTGTCAGCGTGAACCCGAGCGCTGCAAGGGCCTGGACGCGACGGCGAGTCCCGGCGGCGTCCACGAGCGCCGTGTCGGACAACTCGTCCAGGTCGGGGCGGACGGCCAGGATCGCTTTCGACGTCTTGACCATCACCCGCGATGACGGCTTCCCCCCGTTTCGGGAGTTGCCCATCATGAGCATGCGCAGCGTGTATAGGGTCACCCCGGACAGCACCGAGACTCGGCCGAGCGTCAACCCGGACGCCAGGAGCGTCTTCACGTGCTCCCGGACCGGTTCGGCGTCCACGTAGGACTCCCACCGGCCGTAGGCGATCATCCGGGTGCGGTGCCGCGAGTAGGCGTTCTTGGCGTCCTTGCATGCCCGGCAGCGGCACTTGCCGAGCTTGTACCGGTTGAGGGTTCCGTGAGGGTGCTCGGCCATCACGCCACCGCCTGCTTCGCCTCGCGCCGACGGCGGCGAGCGGCTTCGTTCGTGCAGCCGCGGCAGTGCTTGTTCAGCCCGTCCTTCTGCAGACGGTCCTTGCCGAACGCCGCGGCGGGCTGTATGACGCCGCAGCAGCCGCACATCTTCTCCACCACCACGGGCGGCTTCGAGGGCGGAGGCAGAGCCTCGCGCCTCGACAACTCGCGCGCCCGCTGGCTGGGGTTGAGGCCGCCCCAGATGCCGTTGCGGTCTTCCCTGGCGAGCGCGTACTCCAGGCAGTCTGCCTGAACCTGGCAGGGGGCGCAGACCTGCTTCGCCTTACGCTCCCGCCACTTGCGCTGCCCCTCCCGTTCCCCATCTGCCGGGAAGAACAGGCGCGGGTCCGCATCGCGGCAGGCAGCCTCGTCCGTCCAGTCACTCACTGCTCTGCTCCTCTCGGTGCAGGTCCGGCGTTCGTAGACGTCCGGTCGTGTCCGGCAGCGTCCGGGACCGTCCGGGGCGGGGTGAGGCAGGAGGGCGCCCAGCAGCGGGAAGGAGCGTCCCTGCACACCTCGCGGTCGATCAGGCAGTCAGGCATGGGGTGCCTCCTCGGGAGACTTCTGAGCGGGAAGTGCAGCAGCGAGGCGGTACCGACGTACTGGCACGCGGTGGTCCGTCGGGTAGCGCATGCCATCGACGACCTCGACGAGGCTTTCGGCAACGAGCTGCTTGAGGACGCGGCGCACGATCGGGTCGCTGAGACCGAGCGCGCGGTGCAGGTCCCATGCGGAGAACCACGCTCGCGGCCAACGGCGCAGGTGCGCGTCGATCGCCTCCCTGGCCATGTCGCGCCTCGCCTCGCGTGGCGGCTGGCCGGGCTTGGGCTCACGCGCTGGAGGGAGGTCTCCGGCCTCGCGCAGGTGCTTGGCGTACCAGCGGATCGCGTCCCGGGACACGTTCATCACTTCGGCCGCCTGGTCGTACGTGAACCGCCGGTCGCGGAGCACCTTGTATTCGGCGGCCCGCCGAGCCAGGCCGGGGCCGCCGCGCGGGCGGCCGGGACGGTTAGGCATGCGACACCTGCTCTCGCAGGGCTCGGTCATACCGCCGTGTGGTCTCCTCGCAGACGCCCAGCCGTGCGGCGGCCTGCTCACGTGACTCGCCCCACGACAGAAGGTCCTGGTAGTCCTCTCGGCGGCCGGCCACCACAGTCTGGTAAGCGGCACGTGCCTGCGCGGCACACTCATCCCTGGTCAACGCCTGGGGCGGCCCACTGGCGGGGCGTCCGGCTCTCTTCCACCGCTGGTAGCAGGCCGAGCACCAGCCGAACCCGCCGTGAAGCCCGAAGCGCGAACAGCATGAGCACCTGACCGTCTGGGAGCTGGTCACGGCGTCGGCCCTCCTTCCGTGGTCTCAGGGGCGGACAGGTCGAACAGCGCGGCTGGCTGCGGTCGCCGCCCTGCGGCGTACGGGCAGGTCGCTTCGTGTTGGACCTCGTAGCCCTCGAACGCGGCGATCAGGCAGCACCAGGGGGCGGGAGAAGGCATCACGCCACCTCCTCAAACAGCGCTACCGACTCGTAGCTCAGGCGGCGAGGCGGACCCTCGGGGCAGCACTGGCACAGGGAGCGGCAGGCGCGGTCGGCGTGCCACACGGCTGTGGGCGGAATGTAGTCGAGTGGGCGATTCTTGATCCACCACTCAGGGTGCGGCTTGATCGTCCGGGTGTGGCAGAACTCGTGCCGCCCATCACGGCAATGCGAGCAGACACCCACCATGCAGTCACACAGGCCGACGGCCAGGGCGTGATCGTAGGTGGCTGTGCCGGTGCCGGGGATCATGTAGGGCTGGCGGCGCATCGCAGGTGTCCACGCGTTCTCGCGCACCCATACCGCCTCGGCCGGCGTCATGATGCACCCACGAGGCCGAACAGAGGAACACGCTCGTACGTGACCGGCCGCATCGGGTTGCGCCCAGGCGCGTGCGCCAGGTCCTCGCGCGGATGGCCGCAGTCGCAGATACACCGCCAGCCGCAGCGGCGATCAGCGAGCCAGACGAACGCGATGCGCTCGCGGCGCCAGCCGGTCGCGCTCGCAGTCGGGTACCGGTACGACTCCTGGAACGCGGCCGTACCGTAACGGGTCCTGATCATCGTCTCGTACCGGTACAGGGGGTGGCGGCCGACGTGGCATCGGCCGTGCCTGCCCGGATCCTTGGCGTTGATGCAGGGGCCGTTGTGCTGGCACGCGCACGTCAGGTAGAAGTCGGGCAGCTCTCGGTACTGCCCGCGCATGTCCGGCGTCCACACGTGTTCGCGAACCCACGCGGCCTGATTCGGGGTCATGACGCCACCGCCTGTGCTCGCGCCTTGCGGCGGTGGTTGTGCTCACGCGCCCCGGCCACGATCAGGGGCGAGCGGTCACCCTTCGAGTAACAGGCGTTCCAGCACGCCTTCACCTCGTCGTCGTCCATGGCGGCAACTCGGCGGGATAGCTCGGTTTCGAGCTCGGGGTCAGGGACGTCGATGAGGTCGTCATCCCACGCTTGGGGCGGGAACCAGCCCTGCTTGGCGGCGTTGTTCCGCGCCCGGCTGGCGGCGATCCTGTCCCGGTGGTCGTCCTCGGGTGGCGCCTGATCCCACAACTCGTCGTACAGGGCGCGAACCTTGCGGGCGGTCGCTACCGTGGTGCGCGGCTCCTTCATCAAGGTCGTGAAGTTGCCGGGCGTCCACCCGAGCCGGGCGGCCAGCTTTGCCTGAGACCAGCCGAGCCTCACGAGGGCTTGCAGGCGCCGACGGGTGCCCATCGCATCGATGACCGTCTGAGCGCCGAGCAGATCGAATGACGGCTCGACGGCCAGGATCGCCGCTGCCAAAGCTGGGCGGATCTTCTCCTGCGGGCCGGTGCCCCGCTCGGAGCGGCCGTTCAACATCGCCTGGAGGCGCTTGCGGTCCACGCCGGCGGCGTCGGCAATCCGCCGCAACCCGAGACCGCACCGTTGCAGGTCGCGGGCGTGCTGGCGGACTGGTTCGGCGTCCACAAACGGCTGCCACGTCCCGTAGGCGATGGCGCGCTGGCGCCGCTCCTCGTAGACGGCCCTGGCGTAGCCGCAGACGTAGCAGCGGCATCCGTCCAGCCGGTAGCGGGCGTAGCCGTGCTCACGCTCAGTCATCGTCGCCTCCGAACACGCCACGCTCCTGCCTGCGCTGCCACTCCGCCGTCATGCGGTCGGCCTCAGCGGTCAGGGCCTCGGTCATGGCGCGCTCGGTGCGGTCCAAGGTCGGGTTGTAGGCCGCGTCCGCCATCTCCTCCACGGAGGGGCGGCGGCGGACCATCCACGAGATGCCGCACAGCACGAGCACGATCAGCAGCAGCGCCACGACGGGCAGCAGTGCCCCGCCGGTCACCGCGTTGGCGATCTGGATGAGGGTGGTCAGGTCCTCGAAGTAGTCAGCCACGCGCCCCACCCCCGTCTGGCAGGTCGGACACGGGGAGGGAGATGCCGCCCACGCCGTTCACGTAGTCGCGGTACCAGTCGAGTTGGGCGTTGAGGCGGTCCACCTCGGCGAGAAGGTCCTCAGCACCCTTCAGCGCGTCCGAGATGATGAGGTCTGTGTCGCGGCTTGGGTCGGCCGGGACGCTCATCTTGAAGCGCTTGAGAGGGCCTTCGGCGCACACCTCGCCGATCTCGGTGTAGGCACGTGTCACCTTGGCCTTGATGTCGGCTCGGCGCTCGGTGGACAGCGGGGTGTTCTGGTCGAGGGAGGTCACTTCGTCAGCTCCTCTCCGGCTGCCGAGAACCCCTTGCGGATGGCGAGGAAGACGCCGAGCGTGAACGCGATCGGCAGAGCGTCGGTGTAGCCGATGGCGGGGATCGCGGGCGACAGTTCGTGGTGCAAGACACCGACCAGGAGCATCAGCGTCCACGCGGAGGCGAGCACCTCGACGACGCCGAGCAAGAGCAGGAAGAACCACTTCACTCCGCACCGCCTCTCGGGTTGGAAAGCATGGCGTCCCACAGCTCGGCAGGGCTGGACTCTCGACTGGTCTCAGCGGGCTTGTCCGACGCCAGGAGGGCGTCCCAGGTGGGTGCGGACTCCCGCACGGAAGGGGTGGCGGGGAGGACGTGGCGGGTCACTGGGCACCCTCCTGGGCCGCCTTAGCCGTCACGGTCGCGGCCTCCAGGCCAGCGGACAGCGCCTCAAGATCGGCGATGCACTCGCGGACAGCGGACACGGTCAGGGAGCCTCGAAGGCGCTCCAACACCACCGCCCGCAGCACCGCAGGATGGTCCTCCGGCAACTGATGGAGAGCCGCTTGTAGGGCGTAGAGGGTCACGACCGGCCCTCCTGTCGCTCTGCCTGAGCGGTCTCAGCATGCGCAAGGCGGTATTTGGCGTACTCCGCGAAATATCGGTGTCGCAGCATGTTGTCGGCCGGGCGGAAGACCTTCCAGTTGCGTTCGCGCTGCTCCAGGCGACGGAGTCGCGCCCTCTCCGTGAGGCGTAGCCTGACGTGCACCAAGAAGGTCAGGCGCGCCGCCCACACCGTCCTGGTCGCGTGAGAAACCGGCTCCTGCGGAAGCCATCGATCCTGGACATCGAAGTGCCCCGGCCCGACAATTCCGTTCAGGTGAGACAGGGGAAGATCGAGCGCCTTGAAGGTGTCCGTACCGAGAGCGATCAACACTGCTCGCCATCGAGCACTGACAGCCTCGTGCGACAAGCCCGGAACGGTGATCTCGCCTTTCACATCCCGCACCACAACGGTGCGGAACTCCCCGTCAGTGAGTGCGAGGAGCCGCCCAGTGTCAGCGTCCAGCGGAGCTACTTCGGGC
Organism: Nonomuraea sp. NPDC051298; assembly: GCF_055586305.1. NCBI lineage: Bacteria > Bacillati > Actinomycetota > Actinomycetes > Streptosporangiales > Streptosporangiaceae > Nonomuraea > Nonomuraea sp. NPDC051298. Next base: position 41,073 of record NZ_JBVJIM010000033.1, read on the forward strand.
AGCCTGTGTTTGGTGCGCAGCTTTGCCACTGCCTCGCTGTACTCGGCGAGATGGGCGTTCCTGAGCTGCTCCAGGGCGTCGGCTTCGGCTCCCTTCACGCTGAACGCCCGCATGTGCAACTTCTTGGTCGAGCGAGCCTCTGGGAGGCGGGCACGAATAGCCAGAAGTGTCTCTCTCGCCCGCTGCGTGATGTCCGCATCGGAACCGTGCTTCGCGCTGCGTGCCCACCAAGAGACTTGGTGAACGCCCTCAACGTGCAAAAGGCACTCGACCCACTCGCTGCACATCTCCGGCTGACGGAGCCACGCGCCAACGCCTGGCGGCACGCGCCGTTGAGCAGCCTCAGCGACGACAACCTTGCTGAAAGCGTCGAAGTCGTCGCCGAAGCGCCGCTCCAGTTCGGACGGCGTGATCTTGCTGGGGAGGTTGGATACGTCCGCAAGTGTGCCGATGCTGCTCACTCGGCACCGCCCGTCTGAGCCTGAGCGGCCTCAGGGGTCTCCAGCGGGAAGCCGGCGGCCGGGCTGAACGGGACCGCGCCCACCACGGGCCAGTCCATGACGACGATCTCGCTCTCGTAGCCGCACGAACCCCAACGGTCGGCGGTCATCCAGCGGGCAGGCGAAGGGCCAGAAGGCCACAGGACGGCGATGAAGCGTCCGTCAGGGCTGCGCCGGACCGTCCCCAGCAGGTTCTCGGCGGGGGTGATCTCGCTCATGCCGCACCCCCGAAGAGGTGGTCGGCCAGGGCGAGCTTGAACTCCATCTCGGTGGCCGGGCGGATCGTCGGCTGCCTCTGCGCGTACTCGTCGGCGGCGCTGAGGGTCAGGAACAGATCGGCCGCCTCCTCCGCGTCCAGCAGCCCCGACGGGCGGTCCGAGCCAGGCAGAATCGGGGCGCGCTCTCCGTCCACCTCCACGACCCACTTGCCGTGTCCAGTGGAGCGGGGCAGCACGATGAGGTCCTCATCCATGAGCGCGTCCTCAAGGGCCTCGGCGTTGGCGAGCGGGCTGTCGTTCTCCGGATCCGCCGGATCGTCCTGCCACGCCGCGATGGCGCGGCTGAGCGCCTCACGGCGGAGCTGGTAGGGGCTCTTCGTCTCGGGGGTTTCGGTGCTCATGCTGCGTCCTTCGGGGAGTAGGGGCGCCGGTAGTCGGCGAACGGGATCACGTCGTCACTCACAGGGCAGAGCGCCAACGGAGTAGAGCGAGAGCGGGACACGTCCTCGGCGGGCAACATCTGGGCGAGGCCAGACCAGCCCGTGGACGAGCCGTGCGAGGCCCAACGGCGGCGGCAGCGGCGGCCCGTGTGGCGGGCGAACAGACTCACAGCTCCCTCACGCCCTCTCTGGCGTCCTGGGCGTCGTGAGCGGTGTTGAAGTTACGGATGTTGCTGTCCGGGTCCTTCGAGATGTCGTCGTGCCCGGGGAAAAGCTCCCCCCGCTGGTCGGCATGCGGCCTACGCTCCTCCGGCAGGTACGGGGCGAACGTTGGCGGCGGCAGTTCCGCCCGGGAGGCGATCTCTTGCATGGCCTGGTTCAGCTCGGCGATGTCGCGCTTGGCCTTCTCCTCGATCCCCCGAATCTCGGCCTCAACGAAGGCGCGCATCTTGGTCACCATCTCCGCGCTGTAGGTTCGGGCGGGAGAGGCGGGAGGCTGCTTTAGAGGCTGGTTGAACTGGGACACTGCGGTTCTCCTGTTGCTGAAGAGGTTCGGTTGGTGCCGTGCTCCGCTCCCCCTCGCGCGGGGAGGAGGTAGAGGAAGGTCAGGCGGGCGGGTTCTCGTCGAGCGGAAGCTCAGGCCAGCCGGGAGGGTCGAGCGGGAGGGAGCGTTGCGCCTGCATCTCCAGCCGGATCTTCGTGGCCTCGTAGAGCCTGTAGATCGGCTCGATCGCGTGCTCGAACACCTCGTAGGTGCCGTTCTTCTTCAACCAGAACAGGTGGCTGTAGTCCGCTGATGGACGCCCGTCCTGGCGAAGCACAGACCCCTGCCGCAGCACGCGAGTGAGTTCGCCCACGGCGACGTTGACGCCGAACCTCTGCCGCATCAGCACCCGCACATCAACCAGCGGGTACGTGGCCGGCTCCTTCAGCTCAGGCGCGGACCTGGCAGTGTCGAGCATCTGCCGGGCCTCTGCCTCGCGCGTCCGGATCGCGAAGTAGACGCGGGCTCGGGCCACAGCAGGCTTGGTGTCGTCGCCCGCCATCGCCGTCAGGTAGGCGGCGAACCGGGTCAGCCGGTAGTCGCATCTTTCCTGGTCACCTAGGTTCCCCGCATGGGCAATCTGGTTGACCTGCACAAACGCAGCCTCCGCGGAGGCGGCTCCGTGCACCAGGGCGAGCGACGTCTTCGCCTTCTTAACCACCGTCTCAAAGCGGGCCCACCGGCTGTACTCCATAAGCGGCTGGAGTTCACGGCCCAACCAGTACTCGCCGTCACCGTCTTCACGACGGATGGCGTCGAACGGGGATGATCCTTCGTCGGGTGTCCCGACCAGGGTCAACGACATTGCGATCTCCTCGTTGAAGGGATGGGAGGGGGTACGCCGCCCTGTGCTCGCCCCCGGTGGTCGAGCACAGGGCGGAAGATCTCCTAGGCGGTGAAGAGGGTGACGAGCACGATCACGGCCCAGACGAAAACGGCCATCACGACAACCGCGACGGCGGCGACGACCCCGAACCAGACGTTGAAGCAGCCGTCCGGCTCGCCATCGGGGCCTCTGCTGGGAGTAGGCATGATCACGGCTAGTCCACCCTCGCGACCAGCGAGACGGGCGTCTTCACGTCCAGCGGCCGGTCCGACTGGATGTAGTCGCCCGTCCAGGTGACGAGCGCCCCGTCCGTGGTGAAGAAGAAGACGCCCCCTTCGTTGCCGCCGTACGTGCCGTCGTCGCCAGCGGAGTCCACGACGTACTTCTCGCTGCAGGACGCGCAGGTGGAGTCGGCAAGGTCGTCCTGCGGCAGGAGTTGCGAGGAGACGGACGTCACCTTGCCCTTGATCGAGTAGTAGGCGATGACCTTCGCGTCCATGCTCAGCAGGTAGACGTAGGAGACCCGATCCGGGTCGTTGCTGCGCTTCAGGTACTCGGCGAGGTTCGCTCGGTCGAGGGGGTGTGTGAGGGCGCTGGACGGGAATGGGACGGCCTGCTCGTACTTCTTCTGCTGGTCGCTGCTGGCCTTCTGGGCGGCTTCCCGCTCCGGGTTGCCCGTGCACGCGGTGAGGGCAAGGACAGCGACTGTGGCGGTGGCGATGAGCTTGGTTCTCACGGCGTATCTCCTGAGGGGTTAGTTGCAGACGGGGGTGTCGTCGCCGAGCAGCTCGGGCAGGCTGCGGTCCTTGAACAGGGCGCGGTTGGCCTTGGCGGAGTCGGCGTTGTACTGGGCGACCTGGTCGGCTCGGAACTGCGTAAGCCCGGTCAGCTCGGTGTCCAAGCGGTCACGCTTCGGCGCAGCCTGGAACTGGTCGGACTTGTCACCGTCCGGGTGCCGCTTGTCGTACGCCTTGATCTCGGCTTCCTTCGCCGCGATCTTCTTGTCCGTCGCGGCCACGGCAGCGCACAGGTCGTGGAAGTGCTCGTACTGGTAGAGGACGTTGTCCGGGTTGCCGACGCGCTCCCGGACACCGGTAGCGGTCCGGACGGGCTGGGTCAGCCAGCCAATCAAGACGACGGTCAGCCAGACGGCCAGAGCACCGCCGACGATGGCGAAGAACCACTTCACGGGGATCATCCCTTTCAGGGACTGTCGAGGTCAGACGGGGAGCCGTGCTCGAACTCGGCACGGCGGCGGGCAAGGTCCCGCTTCTGCAGAGCAAGATCCGTAGGGCAGATGCCGCACCGGTCCGGGTACAGGTGAGCGCGAGACTCACACGACGGCTCGTCAGGGCGGCACGTGTGTGAGGCCGGCAACGTCTCCCGACACCAGTTGCAGAACTCCATGCCGAGCACCGACGCGATTAGCTCCGGGTCGAAGTCGCGAGGTGTCCCGCACGCCAGGCAGGCCACCTCATCGCCGACGTAGCGGTGAGGCCCTTCGACTCCGCAGGTGGTGCAGTCGTAGATGAACTCGACGAGGGCGGCCATCACGCCACCTCCTCCACGTAGAAGGGCGTGGAGCCACACCCGCACGTGAACGGGCCCTCGATCGGGGCAGACCAGCCGGGACACTGGAGGTGCTTGTAGCGCTCCATCGCCTCGATGAAGGATCCGTCCTGCTGGATCAGCTCCCACACAGTGCAGGCGATGACCGGGATAGGCCGCTTGCCATCCAGGTGCGATGCCACCGGCGCGGGCCGGTGTCCGCCGGCGTGGTCGAGCAGCACCCAGCGCAGCCGCTTGTGCAGGACCGGGATCTCCCACGGCCGGGCGACGCCAGCGCGGACCTTCAGGCCGAGCCGCTCCGCCCTGGCGGGCTGCTTCTGGTCGATGAAGTCGTGATCCGCCCTACACGCCCAGAGGAGATTGCTGGCCAGGTTCGACCACCACTTTTCCGTGCCGCCCGCCCCTTTGCCCTCCCGATGCGCCGGATCCACACCCAGCGCCGCGCCGCCGCACACCAGGCCGACCTCACACAGGCCGCCGCTGCGCTCACGAATTACGGCCTTCGCGCCCTCAGGAACCAGCTCTGCCCTGCCCTGCTTCTTCGACTTGCTCCGCTTCATCGGCTTGCGCGGCTTCACCTCCCGCGCGGGTCGCGGGAACACCAGGTGCCAGCCGAGGTAGCACATCTCCACGTCGGTGGGCATCTGGTGTTCATGCCGGGCGGCCCGCTGAACCATGCGGTCCCAGTGGAGGCGTGCCGCCTCCTCGCTGGGGAAGGTGGCCTTGTGGCAGCAGGTCGGCTCCCTCGTGCGCACGCTCACAACTGCTCACCCGCCTCAAGGGCAGGCTGGACCAGGTCGGTGATGGACATCTCGCCGGACTGCCAGGCATTCCCGATCTGATCGCGACCCCCTGGCTTGCCCTTCTTCGCCGACTCGAAGGTGAGCATGAACGCGCCGGACGGCTGACCCTTGGTCACCTTGCGGACCTGAACAAGTTCGCCCGTCGTCTCGTTGGCGAGCTGGCCGTCCTCGTCGAGCAAGGCGAGCAGTTTCGCCTTGTACGCGGGACGGATCTTCTTTCCGACCAGGTCGGGGTGCAGTTTGCGGACGTAGGCGATGACGTCGGGCCGGGTAAACGCGGATGGGGAGACGGCGTGTTCGATCTCCTCCGGCTTGTTCGCCTCCACCCAAGCGAGCAGTGCGTCCTCATCGTCGGTGACGGTGTCCTGCCCGGCCTTGATGGAGATGGTCCCGACGACATCACCGTTCGGGAGCGCCACCTCAAGTTGTTTGACACCGGCGACGCGCATGGCGGCGAATCCTGGTTCAGCCTCCCGGCGGGCGTTCGCCAGTGCCTTGTTCACGCGTTTCGACAACTCGTCTAGGGCAGCGACACGCAGCGGCAGGTTAGGCGGCGTTGTCATGGTTCTCCTCGCCGGCCATCGCCTGCTTGAGCGCCTCAGCGAGGGCGGCGGCGGGATCCTCAGACTTCGTCAGCGGGTCGAGCTTCTCGATGAGCTGCTGCGCCTGAGCGTTCGTCAGCTCCTTCGTGGACGACACGGTCACGCCGGTCAGCGCGCCGATCGTCATCAGCCCTTCGTCCCGGCCGGCGACGCCGAGTGTGGCGAACTGTGCCGCCAGGCGGGACAGCAGAGCCTTGGTGACGAGTTGCTCGCCCGGGTCCTGCCACTTCTGTTCGCGCGGTTGCTGCTGCTGCCGTTCGGCTTCGCGGTTGCGCTTCTCCAGCGACGTGGCGATGCCCTTCTTGGCGTCCGCGGCGAACGCCGCCACCAGAGCCCTACCCCATGCCGACGTTTCGGCGTTCATCAGCTCTGAGTTGCGGGTGAAGTTCGTGGCACCAGGAAACGGCTCCCATGCGGTTCCGATGCCAGGCATGGAGTCGTCCGGTGTGCGGTAGAACGCGGCTACGTAGACGATGAACGTCTTTTCGCCGATGACCTCGATCTTGTACGGCTGCGCCGGGTCGAGCGGGCGCAGGATGCCCTCGGGATGCTTCTTACGGGCCTCGACGATCCTGGCCGCGACCTCGTTGTACTCAGGGCTGATACCGCCCATCAGTGCTCGTCTCCCTCGTCGTTGGGGGTGTCGTCGTAGTCGCCTCGATCGGCGAACGAGTCAGGTTCGTGGGCCCGGGTCCAGTGGCCCACGGTCGGCTTCGAGTCCTCCGCCGCCGGCCCGTTGCCGCTGACCGCCCCCGTCAGGAAGGCGATCAGCCACTCCGTGACGACCGGCGAGTAGTGGCGCATGTGCTCGACCTCATGGGCGGCCTTCTCCGCGCTCGGCCACGCCCCGTGGAGCGCTTTGAAGGAGCCGTCCGGCTCGTACCGGTAGGCGGCGAACGTGGTGTGCCGGTGGCCCTTGCGGCGGTAGGCGACGACCAGGTCGACCGCTCCCCCGCAGCGTTTCCGCTGTTCGACCACCGAGTAGGTGCCGTTCGGCCGAGTCAGGGTGTAGGCCGTCATGACGCCGCCTCAGCCTTCGGAGCGGCCTTCGCGGCGTCGTACTGCTGGATCCCCCACACGATCGCGTGGCAGCACCAGAGGAACGACCAGTCGTAGTCGTGGAGGTCCCACTCCCACGCGTCCTCGAAGGTGACACCCTCGTGTTCGAACTGCTGGATGGCCTCGCGCGCCTCGTCCTCGAAGTGGATGCCGTCGAAGATGTCCCGCTGAACGGCCAGGAACAGGCCGGGAGGACGCTCCTCCAAGTCGCTGATGTCCCGAAGGACCTGGGCCTTCGCGAACTTCTCCGAGTACGACATGCAGGCCCGTCTGCCGCCCTCGGTCTTCTCCGACCAGTAGTGCGGGTTGATCCGGCCCTTGTCGCTGCGGAAGAACTCGAACATGTCCGTGATCCGCGCGAACATGTAGCCGTCCACGTCGCCACGGATGGCGAGGCTGCCCGGCCAGGTGACGATGTCGAACCAGTAGAAGCTGGTCCCTGGCTTCTGGAAGCGCAGGTGGCGGTACGGGCCGTCATCGTGCAGGACGGTCATTTTGTGCTTGGCGGTCTCATTGGCGAACCGCTCGGCCATCTCTTGCTCGCGGCGCCTACGCATGTGCCGCTCCCGCCTTCTCAGCGAGACGGGCAGCCTCCGCCATCAGGGCAAACACATGCGAGTTCGCGGGCGGGCTGACGTATGACTTGGCGTCCTCGCTCAACGGACCGTCGTGCCAGTCGCCGATCACCGCGATCAGGTCCTCAGCGTCCAGATGGCCCGAAGCGGCGCCACCCCGAATCACGCTCGCCAGAGCACGCCCGGCCTGTAGAAGCTCTTCGTCGCCTGGCTCCAGCCAGTGCGGAAGCCGCCCTTGAAGCAGCTCCCAGTGGTCGGCGCCCTTGCCTATAGCCACCGCCATGGAGCCCAGGGCGCACACCTCGCCGTGCTGGGAGTCGTAGTCTCCGAACGACCGGCCACGCGCCTGCATGATGGTGATGGCGTCGGCGATGATCTCAGCCGGTTTGAGCGGTGTCCTCACTGCTCCCGCTGCGCGCTCCCCGAGTTCCAGAGAGTTCATCTCCGCTTCAGCGGTTATCGTGTCCATGACTGCCTGCTCCTGTCTGATCAGTCGTCGTCTTGAGCGGGTGGTTCATCGCGAGGTCAGCCCTGGACGGCTGGCCTCGCGGCATTCCTGGGGCTACTTGGCGCGCGGTGCGGCACCCTCGCGGTAGGCGCGGGTCCGCTCCTTCGGGGTGCGGGCGTTCCGCTCCTCCGCCTGGCGGCGCTTCTCGGCGCGGACGGTCTGCATGTAGCCCTTGCCGTGCTTGCCGTTCCAGCGGTACATGGGGGACCCCCTTAGGTCAGGTCTGGGGCTTACGGCTCGCGTTCTCCTGCCGCACCTCATCGGCGATCTCTTCGGCCAGGAGGGCGGCCAGCTCGATCAGGTCGGGTTCCCGCTTTCCGCTGTGCGGCTGGCGGGGAGTGAACGGCACCACGCGGGCGACCAGCGGCCTCATGACGCGCCACCAGTAGTGCGCCCGGACTCGGCGGCGAGGTAGTCGATGCATTCGTTCATCCCGGCCTCGTAGCCGAGGGCGGCCTGCACCTCTTTGCGGATCCGGTTGCCCTGGCGAGACCAGGCGCGCGGCATCCGAAACGAATCCGACCCAGGGTTCTCGGCCCGCTGGCGCTCGATCTCGGCCTTCACACGCTCGTACGGAACGCCGATGAGCAGGGCCATAGCTTCCGCCGACACCATCGGCTCGCCGTTGACGTTCGAGTAGAGGGGCTTGTCGGTCATCAGGAGTACGCCTCCTCGAACAGCCCGGCGTGCTCGTCCCGGGCATACTCGCCGGAGTAGTAGACGTCCCAGACCTCCTCGAACAGGCGAAGGTCCTTGCGGGTCCACGCGTACGTCTCACGAACGGAGCCGGAGGCGGTGTCCTCCGCACGCTTGTCCGGCAGCGTCCGCCCTTCGGCCTGCGCGACCTTCACCAAGCGGCGGCCGAACCAGGACTGCGCCGACTTGATCTGAGCCTGAGTGAGACCCTTCTCCTTCAGGAAGTCGGGCACGTACAGCGGCATCGCGGCGTGGTCCACCTCTGGCTCCTCGCCGAGGCCGATCGCGGTCTGGACGCGGATCTTCAGCCGCAGCCAGTCCGCATCGAGATAGCCGTCGCCAGCCTTGAGCATCTCGATCCGGGCCTTGGCGAGCTCGACACGGTCGATTGCCTCAGAGCGCTGCTCGTGGGTGGCGACCTCCTCCAGGTTGAGGAGGTAGGCGCGGACGTCCCTGGCCACCGTGGAGTCTTCGAGGAGTTGGCCGACGTTGAGGATGGCCTTGCGGGTGAAGAACGTGCCCGACCGCGACATAGAGTTTGTGATCTTCAGCGCGACGGTCGCAAATTCGCGATACGCCTCACCCTTGAGGACCTGCATGCCGTTCGCCTCAAGCTCGCGGCGGTTCCGCCGGATCAGGCTCTCGATCGTGCCGACGCCCACCTCGTAGTACGCGGCGACGCCCGGGATGTCGGCGTGGACGCTGTCAGGCAGCAGCGCCAACGCTTTAACCTTGTTGAGCACGTCGACCCGGTCGGCGTACTGAGCACGCAAGGACGGGGACTCCGTGAGGGCAAGCTCGTTCACACTGGCCTCCCGATGCGGTTGGGCCGGGGTTTGGCGACCAGTCGGCGGACGTTGCTGCCGGGCTGGATCGCAGGCGCGGGCGCCTGAGGGGTGCGGCGCTGCCGGGACTGCTTGACTGGCTGCGGCTTGGGCGCAGGCGCGGCCTTCGGCTCGTTGTTTGGCCAGCGCTCGTGCTGCTGGTCGATCCATGCGACCATCTCTTCGGTGAACCGGTACTCGCCGAGCACCTTCCGGGAGGGCCAGCGGCCGAGGGAGGCCATGCGGGCGATGGCTCGTCGCTCGCGGCCATAGCGTTCGGCGAGGTCGCGAGTGGTGTAGAGCTTCTCCATGGCGCTCATTTCGGCCTCTCCGTTCTGCAGGAGATGCACGTGGTGCGGTGGTCCTCGTTGCCCCTGCCGCACTTGGGGTTGGGGCACTTCCACAAGGGCTTCCGTGGCGGGTATGGGCTCATCGAGCTGGTCACTGTGCGACCGCTCGGGTGTTGGTGATCAGGAGTTCTTCGCGCTGGACGTTGAGAACGCGAGCGATGGCGTCGAGCAGGGTGGGGCTGGGCTGGGCGTGGCCCAGTTCAATGTTCCGGATGGTGTCCGGGTGACGCTGTACGTCTTCGCGCTCGGCGAGTGCCTTGACCAGCTCGTTCGTCGTGAGGTCCGCAGCCTCACGGAGGGCGCGAATCTTTTTTCCGTCGACTTTGGTGACCTGCATGCTCCGCAGATTAGTACAGATCTGTATGCAGAGTCTAGGGAGTGTTGGAGAAATCTGTACAGATCTGAGATGCAGCTCTGTACAGACCTGCTTGACAGGTTGGCCTTACCATCGGTAGACCTGTACAGGTCTGTAGTCCATGATGAGGGACCGTGAGCCCAGCACCACTTCCCCACGAGCGACTAGACGCCACCATGGACGAGCGGCGTCAGGCTCTCGGTATGACTTGGGCCGAAGTCGCCACCGAAGCAGACATCACAGTCGAGACTCTGCGCGCCGTCAGGCGCGGTAGAAACGACCCCAGCAGTCTCACCAAGCGCGGGCTTGACCGCGCCCTCCGGTGGGAGCCCGGCAGCGTGCAACGCGTGCTGTCCGGAAGCCAGCCGCGTCCCATCGACAGCCTCCCGGCTCCAGCCATCGAGATGCACGGCACCGTCAAGAAGGACGTGGGCGACGAAGAACACGAGTCGCCGATCACGGCTCACCTTGAGGCGCTTCTGGCGCAGGCTCAGCAGCGGACCGAAGAGAAGCTTGCTGAGCTGACCAGGAAATTCGACGAGGAACGCGCGATTCTGTCCCAGAAGGTCGACGAACAGCGCGAGATGATCCAGCAGCTTTTGGATGAGCGCAGAGGCGCGTAGCGCAAGGGCCCGCCATAGTTAGGCCGCCCCTATTTAGGACACCCTAAGATAACGGATTGATTTCACGGGGCCATAAGGTCTGTTCATACACGCCCAAAAAGCGTCTTATGTAGACCCGGCAGTCCCAAGGCGAGGGATCTGAACCGCACATCTCCAGCAGCACCAGGAGGCGTCCGGAATGGCATCCCCTAACAGCACCCCAGCTCAAACGCACCACGAAGGGAACAACAGCACGCCCAGCAAAAGAATGATCGCAAACGCGATCCGTTACGCCCGCGCAGAACTCAAGATCCGCGTTGTCATGCGGCAGCTCCTCAAGGAACTCGACCGGCACGCCGAGATCGAAGAAGGGTCCGCCGTACCGCCGCCAGCGTTCCGCACGGCGTTGCGCAGGCCCATCGGATCGCGCCGCAAGGTCATCGCCGTGATGATCGACGGCAAGCAGGTGCGACTCCTGCTCAACCCCCAAGGAAAGACCGACCCCGACCGCGAACAGTGGCTGTGGGACTACGTCCGCGCCCGCGTCCGCCAGGAGACGCCATGAACCGTGACGTGAGACCTCTGCCCGAGCGGGAGGAACTACCGACCGAGATCGCCGCCATGGCGATCCCTCACGACAACGAGGACCACCCGCTGGTGATCCTCAACTCCAGCGAAGAGGACGCCGCGCTCACCTACCGAGACTTCCGGCTCGGCGTCCTCATCCCGATGGTGACAGGTTGGGCCGTGGAACGGTCCCTTCGTGCGGCGCGGGACCACAAACTTGCCGCCGTTGCTGTGACGAGTTCGATCAGCGCCACACTCCTCGTCACCGGTTTACACGCCGTCCTGGACGGCGACCCCAGCCCTGTCGCCCAACCGGCCCCCGCCGTGGCCACCGTCACCGTGGCGGCGCCACCCACCTCCGCACCCCGTCCATCAGACACTTCCGAGCACAGCAACCCACCCGCCGAAACCCCCCGAGCGACCCACCCACCTGCCCGGCCGGTCGACTTCCGGGAAGTACGGGAAGCGGCACCGCCGCAACCGCGGCGGACACCCCCGCGTGCGGAGTCGTCCCGGCCGCCGGAACGACGTACCTCACCGCGACCCGAGCCCACCACCAGCTCCCCGCCGGAAGACCCAGGCGGCGACGCTGTCTCGGCACCACCCCCGCAAACCGCCGCGCCCAAGGAAGGGCCACCGGACGATCCCCCCACAACGAGCCCCACGGCCGCGACACCGCCACCACCACCAACCCCCGACCCCGGCGATGCGGTGCCAGCGAGAAACTGCGCCATCCGCGTGGATCTGGACCCGCTCATCGACGTTTGCGTGCTTTCCTAGTTGAACCCCTGCACCCCGGCTCCCAACCCTCACACTTCAGGAGGCCGCCTATGGGCTGGTCTGAGAAACGCGGCAAGTTCTGGCGGGCCCGTTGGCGCGACCCCGCAGGCAAGCTGCAGAGCCTGTCCGGGTTCCTCACCGAGAAGGCCGCGGACAAGTACTGGCAGCGGCAAGAGGCCGACATCGACGCCAACCGCTACGTCGATCCGAAGGCCGGCCAGATCCTTTTCGAGGACTGGGTGAACACCTGGTATCCGACGCTCGATCTTGAGCGGACGACGTTGGAGAACTACCGCTACCACCTCGAAACCTGGGCGCTGCCCGGCTTCGAAGGCCGCTCCTTGGCGGCGATCGCGAGCACGCCGGAAGAGGTCGACGCGTGGGAACTCGCCGTTGCGGCCGAGACGTCGAAGCGGACCGCCAAGGATGCCCGCTCAACCCTGGCCACCTGTTTGCAGGCGGCGATCCCGCACCGCATCCAGATCAACCCGGCCATCAGGAAGCGGGCCACCGGGAAGAAGGCCACCCGCCGCATCGCGCGCAAGCAAACCCGCCGCAAGGCGTGGGCGACCCCGCTGGAAGCCTTCCTCGTCGCCGAGCGGGCCGCCGTCCTGAGCGGGCGGGATGACGAGTTCGTCAAGCTCATCACAAAGGCGTACACGGGCGCTCGCTGGTCGGAGATCCTCGGCCTCGATCCCGGCCTGCTCCATGAGGGGAGCTGGGATCTCGACTGGAAGCTGTACGAGCTGAACGGCCGCTTCTACCGGCAGTACCCGAAAGACGGATCCATCCGGACGATCGACACCCCGCCTTTCCTGGACACGCTCGTCGGAAAGCACCTGGAGCGGATGGGGTCAACCAGGTGCGCGTGCGACCCGGAGACAGAGGAGCCGTTCTGCGCCGGCGGCGCCTTCACGTTCCTCGGCCCAGGCCGCACGCACGCACGCCGGTCGGACTTCTCGCGGCGGGTGTTCCGCCCAGCGGCAGACGGCCGGATCCCGGCACAGGGAGGCCAGCGGCCCCGCCCCGCAACCCCGGTACTCGCCGATGTGTCCACAACCTGGCCTGGGATCGCGGCGCCGGCCAAACACACGGACGGGGTGTTTGAGGTGCCGTCGCGGGGCGTGCTGCGCAGACCGGAGCGGCTGCCAGTGAACAGCCGGTCGAAGCGGGACGCGCTCATCCTGTACGCGGTCGATCGCGGGATGACGCTCGATGCGGCCGAGGCACTCACGCGGGAGCAGCTCCTTGACCGGTTCGTACGCGCCTCCTACCTTCCCGAAGATCCGGTGTGGGGTGCCATGTGGCTGCCGGTCAAACTCGGCCTGACCCCGCACGGTCTGCGCCGGAGTCACGAAACGTGGATGGCCGAGGACCGGATCGCCGACGTTCTCCGCGACGACCGGATGGGGCACGTCGGCGAGGACGACGACCCGGAGACCAAGCGCAGCATGCGGGATCGCTACACGGAGATATCCGACATGATGCGCGGCGAACTTGTGGACTCCCTCCAGAAGCGCTGGGAGCAATCACTCGTGGAGAGGGTGGCTCTTGAAGCGGTCTGGTTCCGCGACAGCGGGCAGACGCCGCGGTCTCCGGCGGGGATCGTGAACGAGGTCTTGGAACCGTACCGGGCTGAGAGCGTCAGCGGGATCGTACGACCGGCTCGGCGTCTGCGCGCTGCCCCTCACGGGCGGCGGCGGATCGCCTCCGCGGCGGGGTGAGCCGGGCTCACCTTTTCAAGGTCCACTCCCATTTCGCTCCCGCAATCGGACATTGATCTACCAAAAGAGGCCGTTTCCCGGCTGGGAAACGGCCTCTGACCTGTGGTGGAGATGAGGGGATTCGAACCCCTGACCCCTTCGATGCGAACGAAGTGCGCTACCGGACTGCGCTACATCCCCAAGGACTCGACCAGGTTAGCAAACTCCGGAGGGTCCTCGCGCCACCGATTCAGTCGCCCACTGCCCGCCTGGGCGGCTCGGCGTACTGATCGAACAGGACGTCCCGGTGGTGTGTCGTGAGATCGATGATCTCCGCCTCCGCCTCCGCCGCGGCCCGGCGCTGCTCACGTTGCCGCCGCAGGCGCTCAGCGCGCGCCTGGCGGCCGCGTTCGCGGCGTTCGCGGTCCACCTGTACGGCGATGCGGAGAAACGCCATGTACGCCAGCGTGATGACGACGGACGGCGCCACCCCCCACCACGGGATCATCTTCACAGCGGCCGTCACGATCGAGGCCAGCACCAGCAGGGCGGTGAAGAAGAGCAGACGCCGGCGGCGGGCCACGATGATGGCGCGGCGGCGCAGCCGGAAGAGGCGGACGTCTACCTTCTCGACCTCGACGGGCGGTGTCCCGTCGTCCTCGTCGGTCTCCGGAGGAGGCGCCAGGTTGTCGAGATCGGGCAACTGGTGCTCGCCGGTGTAATACTCTTCGAGCTCCGCCAGTTCGGCGAGATTCGTCTTGTCCCTGCGCAACCACATGGGAATCAGGACGCAGAGCCACATCACGACGATGGCCAGGTAGAGGAGGACGCTGCTCACGACCACCTCCGGGCAGCACAAAGACGCAGTTGTGCTCGTCGCGCCTTGAATGTGCTCACGTCACGCACCGTAAGACCGCGTGTCACTAATTGACGAGCATTCGGTGCGGTGTGTCGCGAGATCGTCAAACCTCTTCGACAGATGGCCCCCCGTGAGCCGCAGACTCACGCGCGCGACGCCACTGCACGAGCAGGCCGGCGGGGATGTCCTCGACGGTCAGCGCGTAGCAAATGTGGTCGCGCCAGGCTCCGTCGATGTGGAGTTGGCGCCGCCGAATGCCTTCTTCCCTGAATCCCAGCTTCTCAACCACTCTACGGCTGGCCTGGTTCTCGGGGCGGATGTTCGCTTCCAGCCGATGCAATCCGGTGGTGAAAAAGCAATGATCAACGGCCATGGCGAGCGCGGTGGGGATGATCCCTTTGCCCGCCAGCGCCCCGTCCACCCAGTAGCCGACCTGGGCCGAACGGGCGGATCCCCACACGATCGCACCCACGGTGAGCTGCCCCGCGAAGCGCCCGCCATACGTCACCACCCACGGCAGCGCCAGCCCCTGCCTGGCCTCGCGCCGCAGGGTGCCGACCATGGAGACGTACGGGCCGAGCCCCGTCCTGAACAGCGGTGTCTCCGGGTTGCTCGGCTCCCAGGGACGCAGCCAGTCGGCGTTGCGCAGCCGCGTCTCGCGCCACACGCGCACGTCGCTCAGCCGCAGCGGCCGGAGGGCGACCGGGCCTTCGTTCAGAGTCGCCGGCCAGCCACGAAGTCGATCCACGTCTCTCATCATCCCCCTATCGGGCACGATGTCGCCACGGATCAGCGAGGACCGCTGCGATCGGCGTCCGGTGGCGTCGCTCAGCGCGGGTGATCGCCGCCCCGAATCTGGTCGACCGCATGCCGCAGAATGGGCGCGAGTACGGCGACGCCATCCCTTACGCCACCGGACGAGCCAGGCAAATTTATGATCAAGGAATTTCCTGCCTGCCCCGCCAGCCCGCGGGACAACACAGCGGTCGGTACCTTGTCCCGATTCGCCAGCCGAATGGCTTCGGCAATACCGGGAATTTCCCGAGAAATCACTCGGGCCGTCATCTCGGGGGTCAGGTCCAGGGGGGTCAGCCCCGTCCCTCCGGTGGTGACGATCACGTCGTAGCCGTCCGCCACCCCGTCACGAAGCGCGCCCTCCACCGCCTCGCCGTCAGGCACCACCACGGGGCCCGCCACCTCGCACCCGGCGTCCTGGCGCAGCAGGTCGGCCAGCAAGGGCCCGGATTTGTCGGCATAAATCCCGGCGGAAGCCCGGTTCGACACCGTGATCACCAACGCGCGCATCAGGCCCCGTCCCGCGTCCACCGCCCGGTCTTGCCGCCCAGCTTCTCCTCCACCCGGACCTCGGTGATCACCGCGGCCGGGTCGACCGCCTTGACCATGTCGATCAGGGCCAGCGCCGCCACCGAGACCGCGGTCAGCGCCTCCATCTCCACCCCGGTACGGTCGGCCGTCTTCACCCGGCACGTGATCGCCACGCCCCAGTCTTCGACGTCGAGCGTGACCTTCACCCCGTGCAACGCGATCGGATGGCAGAGCGGAATCAGGTCGGGCGTACGTTTCGCCCCCATGATGCCCGCGACCCGCGCCACCCCCAGCGCGTCGCCCTTGGGCACCTCACCCGACCGCAGCAGCGCCACCGCCTCGGCCGACAGCAGCACCCGCCCGGTCGCCGTGGCCGTACGCGCCGAGACCTCCTTGGCCGACACGTCGACCATGCGCGCGGCCCCGCTCTCGTCGATGTGGGTCAGCTCGCTCACAGCCGGATCGCCTCCACCGGTCCGTTCGCTCACAGCCGGATCACCTCCACCCGGTCAGTTCGCTCACAGCCGGATCACTTCCACCGGCGCTCCGCCGGCCACCTCGGTCACGTCTTCCGGCACCACGATGAGCGCGTTCGCCGAGGCCAGCGCGGCGAGCTGGTGAGAGCCCTGCCCGTGCGCCGGCGTCACCGTGCCGTCGTCGGACAGCACCCCACGCAGGAACGACCTGCGCCCGAACGGCGACCGCAGCGCCCCCGTGGTGTAGGCGGTGACGGTCTCGGGCCCGCCGCCGGGAAGGCCGCGCATCTTGTCGAGCGCCGGGCGTACGAACAGCATGAACGACACGTACGACGACACCGGGTTGCCGGGCAGCGCGAAGATCGGCACCTGGTCGTCCCCCAGGACGCCGAACCCCTGCGGCATCCCCGGCTGCATCGCCACCTTCTCGAACCTGACCGTGCCCAGCGGCGCCAGCGCCTGCTTGACCGGCTCGTACGCGCCCATCGACACCCCACCGCTCGTGACGATCGCGTCGGCGCGCATCAGGTGGGTGTCGAGCAGGTCGAGCAGCACGCCCGGATCGTCACCGACCGAGCCGACGCGGAAGCCCTCGGCCCCCGCCTCCCGGACCGCCGCGGCGAGCGTGTAACTGTTGGACTCCCAGATCTGGCCGGGAGACAGAGTGTTGCCCGGCTCCACCAGTTCGGCGCCGGTGGAGATGACCACGACCCGGGGCCGCGGCCGGGCCCAGACGCGCCGACGCCCCACCCCGGCGATGATCCCGAGCTGCGCGGAGCCGATCAAGGTGCCCGACTTGAGGACGATCTCACCGGCCTGTACGTCTTCACCCGCGCGCCGGACCGCGTTGCCCGCCTCGGCGCGGCGGTCGATGCGGACGGAGACCGTCCCCCCGTCCGTCCACTCCACCGGCACCACCGCGTCGGCCCCGGCAGGCAGGGGCGCGCCGGTCATGATGCGTACGGAGTGACCCGGCCCCACCGCCCGCAGCTCCACGGACCCGGCCGCGACGTCGTCGATCACCGGCAACGTGACCGGGACCTCAGACAGGTCCTCGGCCCGCACGGCGTATCCGTCCATGGCCGAGTTGTCGAACGGCGGCAGCGGCACCGGCGACGACACGTCCTCCGCCAGCGTCGCGCCCAGAGCCTGCTCCAGCTCCAGCTCGAGCGGGGCCAGCGGACGTACAGTGGCCAGGATCTCGGCCAGATGCCCGTCAACTGATTTCATCGAGGAACTCCCGTAGCCACGGCACGAACTCCGGCGCCAGGTCCTTCCGATCCGCCGCGAACTTCACCACTGTCCGCAAGTAGTCCAACTTGTCACCCGTGTCATACCGCCGGCCCCTGAAGAGCACGCCGTGCACCGGTCCGCCGTCCTCGGAGCCGCGCCCGGCGAGCGTGCGCAGGGCGTCGGTGAGCTGGATCTCGTTGCCGCGCCCCGGCGGCGTGCTCTCCAGCACCTCGAACACCGCCGGGTCGATCACGTAGCGCCCGATGATCGCCCAGTTGGACGGTGCCTCGTCGGCCGGCGGCTTCTCGACGAGGTCGGTCACGCGGACGACGTCTTCCTCGTCGGTCGGCGCGATGGTCGCCACGCCGTACAGCGAGACCTGCTCCTTCGGCACCTCCATCAGCGCGATCACGCTTCCGCCGAACGTGTTGCGCACCTCGATCATGCGCCGCAGCAGGTGGTCGCGGTGGTCGATCAGGTCGTCGCCGAGCAGGCAGGCGAAGGGGTGGTCGCCGACATGGTGTTTGGCGCAGAGCACCGCGTGGCCGAGCCCCTTCGGCACGCCCTGGCGTACATAATGCAGGGTCGCCAGGGAGGCGGGCTCGCGAACCTGGGAGAGCCGGTGCTCGTCGCCCTTGGCCTCAAGGGCCTCCTCCAGCTCGAACGCCCGGTCGAAGTGGTCTTCGATAGAGCGTTTGTTCTTGCCGGTGACCATGAGAACGTCGAGCAGCCCGGCGGAGGCGGCCTCTTCGACGACATACTGGATCGCGGGCTTGTCGACAATGGGCAACATCTCTTTCGGTGTCGCCTTGGTCGCCGGAAGAAACCGGGTGCCCAGACCCGCGGCGGGCACGACGGCTTTCGTCACAGGGTCAAAGTCAGCCATGAGTAGACCCTAGTGGAGGGACCTGTGGACAAGCTGAACCTGCGCCGTCAACTGAATGAGGCACGCGCGGCCCTCTCCCCCGAACAACTACACGCGAACGCCGTCAAGGTTCGCGAAACTCTGCTCGAACAACCCTGGGTCCAGATGGCCGGCCTGGTGGCCTGCTACTGGTCAACGGGGTCGGAGCCGGAGACGCACGGGCTCGTGTTCGCTCTCTGGAAACATGGAGCCACAGTCATCCTCCCCGTCCTGAGGCAGGACAACGACCTGGATTGGGCGGTGTACGACGGACCTGACACGCTCGCCCCGGGACGCCACGGGATCATGGAGCCGGTGGACACCCGGCGGGGCGTGGACGCCGTACGCACGGCCGCCCTCGTGATCGTGCCCGCCCTGGCGGTGGACCGGCGGACGGGAGTACGCCTGGGGCGCGGCGGCGGCTCGTACGACCGGGCCCTCGCCCGGGTCGGGCCGAACGTTCCAACGGTGGCGTTGCTGCACGACGGCGAGCTGATCGACGGTGTTCCCCACGAGCCGCATGACCGGCAGATCCGCTATGCGATGACACCCTCGGGACTCACTAGGCTTATGTGAACGCGGGTACGAGAGGGGAGCCAGATGACGCTGAACGCCTGGCTCCTCGTCGGCGCCGGGATCGTCATCGCGGCCATCGCGTCCGTACGCCTCGCGCATCGCAGCGGCCTGCCCAGCCTGCTGGTGTTCCTGGGCTTCGGGCTGGCCGTGGGGCCTTCCGGGTTCGGCATCCCGTTCGAGAGCCCTGAGCTCGCGCAGCAGATCGGCCTGTCGGCGCTGGCGGTCATCCTGGCCGAGGGCGGTCTGACCACGAACTGGTCCCACGTGCGCCGTTCCGTCCCCTTGGCCCTGGTGCTGGCCACCGTGGGCGTGACGGTCAGCATCGTCGTGGTGGCGCTGGTCGTTCAGGGACTGCTCGGGATCGACGGCACGACGGCGCTCGTCCTCGGCGCGGTGCTGGCGTCCACCGACGCCGCGGCCGTCTTCTCCGTCCTGCGCCGGCTGCCGCTGCCGCCGCGCCTGGCGGGGGTGCTGGAAGCCGAGTCGGGCTTCAACGACGCGCCCACGGTCATCGCCGTGGTGCTGCTCAGCGGGGCGTCACGCTCCCAGGCGACGCTGGGAACGTTCCTGCTGGAGACCTCGATCGAGCTGATCATCGGCGCGGCGATCGGGCTCGCCGTCGGCCCCGCCGGCGCGTACGCCCTGCGCCGCGTCGCCCTGCCCGCCTCGGGCCTCTATCCCATCGCCGTGCTGGCGCTCACGTTCGTCTCGTACGGCGGCGCCGTCCTGCTGCACGGCTCGGGTTTCCTGGCCGTCTACCTGACGGCCCTCATCCTGGGCAATTCGCGCCTGCCTCACCGCGCCGCGACCAGGGGTTTCGCGGAGGGCGCAGCGTGGCTGGCGCAGATCGGCCTGTTCGTCATGCTCGGCATGCTGGCCGACGTCGTGGAGATGCCCTCGGCCATCGTCCCCGGCCTGATCACCGGAACGGTCCTGGTGCTCCTGGCCCGTCCGCTCTCGGTCGTGGTCAGCACGTTCTTCTCCTGGGCGCTGCGGCTGGGCTGGGTGAGCTGGCGCGACCAGGCGTTCCTGTCGTGGGCCGGGCTGCGTGGCGCCATCCCCATCGTCCTGGCCACCATCCCCTGGGCGGCCGGCGTCGAAGGCTCCAAAGCGCTGTTCAACCAGGTCTTCGTGATCGTCGTCGTGTTCACCCTGCTCCAGGGGCCGACGCTGCCGTTCGTGGCGCGCCTGCTGGGCGTCTCCGCGCCGGGCGAGGCCCACGACCTGTCGGTGGAGTCGGCGCCTCTGGAGGAGCTCAAGGCCGACCTGTTGCAGGTCAAGGTCCCGACCGGCTCGCGGCTGCACGGTGTGGAGGTCTTCGAGCTCCGCCTGCCGGCCGGCGCCGCGGTGACCCTGGTCGTACGCGACGGCAAATCCTTCGTACCGACCACCACCACCCGCATCCGCGTCGACGACCAACTCCTCCTCGTCACCACCGCCGCCTGCCGCGACCAGGTCGAACGCCGCCTGCGCGCCGTCAGCCGCAGCGGGAAGCTGGCCGGCTGGTACGGCGAGCGGGGTTTGGAATAGCTGTTTGACCCCATCGGTTACCATTAGCAGTCGCATCGCTCGAGTGCCAAAGCTGGTAAGTACTTGTAAGGAGGAGCGCGTGCCGACGTATCAGTACGCCTGCAACGACTGCGGTGAGCAGCTCGAAGTCGTTCAGAAGTTCACCGACGATGCGCTGACGGTCTGCCCGAACTGCCAGGGCAACCTGCGGAAGGTGTTCTCCGCGGTCGGCATCGTGTTCAAGGGCTCGGGCTTCTACCGGACCGACAACCGCTCGTCGTCCTCGGCCACCTCTTCTTCCACCTCGTCCGGGGAAGGCAAGTCAGGCGAGAGCAAGTCGACGGAGAGCAAGTCCACCACCGCCCCGGCGCCGGCGGCCGCCTCCAACTGAGGACAAGCCCCGGTCCGTACGCGGGAGACGCCACCTCGCCCCACCCGCGAACTCCACCGGGGCCCGCTCCCGGCGGCCCACCGCATCGGCACTGACGCCCCCCACCCGCGAACGCACAAGGCCCGCCGCGCCCGTTCCAGACCATCTAAGCGGGTCGGGGCGGTCAGGAGCGCCACGGCGGGCACCGTCGGGCTTCCAGGCCCCGCAACGGCCCATCCAACGATCGGCCGGAACCCGCACCGCGCCGCACTTCCGCCGTCTCTGCCGTCTCTGCCGCCTCCCGCGACTACGCACGCCGGTCACCCGGCAGCAGGCTGCGACTCCGTCAGGATCCGCGGACACCGCCGCCAGGCCCGCACTCGGCACTCCCCGGCAACTCCGCCTCAAAGAATCACACCCAGGGGATTGCTTTCCTCCCCCAGACAAAGGCGGACCCATCCGCGCCGCACCGGACATTTCCCCGCATCGCGGCAACAACCCGGTGGAGAAAACCTCACCCGCCCGACGGCGGTCCTCTCAACCCCCGCCCACACATGGCCCCGAGCTTGCCATCATGTGCTCGCACACCTGTGGAGACCAGGGAAGATCAACAGCCCGGCCTCCCTCCCAGCTAATGCAAAGGCACAGTTGTCCGTGGACGTAGAGGCAGAGCTTCTCGACCTGAAGCGTCGTATGCAAGCAATCGAAGCAATCATGCACTCCGGTGACGCCACCCCGGCCTCGGTCATCACCGAGCTGAAGAAGATGATCACAGCCATCGAGACAGGGGTCAACGACGACCTGGCGGCTCACGGCGTGGAGATCGCAGGTCTTCGCCATCAGATCAACGACTGCTTCACCTCCGCGCACAACCAGGTACTCGAACGATTCGACTCCCTCAGAATCGACCTCATGCACCTCAAGCTCATACTCGAACAACAGCTCAAGAGCAGCGCATAGAGCCGCTCACCGGCAGCGCCCTCGACACCACGTCAGAGGGCGCAGCCCGCCCCCGCCGAACGTCGAACGTGCCACCCGCCTTCACCCCACAACACCACCCCGGCCACCCATAGCCACTCCAAGAACGGCCGCCCCAAGAGCCACCCCTCAGAACGGCCACCCACCCCGCTACCGAGGCCGATCAACCTCCGCCCCCAGCAGCTCCTCCGCGATCCGATCCGCGAGCCGCGCGAGCTGCGGATGCGCCCCCCAATCCGCCACCAACAACCTCAACCCCTCACACGCGCAGTGCAAAAGCCGCGAAGCCGCCCGTTCTCCCGCCTCCGTGAGCCGCAACGCCTCCCCGTCGTCCGACCGCCGCACCAGCCCCACGTCCACCAGTTGATCGACGTACGGCCGCCCGTATTCCTTGCTCACCCTGGCCCGCGCGGCCAGCTCCGCGCAGCGCACCCATCCCTCCCCGCCCAGCCTGGCGACGATCCACACGCCCTGCGGCGCGATCCCGCCCAACCCCGCCACCTCCCCGAGCCGGTCGTAGTAGCCCCGCCGCAGGTCGGCGTCGGCCAGCCGGACGAGCCCCCGCTCCACCTCCGCCAGCGAGGACCGCTCCGCGGACGTCGCCCCCAGCCCCTCCCCCAGATCGGCCGCCTTGGTCGTCTCCCTGAGCCGCGCCTGCGGGATGAACCAACTGAGGAGGAACGCCCCGAACATCACAGGCGCCGCGACCCGGAAGACGGCCACGATCGCGTCCGCGTAGACATGCAGGAACCCGTGCGCGAGCCCCCGCGGCAACCGCTGGATGACGGTCGGATCCTCCCGGACCCCCGCGGGATCGAACCCGGGAGGCAACCTGGCCCCGCGGAGCACCCGCCGCAGATGGTCGTCCAGCGTGGCGGCGAACACCGCCCCCAACGCCGCCACCCCGAACGACCCTCCGATCGACCGGAAGAACGTCGCCCCCGACGTGGCCACGCCGAGATCCTTGAAGTCGACCGCGTTCTGCACCACGATCACCAGCACCTGCATGGTCATCCCCAGCCCGGCCCCGAGCACCAGCAGGAAGCAGCCCATGACCAGCAGACTGCTGTCCTCCGTCATCGTGGACAGCAGGAACATCCCCACACTCGCGGCAGCGGTCCCCCCGATGGGCAGGAACCGGTATCTCCCGGTCTTGGAGATGATCTGCCCGCTCACGATCGACATGCTCAGCATGCCCGCCATCATCGGCAGCAGGTACACCCCCGACAGGGTCGGACTGACCCCGTGCACCACCTGCAGGTAGAGCGGCAGATAGGTGAGCGCCCCGAACATCCCGAACCCCACCACGAACCCCACCGCCGACGACATCGCGAACGCCCTGACCCCGAACAGCCCGAGCGGCAACACCGGCTCGGCCACCCGCCGTGCGGCGATCACCCATCCGGCCAGCAGCGCGACCGCCGCTCCTGCCAGCCCCACGATCACCGGATCGTTCCATCGGTACGTCACCCCGCCCCATGTCGTGATCAGCACCAGGCACGAGGTCGCCCCGCCGAGCAGCACCACCCCCGCGTAGTCGATCGTGTGCCTGGTACGCGAGCCGTCCCCCGGCAGCACCGTCACGATCACGAACAACGCGACGGCCCCCAGCGGCAGGTTGACGTAGAACACCCAGTGCCACGACAGATGATCGACGAACAGCCCGCCGAGCAACGGCCCGACGATGCTGGACACGGCGAAGACCGCGCCGAAGAACCCTTGGTACCTCCCTCTCTCCCTGGCCGAGACGACGTCGCCCACGATGGCCTGGGCCAGCACCATCAGCCCGCCCCCGCCCAGGCCCTGAAGGGCGCGGAACGCGATCAGCTCCCCCATGTTCTGACTCAGCCCGCAAAGGGCCGACCCGACCAGGAAGATGCAGATGGCGCCGATGAAGAGCCGCTTGCGCCCGTACTGGTCGCCCAGCTTCCCCCACAGCGGCGTGGAGACGGTCGAGGCGAGCAGGTAGGCGGTGACGACCCACGACAACTCCTCCAGCCCGCCGAGGTCTCCCACGATCGTCGGCAGGGCCGTGGACACGATCGTCTGATCGAGCGCCGCCAGCAGCATGCCGAGCATGAGCGCGACGATGACGAGGGTGAGGCCCTGTTGCCGCATGCGGCGATCCTACTCTTCGTACTGGTGTGCCCACGCAGCGCAATCGAGTTATCCACAGAACGCCATTCGGGTTTCCCTGCCCTCACACCACTCCGGCTACCCTCAGCGCCATGGTCACTCGCGCAGACATCGGCGTCATCGGCGGTTCAGGCTTCTACTCCCTGCTCGACGACGCGGAGGAGATCGAGCTCGCCACGCCTTACGGCCCCCCGAGCGATGTCGTCACGGTCGGACGCATCGGCTCGCGCTCCGTGGCGTTCATCCCCAGACACGGGCGGGATCACCGCTTCCCGCCACACCGTATCCCCTATCGCGCCAACCTCTGGGCCCTGCGCTCGCTCGGCGTCCGCCAGGTGCTCGCACCAAGCGCCGTAGGCTCGCTGAGAGCCGAGTACGGGCCGGGCGCCATCGTCGTCCCCGACCAGCTCGTCGACCGCACGTCAGGGCGCGTACAGACTTACTACGACATCGACGGCGCGGTCCATGTCTCCTTCGCCGACCCCTACTGCCCGTCCGGCCGCTCCACCGCCGTCCGGACGGCCCGCGAAACCGGCTGGGAGACCGTCGACGGCGGCACGCTGGTGATCATCGAGGGCCCCCGGTTCTCGACGCGGGCCGAGTCGCAGTGGTTCGCGGGCAACGGCTGGTCGATCGTCGGCATGACCGGCTTCCCCGAGGCCATCCTGGCCCGTGAGCTGGCCCTCTGCTACACCTCCGTCTCCCTGGTCACCGACCACGACGCCGGGGTCGAGGCGGGCCAGGGCGTCACCCACGACGAGGTCCTGGAGTTCTTCGCCCAAAACGTGACACGCATGCGCACCCTGGTCTCCGAGGCCGTCCAGTCGCTCCCGGAAGAACGCACGTGCCCCTGCGGCCAGGCCCTCGACGGCATCAAGCTCCCCTTCGAGCTGCCGTGATCCGATCCTGGCTGTCGCGCTACGGCCGTCGCCGCCGCCTCATCGCGGCGGCGCTCGCCGCCCTGGCCGTCATCTCCGCGTTCATGGCCACCCGTCCCGCCGCCTCCGCGCCCACGGTCCTGGTCGCCTCCCGTGACCTGTCTCCCGGCCCCCTGCGACCGGGAGACTTCCGCCTGGCCGCGCTCAACCTCCCGCCGAAAGGAGCGATACGCACCCTCGCCGCCGGCCAGACCCTGGCCGCCCCCATGCGCATGGGCGAGCCGCTGACCGACGTCCGCCTCCTGGCCTCCTACCCGATGCCGCCGGGCATGGTCGCCACCCCCGTACGCATAGCCGACGCCGCCACCGCCTCGCTCCTCGCCCCCGGCTCCACCATCACCGTCCTCGCCAGCCACGACCCGACCGGCCCGGCCCACGCGATCGTCACGGACACGAAGGTCATCACCATCCCCACCCCCCCGGCCCGATCCTCGTCGGCCGACGGCACTCTCCTCGTCCTCGCCGCGACCCCGTCCCAGGCCACCGAGCTGGCCACCGCCCAGGCCCACGCCCGCCTTTCCATCACGATCACAACTAACTAAAGGTAATCGTTCGGCTACGATCTCTTTCCGTGAACGGATTCAAGAAATTCCTCATGCAGGGCAACGTCATCGACCTGGCCGTGGCCGTGGTCATCGGGGCCGCTTTCAACGCGATCGTGCAGTCGTTCGTGGCCGATCTCCTGACGCCGCTGATCTCGGCGTTCGGCGGCCTGCCCGACTTCTCCTCACTCAAGATCACCGTCGGTCAGTCCAACTTCATGTACGGCAACTTCATCAACGCGGTCATCTCGTTCCTGATGGTCGCCGGGGTGGTCTACTTCCTGGTGGTCAAGCCGTACACGCATTTCCGCGACCGCACCGCCGCCAAGATCGAGTCGACGACCCGCGAATGTCCCGAATGCCTGTCGGAGATCCCCAAGGCCGCCTCCCGCTGCGCCTTCTGCAGCTCAGAGGTGGTCACGGTCTGACCGCCGGCCTCAGAGCGGCGAATCGAGCTTGGGGTCGTATTCCCAGTGCCAGGGCTCGAACGGGCCGCTGTAGGCCCAGGCGGGGTGGAACCACCCGTACCGCTTGGAGTTCTTCTCCATCCACACGAACTCCGCCGACCCCGACCTCTCCACCCCGCCACACAGGTCCACCGCCAGCCCGAGCCCGTGGTTGCTCCGCCCCGGCACCGCCGCGAACCCAGGCCGCCGATAGTAGACGGACTGCTGCTCGGCAAGGCTCCGATACGCGTCCGTCACGCACATCGCCTTCCCGAACCGCTGCCGGTAGGCCTCGTTCAGGCTCACGAAGGCGATCGTGGCGTCCGCCCTGAGACTGTGGCCCTTCTGCTGCAGCGGACACAGCATGCCCTTGGGAATCAGCCCATTGGGGTAGCTGTCGGCCGTCGCCGCCCGCAGCGGATTACACCCGAGCGCATCCCGTCCGACCTTGTCGATCTTGATCCCCAGCTTCACGAGCGCCTCGGTCAACGACTTCACGATCTTGTCCGAACGCTGCCGCAACGTGTCGACCTCGGCCGCGAGCTGCGCCTCCCCCAGCAGATTGCCGGCCCGAAGCTCCTGCGCCTCACCGGCCAGCCGCTCGGCCTCTTCGTACAGGGCGCTGGTCTGCTCGACGGCGTGCTGGCGATCGGACACCATCTGGTTCGCGTCCATCATGGCCCGCAGGGTCTTCTCATCGGCGCTGCCCGACAGGAACGGGATGATCCCCCCGCCCATGAGCGGCTGCTGATACATCAGCTCGGCCATCTGCGACACGGGCTGCCGCATCACCGCAAGCCGCCGCTCGAGCTCCTGCAACGCGGCCAGCTTGGTCTTGAGTTCCTTCTCGGAGGCGGCGATGTCGGCCCGCCGCTTCTCCAGAGCCTTGGTGGCGTCCTCGAGTTCCTTGGCCGACCGCTCGGCCTCTTTCCGCAACTCGGTCAGATCCGCCGGATCCTGCCGCTCGAGCGCGTACCGGCCGTCCTGCGCCCGTACGAACGCCTGAGCCTGCACCGGCGCCTGCCCACAGGACACGAAGAGAGAAGCCACCGCCATGACAACCGCGATCAGACCCGCTGATCGAGGGGCTGGCACGTTCGACTCCTCCGTTTGCAAACTCGTTACCCAGGTCAGGCACGCACGTTACTACAGCCCCCCGCATGCCCGGACCGAACTCCGAAGAGCTGCTATGAGACAAATAGCCCACTTTGCCAACCCAGCCACATCCGCAAACCCGCCAACCCACCCTCAAGAGGAGGTACGCCACACAGACCCCCCAAGTTCACATCCCCGGCACCAAACTCTCCCCAGCCATCCCCTCCTGCTCCCGATCCCGACACAACTCCCACAACCACGTATCCACCCACTCCCCCGGACACCCATCCTGAGTACGCACAGGAACCGGCGTAACAGGCTCCTCCACCACCTCCGGACGAACCTCCTCATCAACCACTTCCCGCTCCTGCTCTCGCCCCCGCTCCTGCGGCATCGATCGCACCGGAGCAGGCACAACCCCCGCATACCGCCGATCAGGCCGCGCCGGCGCAGGCACGATCACCGGCTCGAACGCCACACTCGCCGCCCCACCACCCACCGCGCCACCCCGCTGGCGCCCCTCCTCGAACCCACGGATCTCCCCCGCCAACAACCCACCCGCAAGAATCGCCGGCGCCAGCAACGCACCGAACAACACCACGGGCCGCCGACGGGCTTGCGTGCTTCGCCTCCTGCTCACAGGCAGACGCTATCCACGCACGATGCCCACGAATCTGATCACTTGTCATGCCTTTACCGCAGCTCAGACCACCCATAACCAACCCCGCCCAACAGATCGCGCCCCCAGGTCCCACACAGTGCCAGACTTTCGCTAGGCTTACGAGAGTCCGCCTCCGTAGCTCAGGGGATAGAGCACCGCTCTCCTAAAGCGGGTGCCGCAGGTTCGAATCCTGCCGGGGGCACGCATCTCAACCAGGCATTTTGGCCTCTGACCTGCGGTTTCTCTGCCGCAGGTCTTTTGCTTTCCAGACCCCTGTCAGGCCGCCAGAGGCACCCGAATGCAGCCGTAGGACAGTGTTCTGGGGACATACGGGGGATGATCTTGAAGGCGTTTCCCGAGGTCAGCCGCAGATAGATAGAGGTGGCTGGCACGGCCGAATCGCTGCTTTCTATGATCGACGGCGTGCAGCGCCTCGCCCTCTTTGACCTCGACAGAACACTCATCGACCTTGATACCGCGTTCCGCCGGTGGACCGAGGAGTTCGCCGAGCAACACCACCTGGACTCCGAGGACGTCGCCTGGCTTGCCTCCCAGGATCGAGTGACACAGCCGCACCGAGAAACCTTCTTCACCAAGGTCCGCGAGCACTTCGCCCTGCCCGAGCCGGTCGAGGAACTATGGGCCGGCTACCGCCACCGCATGCCTCACCTCGTGCAGTGCTACCCCGGCGTCCTCGCCGGGTTGGCCGGCCTGCGCGCCGCGGGATGGCGGGTGGGGATCGTCACCAACGGCATGGCGGACAATCAACTCGGCAAGCTCCGCCGAACCGGCCTCGCCGACGCAGTCGACGGCTACGCCGTGTCGGGAGTCGAGGGCATCAGGAAACCCGAGACCGGCCTGTTCGAGATCGCCGCCCAGCGATGCGGAGCCAACCTGGCTCAGGGCGGCTGGGTGATCGGCGACAGTCTCATCGCCGACATCGAAGGGGGACAGGCGGCCGGACTTCGCACGATTTGGATCGACCGGGGGGCATGGCCAGACCGCGAGCACCATGCCGACCACGTGGTCGCCGACGTCGTAGAGGCAATCGCGATCATGCACGAGGCTATGCCGCTTCAGTAGTTCGACTCGGCCAAGGTTCTTTCCGAGGGTGACTGCGCGCGCAGGTGCCTACGTCGGACGCGGCCGCGCGAGCAGCGTCGACGATATCGCGGTTGAGCCAGGGTGAGAGCAGACGAGCCACTGGGATCGGGTTCGAGATGGCCGGCTGTGCACGGCGGCTATTTCCAGTGGTGGGCGTCTGCAGCTCTTCGTACGTGTACGTGCGGGGCATGCCGTCTGGGTCGACATCTCGGGAAGAATCGCAAATTGGTTGGTTCGCGGGGTAATCCATTCGACCGGGGTTATCGTCAGTGGGGGACCTTAAGAGCTGCACGAGGAGAGATCGGCATGCCTGGTCTTGATCGCGAGGCGATGCAGGCAGCGATGTTACGCATCCAGAAGCTGTCCGACGACAACTGGTGGGCCCTGCACGCTTCCTGCACCTTGATGGAAGCCCAAGCATGGGTGGGGCCGACCGGGGACCGCTTCGGTGACGCGGTTCACCAAAGTCAGCGGGAGTTACACGCGATGCTGGCCCAAGCCGTCACTATGGCCAAGGACGAGCTGACGAGGGCGAAATGAGTTTCACCGGGGTCAAGCTGCCGGAGTTCGACACCCTCGTCACCCGCCACACGGCAGCCGCCCTGCAAATCGAGGAACTGGCCTCGCTGCTATACGGGGAACTCACCAGTGCAGGTCTGGACACCGCTCCGGCGGAACGGATCAGGCGATTAGCAGCGCAGATCGGCCAGGAGGCCGAGGACTTGCGCAAGCGGCAGGGCATCGTCCGGGAGATCGAGCGGCTCAAGGTCTCCATCGGCCTGTCCGCGGCGACGGGAACTCTCATCGCGATGCCGGACTCTCTCCCACAGGCTCAAGGGTTACTCGATGGCACGGTCGCAGCCAGGGCAGCCAAAGCCGCGGCGGCCGGGGACAAGAACGCGTTGAAGCAGTTGCAGGCGTACGCATCGAAGGCTCGTGACGCCGAGTTCGTCAAGAATTTCCTCTCCCAGTTAGGCGCCAAGGGAGTCACGGAGTTGCCCGCCGCAATCGCCGCTCAACTCCGTGCAGCAGCCTCCGCAGATGACACCGGCCAGACGGCCAAAGAAGCCCGGGAGGCGATGCGGCTACTCGCCACAGCGGTGGCCAAGGGAACCAACCCCCGCGATCCCGCGTACATGGGCGACGACTTCCTCACCGACTTGGTGAAGCACGGGCGCAGCGAGTTCAAGGTGAACGACACGTCCTACTTCGGATACCAGGCACAGGCGATGATCTGGCGGGCGAGCGAGGGCAACCCGCCGTTCTCCGAGAAGTTCATGCAGGTGGTAGGTCGAGACGCCATCGTGTTCGAGAAGGAGACGTTTGGGGACCGCTGGAAGGCGTCCAAGGACGCGATCGGGAGCGCTCTGGGCAGCCAGCAGGTGCCCATGGCCGACCTCGCCACCGTGCTCGGCGTCACCCAATGGATGACTCCCGGAACGCCCTCGGCGGGACCTGCGAAGCAGCCTGTCGACGAGTCAAGCAAGGGGCGCGGCTCGGCGGTCATCGATGACCTGTTCCATGCGGCGGCGAGTGATGCGAAAGCCTCGCAGGCCCTGCTCAACTACAAGCCGACCGGATGGAAGCAGTCGGTCCTCTCCTACATGCTGACCGAGCGCCTCGCCGCATTCCAGTTCCACGGCAACACCGACCCGTTCGGCCAGGCGCTGCAAAAGGCGCTGGCCGGCAAGGACCCCGTCTCACTAGCCCTGACCACGGAGGCCCTGAACACCCTCAAGGAACCCGTCAAGAAGGTCTTCGCGAAGGACAGCAACGAGAGACTCTCCATCGCCGATCGAAAGCTGTTCGATCAACTGACCTTCCTCAGACATCCCATGGGCAGCGCCATGGCCGCCCATATCGACCAGGTATACGGCACGTTCGAGACGAAGACCGAAGGCTTCTCAGGACTCGACAAGAAGGACATGGATCGACTGCTCGTCCTGGTCAGCGGTGATAGGAACGCCGCCACGGAACTTCAGGCCGCTGAAGCAGCGCACATGCTTGGGACGATCAATGCCTCCTTCAAGGCGAACGGCGGGGAGAACGTGGATTCTGCTCTACGCCCCGAGGCCAGGGTCTTCGGGCACCTGGTGGAGGCCCGCAGGCTGGCCTTACTCGCCAACGCGTGGAGCGATGAGCAGGCCAAAAAGGATGCGAAAGACACGGTTAACGCCGCGCTTTCCTTCCTTGTAGGACCAACCGGCCAGCTTGGCACCAGGATGGCGGGAGGCATCGGCGCGCAAGTCACCGAGAAGGGCGCCGCAGCAGGGTTCGACAAAATTGCTGCGCTGGCCGCCGAGCACTTGATTAAGGTAGGAGTTACCTCAGGTGAGGCGTTGAAGACCTCCAACGACCAAAGCGAGATGATCGCGTGGCTGATGAAGAGCGGACTTACGAGTGCGAAGATCGCCACCGGGGATTGGTCTGACGCAGCCATGAAGGGCGCCGAGAACGCCCGCTTCGTCACTAACGGACAACCACCCACCATCAAACCGATACAGGAAATTGCCGCCGATCCCGTGACGTTTGATCACTTTATGAAGTGGGCGCTCCGGTACACCAACATCGAAGAGATCACAAGCAACGCGCACAACACCATGAACACGGAAATGGACAACGTGCACGGCAACTTAGGAATCACCAGGTACTGACATGCCGCTTCCATCTGTCCGGCACCCCCCGGGTGCCTTCGTCGGGCTATTGCTTACCTTCGTGCTGGTGACCGGTTGCGCTGGTACGGCCTCGCAGCCATCACAGAGCCCGGGCAACAAGACCACCCCCAGCCCGGTCTTCGACTCCTCGCCCTACTGGTGCGATTTCCTCCCTCAACAAGCGGTACGCACGATCAGTGGTCTCACGCTCCCACTGGAGGAGAACAAGAGCGGGGTGCCAACAACCCACGGGTTATGCACGCTTCGCAATGAATACACCCGGCTCTCCGTCGTGTGGTCTGTGCGGGACGGCGATGGCACCATGGAGCTTGCGCGCAAGAACTTCGGCGAACATCAACTGGCCGCGTTGCCGACGGACCTCGGCACAGGACTCATCGCGTACACCGGCCGATTGCCGCGTACCAACCCGTACTACACCATGATGTTGTTCCGGTGCGGCGACGAGCGACCGTGGATCAGCGTTGATCTGTCCGAGGTGGGCACGGGGCGTGACCCGGTGGGCGACTTGACGCAATTGCTCAGCATCGCCCGCAAACGGTACGGCGAACTCCACAAATGTACCCCGAAGCCGAGCTAACAATCGCTGCCACGATTCGAGCTGTTTGATCACGTATCACAGGCACCGATCACGGGCCATCCAGCTCGTAGCTCGCCCCTTCCGACCTGAAAGTTGCCGCGTTATCCGTAAATCAGGTGGCAGGCACGGTTGCGGATTCGGAACTCGGGATGGGAAGGTGGGAACAGTTCGTCACACTTCGCGGCGATCAACGGGACTGTCCCTCTCCTGTCTCTGGCTTGTGAGCCGTTGTCCCCGATCTTGCTCCCGCGGTCAGCAGGGACCACAGTTCTCGTAGACGCAGCAGGCGGCTGGTTCCGATGACGCTGCCGCGGCGGAGCCGAAAGCACTGATCGACGCTGGGACCTTGGCGCTTTCACCAGCCCCTTCGACGCATTGGGGGTCGAGCTGGGCGTCGTCGAGGGCAGTGCCCGGGGCGAGGGCGTCGGCGACGAACTGGGCACGAGCGGACGTCCGACAACGCTCGCGGCGGGCGGCATCGTAGGGGCGCTGGATCGTGACGCAGCGCTGTTCGTTCCTGAGGAACTCAGCCACGTGCCGACAGCCACGCAGGCCAACAGACCGGTGACCAGCGCTGGCCGGGCAAGCCGTGCTCGGCCTCGACGGAATGGCCGATCGGGTGGGGTTGGGGTCGAGTACCTCCGCCAGCCGAAGGAGTCGGAATCGGCGCGAAGCCGGGGCCGGTCCCGGGGCGGCGTTCCGTATGGCGGGCGCCGCATCGGACGGAGTTCTTGAGGTGTCAGATGGTCCCGGTCTTCACGCATGATCCTCCCTACTCCGCTGTCCGTGCCTGTCAGCGTGCCGCAGGGCACCCACATCCAGCGGAACGACTCGGCAAAGACAGCGGTACAAGACGAACCGGCCCCGGGGATACTCGGGGCCGGAGTGGATGAAGTGGCTAGGTATCGAGGGCGTCGTTGATCTTCCCGTTGATGTGCTCCTGCTGGCCGTCCATGCACTTGGCATAGACCCGCAGCAGGACGTCAACACTGTGCCCGGCCCTCTTGGCGACTTCCGGGGCCGGAACGCTCGCGTTCAGCCAGAGGGACACCGCCGCGTGCCGGAGGTCGTACGGCCGGGCGGCCAGCGACGAGGCGACCTGCGCCGGGGTGAGAGCCAGTTTCCGGGCCTCCTGCCAGACGTACGAGTGCGCTGAGCTGGAGTAGGTGCCGCCGGTTGCGGTGCTGAAGATCCTCCCGTCCTTGGCGGTGCCGAACTCGGCGACGTGCTCGTGGAGCATGGCGACCAGGACAGGCGGGATCGGGATCTCTCGTGTCTCCTTGTCCGCGCGGTGCTTCAGACTGCGCGACTCGTGGGTCTGACCCGAGTCGGTCCAGCGCTTCGTTGCCTGGGGTCGTGCCCTCTCCAGGACGATCAGGCCCCAGCCCGTCTCAGGGAGCGTGCAGTTCGTGAGCCGCAGGTCCGCAGCCTCCTCTGGACGGAGCGCCGCGTAGTAGATACAGGCGAACAGCGCCTTGAGCCGCCGACCGCGCTTGCGCCCCACCTTGGGCACGGCGTCAAGAAGTTGCCAGGCTTGGGCCGGGTTGACGACGGTGCGCGGATCGACGACGGTCACGGCTTTCGGTGCCGTCCATTTGATCTCGTCCAGCGGGTTGCTGCCGAATACCTTCTGCTCTACGGCGTGTTCCAGCAGGTGATGGAGGATGGCGCGCTTGCGCCGTACCGTGTTCGCTCCGGCTGGAGTGCCGGCGAAGGTGACCGAGATGGCGTCGAGCGCCGTACGAAGAACATGCGACTCCTTCAGCGCGGACAGCGGAAGAGAAGCCCGCTCCAGCCAGCCCAACGTCGCGGTCTGAGCCGGGGTCAGGGCCGGGCGCCTCCTCTCGGGAATGAGTGCGTAGGTGCGGAGGACTTCCCGCAGTTGCTCGGCAGTCGGACGCCGCGGCGCGTCGGTGACCAGGGCGGGGACCAGCGACAGGAGCGCGTAGGCGTCCGTCTCTCGGGTGCGGGCCGCCGAGGTGTTCCAGCGGCGAAGGACGTATGCCTGAGCGAACTCGAAGAACGTCGGGCCGGAGGACACGCGTGCCAGCATCGACACCGGCAACCCGGTGGCGAGGTCGAACTCCTCCCCCGCCTTCGCCGCCTGCCGCAGATCGGACATGAAGGCGTTGGCCAGTCCCTTGGTACGGAAGCTCTTGGACTTCTGCTTGCCTGCGACGCGCCAGCGGGCGATGAACACAGGCGTGTCGCGGTCCGCACGGTGTTGGATCGCGCCGAGCTTGACGTCGTACGTGTTCACACCGTCTCCCGTCGCGAGTCCAGCCAGGTCATGAGGTCGCTCCGCCAGACGCGGAGTTCGTGGTTGGGCAACTGGACGCAGGCAGGCGCACGGCCCAGTTCGCGCCAGCGGTAGAAGGTGCGGCGGGACACGCCGCCCAGTTCGGTAAGCACCTGCGGGACGGTCAGCAGCTCGTCGCGCCTACTCATTGGCCATCACCGCCGACCCTGGTAGACGGGTGCCGGTGAGCGCAGCCGCGAGGACCTGTTCTCCGATGGAGAGCCCCTGACCGGCGTACTCCCAGTGGGCGATGACCAGGACGGTGTCCTCGTCGAAGAGCGGCAGCCGTCCGGTGGTGATCTCCTCTGCACGCATGTGTTCCTCACGTGCTGCGCGGAGTTCGCCGAGGGTGGTCGAGTAGCGGCGGCTCTTTGTAGAGAAGTGGCCGCGGAACCCGAGCATGTGGGCCCAGCGGCTGAGCCCGAGGTCGGCCAGGCCGGACCGGTTGCCCAGGCGCATGCAGGCCGCGATCAGCCGGCGGGCGTGCTCGCGTACGGGCAGGGCGTTGAGGTTGTCGAGAGGTTGGACGCGGCGGTCCAGGGTGCCGACGCATTCGGCGGCTTTGGTTGCGTATTTCGCGATGTAGGCGGCGACGGCCTGCTCGGTGAGATTGCCGTCCATGGTGATGCGGCGGACGTCGAGTTGCGTCCCCCAGCGGAAGATCCGGCCGAGCGGCTTGATTTCCGCGGTGACGGCCGCCGCCGCGTGCTGGGCGGCCTCCGTCAGAGCACCGGCGTTCGCCCAGGCCGGTGGCGGCGAGGCCGGACCGTCAGGGCCGTCGAGGCGGATCACCGCGTGGAAGTGAACGACGCCCCGGCGCTGGTACTCGGCGACCTTGGCGAAGGAGATCATCGCCTGTTCGCGCAAGGCTTTGACGGTCAGGCCGTTGAGCCTGGCGAAGCGTCGGCGCAGGGCCAGGGTGAAGCGACGCCACAGCTCCGGGCTGATCGCGTTGAACAGGACGGAGCCGTCGTAGTCGTAGCAGTCGGGGCACAGCGGTTCCCCGAGCCGCGGGTCGTCGGCGCTGTGCCGGTTGGTGCAGGACCTGACGTGTCCGTGTGGGCACGTCTCGGCGTTGCGGCGGGCGTGGCAGGGCAGGACCTTGCCGTTCTTCTCCCGCCGCATGTGGACCGCTCCAAATGATGGTGCGGTGAGGGTGACGAACAAGCACGGGTGAGCGCTGACTGTCTCGGGCACGCCCTTGCCACCGACGAGGCCGGCGCGGACGAGTTGGTAGGTGTCGGCTCGGTAGACCTCGGCGCAGGCCGGGCAGCGGGAGGCCCGTCGGGTCTTGCACGGCACGCGCAGGACGCCGTTGGGTTCGGTGCGGGTGGTGTAGCGGTGGAGAAGTTGGCCGGTGGCCTGGTCGTAGTGTTCGACGTTGCCGCGCAGGTGGATGGGCTGGCGGCAGCCGCCGGTGCGCTTGATCTGGCGGGCCCAGCGGTCATAGTCGGGCTGGTTGAGCCGGTGGATCATCCCGGCTACAGCGTGTGGGTGGGCAAGGTGGGGCAAGATGGGTTCCGTCCTATCCAGTGACGCTGGTGTGGATGGCCCCCGGCCTGGCGGACGTCTTGGCGGATGTGTGGCCAGGCGGGGGGCGCTACGCGTTATGCGCCGCGGTTGTCGATGCCGCTGCCGTCGCAGTCGGCGCAGGTCTGGTCGTCGGTGATTCCGGTGCCGTTGCAGGTGCAGCAGCGGTAGTGAGCGAGCGTGGCGTCCATGGTGATCACCTGTTGTCGCGCGGGACGACGCGGATGTAGACGCGGTACTTGCGTGGGTGGGCGCGGTCGGGGAACGCCCGGGACATCGCGGTGACGGTGAAGACTTCCCGCAGGTGGATCATGCCGAGCGTGATCTCCGCGCGGTTTCCTTCGAGGCGGATGCGCATGGTGGATTCCTCCTAGTTGGCGTCGGGCTTGATGCAGCCGCGGTAGCTGTTCTCGGCGTCGTGGCGGGCACGGGCGGTGGCGAGGATCGCCACGGCGCGGTACTCGACCGGCCCGAAGGAGACCGAGGTCGCGTAGTGGCCGTACGGGGAGTCCTCGAAGTCGATGTCGGAGCCGATTCGAGCGGCGATCTGGTCGATCTCGGCGCGTAGGTCGTCGTCGTTGTCGCGGTCCGGGAAGTGGTGGAGGGTGACGTTGGACGAGGCGGGTACGTCGGGATGGGTTTCCAGGAAGATGGCCAGGTTGAGCAGGCCGTTGATGAGGGCTCTGCGGTGGTCGTGCATGGTTCTCCTTCAGCAGGTTTCCGGTGTGGTCCGCATAGTGCGGAGGAGGTCTGAGGCGAGTTGGTTGGATACGCCCAGGCGGGCGCGGAGGAGGTCGCGGGTGATGGGCTTGCCGTGTTTGGCGTGGTGTTCGTCGGCGACACGGCGGGCGTAGTCGATCAGTTGCGGGTCGGGGGTGGGCCCGTCGTCCTGGCCGTCCTCGTCGGCGGGGACGAGTGCGGGACGGTCGGCTTGCGGAACGGCCTGCGTCCTGTCCGGGACGGACGGGGACGCCGTCGCCCAGGACGAGGACGTCTGCGGGACGTCCGGGGACGGTTCGGTACGGGTTACGGTGGCGCGGCGTTCGAGCATGGAGATCGCGACGAGGAAGGCGCCGGCCGGGGTGGCTGCGGCGATCCAGCCCCAGACGGTCGGGGCGGCCTGTTGCAGGTTGGCGGCCAGCGACAGGACGATGCCGCCGGTCAGGACGAGGACGGGCCAAGAGACGAGGCCGCGCGGCGCTTTGCCGTTCTTCTTGTCGCGCTGGCGCTCACGGGCGGCCATGACGCAGGTCAGGTCGATGCAAATGGCGATGGCCCAGGCCATCCAGCCGTCCTGACCGTTCTCGGTGGCGGTGTCGCGGATGTGGGTGAAGGAGCCGGCGCCCGCGATGGCGGCCAGGACGAGGATGGGTCCGGTGTCGAGCAGCCAGGCGGCGAAGCGGAGCATCTCGTTCCTCCTCTCGATCGGTCTAGGCGGTCTGCGAGTCGGGGGTCTGGTGAGGCTGGGCTGCCATGACCTCGTCCCAGGACGGCGCGAGGTCGGCGTAGGCGCGGGCGGCGTGTTCGGCTGCTTGTTCGCTGACGTAGAAGGAGCGGGCCCGGTACCACTGGCCGTCTTGTGAGGCGATGATGGCGACGCCTGGCGTCTCAGCGGCGATGGCGCGGGCGGAGTCGAGGGCGGCCGGGTCGAGGTCGCCGAGGGTCATGGTGGCGGTTTCGGGGTCGTTGACGCGGTGGCAGATCCGCCCGGAGCACTGGGCGCGCAGGGCGGTGACACCGGGGCCGAGGTCGGAGCCGATCCGCTGGCCGCAGCAGAACAGGTAGATGCCAAACGCCCGTCCGAGTTGCGCCACCCGAAGGAGCGCGGTCGAGGTCTTGGCGATCTCGTCCTTCTCCGACTTGTCGGCCATCAGGTACAGCTCGGCCAACTCGTCCACCAGCACCACGACCGGTATCGGACGCACGCCGGGTGGGAGTTGCCAGATGTTGCGTGCCGAGGCCATCCGGCACACGCCCATGCGGTCGGCCATGAGCGTGACCAGGTCGTCCAGCAACCCGCCGCACTCGGCCCGGCTGGTGGCCAGGGCGGACAGTCGGGGCTCGTACGGGGTGAACTCGACGCCGCCCTTGAGGTCGAAGCCGACCAGGGCGACGGGTTGTGGGGCCAGGCCGACGATGAGCGCGTTGGCGAGGTTGGACTTGCCGGACTGGGTGGCTCCCGCGTTGATGTAGTGCGGGACGGTCTTGAAGTCGATGACCCACGGCCCACCTGTCTCCAGCCGTCCCACAGTGACCTTGAGCAGTTCGGTGGAGGGCGGGAGTTCGTCGACCCTGACCAGCGGGTCCCGGACGGTGGCGGCCAGCCGTACCCGTCCTGGTTTGTCGGAGGAGACGCGCACGGCGTGCACGCCCCAGGAGTGGGCCAGCCGTTCGGCGACGTCGGCGTAGTCGGCGGGGATCTGTCCTTCGAGGGTGTGCAGGGTGACGCGCCAGCCGTGCCGGGTCGGGAGCGGAATCCACATGAACGGCTTGGTGTCCACGGCGATGCGCTGCCACTTGCGCCGGACCCGGACGACACCGGTCGAGGCCACCAGCCCCGGCACGGTGGTGAACCAGAAGCGCTGCCGCTTCTTGGTCAGGCCGCAGCCGAGCGCGACCTTGCGCCAGCTCGCCCGGATGCTGATCGCGGTCAGCGGGAAGCCGATCACGAGCCAGAACGAGCGGTAGTGCCAGCGACGCCAGGCCCAGAGCCCGGCCGCGACCGCGGCCAGGACTCCGAGCGTCCAGTAGAACTGGTCAGACACTGGCGGCCTCCTGCTGCGGAAGCAGGGCGGTGGCCCGGTAGGAGATGCCCCAGCGGCCGGCCATCTCCCAGACGTAGCCGAGCAGGCCGACTGCTTGGACAGCGTCTCCAGCGGTGATGGGCGGCTCTCCGGTGATGCCGATCTTCACGAGTTCGATCCGGCCGAACTCGTCTTCCACCGACACGGTCACCTCGTAGACGGTGTTGCCGTTCTTGTCGGTCTTGATCTCGCCGGTGTCGCGGTTGAGCACCCGCGGGCGCGGGGCCTTCACGCAGGTGATGGCGAGCTTGCTGGTGTCCACAGGGATGGGGACGGTGCGCATGGTGTGGTTCCTTCGTCCGTTCAAACTCTTAGAATACATAGAACGCTTAGAATTCTAAGTTGTCAAGGGCTTCCACGAAGACTTGGTTGGCATGTCGTACGAGCTGTGCTGAACTGGAGGGGCACGCAACCTTCGCGGAAGGCCACGGATGGTCGAGAAGACCGGTCGCCCCGGCTACCTCCAGATAGCCGACGACCTTCGTACGCAGATCAGGACGGGCTCACTCGCGTCCGGCGCTGCGCTCCCCTCGACCGCTCAGTTGTGCCAGCGTTACGACGTGTCCGCCAGCGTGGTCAAAGCAGCGATCAGCGTGCTTCGCACCGAGGGACTGATCGTCGGCCAGCAGGGCAAGGGCGTGTTCGTCCGCGAGGACGCGGCAGCTTCGGTCGAGGAGCCGGCCGACACCTCGTCGGAGGTCATGGAGCAGCTCGCTCAGATGCGGAGCACCCTGGCGACTCTCGGCGAGCGGATCGCGGATCTGGAGAAGGCCGTGTTCCAAGGGCCGAAGCGATCTCGCTGACCCGGCAGGCCAACTCCTCCATTTCAGACCGAATGGCCTGAAGTTCGTTGATGATCCGCTGATTTTCGGTCACCCCGGCACCCCATTTCTGATCGCTCGTTATCCCGGCGGGGATGCCGTTAGTTCATCGCGCATCGGCGCGGTTGAGTATCACGGAGCGTTAGCTAAGCTTCTGCATTGCTGCCTGCACGGCGGTTACACATGCGCTTACACATTGCACGCCCCTTGAAGTGCGCAAAAGGATGCGATGAAGATAATTCACCGCCCTGGATGGCAACCACTGGCCCTCCGCCGACACCGCGAAGCACACGGACTCACCCTGGAAGCCGCAGGTGACCAGCTACGCCAGGTCGCCGCGCGCCACGGCCTCACCGCACCAGCCGCCAATTTCCAGACACTTTGGTCACACGAACAGGGAGCGGTGTATCCCGGACCTCACTACCGAAGAGCGTACTGTCTCCTATATCAGGCAAATGAACCCGCTCTGGGTTTCCGGCTACCGCTCCCCGGTGAAATAACCGAAGTGGAAAATTCCATCTCGGATTTGCCCCAACCCACCGATCCCGCCACCGACAACGCCGCCGCACAGGTGATCGAAGAAACGCTGCTCAAAGTCTCGGGCGCCCCGTCCAGCGCCGAACAGAACGCGCTTCTCAACCGCGTCGTGGACGCTTGGCGACGCCGCCATGGACAGGGCAGCCCGAAGCCCATACTCACCCTCGTCGGCGGCTACGCCGGGTCCGGCAAGACAGAGTTCTCCCGCTTCCTGTCCGACATCACCGGCTGGGCCTTCCTGGACAAGGACTCCCTCACCCGCGCCATGGTCGAACGCCTGCTCATCTCCCTCGGCGGCGACCCCCACGACCGGCACACCGACCTCTACCTACGCGAAGTCCGTCCCCTGGAGTACCGGTGCCTGATGGAGACCGCGTTCGACAACCTCAAGGTCGGAACCTCGGCGATCCTGTCGGCCCCGTTCATCGCCGAGCTGGCGGACCCCGACTGGGTGTCCCGCCTGACCAACCGGTGCGCGGCCAAGGGCATCGACGTGGCGGTGGTATGGGTGCGCTGCGACCCAGAATCCATGCGGGAATACATCGAGTTCCGCGGAGCCCCCCGCGACACCTGGAAGCTCGGCAACTGGGACAAGTACGTCAACAGCCTCAATACCGAGACCAGCCCATCCACAGCACACATCACCGTGGACAACCGGCTGGGCGCAGCGATCAGCCTGGCCGACCAGACCCGCGAAACCCTCAAACGGATCCTCACATGATGGGCATCGTGCTGTACGGCCCACCGGCCAGCGGCAAGAGCACCATCACCACCGCCCTCGCCCAGTTCGACCCGCGGTTCACGCTGGTCCGCAAGCTCAAGTCGGGGAACCGGCGCGGCACCGAATACGACTTCGTCAGCGCGGAGGAACTGGCCAAACTGCGGCGCGACGAACGGTTGATGGTCGAGTCCCAACGCTACGGCAACACGTACGCTATCGACCGCGACCAGGTCGACCAACTCGCCGCCGCCGGTCGAGTGCCGGTCGTCCACCTGGGCGACATCTCCAGTATCCGCCGGCTGGTGGGGGCCGCCCCGTGGCTCGTCGTCCTGCTCTGGATCCCGCGCGAAGTATGCGAGCAGCGCTCGCGCAAACGCGGGGACCACGACACCACCCATCGCCTCCAGGCATGGGACGAGGCACTGGCCGACCTGGACGCCAACGACGACGGCCTGTTCGCCCGTCGCTTCCACACCGATCAGGCCACCCCACAGGAGATCGCCGAGCAGACCGCCCGCGTCTTCTTCAACGGGCGCGCGGACACCCCATAGTCATCGTCATCGCGCCTGACCACTGAGGATCTGCAACCACAACTCCTGCGCAGCCCGAGCGGACATCCACGGACTGTCCAGGATGCACGCAGGATCCTCAACCGAGTGGCGCCGGACGAACCGCAACCGACCAGTCGCGCAGAATTCGAACATGGGGTACGTACATGCGCACGTATGATCGCGAATCCGGAGGCGGTCAGCTCGACGCCTGCTCGGCGTCCACTCCACGCGTACAGCCCCCGCCTGGGAAGGCGTCACGTGCGGACCGTGATAGCCGGAGTGCGGGGGCGGCCAACCACTCACAACCCCACCGCCATCCGAGTCTGGTCTCGGAGCAACGACACGAAGGCCTCCGCGTCGTCCGCACTCACGGTCTGCTGCAGACCCTTGTCGATGTCGGCCTCCCGGAGGTGCACACCACGCCGGGTCGCGTAGAACACGCCCGCGTCGCTACAGAACAGCACCCAGGCTGGGAACGCCGCGCGAAGGACGTCGAGGTCGTAGCGCTCTTTTGAAACCTGTTCAGGTGACATGCGACGACCATAGAAGCCGTAGTGTAAGCGAAGGGACACACTCTGTATCCCTTCGCTTCTGTCAGACCATCAAACCGATATGGTCCGCGAGTTCCCGTGCCTGCGGCCGCAGAGCGGCCGGACCCGTCTCGCACAGGCCAAGGGTCATGCGGCGTGCGTAGCCGTTGTAGCGGATGGTCTCCGGTGCGGCTTGGTACGCGAGCTGCAGCGTACCGAGGACCGCCGCGTGGTCTCGCTGCAGCGAGTGGGCACGAGCCACCTCGATCAGATGCCGGCCACGTCGCGGACGGGACGGGATAGGTACGGACTCGGCGTGCTCGCTCTGCCGCGCCGACTCCCCACCCTGATGGAGCTCAACCGCGAGGGTGACGGCGTGCGGACGCATGATCACCCGCGAGAACGAGGTCCACGGCTGGTAATAGCCGTCAGGAAGCCGATCCGCGACCCGCGCCGCCTCATCCCAATGCCGCCATGCCTCACCGATGTCGCCGGTACGTGCCGCGGTGAACGCCAGCTCGAACAACAACGCCCCCCACATGGCGAGCAGGTCCGTGCCCGGGTCGTCCATATGCGGCTCGATGGCCGTCATTCCCTGCCTGTTGATCTCATGTGCGGCGTCGAAGTCGGCGGCGTCCCGATGCGCCTGAGCGAGGAACCACACCGCACACGACAACGCCAGCGGATCCTCTGACTCCTGCGCGGCGATCAGCGCCCGGTCGGCCACCCGCCACAGCAGGTCCGGCGCGGGCTGGTAGGCGACGAACATCTGAGTCAGCCCGTAAGTCTCCGCGAGCAGCGCCTGGGCGGTGCGCCGGTGCTCGCCTCGGTACATCCAGGCGGCCAGCTGGGCATCGCGAATCAGGTCGGGCAGCAGAGCACCGAGGGCAGTGCGGTGGTCCGGAGAGGCATGCCTGATCCGCCACGCCGCATTGAGCCGCGCCCGAAGGCTGGTGAGCGGTTGCACGGTGCCGTTCGGCTGGATCGGTACGGCGTTGACGGCCTCCCGGACAGCGCTCAGCGCCGGATGACCAGAACCGGTGAACATCCGCACAGGTATGGACTGATCGCCGGTAAGCTCGCTCAGGTCGCGAACGCGCAGTGCCTCAGCGAGTTGCAACAGGATCGGCAGCCGGGGGTTCTGCTGACGGCGGCCGTGCTCCACGGCCTTCAGCCAACTCTCGGACTTGCCGACCAGGCCGGCGAGGACTTCACGAGTCATGCCGCGACGCTCACGCAGGTATTGAATGCGCTGGCCGATAGTGCGTACTGGTGCACTGGAACCGCTGGTGTCGTCGTCCACAGCCCGCCTCCCGAAAGGTGACATCCTCAGGCTACGACGCACCCCCCTTTGCCTGCCAGCGAACAACTGACGTGCATGCCCCGGGAACAGGACAAGATCGATGATCGACCGGATGAGAACTTTCTCCACGGTTTCAAGGGCCGAGCCGCCTGCGGCGCCTCGGCCGCACGTGGGCGGCAAGCTGGCCCGGCTGCGGCTCTTCGGCCGGTCCGGGCCAGCACCACCCACGCGCACATTGATCCCAGAGACGCAGACCCGCAGACCCGCAGACCCGCAGCGATCAGGAATCACCATAATCCCGTTCGGCTTCTCGTTGCATCTCTTCTGTTTCAACCGCGCCCAGCTCCAAGAACGTTACGCCAAGGTTTGGTCAGGGAGTTGGCGAGGTCGGGGCAGCAGCAGTCGGGGGGAGGCAGCCATCTACCGGCGGATGGCCGTGGCCTCCTGCTCGACCGGCAGGGCCTCGGCCAAGCAATCCCGTTGCGCAATCGCTCAGTCCGGCCCTGACGATCGCTCACTTCGGTACTCGGCGCACGAGCTGGGGCGATCGGCTGCCGCGGACCGGCTCCGCCGGCCCTTGCCATTGAGCATGAGGGCTGAGGTCAGTGCCTGCTAACGGATACGCTAACGAGTCCTGGACGATCACGATGGATAACAATACTGGATTACCTATACGCATGCTCAACACGGCTCGCAAAATAGGCCGGGCCTCGAGGAATCTGAACCCATGGATCACCCATGAACCAGATACAGTTTGTCGGGACAGCGAATATTTGACCCTAATCGAACATCCACCAAAACAGGGTGATTCGGCTCGATCTCAACTGCATGCCTCCTTGCAGACAAATATCTACTCAGCTGCAGAGATCCGGCTGACCTCGCCGTTAGCATCGAGCAAGTCGTCAAACATCAGCGCTGCTCCAGCAGACGGAGTACGTGAGAAGTCCCCATCTGAACGGCGAACACGCAAAGCGCGCCCTCGCGCTGGCGGTTCTGGCTTAGACACATCGACGATCGCCGCTTTTGTCTCGCTCAGACTCTCGTCAAGGATAGGCTGGTGCTCAAGCGTGCCAGCTTTGAGGCGGCGTTCTGCCACGTCGATGTACTTCTCGCTTATGTCGTACCCGATACACCGACGATCGAGTTCGACGGCCGCGAGCGCTGTAGTCCCCGAGCCCACAAACGGATCAAGTACAAGGTCACCCTTGCGGCTTGTCAGGGCGATGCAACGCCCGGCGAGGGCAAGTGGGAACTCCGCGCCGTGCCCGTTCCTACCCGTCGAGGTCGGCAAGTACCACACATCAGTGATCTTCTCCGATGATTCGAATTGTGTGCTCGGCCCACCTAGCCTTGGATCAAGAGTCTGCCATGCACTCCTGTCGAACAACGGTGTTCGACTTACTGACAGGTGCAGAAGGTACTCAGCCTGCCGGGAAACTCGACTCTTGGCCGACTCTGGCACTGAGGCGTGCTTACGCCAAGTTATAAAGCTCTTGAGTTTATAGCCGACGCGTGACGCACGCTCAGCGATCCGAGAGGGTATAGAACTTAG
Organism: Nonomuraea sp. NPDC051298; assembly: GCF_055586305.1. NCBI lineage: Bacteria > Bacillati > Actinomycetota > Actinomycetes > Streptosporangiales > Streptosporangiaceae > Nonomuraea > Nonomuraea sp. NPDC051298. Next base: position 85,647 of record NZ_JBVJIM010000033.1, read on the forward strand.
CTCAGTGTCGTCGAGATACATGTGGCCCGCGCTGTGGCGGCATGCGCCGTGCTCGGTCCATCCCTTCCGGCTGCCAGGTATCTCGGCCATGGCATCAAGCCGTTCACGCGCGTTGCCCCGAATCGGTGTCCTGGTGTTGTGCGTGTCCATGATGTTCCACCAAACCGAGCCGCGTGTCGTCAAGGCAGGTTTCAAGAGCCAAAGCAACTCAATTGTGTGGCGAATGAAGCCCTCAGGGGTTTGCTCGAAACCAAATGGGCAACTTTCGCCATCGGCCCACTGAATGTTTCGCTCATTGTCGTACACGCGCATGCCCCAATAGGGCGAAGAAGTTACTACGCATTGCACCGAACCAGCTGGAATCCTGGGCAGCAGCTCTCGTGCGTCACCAACCATTAAGGTCGTGTCTGCAATCTTCTTCGCCGAACGACACAGTGCAGGTATCTCGCTGGGCGTCGCCGAGTAATCAAGGAGATATCTAGGGATTCGACTGCGAGGAACAAACGTCTCCTGGAACCCGTCGATGTCAAGGAACATCAGAACCTGAGCAAGCGTGAACGTCTTGGGACGAGTTCCCGCTCGGTCAAGCGCACGCGCCATGAAGGCTCGGCTCATACCGACCACCGCAGCCACAAGGTCGGCGTCAAACTCGGCCTGAAGCTCCTTCTTGGGGTAGTCCCGCTTGAGCCTATCGACCGGAGATCTCGGGATGATGTCGTTGATCATGACTCGTATCGTCGCTCCACCGGAGCGACGATACACGCCAAGGTAGCGTCAGTTCACGCTTACGCCAGAAGATCGCCTTATGCTAGAGTCAGCTCCTCACGGGCCCCTGACAGAGCCCTAGGCCACCTCGAAGGTGCGGATGAGCCATTGGCGGATCTGCTCCCACTCGGGGTCGACCTTACGCTTGCTGGCTTGGCGCTCTTGTTGCATCGCGGCGATGCCTGGAATCAGGTCCTCAACGCGTGCGAACACTGCCTTCCGGCCGGCGCTATGTGCGCTACGAGCGCGCTCGAAGGGTACGTGGTCCTCAAGCATGGCTATCTTGTAGTTCGATAGCCCTCCAGCTTCGATCAAGGACCGCAGCTGTATCTTTCCATCCGACGTAACCTGGATCTTTGCCTCGTCACCTTCCCGGAAAGCAACCCTTTTGACGTCGAACCTCGGCGAATACGCATACTCAGGGTCGATCGATTGCCGCCAGCCCCGTGTGAGAGCGAGATCAGCAACGGTCTCCTCCCAAGGGCGACCGGTAACGTCCTCGACACTGGCATAGAGAGCGGTCACGATGTTGTCTGGCAGGCGTCCAGAATTGCTGTGAACAGCGACCAATATACGATTCAGTGGCGTATCGCGACGTCGTGCCATCTTTCGGCCTTTGCCCGCGCCGTATTTGAAATACTCCACTTGTAGGCGTAGTTTCGTGGCGGCTTGAATCCGGGCTCTGCCATCGATAACAACATCATCTTCGGACTTGACGACAGGGAACTGCTTCATAAACCCATGCTCGCTCATCGATGCGAGCAGCGCCTGAAACTGAGGTCCCTCAGGGTCATCTGCGATGCTTGGAATGTGCTGCCGCACATCGAACCAAGCCGCTCGCAGATTAGCATTGTCGTGATCAATCCTCTCCCTTGCAAGCTCGAGCCCTGGCGTATAGTCACGAATCCCCCCGTCGGGATAACGCACCATCGGAAGGCGACTAGTTAGAGTTAGGAGCTTCCTTCCATTGTCGGATTTCGTGGCGAAGAGCCCGCCCTTCACGCAGGCTTCAATCTTCTCCTGTACATACTCTCGTTCCCCGGCGAGGTGCAGTTCGCGCGGCACCAATATCCGGAGGCGACCGATTACCCTCTCGAAGAGCTCGTCTTCAGTAATCCCCGGCGCACCTGTCGAGATGAAGTACTCGTGAAGGGCGTCATAAATTGCTAGCCGTGACGCGTTGTCGCGAGGGAGATCATGGGTCTCCTCGGCTTCTAGCCTTGCCATCTTCTATCACACCTGCGTGAGATCATGTGCCTACGACGAGTTCCGGGCTATTCCCTCACTGATGCCATCGAGATTCCACTCGGCGCGCGCACGCGTGAGCGCGCCGTCGAGTCGCTGCCAAAGGCAGGTCATGCGAATGAACATCTCCATTTGTTTGTCCGGCGAGACATCCAGGAGGTCAGCCACCTCGAAGCGTAGCAGCCCGCCGATGTGGAGCGCTGCCCTTGCGCTCTTACGGCGAGGGTTCTTGAAACCCGCCGCGAACGCCTTGACATCCTCTGATCTGTCGGCACGAGCCCTAGCAACGACCGCAAGCGCGTCTGCCTCGGAGGAAGCCGCGTTTGCCTCCGTAATGATTGTCTTGAGCTGCGAGACGGGGATCTGTGCGTCAACGGCAAGGGCCGTGACCTGGTGAAACACGGCTCTAAGCCTGGTCACCTGTAGCGCCGCCCGTACTCCGTCAGACAAGTTCTTGAAGCGGTCGGGGGCGATGCCATCCCTCGCCGCCCGCATCTCGAAATTCTTCGCTGCAACCCACCGTGCAAGCGTAGACGGCTTAACGCCCGTCATGCGTGAGTAGGCCTTAGCGTCGAGGACCTGCCCTCCTTCGACTGCGCTCGTGACGAAGGCACGGATTTCCTCGTCTGTCATCGAGAGGCCATGCGACTGATTGAGCTCCACGGACAACGACCGCGCTTGTAGGGCCGAGAGGTCCGAGCAGATATAGGCCGCGATGGTTTCCTTTTTGATGCGCTGAGCAGCCATCCAACGACTGTTACCATCCACGATCTCACACCGATCGTTTACGACGATGGCCGGGAAGATCGCGCCAGCCTTCATTTGCTCAGCGTAACGATCAACCATCGCCTTCGGAGCTCGGTGCTCACTCAAGCGAACTTGATTGCCCTCGACATCGCGGATTTGGTTAATGTCGAGGTTCGGCTCGAATGTAAAGCGCACGTGGCGGGCTGTGAGCTTACTCTCTATCTGAGCCGAAGCCGACAAGTGCATGGAGTGTCCTTTCTCGGAGTTCTCGCGTTGCACAGGCCGGATCCTAGCTTCTGGTCTCAGTCGAGGCGCTGATTGCGCGCCCCGTCTCGTCAGCTGCCGCTCCTTGCTGCTCCTCGGCCGGCGGCGTCAGGTCCCACTCGCTTTCTGCGCGAGCGACTACCTGGTTGAAGCGGTCCCTAAGTAGCCTCAGTCGCTGATAGGTCTCGAATTGCTTCTCCGGCGCGACGTCCAGCAGGTCCTCGACCTCAAAGCGAACCAACCCGCCGATGTGCTGTGCCGACCCCTTGGAACGTCGATTGTCGCGCGGGCTGAAGCCGGATCCTACAGCCCGGATCTCATCCACGCGAGCATCTCGCTCGACGTCAACGATGGCGAGTGCGTCCGACTCGGACGCGGCGGCATTCGCCTGCGCAACGATCTTCTTGACCTGTGCTGACGGGATCCGTGCTTCGGCGGCGAGCTTCGTGATCTCTCGAAAGACTGCGGACAGGCGGGTGGCGTGCAATGCGGCGCGAGTACTTGCAGGCAGCGCAGCGACATGACGCTCATCAGCGCCCTCGCGCGCCGCCCGGGTTGTGAATTGCGTCTCGGCGACCCAGCGTGCGATCTTGCTTTCGCGGATACCGGTCATTCGAGCCAAAGTCCGAAGGTCTGCGTGCTGGCCTTCTAGTACGGCACCGTCCACGAACCGGCGGATCTCCTCTTCAGTCATGGCTAGGCCATTTGACTGATTGAGCTCGACCGACAGAGAGCGCGCCTCCAGCGGTGTAAGTCCATGACAGATGTATGCAGGGATCGTCTCGTCGCCATTCTTGATGCGAGCTTCAAGGCGCGTGTTGCCATCGATGCGCTCTAGGCGGTCATTCAAGACGATGGCAGGAAACGTGGCGCCGTGCTTCATCGCGACGGCGTACTTGGCTACCTGATCCTTCGGCGCGCGGTGCTCGGTCAGGCGAACCTGATTACCTTCGGCCTCGCGGATCTCGGAGATCTGAACGTTGGGCTCGAAGTCAAAATCGATGCTTCGCGCCTTGAGCATCTGTTCGATCTGCTGGGAGACGGCTGGATGCGCCGTACGGGAGCGGGGGGGCATGTCGCATCATCCTTGCCTGTGTGGAGTTTTGCAAAAGGCTAGCGGATTGCGAGTCTGGAACGCAAGCCATTCCTGCGAAGAACTTCGGAACTAGCCGCCCATTCTCGTGATTCATTCCCCTCTAGGACGCCATGTCCGAATTGTCCTCACCCTACCCAAGCAGACACTTAGTCGGCAGATTGAGAAGATTTCTAGCCTAGGCTGCAGAGTAGACCTGGAACATACTTTGCTAGGCATATGAGCGTTTGAGGCTGCTCCTGACCTGTTGATGCATACGCTCGCAAGCCTGACAGGGACACAGCAACTGCCTAGGCTGACCATCGACATGAGCCTGTCAGTCCGCGAGCATCCGTCCGACCTCACAAGTGGGCCGTCATCAGACCATGGTTACCAAGGCGGACCACCACACCCCCCACAGGCAGCTCGTACTGCAGCAGACCATCAGAGCTGCTCACCTGCTTCACGAATAGCATGCAGACGAGCAGGAGATGACCTGTGCCGAACTTCGGCCACTGCTTTGCACCGAAAAGGTAAGAGACGTAGCGATCACTCACCCGAGTGCTCGCCTGCCACACCTGAGGGCGGTCGCCCACACCTGCGTCGCTTGCCCTTCACTCAGCCGAGCCGTCCGTCATCGGCGAGTTCGACCGTGAAGGTGTGCCTGCTGTGGATCACCAATGTGATCAAGCGTTGCTCGTGCCGCTGCAACGTGCAACCCGGCGACCGCCTCAAAGGCGGTCTCCCCAACTTCCTTCTGACAGCCGTGAGCGAACGCATCACAGACACCTTGACCACCCCCCTCTCTGTCAGACTGCTGTGATACATGGGACGCATGAGTCCTTTTGATGCGAAGCAGGGCGAGACAGGACGATCGAGACAATGACGATGACCCTCGCCGACCAGACCGCCATGACGGGGCAGGATGGTCGGGTGACCGATGAGCAGCCGACCCGGCCCAAACGGCGGACGTTCACCAAGGCATACAAGGCACGGATCCTGACCGCCTTCGAGGCACTGCCCGAAGGCAGCCCCGAGCGGGGTGCGCTGCTCCGCAAGGAACGGCTGTACCACTCCCACATCGTGCACTGGAGAAAGCAAGCCGAGAACGGAACACTCCCAGCCTCGACCGGCCGGCCGGAAAAGAGCGCCGAGTCGGAGGAACTGGCCCAACTGCGAGCCGAGAACAAGAAACTCAAAGCCGACACCGCAAAGCTCGAGTCCCGCAACGAGAAACTGGCCGGCGAGCTGGGTAAGACCAAAACCGCGCTGGACATCGCGGGAAAAGCATTCGCGCTGCTTCAGGACATCTCAAGCAGCGCGGACTCCGACACGAACTGAACCGGGTCCTGGACGAGTATTTCCCGGCCCTGGAGAAGTCGGTCGGCACGGTGAGGGCGTGCGCGGTGTTCGGGAAATCCCGGGCTACGGTGCACCGGCACCGCAACCCGCGCCCGCCTGTGCAGGGACCGCGACGCCCGTTCCACCACCCCGCCGAGCTCTCCGACTACGAACGCGAGCAGGTCCTGGCAGTGCTCGACTCGCCCCGCTTCGCCGACAAGTCACCCGGCCAGGTGTGGACGATCCTGCTGGACGAGGGCGTCTACCTGTGCTCACAAGCCACCATGTACCGACTCCTTCGCGAACGCGGCCAAAGCGGCGAGCGACGCGCCCAGGCCGTACGCCCGCCGACCAGCAAACCCGAACTGGAGGCCGACCGGCCCAACCTTGTGTGGTCCTGGGACATCACCAAACTGAAAGGCCCAGTGCGGGGCGTCTACTATCTGCTGTACGTCATCATCGACATCTTCTCCCGAAAAGTCATCCACTGGGAGATCTGGCCCACCGAGAACGGCACCCTGGCCAAAGAATTCATCCAGAACGCCATCGCCGCCAACGACACCACCGCACCCCGCTCCATCCATGCCGACCGCGGTACGTCGATGACCTCCAACACCGTCACCGGTCTGCTCGCGCTGCTCGGCATCGACCAATCTCACTCCCGCCCGCACGTGTCCAACGACAACCCCTACTCCGAAGCGCAATTCAAGACACTCAAATATTGCCCGGCATTTCCCGGCCAGTTCGGGTCCATCGAAGACGCCAACGTTTTCTGCAGCCAGTTCTTCCGCTACTACAATCACGAGCACCGCCATTCCGGGATTGCGATGCACACGCCCGCCTCCGTGCATGACGGCACCGCCGTTCACATCCAGGCCAGGCGGATCGCCACTCTCCACGCGGCCTTCCAGGCGCATCCGGAACGGTTCCGCGGCCGGCGACCCTACCCACCGGCACTGCCGACCAAGGTGTGGATCAACCAGCCGCCCGTAGCCTCCGGGACCAGCACCTCACCACAAAGCACGCAAGTAGCCTGACGTCTCACCAGGTTTGACAGGTTCCGCCCACGCAGATGGTGGCGTAGCCTCGCGGCTCACTGCATAGTTCCGTCCATGGGTTCAGACGAAAGCAGTTGCGCAGACCTAGTTCCCTCCGCCACGGGGACATTTGCGAGATGATCTTGTTGCGCGTATGGGCGAGTAGCGACGTTTACGCAGGTCAAGGTATCGACTGCTGCCGTGTCGCCTCCCCTCTCCTAAAGCGGGTGCCGCAGGTTCGAATCCTGCCGGGGGCACAGACGTCGACCAGGCAAAACAGGCCCCTGACCAGGAGAAACATCGGTCAGGGGCTTCGTCATCTATCCGATGATGCACGGCTGTCACCGATCGTTTGCGGCCAGTCTTTCCCAATGCCTTCCCACGGTGCCCACGGGACCTCCAGCCTTGCTTGACCAAGGAGCCACGTCCCAGCGGGTCGTTAGAAGCCTCTCCTACGAATTCATTCCGCCTAACCAGCGCTTCACTTGAAGAGACCCCGTTACAGACAGGAAAGACGGTCAGCTCCGAAGGAGCCGAGCGGGCACATCCGCCTCATCGACCGTACTGATCTGCGCCCCGCCCTCCCCACGGCCGCGGGGAACGGGAACAAGGCCAGCACGGGCCTCGGCCAGCCTCCGGCTCACCCCCCACGGACGTGGGGAACGGATCACACCCATGACCGTAGTGAGCGAAAGCGACGGCTCACCCCCACGGACGTGGGGAACGGTCGCTGGAGGAGGTCATGTCGTGGCTGAAAGACGGCTCACCCCCACGGACGTGGGGAACGGTCGCTGGAGGAGGTCATGTCGTGGCTGAAAGACGGCTCACCCCCACGGACGTGGGGAACGGTGGATGAACAGCCGGACCAGGGGTGGTCCACCGGCTCACCCCCACGGACGTGGGGAACAGTCCTCGTCGAACGCCCACCGCACCCTGTGGGGCGGCTCACCCCCACGGACGTGGGGAACGGTGGAGGAGGCGGAAAGGAAGATCAGCGTGTCACGGCTCACCCCCACGGACGTGGGGAACGGCTCGGCCAGCGGTTCGGGCAGCGTCTCGCCCGGGGCTCACCCCCACGGACGTGGGGAACGGGACAGAACGATCGCGCTCTTCGAGATGCGCATTGGCTCACCCCCACGTGGGGGTGATCCGTCGCTGACCTCCACCGACGATGACGAGAAGTTCCGGTCCCCACGCCCGTGGGGGTGATCCGGCGTTGACCGCCGTGGCCGCCGACTTCGAGACCCGGTCCCCACGCCCGTGGGGGTGATCCGGTCTTCCAAATCCCGATCGCGAGGTCGCCCCGCCGGTCCCCACGCCCGTGGGGGTGATCCGGTGCGGGCGGCCAAGGCGGCGCTGGCCAGCATCCGGTCCCCACGCCCGTGGGGGTGATCCAAGAGGATCGCCCCCAACCCCCTCGCTACACCCCCGGTCCCCACGCCCGTGGGGGTGATCCGTCGGCCCAGGGCCAGGCCACGCTGAACACCGTCCGGTCCCCACGCCCGTGGGGGTGATCCGCTTGTGGTGATCCCAGAACCGGGGGGCGAGCGCCGGTCCCCACGCCCGTGGGGGTGATCCGGCGTTCATTCACAGGTTGTCAACATGGAAGGACCGGTCCCCTGTCAACGGACACGCTGACTTCCATGTAGGCGGGCATTGGTTTGCCAGGTGCGCGGACATCGGTTCTCCAGGCGTGGCCATGGTTTTCCAGGTG
>NZ_JBVJIM010000034.1:0-91049 GCF_055586305.1 Nonomuraea sp. NPDC051298
GGCGGCGACCCGGCGTTCGAGGTGCCGTCGGGCGGCACGGCGGGCTTCATCGCCACCACCTTCACCTCCTCGGACGGCCGGCTCCAGCTCGCCGTATCCACCACGACGAGCGTCGGTTCACCACTCGCGATCAGCCAGGCCATCAATAAGGCGGCCGAAACAGTACTCTGCCCGGGCAAGTGACTGGGCGATGACCGAACGGCCGGGGCGCGGGATCGTGCTCCGGGCCGCCCGCCCTCGACGAGCCGCCGTCTCAGCCCGTCGAGGGGCGGCCGCGTCGCAGACCGAGCGCGCCGCAGCCGGCTGATCGCGCTCAGCGGTTACGCGCGCCGGTCAGGCACGCCGGTCAGGGGGCACCCCACATACGCCCAGAACCCACATTCGCGATCTTTGAGGTGGAGCCGACAGGCCAGGTGCGGGTTGACATAAAGCTGCTTGGCGAGCACCGCGACCTGCGGAAACACGGCGTTGATCGTTATCATGCCGGACTTATCCCTCCATGTTCGAGCCGGAACCCTCGAGACCGCAACACCTTCCCGGCGCCTTCCGTCCCCGCCCTGCCCAGGAGAAACCCGGCCCAAGATCCACTTGATGTGGGTTCTGGCCGTATGTGGGCTGAAGGCCGTGAACACCTACTTCAATCGTTATCTTGGGTTATTCGATCTTCCCGCAGGTCAGAGCGATATGATCTTGTCTGGCACGTAAGGCAGGTAGACGTCCCGCTCAGAGCGTGTTGAGCGGGGACCAGGTGCGTGTCTCGACGGCAGGGCCCACCGCGGATGGTCTGCTGGTTCCGGCGGGACACTTGTCAGCGTGACTGAACCGGAGGTGACCGCAGGCGATGTCCAAGAGTTTCTGGCCCTGATCGACAGTTTGGGCATCCGCGTATGGCTGGACGGCGGCTGGGCAGTGGACGCGTGTCTCGGTTCCCAAACGCGGCCGCATGCCGATCTGGACATTGTTGTGCAGGAGCACGATGTGCCAGCGGTCACCGCCGCTCTGCGAGGCCGCGGATACCGGCCGGTTTCCCGTGGCGACACCAGAGCGTGGAACTTCGTCTTCGAGGATGGCGAGGGGCACCAGATTGACTTCCACGTCATCGTCCTCGATGAGGACGGTCACGGTGTCAATGGCCCGCCCGAGAACGACGAGAGCTATCCGGCGCCGGCCGGATCGGCGGCCGCGATGTGGCCTGAGCTGCCGGAGCTGGGCGGTCACGTCGAGCATCTGGGGCGGCGTGGGCCGTGACCACGGCAGTGATGGAACGCGTTCGACCTGGTCAGGCGGTGCCGTTCGGGTAGCCGGGTGAGTGGTGTGCGGCTCCCCAGTCGCACAGGGTCTGCAGCACGGGCCCGAGGCCGCTGACCGGTCGTGAACCGCCAGATCACACCCTCGAACTGCTGCCGCAGCCGCTCGAGGTACGGACCGGTACTCGCCGATCGGCAGGCATGGCTCGACGAACTCCCACTCCTGGTCCGTCAGTTGCATGCGCGTCGGGCATGCCCTGGGATCCGATCGGTGGAAGAGCACTCGGGCGATGGTGCTCTCGCGGGCGTCGTTGAAGAGTTTCGGTTTGCAGGATCTTGACGTCGATTGCAGGGAGGGCTACCTGGCGAATGGTTTCATCCCGATTGGGGAGGAGCCGCGAGAGCACCGCTGAAAAGGGTCGGCGAAGAGATTCCTCAACCCGGAAGACGATCGTGTAGATTCTCCGATCTCCCAGGTCTTTGGTGCTGCCGATGGGACATGAGACCAATTTGCTTCACGGAAGAGCTGTTTCCTGGAGTGATCCGGTGGCCCGCGATCCCGCGTCCGTGGTCACTGGGCTCTGCGGGAGGTCGACGGTGACGTCGAGGCCGCCGCCGGTACGGGCGGTGAGCGCGATCCGTCCGCGGTGGGCGAGTGTGACCGCGCGCACGATCGACAGTCCCAAGCCCAGGCCGTCGGTACGGAGGCGGGTTCCCTGCCCGTGTACGAACGGTTCCAGCAGCGTCTCCGCCTCACCGGGCGGGATCTGTCGGCCGGTGTTGGAGATCCGCAGGACGGCGCGTCCACCCGCCGTGCCCGTATCGACCACCAGTTGCCCGCCCGCCCGGTTGTAGCGGACGGCGTTGTCGACCAGATTGCCGATCATTCGTTCCAGCAGGACTGGTTCACCGTCGACCGGTGCCGGCCGGAGCTCGGCTTGTACGGCGACGTCGGCGGCTGCCGCCCGCGCCCGGGCGGCGTCGAGGGCGGCGGCCGCGATAGCGGCCATGTCGACCGGTTCCCGCGCTGTGAGCCCGGCCTGGCTGCGTGCCAGCAGCAGCAGCCCATCCAGGACGCGCTGCATGTGCTCGACAGCGCCGCGTACATCGCCGGCCATCGCGAGCAGTTCGGCACGGCTGGGCTTTCCGTCCAGGGTGACGTCGATTGCCGTGCGCGCGGTGGTCAGCGGCGTACGCAGCTCGTGGGCGGCGTTGGCGGTGAACAGCCGCTGACTGTCCAGGATCCGGTCCCGCTCGGCGACACCGCGCTGGATGCGGTCCAGCATCCCGTTGACGGTGCCCGCCAACGCCGACAGCTCGTCAGCAGGGGTGGTGACTGGAACCCGCTCGGTGAGGTTCTCGGCCGACAGCCGCCGGGCGGTGGAGGAGATCGCGCGGATCGGCCGCAGCACCCGACCGGCCACCACCCAGCTCAGCACGGCGGCCAGGGCGGTCACCACGACGAGCGCTAGACCGGCCTGGGTCAGCAGCGCGGACAGGGTGTCGGCCTGCACCCGGTCGGCCAGTGCGCGCAATTCCTCGGCCCCCGATGGCATCGGCTGGGGCATGCCCGGTGGGGCAGACCCGAGCGGGTCCAGGTGGGTGAAAAACGCGTGGCGCGGCATCAGCAGGTAGGTCAACCCGGTCAGCGCGGCGCCGGCGGCCAGCACCAGGGCGGTCTGCAGCGATGCGAGCCGGGCGCGGGCGGTCAGCCGGACCATCCTGCGCCGCCGATCCGGTAGCCGGCGCCGGTGACGGTCTCGATCAACGGGGGGTCGCCGAGCTTGCGGCGAAGCGTGCCGACGGTGATCCGGATCGCGTTGGTGAACGGGTCCGCGTGCTCGTCCCACACCTTGTCCAGCAGGGTTTCCGCGCTGACCACGTCACCGCCGGCGGCGAGCAGCTGTTCGAGCACGCCGAACTCCTTGGGCGTCAGGCGCAGCAGCCGCCCGTCCCGCTCGGCCATGCGCCGGGCCGGATCCAGCACCACCCCGGCGGCGCGCAGCACCGGCGGGCGGGCCGGTGCGCTACGCCGTACCAGGGCGTGGACCCGCGCGACCAGCTCGGAGAACGCGAACGGCTTGCCCAGGTAGTCGTCCGCGCCCAGCATCAGCCCGCCGACCCGGTCCTCCACGGCGTCGGACGCGGTCAGCATCAGCACCCGCGACCTACCCCGCTGGACGAGTCGTCGGCACACCGCGTCGCCGTGCACGAGCGGCAGATCCCGGTCCAGGACCACCACGTCGTACGGCGTGATCTCGCACTTGTCCAGAGCGCTGCGGCCATCGAGGGCGACGTCGACGGTGAAGCCGTGCTTGCGCAGCCCGGCCTCGATGTACCCGGCCAGGGGCTGCTCGTCTTCGACCAAGAGCACGCGCATCCCGGCAGTATCGCAAGCTTCGCATATGCACCGCATATGGTCCGCCGATCGGCCGACGATCGGTGCCGGCCGGTAGATGTGATCACCCTCGAAGTTCCGCCAGAAAGGGTGATCGACCATGACGAGCACGCACCAAGGAGACAGGACCTCAGCAGTGAGGCGTGGGAGTACGGTCGGCATGGCTGTCGGGGTGGCGTGCGTGGCGCTGACGTTGAGCGTCCCCGGATCCGCAGCCGCCGCCGACCAGGTCAAGCTGGGGGACGTCCAGCAGGCGATGGCGAACCTGGTGAAGATCGACGGGGTGGTGGGTGCCATCGGGCAGGTGTATGTCGACGGCAAGCGGGCGGGCCAGGGGACGGCGGGTTCCCGCCTGCTCAACGGCAAGGGCGGCCGCATCTCCCCGGATTCCCGCTACCGGATCGGGTCCCAAACCAAGCAGATGACGGCCACCGTGCTGCTGCAACTTGTCAAGGAGGGCAAGCTCGGTCTCGATGACAAGCTGGCCGGCGTTCTGCCAGAGGCAGCGCAGCAGGATCTCGTGGAGCGGGCCGATGAGATCACCGTGCGGCAGTTGATCCGCCACACCTCCGGCATCCCCGATTTCTTCGCTTCCGGGCAGTTCGACGATCCCTTCGACTTCACGACCTACTATCCTCCGGTCGATCTGGTGAGGGCCTCGCGCAAGCTTCCCCGTACCGGGGAGCCGGGTGAGAGGTTCTCCTACTCCAACACCAACTACTTCCTCCTCGGCATGATCATCGAGAAGGTGACCGGCCGTAGCCTGTCTGCCGAGCTGACCCGGCGGCTTTTCGTACCTCTCGGGATGAGCCGTACCTATCTGCCCACCAGGCCCCCTCAGGGAATCAAGGGCCCGCACGGGCACGGCTACCAACCCGACGCCAAGGGCATACCGCGCGACGTGGACCGGCAGAACGCAAGCTTTGGTGGCGCGGCCGGAGGGGTCATCTCCACCGCCCACGACATCAGCGCCTTCCAGCGCGCCTTTGCGCAAGGCAAGTTGCTGCCCTCCTCGTTGCAACGGGAAATCGTCCCTCCGCCCTCCGGCGGTGGTCTGTGCGGGAGTCAGCCGGCAGTACGGGCATCCGCGGGCAATGGCCCCGGCTTCCTAGCCGTGACCTACACCTCGGATGACGGCCGCCGTCAGTTCGCCGTGTCCACCACGCTGAAGATCAAAAACGAGCAGGCCATGGCCGTCGGCGAGGCCATCGATCAGGCGGCCAAAGCGGTGCTCTGCCAGGAGAGATAGCTTTGGGTGCGGTTCTGCTTCAGGGACTGGTTGACCTGGAAGTTTGAGGTCTGGTCGGGGGCGGGGGCGGCTTCTGTCATGCGAGGTGGAGGCGACCACGGCCGCCGGGCAGATCGGCTGGCGTGTGTCGGTGGACTCGGCTGCCAACCGGGCCCACCAGGACGCTGAGATCGGTCGCAGGATCGGGCGCATGTCGTTCGGCAGATCCGCCACAGCGCCTCGGCCCCTGAGCAGCAACCAATCGGTCAGTGGCGGTAGCGGGCCGACGCCAGCAGACCTACCGCCATCCGGCGGTCCGATACAGGTGAGCCGCTTTACGTGAAGACGCGGTCGACGACTGCGGCCTGCTCGGCGGTGCCCGAACGGAAGTACCGGGCCGAGGTGTCGAGGGAGGCGTGGCCGAGCAGGGCCTGGACCTGGGCGACATCGGCGCCGCCTTCGCGCAGCCGGGTGGCGTAGGTGTGGCGGAGCCGGTGGGGGCGCAGGCCGGGGAGTTTAGCGTCGTCACTGACGGCCAGGACGACCTGGACGATCCCGGAGATCGGTCACACATGCGGGTCCAGCATAACGCGAGAGGGCCGACCCGGCTTGCGACACCTTCTCCTGTCGTTCCACGGCGCTGGGCGGAGAGGCTGGTGTCACCCTGCGGCCCCTTCCTCTGCCGCTCCCTCTTGTGGCTATCGTGCGCCATGGCAGCTCCGTACAGGCTCTTACCCGACTGGACCTGGCCTGGGTGACACCGACCTGGGTCAGGAGCCGAGGAGGTCAACCTCAAGACCAAGACCGCGACGCTCGGCCTCCCGGTAGGCGAGCCAGGCCAGGGCGAGGTCCTGCCACGGCAGCCCAACGGGGGCGTAGACGGTGCGCTGGGCGGGATCGGTGCGGCCGGGGTACTCGCCGCGCAGGATCTCGCCGAGAGTGGCGTGAGCGGCCTCCGCCGGAAGTCCGGCCGCGGCGAGCACGCCCATGGCCGCGGTGAGCGACCGGTCGTCGACGGCGAGCAGGGCGGCCTCCAGCACGTCGCGGGACAGCTCCTGCTTGCCGGGTTCATCGGCGCCCAGGCTGGTGAGGTGCTGCCCTGGCCGGGTGTCGGCGAGGTGCAGCAGCGGGGTGCGCGACCACGTGGCGAGCAGGACGATGTCGGCGCGGGCGGCGACCTCGGCGGCCGAGCCGACGCTGTGGCCGCCGTGGTGGGCGGCGAAGGAAGCCGCTTGGGCCGGGTCGAGGTCGTGCACGACCAGTCCGCTGACGCGACGAAGCCGTCGCAGGCCGAGCACCATCAGCTCGGCTTGGGCGCCCGCGCCGACGACACCGAGGACGGCGTCTTCCCCGGCATCGGCGGCCAGGACGTGGGTGCCGAGCGCCGCGGCCAGACCGGTGCGCCAAGCGGTGATGGTCGCCGAATCGAGCAGCGCGAGCAGTTCGCCGTCCTGACCACTGTGCAGGCAGATGACCCCGCGCAGAGCGGGCCTGGCTCCGGGAAACTTGGCGTTGACCTTCACCGTGTAGGCGTCGATCCCGGGCAGCAGTCCCGGGATCAGGGCGGTGGCGGTGCCCGGGAACGGCAGGTCGGTACGGATCCGCTGCCCCGGGACGGCCACGGCATCGCTCCGGGTGAAGCCATCGCGCAAAGCCTCGATGCAGGCGTCCGGGTCGAGCAGGGCGATCAAGTCATGGTGGGCGAGGATCCGAGTCATGCGGACGATACTTTCAGCTCGACGCGGATCAGCCCGACCTGAGTCTCGTGGCCCGTGGGATCGCCGCCATGGCCCGCGCTTCCCGGCCCTCTCCGTCTGGTCATGCAGCGGTAGTCGCATTTGACGGATTCAACGCGGTGAACGGGTTTCTCGCGTGGTTCAGGCGGAGGCGCGCAGGATCAGCGTGGGTTCGAAGATGACGGAGGTGGGTGCTCGGCCCGGCTCGTCGATGTGGTCGAGCAGGAGACGGCCCATCTCGGCGGCCATGTCTTCGACCGGGTGCCTGATCGTCGTGAGCGGTGGGCGGCAGGCGGTGGCCGCGCTGCTGTCGTCGAAGCCGATCACGGCCACGTCGCCGGGGACGGTACGGCCGTGGTGGCGCAGCACGTGCAGCGCACCCTGGGCCATCAGGTCGTTGGCGACGAACACGGCGTCGAGGTCGGGTTCCTGGGCCAGCAGCCGTTCCATGGCCTGCCCGCCGCTGTCGTGGGTGAAGCCGCCCTCGCTGAGCGGGACGTAGGCACGCCCGTGCCTGGCCATCGCGTCTTGGAATCCGGACAGGCGCGCCTGTGCGGCGGGCACGTCGAGGGGGCCGCAGATGGTGGCGACGCGGCGGCGGCCCAGCTCGACGAGACGGTCGGCGGCAAGGGAGGCGCCGGCCCGGTGGTCGACGTCGACGTAGCTGATCGGAACCGGGCCGGCCGGGCGGGCGAAGAGCACGACGGGCACCGCCGCCTGGACCAGTTGCCCTGGCAGGGGGTCGGCCGCATGCGTGGAGACCAGCAGCGCCCCGTCGGCGTCGCCCTGCCGCAGGTAGGACACGACCTGGGCACGGCTCTCGGCGGTCTCGGCGAACATCAGCACCGGGTGGATGCCGCGCAGCCGGAGGAAACCGATGATCCCGGTGACGACGCGCCCGAAGAACGGATCGGTGAGGATGGGGCTGGGCGAAGGGTCGTCGTCGGGTCCCACACCGGACAGCACCAGTGCGACCGCCCCTGTGCGCCCGGTGACGAGCGAGCGGGCCGCGCGGTTGGGGACATAGCCGGTGGTGGCGATGGCCTGGCGCACTACCTCCTGGATGGAGGGATCGACGTTGCGGATTCCGTTGATCACCCGGGAGACGGTCGCGCGGGAGACACCGGCGGCCCGTGCCACGTCCTCCAGAGTGGGCAATCCCCCCGCCGGCAGTCGGTTCACCAGCCTTTTATAACACGCCTGACGGAGAGCGCTCTCCTAGCTGTACGAGACCGTTATGACGGCGTACGCCGGACGCCCGGCGAGCACGGTCACCCGCGTCCGCCCGCCCCGGCCACCGGGGCGGGCGGACGGGCCTGTCGCCCTCGCGGAGAGCATCTGCGGAGGGCATCTGCGGAGAGCGTCAGGGAAGCTCGAAGTCCTCGGTGAGGGCCGCGCCCCGGTGCGGCTTGTAGAGGTCGTAGCCGCGTGGGTTGCACTGCAGCCCGCCGTTGATGCAGTGGGTCACCAGTGCGTCGAGGATGCGCGGGTCGTCCCAGGCGTTGAAGAAGTCGTAATGCCAGGTGTAGCCGCGGCCGCTGGACAGACGGGCCTGCGACAGGTCTCCGCTCGCCGGGAAGGCGATCTTGAACTCCAGCATCGGCACCGCGACCGAGTGGCTCGACGGGCAGTAGCCGCCGACGGGATAGGCCATGTGGCTCTTGTGGTCGGGGCTGTCGAGGTTGACCCCGTCCCAGCAGCTCGGCGCCTGGAAGCGGACGTTGACCTGGCTGCCGGGCACGCAGTACTGCGGAATGTCCCAGCTCTTGGACAGGTCGCCGCACTCGAAGCCTTCGACCGCGCCGGGGTGGTCGCGGAACTGCTCCCGCGTGGAGGTCGGGCTGCCGACGACGAAACGCAGGCCCTGGGGGAAGGGCTGCACCCGCCAGTACTCCAGGATGCCGGACTTGTAGTAGATCACCTGGTTGCCCACGGGCTCGATGAGCTGGTCGCCCTTGTAGAAGCTGGGGAACCAGTACGCGGACTTGTCATGGTGGTTGGTGCACGAGGTGCCACCGCCCAGGAGCGACGAGGAGGTGCTGTGGGCGTTGGTGGTGGTGTTGCCGACGAAGGTGTGCATGTGGGACGCGCCGGGCAGCCCGGGGTAGACGATCGGGTCGTCGGGCCTGTTGACGGTGAGGGAGCAGTTGGCCTGGAACTCGTGGTGCGTGACCTCGTCGGTGAAGGTCGGGCTGGGCCGGGGGGTGGTCGGGGCGCCGCCGGTGCCGTGGACCTCGAACTCCCACAGCGAGTAGCCGTAGCCGGTGGCGCGGGCGGTGCCGTACACGCGGACGTGGCGGCCGGTGCCGGAGACCTCGTGGGTGTCGGTGCCGCCGTCGCCGCCGGTCACGGTCTTCAGGTCCGTCCAGGCCGTGCCGTCGGGGGAGGACTGGATCTTGTACGCGGTACCGTAGGCGGCCTCCCACGACAGCACGACCTTGCTGATGGTGGCGGTGCCGCCCAGATCGACCTGGATCCACTGCGGGTCGGCCCAGGCGCTCGACCACCGAGTGCCGGAGTCGCCGTCGAAGGCGGCTCCGGCCGCGTGCGCGCCGCCTTCCGACGACGACGCCGAGGCGGGTCTGCCCTGGGACAGCACCGTGTCGGCGGCGGCAGGCAGGACGACGGCCAGGCTGATGGCGGCGACAACGGAGACGATGGCGGCGGCTAACGCGAGGGCTGGGCTTCTTCGGAACACGGGCATGGTGTCTCTCCTCGGGGTGACTGACGCAGGAGAGCGCTCTCCACGAGAGTGGACGTCCACGTGGCGCCTTGTCAAGGCGGTGTGAAATTGCTGCCCTTGGTTACACGGTCATCACCTGCGTGTTTCGGCAGCACGATGATTTGGGCCTTGACGCGGCCTCTGTCACGATGCACTGTCACCACACGGAGAGCGCTCTCCTCCGTGCCGGATCATGCGGCCACCCCCACCGTTGAGGAGAGTGAACGTGTTCACCGTCCGACATCCCGGCTGGTTACGGTTCGGCCTGATCGCCGCCCTGGTGGCGTGCCTGGCCGGACTCGCCCCGTCCCTGGCCGCGCCGGCGGCCGCGGTGGCCGAGAGCCTGCTGTCGCAGGGCAAGGCCGCCACCGCCTCCTCCATCGAGGGCGGCGACACCACCGCGGCGATGGCGGTGGACGGCAACGCCGCCACCCGCTGGTCCAGCGCGGCAGCCGACCCGCAGTGGATCCAGGTCGACCTGGGCGCGCCGGCCGCGCTGAGCAGGGTCGTGCTCACCTGGGAGGCCGCGTACGGCCGCGCCTACAAACTCCAGGGCTCGGCCGACGGCAGCTCGTGGGCCGACCTGAAGACCGTCGCCGACGGTGACGGCGGGACCGACACCCACGTCGTCTCCGGCACCGCCCGCCATGTCCGCGTGCTCGGTACCCAGCGCGGCACCGGCTACGGCTACTCCCTGTGGGAGTTCCAGGTGTACGGCGAAGGCGGCCAGAGCGTCGGCTGTGACACGGTCAACGCCGCCCAGGGCAGACCCGTCGCGGTCTCGTCGACCGAGAGCGCCGGCTTCCCGGCCAGCGCCGCCGTGGACGGCGACCTCGGCACCCGCTGGTCCAGCGTCGCGGCCGACCCGCAATGGATCCAGGTCGACCTCGGCTCCAGCCAGAACCTCTGCAGGGTCGTCCTGACCTGGGAGGCCGCCTACGGCACCGCGTACAAGATCCAGTCCTCCCCCGACGGCACGGCATGGACGGACCTGAAGACCGTGACCGGCGGCGACGGCGGCACCGACACCCACGAGGTCTCCGGCACCGGCCGCCACGTCCGCGTGTACGGCACCGCCCGCGCCACCGGCCACGGCTACTCCCTCTGGGAACTGCAGGTCAACACCGCCGAGAGCACCCAGGAGCCGGGCGACTGGACGGAGGTGTGGCGCGAGGACTTCACCGGCCCGGCCGGCACCTCGCCCTCCGCCGCCGACTGGATCATGCGGACCGGCACCTCCTACCCCGGCGGCGCGCCCAACTGGGGCACCGGCGAGGTCGAGACGATGAGCGACTCCACCGCCAACGTCGGCCTCGACGGCGACGGCCACCTGAGCATCAGGGCCATCAGGGACGGCGCGGGCAACTGGACCTCGGGCCGCATCGAGACCCGGCGCACCGACTTCGAGGCACGACCTGGTGAGATGGTCCGCTTCAGCGCCAGGTTGAAGCTGCCCGCCGTCGCCGACGGCCTGGGCTACTGGCCCGGCTTCCGCGCCACGGGCGCCGCCTACCGCGGCAATTTCAACAACTGGCCGGGTGTCGGCGAGACCGACATCATGACCAGCGTCAACGGCGCCGACGAGTTCTCCAACACGTTGCACTGCGGCACCGCGCCCGACGGCGTCTGCAACGAGTACAACGGCCGCACCAGCGGCTTCGCCACCTGCGGCGGCTGCGCGGCCGGCTACCACGAGTTCTCGCAGGTCATCGACCGCACCAAGACCGACGAGGAGGTGCGCTTCTACCTCGACGGCAGGCAGACCTGGGTGGTCCGGCAGAGCCAGGTCGGCGTCGCCGCCTGGAACGCCGCCGTGCACCACGGCTTCTACCTGCGTCTGGACCTGGCCATCGGCGGCTCACTGCCGAACGCCGTCGCCGGGGTGACCACCCCGTCGCCGGAGACGACCTCGGGCGGCGTGCTGAACGCCGACTGGGTGACGGTCGCCCGCCAGTCCGGCGCGGTCTCCGCCCCGATGACCGACGCGCCGGTCCCCGCCGGGCCGAGCGTCGTCCAGGTGGCCGGCGGCAACGGTAGCTGGCAACTGTCCGTCAACGGCTCGCCGTACCTGATCAAGGGCGTGACCTACGGCCCGCCACAGGCCGCCGCGGACGGCTACCTGCGCGACCTGAAGGCCATGGGCGTCAACACCATCCGCATCTGGGGCGTGGACGACACGCACACCCCGGCGCTGCTCGACGCCGCCGCCCGCAACGGCATCAAGGCGATCGTCGGCCACTGGCTCAACCAGGGCGCCGACTACGTCGACGACGCCGCCTACAAAACCGGCGTGAAGAACGAGATCGTGGCCCGCGTCAACGCACTGAAGAACCACCAGGGCGTGCTGATGTGGGACGTCGGCAACGAGGTCATCCTCACCATGCAGGACCACGGCCTGCCCGCCGACGTGGTGGAGCGGCGCCGGGTCGCCTACGCCGCGTTCGTCAACGAGGTCGCGGTCGCCATCCACGCCGCCGACCCCAACCACCCGGTCACCTCAACCGACGCCTACACCCACGCCTGGAGCTACTACAAGGCTCACTCCCCGGCGCTCGACCTGCTGGCGGTCAACTCCTACGGCGCCATCCACACGGTCAAGGACGACTGGATCCAGGGCGGGTACGGCAAGCCGTACATCGTCACCGAGGCCGGCCCCGACGGCGAGTGGGAGGTGCCGAACGATGTCAACGGCGTCCCCGACGAACCGACCGACCTGCGGAAGGGCCAGATGTATTCGGCCGGCTGGAACGCTGTCACCGGCCACACCGGGGTGGCACTCGGCGCGACCATGTTCCACTACGGCCTGGAGAACGACTTCGGCGGCGTCTGGCTGAACGTGACCCCGGGCGGCTGGCGGCGGCACGGCTTCCACGCGCTCAAACAGGCGTACACCGGCCAGGCCACGGGCAACACCCCGCCGCGCATCAACTCGATGACGGTCGGCTCGCAGACCGCGGTCCCGGCGGGCGGGACTCTCACCGTCGACACGCAGGTGACCGACCCCGACGGCGACCTGATCCGCTACCACGTCATGTTGGGCGACAAGCACATCACCGGCAACCGCGGCCTCCGGCACGCCCGCTTCACCCAGAGCGCGCCGGGCAGGCTCGCCGTCACCGCCCCCGAACGACTCGGCGTGTGGAAGGTCTACGTCTACGCCTTCGACGGTCACGGCAATGTCGGCATCGAGCAGCGCTCGTTCCGCGTGGTGCCGCCGTCGGTCGACGGCGTCAACGTCGCCCGCGGCAAATCCACCACCGCCTCCAGCCACCAGGCCACAGGTGACGGCGGGCCGTTCACACCCGACCGCGCCACCGACGGCAGCTTCGCCACCCGCTGGGCCAGCGAGTGGTCCGACGCCCAGTGGATCCAGGTCGACCTGGGCGCGGTCATCCCGATCAAGCACGTGCAGCTCGGATGGGAGGCGGCCCACGCCCGCGCCTACCAGCTCCAGGGTTCCACCGACGGGAGCACCTGGACCACCCTGAAGACCGTCGCCAACGGCGATGGCGGCTTCGACAGCTTCGACCTCACCGCCTCCGCCCGCTATGTCCGGCTCTCCCTCACGCAGCGTGCCACCGCGTACGGCTACTCGCTGTGGGAGTTCGGCGTCTACCGGATGGGAACATGATGCGATCGACCTCGGCCGCTTTCGCGGCTCTGCTGGGCCTGCTCGTCGTACCTGCTGTCACCACCCCGGCGCACACCGCCGTGTGCTCGGAGACCAACGCCGCGTTGGGCCGTCCGGCCACCGCCTCCTCGGCCGAGCAGGCCGGGCTGGCCGCTGCCAAGGCCGTCGACGGCGATGCCGGCACCCGCTGGTCCAGCGTGTTCGCCGATCCGCAGTGGATCCAGGTGGACCTCGGCTCGGCCAGGAACATCTGCAGGGTCGGCCTGTCCTGGGAGGCCGCCTACGGCAAGGACTTCACCATCCAGACCTCATCCGACGGCTCGGCCTGGGCCACGCTGAAGACCGTCACCGGCGCCACCGGCGGCTCCACGGTCTACGACGTCAGCGGCGAAGGCCGCTACCTGCGGGTGTACGGCACCACCAGGGGCACCGGGTACGGCTACTCGCTCTGGGAGCTCAGCGTGCACACCACGGACGGCGAGGGCGGCGGCGGTGACCCGCTGCCCGGCGGCGGCGACCTCGGCCCGAACGTCAAGGTCTTCGACCCGTCGATGCCCGCCTCCGCCATCCAGGCGCAGATCGACCAGATCTTCGCCCAGCAGGAGGCCGCCCAGTTCGGCCTGGACCGCTACGCGCTGATGTTCAGACCAGGCAGCTATGACGTCAACGTCGACACCGGCTTCTACACCTCCGTGCACGGCCTGGGCCGCAACCCCGGCGACGTCACCGTCAAGGGCGTCAGCGTCGACGCGGGCTGGTTCAACGGCAACGCCACACAGAACTTCTGGCGGTCGACGGAGAACCTGTCGGTCTCACCGTACGACGGAACCAACCGGTGGGCGGTGGCGCAGGCCGCGCCGTTCCGCCGCATGCACATCCGCGGCGCGCTCAACCTGGCGCCCAGCGGGTACGGCTGGGCCTCCGGCGGCTACATCGCCGACAGCAAGATCGACGGCCAGGTCGGCTCCTACTCCCAGCAGCAGTGGTACACCCGTGACAGCTCCATCGGCGGCTGGTCCAACAGCGTGTGGAACATGACGTTCTCCGGCGTGCGGGGCGCCCCGGCCACGAGCTTCCCCGAGCCGCGCTACACCACGCTGGACACCACGCCCGTCAGCCGCGAGAAGCCCTACCTCTACCTCGACGGCCAGGACTACGCGGTGTTCGTACCGAGCAAGCGCACGAACGCGCGCGGAGTCTCATGGGAGAGCGGCCCGACGCCGGGCACGTCGGTCCCGCTCAGCCGCTTCTACGTGGCCAGGCCGGGCGTCAGCGCCGACACCCTCAACCAGGCGCTCGCCCAGGGCCTGCACCTGCTCTTCACCCCCGGCGTCTATCAGCTCGACAAGACCGTCGAGGTCGACAGGGCCGACACCGTCGTACTCGGGCTCGGCCTGGCCACGCTGGTGCCGCGCAACGGCGTCGCCGCGATGAGGGTCGCCGACGTGGACGGGGTACGGCTGGCCGGCCTCCTCATCGACGCGGGCCTGGTCAACTCGCCGGTCCTGCTGGAGGTCGGCCGTCCGGGCGCGCACACCGACCACTCGGCCAACCCGATCACCCTGCAGGACGTGTTCGTACGCGTCGGCGGCCAGTTCGCCGGCAAAGCCACCGTCAGCGTCGCGGTCCACGCCGACGACACCGTCATCGACCACACCTGGATCTGGCGGGCAGATCACGGCGAGGGCGTGGGCTGGGACGTCAACCCCGCCGATTACGGCCTGCGGGTCCATGGCGACGACGTACTCGCCACCGGGCTGTTCGTCGAGCACTACAAGAAGTACAACGTGGAGTGGTTCGGCGAGCGCGGCCGCACCATCTTCTTCCAGAACGAACTGCCCTACGACCCGCCCAACCAGGCCGCCTACATGAACGGCTCGGTCAAGGGCTGGGCCGCCTACAAGGTGGCCGACTCGGTGAACCAGCATGAGGGCTGGGGCATGGGCAGCTACTGCGTGTTCACCAGCGATCCCACCATCGAAGTGGACCGCGGCTTCGAGGTGCCAGTCAAGCCGGGCGTGCGCTTCCACAGTCTGCTGGCGGTCTCGCTCGGCGGGAAGGGACGCTACAACCACGTGATCAACAACACCGGCGGCCCGGCGCAGGGGATCGAGACGATCCCGGCCACCGTGACGACCTTTCCTTGACACTTCGGATCCGGGCCGCGATGTGACGTGGGCGGTCTGGGCGTCACCCTTCACCCGGCCGTCGGTCACGTAGGCGGCAGGACCGGGTGTCACGTCGGCGGTCCCTCCTGGTCGGGCTCGACGGCCACGTCGGAGCAGGAGCGCAGGACGAGGTCGGGCGTCTCCTCGCCGAGCCGGACGACGGTGTTGTCCCGGAACCGGATGCCGTGCGTGCTCCTGGCGTCGAGCGCGGGCACGCCGTCGAGCACGAACCTGTTGTGCGTCACGACCACGCCCCGGTGGACCGGATGCCCGGGTTCGCAGCGGCGGTTCCTCGGGTCGAGGAAGACGGCCGGGCCGCCTGGTTCGACGAACTCGTTGCCGCGGATCGTCAGGTCGCGTACCGGGCCGGACTCCCACCACTCGTCGGCGTCGCACGAGACGTAGATCCCGGCCATCGCGGTGCGCTCGAAGAGGTTCTCCTCGATCAGCACCGGGCGCCGAGTGGTCACGAGGACCCCACGGGTGGGCACATTGCGGAAGACGTTGCGCTGGATCCGCACGGCCGGCGTCCGGGTGATGTTCTCCACCGCGGCCTGTCCGGACAGGCCGTCCGGGAGTTCGTCCTCGACGGTCACGGCGATCGTGCGCAGCGGCAGGTCGTGGTCGCGGCCGCTCGGCTGGCGCGCGCTCGTCACCGTGGTCTGGGCGACCGCCTGGAGTGTGGAGCGATCGACCACCTCGATCTGGTCGCCAGGCGCGAACTGGGGGAAGCCCGCCGTCTCCGGGTGCGCGTACTCCAGTTCGAGCGTTCGGGCGTCAGGCTGAGCGGCGACCCGCAGGTAGGTGCCGTGCACGTTGATCGGGTCGTCATGCGGCCCGTCGAAGAGGCAGTCGCGGACGACCGCCTCCCCCCAGCAGCCGGAGAACTGTACGAAGTCGGCGAACCCGGCGCTGTGCCGCCCGCTGCCCGGCGGGACCTGGAACTCGCAGCCCTCGACGGTGACGTCCCGGCTGTTCTGGGCGACGACGCCGAATCCGTGCAGGAAGCGGAAGCGCAGCCGCGACAGGGTCACCTCGGAGCTGTCGAGCACCAGCCCGCCGGGGTGGTCGCGGGTCGTCAGCCGCATCGAGTAGACGAGGCCCAGGTCGGCCGGTTCCTCGGCGTGCTCGTAGTCGATCCGCAGGTCACGCTCTGCCACCTGCCGGATCGACCGGGCGCGCTCGAACAGGGGGTTCGGGCCACGGCGGGTCCGCCGGGCGGCGGGGTCGTGGATCTGGGTGTACTCGAGCGCGTCGTGCCCGGACCACGCCACCTCGCCCGAGCCGAGCACCTCACCGTGCCAGCGGATCGACGTGCCCTCGACGGAGAAGAGGGTGGCCGCCGGAACCCGGATCAACCGGTAAGCCCGGCCCGCCTCGACGCCCGCGCCCACCACGGTGGCGTCGACGACCGTCGGCACCGCGAAGTCGAACTCGAGCCCCTCGACGCGTACCCGCCGGGAGTCGATGACGGCGAGGGTCGTCTGGAGCCCGTGCAGGACGAGGCGGGCGCCTTCCCCCGTGATGACGAGGTCGCGCGCCGCCTCCACGAGCAGCGCGATCGACTTGAGGCGGTGCCGCGGGTCGTCTCCCGTGGTGTTGGAGACGTACAGCTCACGACGGTGCGCGCCGTCGGGCCAGAGGTGGTAGTCGCCCGGCGGGAAGCGGAGCACCACCGGACCGGCCTCGGCGACGGCGGCGTGCAGCGCCGCCCGGATCGCGGGCGCGGCGTCGGTGTGGCCCGAGCCGGGGAGCGCGCCGAAGCCGGTGACGTCGAGCACCGTCGGCAGGTGCGAGCGAGGTGTCACTGGCCGGCCTTGTACTTGTCGTAGCCCTGCTGGTTCAGCTCCAGGTAGCGCTTCATGCCGACCCCGTCGAGACCCTGGACGAAGGCGTCCCACTCCGTGTCGATGTTCTTCGACCCCGTGATGAAGGCCAGTTGGGCCTGCGTGACGTAGCTGTCGAGGTTGGTCTTCAGCGTCGCCAGCTCGGCGGCGTTGGCCGGGTCCGGCCAGATCGAGGTGGTCGGGAAGACCTGCGCCTTGTCCTCATGGCCCTCGTACAGCTTCGTCGCCTCGAAGAGCCGCCGCTCGTACCCGGCCTCGGAGTAGATGTCCGACGGGACGACCTGCGCGTTGCGGAAGGCGAGGGTCTTGTAGTACTGCGCCAGCGCGCCCCACGAGGAGTTCTTCGGCTTGACCGCGTCCGAGATCGTCTTGTACTTCGGCGTGCTCTTGTCGTCGAGCGCGATGTCGCCGGG
This sequence comes from Nonomuraea sp. NPDC051298, assembly GCF_055586305.1. Taxonomy (NCBI): domain Bacteria; kingdom Bacillati; phylum Actinomycetota; class Actinomycetes; order Streptosporangiales; family Streptosporangiaceae; genus Nonomuraea; species Nonomuraea sp. NPDC051298. The sequence continues at coordinate 17,391 of NZ_JBVJIM010000034.1, forward strand.
GGCGGGCTTCTCCCAGCCGACCCCCTCGGGCCCGGCCCACGTCTCGAGCTGTCCGGCTTCGCTGTAGACGTAGTCCAGCATCTTGATCGCGGCGACCTGCGCCTCCTTGCCGGCCTTGTTGGTCAGCATGAACGTGTAGCCGTTCGAGCTGGGGTACTGCAGTCCGGTGTAGCTCTTGCCGCTGGGACCGGTCAGCGGCGGCACGGCGTCGTACTGCTTGTCCCGGCCGTCCTTGGCGTCCAGGTGGACGAAGACGCCGGGGTGCAGCACGGGCGACGAGCCGATCGTGACGGCCTTGGGGTTGTCCCCGATGGCCTGCAGCGCCTCCGCGTTCTGGGTGAAGGTGGCCGGGTCGATCAGGCCGTCCTTGTACAGCGAGTTGATGTACTTGAGACCCTCGCGCCAGGCGGGCTTGTCGACCGGCGTGTCCACCTTGTCGCCGTTCATCACCAGCAGCCCCCGGACGCCGTTGTTCGCGCCGACCGGGTCATAGGCGAACGCTCCCATCATGTACGCGATCAGCGCGCTGTTCGTGGCGTCGGCGATCAGCGGAATCTCGTCGGCCTGGCCGTTGCCGTTCGGGTCCTGCGTCTTGAACGCCTTCAGGACGGTACGCAGGTCCTCGGTGGTCTTCGGCGGCTGGAGGTTCAGCTTCTTCAGCCAGGCGCTGTTGATCCAGAGCTTGTCCGGATACGTGCAGTGGTAGCAGTCCTCCCATTGCGGCAACGCGTAGATGTGCCCGTCGGGGGTGACCGACATCTCCTTCAGCGTCGGGTTGGTGTCCAGCGCCTTCTGGATGTTCGGCGCATGCTCCTTGATCAGGTTCTCCAGCGGCACCGCGACGCCCTGCTGGCCCAGCTTCAGCACCTCGGCCTGGGTGAACGAGTCGACCCACGAGATCAGGAAGAACAGGTCGGGGTAGTCGCCGCTGGCCAGCGCGACCTGGCGCTTCTCCCTGGCGGGCCCGGCGTCGTAGGTGGTGGTCTGCCAGCGGAACTGGATCTTGAACTTGTCGCTCATCAGCTTGGAGACGGTGTTCGTGTCCAGGTTGGTGTCCGGGTCGGCCGGCGAGAACGTGTCGATGATGATCTTGCCGTTGGCGCCGATCTCGGACTCGGCGCCGTTCTTCCCGCCGCCGCTGCACCCCGCCGCGACCAGTGCCGTGGCCACCGTCAGCGCGGCGAGCTTCTTCTCCGTGGAGCGCTTCTTCATCGGTTCCTTCAATCGTGAGTTGCCATCAGCCCTTGACGGCGCCGACCATCACGCCCTTGGTGAAGTGACGGGCGACGAACGGGTACATGATCAGAACAGGCAGGCTCGAGACGACGATGAGGGCGTACTTCAGGACGTTGGCGAGCTGTTGCTGTTCGAGCTGCTGCGCCAGGTCCGTGGCGCCGCCGTTGCCGGAGCCCAGGATGAGCATGTTCCTGAGCACGATCTGCAGCGGGTAGAGATCGGCGTCCTTGAGATAGATCAACGCGTCGAAATAGGTGTTCCACTGGGCGATCGTGTACATCAGCGCGAGCACGGCCAGCAGCGGCTTCGACAGCGGCAGCACCACCGACCAGAGGTAGCGCAACTCGCCGGCGCCATCCAGGTTCGCCGCCTCGTGGAGCTCCTCCGGGATGGAGTTCGCGAAGAACGTACGTGCGATGATCACCTGCCAGACGCCGATCGCGTTCGGGATCAGCAGCGACCAGCGGGTGTTGAGCAGACCGAGGTCCTGGACCACCATGTACGTCGGGATCAGGCCGCCCGAGAACAGCATGGTGAAGATCAGGCCGGTCATCAGCACGTTGCGCCCGAAGAACCGCCTGCGCGACAGCGGGTAGGCGATGGCCACGGTCAGCGTGAGGCTGATCAGGGTGCCGGCGACGGCGTAGATCAGCGAGTTGTAGTACCCCCGCAGGACCTGGGGGTTGCTCAGCGCCTCCTCGTACGCGCGCAGCGAGAACTCGACCGGCCAGAAGCTCACCCGGCCGGCGGAGACGGCACCCGCGCTGCTGAACGAGCTGGCCACAATGTAGATCAGCGGCAGCAGCACCAGAGCCAGCAGCACCGCGAGCATGATCATGACCAGGACCAGGAACACGCGGTCGCGGAAAGGCTCGCGGATCTTCTCCTTGACCGCCGGCTCGCGCCGCCTCCTGGACACGATCGACGTGCTCATCCCCACAGTCCCTTCCCGGTGATCCGCTTGGCGACGAAGTTGACGAACAGCAGCAGGCAGAGATTGACCACCGAGTTGAACAGGCCGACGGCGGTCGCCATGCTGAAGTCGGCGTTGAGCAGGCCGGTCTTGTAGACGTAGGTCGAGATGATCTCCGACTGCTCGAGGTTGAGGCTGTTCTGCAGCAGATAGGCCTTCTCGAACCCGATCGCCATCAGGTTCCCCACCCCGAGCACCAGGATGATCACCGCGGTGGGCATGATCCCCGGCAGGTCCACGTTCCAGATCCGCTGCCATCGGCTGGCCCCGTCGATCCTGGCCGCCTCGTGCAGCGCCGGGTCGATGCCGGCGAGCGCGGCCATGTAGATGACCGCCGAATAACCCGTCGTCTGCCAGACGTCGGACCAGACGTAGATGTGCCGGAAATAGTCGGGATCGCCGAGGAAGTCGACCGCCGGGATCCCGAACAGCCCGAGTGCGTCGTTCACGATGCCGATCCGGGGCGACAGGATGAGGATCGTCATCGAGACCACCACGACGGTGGAGATGAAGTAGGGCGCGTAGGTGACCAACTGCACCGTGCGCTTGAACCAGCCGTTGCGGATCTCGTTCAGCGCGACGGCGAGGATGATCGGGATCGGGAAACTCGCCAGCACCAGGTAGAACGCCAGGATGAAGGTGTTCTTCAGCAGCGTGCCGAAGACGGGGTTGCCGAAGAACTGCGCGAAGTGCTTGAACCCGGCCCACTCGCTGCCCCACGGCCCGTCGATGACGTTGTAGTTCTTGAACGCGATGACGGCGTTGCCGATCGGGACGTACTTGAAGATGACGAAGTAAGCCACCGGCACGATCACCAGAAGGTAGAGCTGCCAGTACCGCCGCCAGGACCGTCTCGCCTCGGCCCAGCGACCGCTCCAGAACCCCGTGGGCGCGTCCGTTCGCCCACCGGATGGGAGCGGTGACCTCGGGCGCCGCGTGGTGGTCGCCATCAGGCCACCCGCGGGCCGTCGGCAGCGCGGGCAGGAGGCCGGCACGGGGCCGGCGGGCACGAAACGTCGAGATTCCGGTCGGCGCCGGGTGCTTCCGGTGGGAAATGCGGAGACCTCACGGTCGAACCTCCCGGTTTGAGGGGGTGGGTGGTGCCTGTTCGCGGTCGGTCAGATTCCGTCCCAGCCGGACCTCCTCGCCCGCGCCGAGGGCCAGTTCGGCGGTCGTCGCGCCGTAGCGGATCCGCGCCACCCGGCTCCCGGCCCGATGGCTGCCGCGCACCGTCACCGACGTGAGCCGCCCGCGCTCCCAGGCGAGGTCGACGGTCCATCCGCCGCGGCAGCGCACGCCTCGGACGGACCCGTCGGGCCACTCCTCGGGGACGGCCGGAAGCAGGCGGATGACGCCGGCGTGGCTCTGCACCACCATCTCGAGGATCGCCGCCATGAGTCCGTAGTTGCCGTCGATCTGGAACGGGGGATGGGTGCTGAAGAGGTTGGGCAGCAGTCCGCCCGGTCCGTCGAACGGCCCGGGACCGGCGGTGTGCGGGAGACCGGCCTCCCGCAGGAGGTCGCGGGCCGTCCGCGCGTCGCCCAGCCGCGCCCGCAGCGCGACCTTCCAGGCCAGTGACCACCCCGTGGCGCCGGGTCCCCGCGAGTCGAGAGACCGCGCGGCGGCCGCGGCGAGCCCGGGTGTCCGCTCCGGGTCGATCTGGTCGAGGGGATAGACACCCACCAGGTGGGACAGGTGACGGTGGCGGGGGTCCTGTTCCTGGTGGTCCTCGGCCCACTCCCGCAACCGGCCGTCCGCGGTGAGCTCCGGCGGGCGCAACCGCGGCAGCGCGGCCCGGATCTCCCGGCAGATCGGGTCGTCCTGCCTTCCCAGGTGTTCGGCCGCGTCGAGACAGTTGGTGAACAGAGCGCGGATCAGCGCCACGTCCATGGCGGTCGAGTACGACAGGGATTCCGGACGCCCGTCGCGGGAGAGGAACAGGTTCTCCGGCGACGTCGACGGGATCGTGTCCAGCGGGCCGGTGCCGAGGTCGACCAGCCAGTCCAGGCAGAACTCCGCGCAACCGCGCATCAGCGGCCAGCCCCGGTCCCGCAGGAAGCCGAGGTCCTGGGTGAACGCGAAGTGCTCCCAGACGTGCTGGGTGAGCCAGACACCGCCCATCATCCAGTTGGCCCACGACGGGTCGCCGTGCCCCATGCCCACCGGCAGCGCCCAGCCCCACAGGTCGGTGTTGTGGTGCCCCACCCACCCCCGGGTGCCGTAGAGCCGCCCGCTCACCTGGCCGCCGTGCTCCGCGAGCCGCTCGACCAGGTCGAACAGGGGCTCGTGACACTCGCTCAGCCCCGCGCTCTCGGCGCCCCAGTAGTTCATCTCGGTGTTGATGTTGATCGTGTAGTTCGACGACCACGGGGGACGCAGGTCGTCGTTCCACAGACCCTGAAGGTTGGCCGGCGGGCCGCCCGGGCGGGACGCCGAGGCGAGCAGATAGCGGCCGAGCTGGAAGAGCACCGTCGCCGCCAGGCCCTCGTCGGTACCGGCCAGCACGTCGCGCGCGACATCCACCTGGCCCGCCCGGCGGGTGCCGATGGCCAGGTGGGTGGTGCCGAGGAGCGCACGAAGGTCCCGCTCGTGCGCCTTCAGCAGTTCGCCGGCGCCGGCGGTCACGGCCGAGGCGGCACGGTGTGCCGCGGCGTCCAGGCGGCGCTGCCTGGTCTCCGCCGGCCGCCCGGCCCAGGCCGCGCCCGCGTTCGTGGAACTCGCCACGGTCACCAGGGCGTACGTCGCACCGCGGACGGACCAGGTGCCGCCCGAGACGGTGACCGCACCGTCGGTGTCGATCCGGACCGCGATCGCCGCGAACGGGTCGTAACCGCCCGCGCCCGGCTCCGCGTAGCGCAGCGGCTCGGCGACGTCCTTCTCGTGCCGCGGCGCGCCGTCGACGGGAACCTCGACACCCAGCACGAGCCCCGAACGATCCGTCGTCCGGTGCGCGACCCTCAGGGGCGAGGACATCTCCACGCCCAGGTCCACCGTCCCGCCGTCGACGATGACCGACACACAGAGCGCCTGCGCGGGTCGGCTGGCCCAGGTGCGCCGGTCGACGCGGCGGCCGTCGAACTCGATGGACTCGCTCACGACACCCGTGTCGAGGTTCAGCGTCCGGCCCCGGTACGTCGCCTCCGGCCCGGCGGGCAACGACATCCACAGGTCCGCGAACGGCAGGTATTCCTGGCTGTAGCGGCCCTGGAACGACTTCGCCAGCGCCTCGGCCCGCTGCCGGTCCCGCGTGCGGATGGCCTGCCGCAGTTCGGCGAGCCGGTCGGGTCCGGCCCCCGCGGCGAGAACCTCGGCCAGACCGGCCGCCGGGCCGTCCGGCGTGCCCGACCAGACCGTCGAGTCGTTGATCTGGAACCTGCTGCGGTGGACTCCCCCGAACACCATCGCGCCCAGCCGGCCGTTGCCGACCGGCACCGCCTCGGACCAGTTCTCGGCCGGTTGCGGCCAGGACAGGACCAGGTCGTCGGCCGCGTGGCGGACTCGCGGGTGCCCAGTCGAGTGCTCCGCCGGGTGCTCGGTCGGAAGCATCGTCACACTGCTCCTTTCGCAGAGCGCGGGCGAGGTGTCCTCAGGTCACTCCGGCGACGGGAAGAAGTCCTACGTATTTCCGCAGCAGTCGGCTCCGGGCGGATCGGCCTGCCAGCGCTGACACCATCGGTTTTCCTCCTCGGGACGCGACCACCAGGCGTAACCGGTTTGGTGCCCGTAACCGTAGAGCTCAACATATTCCGTCGTCAATAAACAGATCGCTACAAATTCAACCGATCTGCACCATGCTGCCAGCGGGAATGACGCGGCACGTGGCACTTTGGCCGGTTGCCGGGCTACGGCGATGCCGTTCCGCCCGAGATCCGCGCACCCCTCCGATGATTCGGCGTGTGAGGTGCCTGCCGCGACGCCGGTCGACGGATGCGCAGCCCGTTCTGGCTAGTCGTCGGCGCGGTCCCCGGCGGTGAGCACGTTGGTCCGGATCGTGAAGTACGTGATCAGCGCCGACACCACCCTCATCCCGGCGCTGATCAGCATGGCCGTCCCGAAACCCGCGTCGAACACCGCCGGATCCCGGAGCGCGTCGCCGACCAGCCCCACCAGGGGCGGCACCGCGGCCACGGCCAGCAGGCCCCCGGAACGGGCCACCGCGTTGTTGACGCCGCTCGCGGTGCCCGCGTGGCGCTCGTCGGCCGTGACCAGCACGGTCGACGCCAACGGTGCGACCGCCGCCGACAGTCCCAGCCCGAACACCGACACCGCGGGCGGCACCCGCAGCAGGTACGACGCGCCGAACCCGATCGTGCTCATCCACAGAAACCCCGCCCCGGCCACCAGAATCCCGAGCGTCATCAGCCACCGCGGCCCGTATCGCTTGGCGACCTCACCGGCCCTGGCCGATGCCCGTCGGCCTGGAGGGCTTTGGGAGCCTCTGTCATGGCTCCATCTCTCTCTTTCACTGGTAGGGGAGAGTCAGGCCAAAAGGATGCGGTGGCCGGGGTGAAATCCGCTCGGCCACCGCATCCGGCGCATGACGCGTTCGGTCCCGGCGTTCACCTCGACGCCTTCGCCCACGCGGCCGTGGAGTGGGCGGCGGGGGAAGCGGTGCGCCGCCGAGCAGGTCCTGGCCGGCGCGGTGGAACGTGCGCGGGCGGTCGCCCCTGGTGTCGGCTTGAGCACCGGCATTGCCGGAAGAGGCACCGGTGCCCGCCCTGCTCCGGCGTTCCCGGCACGCGGAGCTTCTCGTCGTGGGCAGCCGCGGGCTCGGCAGGATCGGCGGCCTGCTGCTGGAGTCGGTCGGCGCCGAACTCGCCACCGAGGCCACCTGCCCGATGGTCGTCGTACGTGGCAGGCTCCCACCACCACCATGAGCTGGGCGCTCTGCTGGGCGGCTCGGTCAGCCAGACGGCACTCCACCAGGCCGACTGCCCCGTGGCGATCCTCAGCCTCCGCTCCTGAGGTCGGGTGGTTCGGCGTCAGCGGGGTATCGGTGCCGCTGACGATCAGGAGGCTGAGGCGTCCTTGGCCGTGGCGGACAGCCAGACGGTCAGCGCGGTGAGGGTCGTGACGGCGATGATGATCAGTGCAGGAAAGTACCAATCGGGGAAAAGCAGCCCGAGATCGACATCGCCAGAGGGATAGAGCACGGTCGCGTAGGTGCCCAGTGCGGCAAGGGCGAGAGTCAACAGGTGGACCCCGCCGGCGGCAGCGCGCAGCACGAGGCCGCTGACGGTGGAGCGACGATTCAGCCAACCACCCAGCACGGCGAGCAAGGCCGCCTCGGCGGCGAAGATGAGGGTGATGGCGAGCGTCATCGCCCGCGCCGATGCGATCTCCCCGTCCAGTCGTGACGGCCACAGGGGGTTCGGCTCTTCGTATCGGGGGTCAAGCCCCGACGGGTGGGCCGCCGATTGGATCGCGACGAAGGTCACCGCGGCGTACAGCAACGGTGCTGCCAGGGCGCACTGCAGAGCGGGAGAGCGTTTCAGGTACTGAAGGTCCATGATCGTTTAGATGGTCGGCTCAGGCAGAGGGTTCAGCCCTGAGCAGGCGCTCAAGAATGTCCGGGAGCGGGCGGGTGTCATGGGACAGCGCCATCCCAGGCCAGGAGCGTGCACGAGTCATGGCACTCCACACGGCCGCCACGCGGCGCGCATGGGATCCGGCCAGGCGGCGGTGCTCGTCGCGTGGTGGGAGGCGGCGCACCGCCGCGCTCAAGCGTCTGGAAGGTGAGGGCTCATGGGACGAGGTTGATGGTGGCGGGATCCCTTGGCGGGTCATCTTGGCATACGGGCACAGCGCGGTCGCCTGGGAGAGCAGCGGGGCGGCCGCAGTCCGCCGACGGGGTCGTCCGCACGAGGTTCTCCGTTCCTTCGGTCTCGGTCGGCAGTTGAGACCGGGCAGCAGGTCTTTATGTGACGTCCCGGGCCGAGCGCGAGGCGAGCGTCGTGGAGGCCGTACCGTCTGGCGTGGGAGGGCCGGCGCGTCGGGGGCGGAGAACCGTGCGGGGGCACGCCGGTCGCGGAACGCCGGTCGCGGACGGCTCCCGCCGCCGTCAGCGCCCCCGTGTGGTCAGCGGCCGGGGATGCTGATGCCGAGCATGCGGGCGCCGGTCTCGGTGCGGGGGCGGTGCGTGCTCCCGGGCGCGAACACCACATAACTGCCCGGCCCGAGCCGCCGCCCCCGGTCGATGAACTCGCCCGAGATCACGTAGTAGCGCTCCTCGCCCTCGTGCACGTCCACCTCTGGCCACTCGGTCCCCGGGGCGAAGTCGTACATCCAGCCACGCGCCAGGTCGGTGGCGGGCAGGCGCCGCCGGACGATCCCGGGGACCACTTCCACCGGCTCGACCTCGTCGACGTGCAGGAACTGAACATCATCGGGCTCTCGCGTCATGAACGCCATCGTCGCGGCAGGCGCCCGCTCCTGCCGAGTGTCTGGAATGACACCTGAAGGTACGTTTCTGCCATGCGTGTTCACACGGTGGCGGCCCTGATCCTGCCGCCCCCGCCCGCCGCCCCTCCTCCGGCTGTCCTGCGGGCGGCACCGCGTGAAAGCGCCGCGGGGCTTCGGGCAAGAAGAGGTGTTCAGCGTTCACTCGGACTCAGGGGGCACCGCCTGCATGGCCCTATCACCCGACCTCACCGACCCGCCTGATCTCCGGGCCGGCTGGGAGGACATCTTCCGTACGCACTTCGCGGAGATTCACCGCTACATCGCCAGGCGCTTGTCGGGCGACGTCGCCGACGATCTGGCCGCGGAGGTCTTCCTGGCCGCGTACCGGGGAGGCTACGACGCCTCACGCGGCGGGGTGCGGCCCTGGCTGTACGGGGTCGCCACGAATCTCATCGCCCGGCACCACCGGGCCGAACTGCGCAAGTGGAAGGCGCTCAGCCGGACGGCCGAGCGGCCGGAGCACAGCCACGAGGAGGAGACCCTGGCCCGGGTGGCGGCGGGCGAGTTGACCGGCAGGCTGGCGGGGGCGCTGGCCGGGCTCAACCGCAGGGACCGCGACGTCGTCCTGCTCAGCGCGCTGGGCGGCCTCAGCCACGCCGAGGTCGCCGGTGCACTGAACATCCCGGCCGGCACGGTCGCCTCCCGCCTCAGCCGCGCCCGCGGACAACTTCGCAAGGCACTCGGCGACGTCAACCCGCTGGAGGACAACCATGGATGAGCTGGACCTGCTGGCGAGGGCCCTCCCCGACGCGCCGCCTCCGTCGCCGGAGGTGGTCGACCGGGCTCGCGCCCGGCTGTCGTCGGCCGTGGACCGGCCCGCGCCGCGCCGCGCCCGCCGCCGCGTCTTCTGGGGATGGACGGCCGTGGCGACCGTCGCCGTCATCACCGCCGTCATCGCCCTGGTGGCGAACCTGGCACCGGTTCCCGCACCGGTGATCGTGCCCGCGCGCGAGAACGACGTCCTGTTCCGGCTCGCCGACGACGTCGCCCGGCTCCCGGACGAGACCGGCGCGTACTGGCACAGACCGCTGCTCAACGTCTTCCTGACCCGGGTCGAGGCCGAGGGCGAACGGTTCAACGTCCTGTCCCGATCCCGGGCCGACCTCTGGCAGCCGCGTGATCCGCGCGACCCCGTCCAGGTACGGTTGCGGGATGAGGACGTGATTCCCGCCACACCGGCCGACGAGCGCGTCTGGCGGGAGGCCGGCTCGCCGTCGGTGGCCCAGCGGGTGTGCACGCCGGGCAAGCGTGTCGAGGACTGCCGGCAGGTACGCATCAGCGACGAGCCCTCCCAGTGCGTGTACACGCGTGCCGCCGAACCGGACGGGGTGATCGGCGACCGGCGGCTGGGTGCCCTCACGATCGCCGACCTCGCGGCATTGCCCACCGACGTCGACGGGCTGCGGGAGCGGCTGCATACCGCCTGGCAGGCGGATCCGGACCGCCAGAGCTTCGAGGAGTTCCTGCCCCGCGCGTCGGCGCTGCTGGAGATGCCGGTCAGTCCGGCGGTACGGGCGGCCGCCCTCCGTCTGCTGGCGGGGCTGCCGACGACCAAGGTGGGCGGAACGGTCGACGACCCGCTCGGACGTCCGGGTCTCGCGGTCACCTTCACCAAGAGCGAGGGGTTCACCAGAGAGTTCGGCTCGGACGACGAGGTGGCCGAGCGTTACACCGACATCCTCGACCTCAAGACCGGGACCGTCCTGGTGACGTGGGCGTCGATCGCGGACGAGAGCGCCGAGGGGCTGGCCAAGGGCACGTACATGTCCTACACGGCATGGATGTCCGAGGCGGGCTGGACGGACGACGAGCCGGAGCGGCCACGCGACTGCCGGCTCAGCGACCGCCCCCTCCCGTGATCACGACCGTGCCCGCCACGGGGGCGGCGGATCACGGAAAGCGGGGACGGCGCAGGAGCTGACCACTCCGGCGCGCCACGGATCCGGGCCGGTCAGCCGCCGGGCCGGATCAGGCCGCTCTCGTAGGCGACGATGACGAGCTGGACCCGGTCGCGCACGTTCAGCTTGGCGATGGCCCTGGTGATGTGGGTCTTGGCGGTGAGCGGGCTGATGACGAGGCGCTCGGCGATCTCGTGGTTGGACAGGCCGAGCGCCACCAGCCTGACCGTCTCCAGCTCCCGCGAGGTCAGTACGGCCAGCCGCCGCCCCGCGCCGGGCCCGACGTCCTGCCGGTGGGCGAACTCCTCGATGACGCGCCGGGTCACCCCCGGAGACAGGAGCGCGTCGCCGCCCGCGACGGCGGCGACCGCCCGGCGCAGCTCGGCGGGTTCGACCTCCTTGGTGAGGAAGCCGCTGGCCCCGGCGCGCAGGGCGGCGAAGACGTGCTCGTCGGTGTCGAACGTGGTCAGGATGATGACCCTGCGGCCAGGAACGGCGGGATCGGCGACGATGTGGCGGGTGGCGGTGATGCCGTCCATGCCCGGCATGCGGATGTCCATGAGGATCACGTCGGGGTGGGTGCTCGCGGCCAGGCGTACGGCTTCGCCCCCGTCCCGGGCCTCGCCGACGACCGTGATGTCCCTGGAGCGGGACAGCAGGCTACGGAAACCGGCCCGTACGAGAGCTTGGTCGTCGGCGAGCAGCACCCGGATCGTCATGCGGTCGAGCCTGCCACAGGCAGGTCGGCCCGTACGGCGAAGCCCCCGGGAGCCGGCCCGGCGGTGAGCGCGCCCCCGAGCGCGCTCACCCGCTCGCGCATGCCCGCCAGGCCGTGACCCTCGGTGACCTCGGCCCCGGCGGTGGCGCCGCGGCCGTTGTCGGTGATCTCGACGCTGACCGAGCGCGGCTCGTACCCGATCCGCACCGCGGCCCTGGTCGCCGCCGCGTGCTTGAGCGTGTTGGCCAGAGACTCCTGAACGACGCGGTAGACGGCGATCGCGGGAATGGCGGGCAGGGCGGCGGGATCGCCGTGCTCCTCGAACGTCACCTCCAGCCCGGCGGCCCTGGCGTCGGCGATGAGCGTCCCCAGGGAGGACAGGTCGGGCTGGGGCCCGGTGCCGTCGGAGCCGTCGCGCAGGACGGCGATGAGGGAGCGGAGGTCGGCCATCGCCCGGTTCCTGACCTCCTTGGCCAGGCGGAGCGCGGCGGCGGCCGCGTCCGGGTCCTCCTGGAGGGCGTCGGCGGCGACGTTGAGCTGAACCCCGACGACGGCCAGCGTGTGGGCGATGACGTCGTGCACCTCGTGCGAGACCCGCAGCCGCTCCTCGGCGGCTCGGGCCCGGCCGTCGGCCTCGCGCAGCCGTTCGCGCCAGCGGATCGCGGCGGCGTACGTGATGCCCGCGATGATGAGGATCGCCAGGAGCAGCCCTTCCCCCGCGAGGTGGATCACGTAGCGGGCCGGGTTCTGGTCCAGGGCCACGCGGAAGTCGAACGCGGAGTAGACCAGTTGGGCCAGGCCGATGACGGCCACCCAGCGCACCCGGGGCGTGGTGGCGGCCGTGAAGTAGGCGATCGCGGCCGGCCAGATCCAGCCGGCTGGGCTGAAGTGTCCGGAGAGACGGTAAACGAGGATCCCGCCGATCGACAGCAGCAGTACGGTCATCGGCAGGCGCCGTCTGACCAGCAGGAGCGCTCCGAGGAACAGCCCGAGGGGGATCTGGCCGCTCCAGGGAGAGCGGACGCCGGTGGCGAGGGCGACCGCGACGAAGAAGACGAGGGTGGCCACGGCGAGCGCGACGTCCGTCAGCCGGGCGAGGTGCCGGACGGGGGCGGGTTCGCGACGCGGTGGCGCCTCGCCACGCGGCGGGGGTTCGGTCATGCACAGGAGCTTTCTCGACGAGGTACGAGGTACGAGGTACGAGGGACAGGTACGGGGGGACGGGTCGCATGGGCTTCCGCCGCTTGTGCTCGGGCGGCGGAAGCTCCGGACGCGTTCACCCGCCCGGGTGGGCCCGATCAGACGTGGGTGACCAGGAGGGTCACGCCCGCCTCGCCGCCGCAGTCGACGAGAACGGGACCGACGCCGTTGCCGACCTTGGAGTCGAGGGTCGCCTTCGCCACGAATCCCTTGGGGTCGTCCTTGATGATACGGACGTCCCGCAGCACCGGGTGCTCCCGGTCGAGCCCGGCGACGACGGCCCTGAGCCCCGTGCCGCCCCCGCAGTGACCGGTGATCGTCACCTCCTGGCCGCGTTCGGCGGTGGGGTTGGGGCTGACCCGGACCACCGCCCTGGCGCCCTTCGGCGGCTTCGGCGCGGCCGTCACGGCGGTGGCCCCACCGGCCGCGCCGACCTGGGCGCCGACGTGGGCGCCGGCCGGAGTGCCCGCCGATCCCAGCACGCCGACCGTCAGGCTCAGCCCGGCGATCGCGGTGACCACTCTCTTGCGCATGGCGTATCCCTCTCGTTCTCATCGTGATGATTCGAGGGGAAACGCTAGACGGGGGCGCGGCGGGGGCGCGTCCTCCATCGACGGCCATTCGCCCGTGCGCCAATGGCGGTACGCACTACACCGAACGGCGTAGGAGTGGAGCCGATCACCCGTTGACGGACCCCCTCGGCGGTCAACGAGTGATCGGCCGGAGGGTCAGCCCGGTGGCAGAGCGCCGGACAGGGCGACCGTGGAGATCGTGAACGGGGTCACCGGGGGCAGGCCGTCCCGCCAGCGGTTGTACTGGCTGTTGACGACCAGGGCGTGCCGGGCGGTGAGCGCGATGGCGCTGGGGTGCAGGAAACCGCCGGGCGGGTCGTAGCGGGCGCTGTAGCGGCCCCGCGACAGGTCGTCCGCCATGGTGAGCACGGTGACCTGGGGCGCGGCGCCCTCGAAGAGGCTGCCCTGCACCACGTACAGCAGGTTGCCGCGCAGGGCCAGGCCGTCGCCGTTGCGCAGCGGGTGACCGCCGAGGTCGACCTGCACGGCCTGGCGGGTGTGCCGGTCGATCCGCCACAACTGGCCCGTGTTGCTGTTGACGGTCAGCAGGTGGCGGCCGGTCGCGAGGATGCCGTTGAGGTTGATCACGCCGTCCACCCAGTCGATGGGGGAGGACGACACGTCCAGCCAGTGCTCGATCCGCCACCGGCCGTCCTCGCGGGTCACCCGGTAGATCACGGGGACCAGGGAGTCGGTGGCGTAGGCGAGGCCGTCGTCGGCGACCGCGGTCTCGTTGAGGAAGCCGCCGTCGGCGCTGTGCAGGGTGGCCAGCAGGCGGCGCGTGTGGGTGTCGTAGACGCGCAGGGTACGGGAGTCGGCGCCGCCGACGTACAGGCGGCCCTCCTGGTCGAGCGCCACGCCCGAGGTGAGGCGGCGGCCGTCCTGTTCCTTGGGCGACCACACCTCGGCCACCGGCCTGGTCAGATGGCCGCGGTAGAGTGTGCCGTCCTCGGCGCTGCCCACGTAGAAGTGGCCAGTACGCGAGTCGTACGCCATGCCGGTGGGAAAGGCGCGCTCGCCGGGGATGACGTACCCGTCGGGCAGGGGGTCCGTGGATGCGGCGGCGGCCGGGACGGCGGGCACGGTGGCGGCCAGCGCGGCCCCGAGTGCGCCTGCCATGACCGTTCTCCTGGACGGTCCGCTCATCGTCAGCCCTCCGTGCCCGTGTCGGCCACGAGTGGCGTGCGGACGGCGGGCAGCAGGACCTGGCCGGTCACGAACTCGCTCCACAGCCCGAAGTTCAGCGGGTCACCGGGCTCGGCGCGGGTCTCGGCGAAGCCGACGGCGCGGCCCTGGTGCTGCCGGGTGGCGCCGAAGGAGAGCTGGAAGCGGGTGGTGCCCGCGCGCTCCTGCGGCGGCACGTTCGTGGGCGGGAGGATCTCGTCCAGCGCCCACCGGTAGTCGCCGCCGTACGGGTGCGAGACCCGCTCGAACGTCTGCTCCAGGATCACCCCGGAGGCGGGGAGCACCACCAGGACTCCTGGCAGCCGTCCGATCTTCGTGTTGAAGGCCAGCACCTCCTGCGACGCCCCGTCGGCGGTCTGCCCGAGCCCGCCGCCGACCCGCGACCCCTCCGGGCACGCCCGCACCCCCTGCCGCTCGATCACGGTACGCGCGCACGTCGGGAACGCGCCGGGATTGAAGCTCACCGACGGGTCGAACAGGAACACGAACCGCCGCGCCCCGGCCGGGACCGTTCCCGTCGCCGCACGGCTGCGCCGGTCGAACGCGATCGTCACGCTGCGCCCGGCGCCCCGGGTCGCCGTCACCGACAGCGAGTCGACGTTCTCGGTGCCCTCGACGTCGGGCTCGTAGGGGCGCTGCGGCCCGCCGGGCGCCGGATCGGGCGGGGCCGCGCTCGCGGACGCGGCCGGTGCGAAGACGGACAGGGAGACTGATGCGATGATCGCGGACAGGACGGTCGTGACCTTCACGGCACTCCAAAAGCAGATCAACAGCGACGAGTCATCACCCAATCAACGAACCCCGAAAAGTCATGTAAAGCCCGACACGCACGGGGCTGCGCGAATCGCCCTCCGCAGGCGGCGCGGCCCCGACCGGTGGCCGCGACCGGTGGCACGGCAGTGCGCGGTCAGCCGCTGGCCACGGCAGTGCGCGGTCAGCCGTTGGTCACGGCAGTGCGCGGTCAGCCGCGTCTCCGCACGGCCGACCGCGTCATCCGCCCCGGCCCGCCCGCGAAACGCGGTGGGCGCGGGGGAGAGGGGTCAGGCCGTCCCGGCGAGCAGCTTCTCCTTGGGGATGACCTGGCGGACGGTGGTCGGGCTCGACCAGTGGAGCTGGGCGATGGCGTCGTAGCCGCCGTCGTAGAACTCCATCTTGATGTCGTGCGCGCCCGCCGTCAGCGCGATCTGCCCGCTGTCCTCCCGCTTGGAGTGGTCCGTCCAGGCGTCCACGACCAGCCGCCCGTCCACCCAGAGGCGGACGCCGTCGTCGCTGGTCGTGATGAACGTGTACGTCTCGGCGCGGTCGGCGATCACCTTGCCCGTCCACCGCACGCTGAACGTGTCCGGCGACACGGCCGGGTCCGGGGAGTTCGGTCCCCAGTCGAAGTTCACGGTGGGGTCGACGCGGGTCACCTTGGGAGAGGTCAGGTCGGCGTTGTCGAAGTAGGTGGCGCTCAGCCCCTGCTCCTCGATGACCAGTGTCGTGACCGAGGCGGCGGGCAGCGTGAGCGTGGCGGCGCCACCCGTCACGGCGGCGGAGCCGGCGCGGTGCGGGGCCCACGCGGCGGAGGTGCTCTGCCAGACGGTGGCCGTCCCGGAGGTCAGGCCGGTGAACGCCAGCGTGGTGTTAAGCGGCTCGTCGCCGACGTTGACGAGGACCACGTTCTTGGCCGCGTTCGAGGCGAACACGTGCAGCCGTTCGCTGTCGGCCGTCGCCGTCACCATCGTCGAGCCGAACGGCCGGAACAGCTCCTCGCCGGTGAACATGCCGATGCCGTGGTAGATGGGCAGCGGCTCGTTGCGCGGCACCCCGCCCTCGCCGTCGGTGCTGGTCAGGCCGAGCTGTCCGTTCTTGTCGCCGTACTGGTAGGCGGCCGCCCCCGCGTGCAGGATCTGGCCGAGCGCCGCCGCGCCCCACAGCGTGTTGAAGTGCGTCAGGGTACGGTGCCCGTCCTCGTCCTGCCAGTCGGAGTTGAACTCGCCGATCTGGAGGTCGATCTTGCGCCCGAGGATGGACTCGGCGAGCGCGGACACCTCCTTCAGGTCGGTCTCGTACCCGCGGATGACCGGGCCGAGCAGCTCTTCGTCGGTGATGACCTCGTTGCCGCTGCCGTAGTCGTGGTAGTCGAGGAAGTTCACGCGGTCGCCCGAGCCCTCGAGGAACGTCCTGAGGTAGTCGAGCTTGTTCGAGGACGTGGCGGGGCCGCCGAGCTGGACGCCCGGGTCCTTGGCCCGCAGGGCGTCGGCGATGAGGTTGAAGCGGGCGCTGTACTCGGCGGCCGGGATCTCCGGCTTGCCCGGCACGCAACTGCAGTCGGTCTCGTTCCCCACGATGAACCGCCGCACCGGCTTACCCGTGGCCGCGAAGTGCTCGTACAGCGCCACCGCGTCGTCGCGGTTCACCGCGGCGCTCTGGCGGGAGTCCACCGGCAGGATGATGACCGGCTCGGCGCCCAGGTCGCGGATGGCGGTGATCCAGGCGTCGGCGGTGACCTTGGTGTCGCAGTAGAAGCCGCCGCAGACGATCGGGCTGGCGTGGTTGCCGGGCTCCTCGTAGTGCAGCTCGATGCGCATCCGACCGGCCTTGAGCTTGCGGATGTGCTCGCGGTGCCGGGCGTCGTTGGTGATGTACGACTGGTTGCCGTACCCGGTGATGCCGATGCCGTAGTCGGTGGCGGACAGCGTACGGACGGGCTTGGTGAAGTCGACCGAGACGGACGCGGACGCGGCGGCGGCCTGCGCCCGCGTCGTCGTCGGCCAGATCGCGACGGTCGCGGCCAGGCCGCCCGCGAGGGCGGCACGCAGCACTCGGCGCGCTAATACGGTCATCGTGCTCCTGTCACAAGATCCGGAATTTCCCGTGGATCATGACAGAGGCCGATGACGGCTGAGTGAACTGCGTGGCGGGTTCCCGCCTGGCGAGCACGCCGTGGGTTCGCGGAAAAGGACTTGAGAAGGTCGCATTGTTCTATCATGATTAGAACATGCTCTTCCGTGTGGACCCGAGTAGCAGCACACCGCTCAGCGACCAGATCGCCGGATCTGTTCGCCGGGGCATCGCCGACGGCCTGCTCGGCCCGGGCGACCGCCTCCCGGCCGGGCGCGAGCTGGCCGCGTCGCTGGGCGTCAACATGCACACCGTGCTGCGTGCCTACGCCGACCTGCGCGAGGAAGGGCTGATCGAGCTACGCCCCGGGCGTGGCGCGACGGTCACCGGCGCCAACCCCCGGGAGCTGGCGCACCTGAGCGAGACCATCCGTGACCTGGTCGCCACCGCCCGCCGCGCGGGTCTGGACCGCAACGAGCTCATCTCCATGGTGGGAAAGGCGTTCACATGACCACGAAGATCCGTTCGCTGCTCGGCATCGTCGTCCTGCCCGCGGTGGTGCTGGGCGGCTCCGCGCTCACGGTGCTGACCTGGCGCGACCACCTAGCCGCCACGCTGCCCGGGGCGTACGGCAGGGGTGGCGGCGCCGTCGCCGTCGAGGAACTGGCCGCCGTGCTGCTCGGCCTCCCGGCGATCCTGTGGCTGGCCGGGCTGGCCGGGTTCGCGCTGGCCGGACGGGCGCCGGCCACGCGCGCCCACGCGCTGCGGACCGGCATCCACCTGACGGTCACCGTGGTCGCCGCGACGTCGGCGGCGGCCCTGCTGGTCGTCCTGCGCGCCGCACTCGACACCCCGGCCGGAGCCCCGGTGGGGGTGCCCGACGGCTGGGTGATGGGCGTCGTCGTCTCTCTCGCCGCGCTTGCCGGCGCATCGGCCGCCCTCCTGCTGGCCGGCCGCCGCGTTCCGGCGGGGCGCGCGGCCGGAGCGCCCGAGCCCGGCGCGGTGCGGCTGCCCCTGACCGGCCAGGAGCGGGCCACCTGGCAGGAGCGGCGCGTCCTCAGGGCCGTGGACTGGGCCGTCGCCGCTCTGGCGCTGACCGGGGTGGGCATGACCGCCCTGCTGGTGCCGCTGGCGGGCCCACCCGGATGGGCGGCGGCCGTCGTCGTGGCCACCGCCGTGGCGCTGCTGCCGATGCGCTCCTATCGGCTGGTCATCGACGCGCGGGCGGTGCGGGTGCGCTGCGGCCTGGTCCGCCGCGAGGTGGCGCTGGACGGCGTGCGCGGGGCCGAGGTGGTCTCCGTCCAGCCCGAGAGGTGGCTCCTGGACGGCATGCTGTACGGCGCGGGAGGCGGCTTCGTCCTGTGGCCGGGACCGGCGCTCGCGCTGCGCCTGGCCGACGGCTCGGACTTCCTGGTCTCCTGCCGCGACGCCGCCACCGCCGCCGGCCTGGTCAACAGCATGCGCGACCGGCAGCCCATCTAGAGCCGGTACGGAGTTGAGATCACAGGGATTGCCTGCGCTTCGGACAGCGATCCTGGTAGGCCTTCGCCATGGCGCGTGGAGATCTCACCGATGAGGAGTGGTCCTTGATCGAGCCTCACTTGCCGTTGGGTGAGCGGGGCCCGATCCCGGATCTGCGGCGGCAGTTCAACGGGGTGATGTGGCGGTTTCGTACGGGCTGCCCGTGGCGGGATCTGCCCGCGGTCGAGTACGGGCCCTGGTCCACTGTCCACCTGTCGGCCGACCGCCGATGCCGTCCGCTGTCCTTCGTCCTCACCCCCGGCCAAGCCGGAGACAGCCCGCAGTTTCGCGCGGTTGGCGATCGCGTCGCGACCGTCTGTCCGCTCATGGGGCACCACGATTCACCGTCCACCACGCCGCCATCGAGATCACCGAGGACCGGCCGGCTAAATATTCGAACTTGTCATCGATACTCACTCCTGCCACACTAATCCGATGAAATTCGCACTGCTGCTGTTCGATCTCAAGGACTACTGGGGGTCAGTCTCAAGTGAGGAGATGGAGGCAGCGCTGGCCGAGCACGCAGCCTTCGCCCAATACCTGACGGAACAGCGCATCACGTTCTCCGCGGAGGCCGTGAAGCCGGCAAGCGAGGCCAGGACGCTGCGCCCTTCCAACCAGGGGCCAGTCTCCGCCGCTGGGCCGTTCGTGGCGCTGGATCAGGACTTGGCGGGCTTTTACCTCATCGAATGCGCCGATCTGGACGAAGCCGAGAAGATCGCCCGCCACTGTCCCATAGGCGCGGGCATCGAGATCCGGCCGGTGTGGGATGCGCCGTCTTGACCGCCAAGCGATGAGGCTCACGAGCGGGGCAGTCGCGTCCTTGGAACGTGCCGCTGTGCACGGCGAGAATTACCGGTAGCGCACGCTCGTCGAACGACGAGTCCTCGAACACGCACGACCGCATGACACCACTCCCAACGAAGCGCTGCCGGTCGGCAGACGGCGCCCGGCCCAAGACGCGGATAGCCTTGCGCGCAGGACCGGCACTCACCGCCGGATGCCTCTCGCCGACAACAATCGCCCCGCTCGCTGCGGTCCTACGCCTACGAGCTGCCGGCCTGGTTCCGTCCCTCTGGGCGATTGATGTCCCGTGGCAGCGGGCAGGGCGAGCGGAGGCGGGAGACTTCGCACTCCGGCTGAAGATGGTGAAGAAGCCGCCTCGGCAGCGTCATCCCGGATGCTGTTCATGCGACGACGGGCGATGGTTCTCCTCTTAGAAGCAGCCCTCAGGCAAGGTGGCGCCGGTGTCGCGCAGGTGCCTGAGGGCGGCGGCGAACGAATAGCAGTCGAAAAGCGCTGAATGCTCCTGCCCGGCCACCGGTTTGGGCAGGTCGAGCATCTGCCACAGGCGGCCAACATTGGCCGAAGCCGTCACCGGGGCAATTGTGTTCAGCCAGGGCCGGATATTCAGGAAACGCGCGGTGAGAAAACTGTTCTTCAGCTCTTCTCCGCGAACTCGCGCCCACCCCACGTTCTCCCCGAGCACGACCATGTCATTGCCGTAGGAAAGCACCGTCTGGTCCTGGCAGAATGCCAGGAAATCGTCGAACGCCGCCGCAGGAGAGAGGCCGTCCTGGTCCACCGCCGCCTGCTCGATGCCGGTGAGGTCGGTGAAATAGGCGGACAACCGCGGATTGACCACCGGCCGGACGAGCGCCTCGAATTCTTCGACGACGGAAAAGTCGTCCCGCAGCCGCAGGGCGCCGATCTGCACGATCTCGCGGAGTTGCCCGGGAGCCGACCAGTTCTGCTCGAGCGCGCGGGGCCACGACGTGAACTCAAGGTCAAAAATCACCAAGGTTGACAAAACGGCTTTCCCTTTTCCCAGAAGTGTTTCCCGTCGAACACCGCGCCGCTGCGCAGGTGTGCTGCGAGCAGCGGGGAGTTACCGGCGAGGAGTCTACTACTCCCGCCCGGACGCCGGACATTCACCTGGCGCTTCCACGGGACCGGCCACCGGACGGCTGACGGCCTGTCAAGCGCGTGTGGCGACCCGTTGAACGATGTCGCACAAAGTGCTGACGAGCGTCCGAACGGGAGGTGTCGTCAATGCTCGCGGACCACGGATTTCGCCCGGAGCGAGCATTGTTCGACCCGGCCGGGCGGCTGCGGAACGTGCCATTCATCATGCGTTTTCGACGTGCGGAGCCCCTCAGGCAAGATCGCCTGCCGCCCCGCGCGGCCGACTGTCCCGCGGCCGACCCGCGCGGTCGGGCGGAGGGGCGGCCCTGCGCCGTGTTATCGGCCGTTGACACATAGCGGCGATATCAGTACCTTCCCTCCCATCTATCGGTTTCACCTCCCACTCATCGAGCCGTTAGTAGGTGCTATGGCGGAGCTTGACCGTTTGGCTGGGACTCTGGAGCGCGGTTTCGCGATTCTGGAGCTGCTCGCCACGGAGCGGTCGATCACAGCGGTGCAGATCGCGGAGCGGCTCAACCTGTCGCGCAGCGCGACCTACCGGATCCTGGGCACGCTGCGCCAGCGCGGCTATGTCGACTGGGACGGCACGGAACGAGTGAGCCTCGGCCAGCGCGCGGTCACCCTGGGCATGGCCGCCCTGAGCAACTTCGACCCCTACCTGGCCGCGCAGGCGCACCTGCGTGACCTGTCGCGCGAGCTGTCGGAGGCCGCCCTGATGGCGGTGCGCGACGGCGACCAGATGGTGTACGTCGCCCACGAGGACGTCACCGAGCACTCCATCGCGGTCCGCCGGCTGCTCGGCGTACGCCGCCAGATGCACAGCACGTCGCTCGGCAAGGCGTATCTCGCGGCCCTGCCGATCGACGAGGTGGACGCCCTCATCGACCGGCTCGAGCTGACCCCCCACACCCCCACCACCATCACCGACCGGGCGAGGCTGCGCGCCGAGCTCGACGAGACCCGCGCCCGCGGCTACTCCATCGACAACAGCGAGAACGAGCCGGACGTGCTGTGCTTCGGCGCCGCGATCCGCGACGAGCGCGGCATGCCCATCTGTGCCATCAGCGTCGCCGGCCCCCGCGAGCGGATGCTCGGCAAACAGGACGTGGTCCCCCATCGGGTGTCCGAGGTGGCGCTCGCGATCTCCCGGCGGCTCGGCTTCGTCGGGCCCGTCAACTTCGTGAATCTGGGAAGGTAACCCCCGAAGATGCGACGCATCCTGGCCTCATGCCTCGCCACCTTGTCGCTGGCCGCCTGCGCACCGGGCACGACCGGCGCGAGCGGCGGCGAACAGCAGGTGGACGACAAGACGCTGACGTACCTCTACTTCACCGACGGGCCCGACGAGCAGGCCACCCGCAGCCTGATCGCCGACTACGAGAAGAAGTCCGGCGTCAAGGTGGACCTGCAGGTGGTCCCCTTCGACAACCTGGAGCAGCGGCTGCAGGCGCGGCTGTCCGGAGGCAACGCGCCGGACGTGGCGCGGCTGGCCGACATCGCGCCCTTCCGCGGCGACCTGCTCGACCTGAACAAGTTCCAGAAGGCGGCGCTGGACGGCCAGTTCGTCGACGGTGCGAAGTCCTACGTCACGGGCGCGAACGGCGAGCTGCTCGCGGTGCCCAGCGACCTGACGATGAACGGCCCGCTGGTCAACGTCGACCAGTTCAAGAAGGCCGGGGTGGCGCTGCCGGATGCCACCAAGCCCTGGAAGTGGGACGAGATGGTGGCCGCCGCACAGAAGGTGCAGAAGGCCAACGACACCCAGTACGCGCTCGCCATGGACGTCTCGGGCCACCGCTTCTCGACCATGCTGAGCCAGTTCGGCACCGCGTTCTTCACCGCCGACGGCACCGCCGTGGGGCTGGATCAGCAAAAGGCGACCGCGGCGGTGAAGCGCTTCGCCGACCTGAACGCCTCCGGCGCGATGCCGGCCGACCTGTGGCTGCAGGCCGGGTCCAAGTACAAGGCGGCCAACGAGATCTTCCTGGCACAGCAGACCCCGGTCTACATCAGCGGGAACTGGCAGGTCAGCGCGTTCTCGAAGGACGCCACGTTCACCTGGGCCGCCGCGCCGAACCCGTGCCAGGAGACCTGCGGCGGGTTCCCCGGCGGGAAGTTCATGGTGTCGTTCGAGCAGAGCAAGCGGCAGCAGGCCGCCGCCGACTTCATCGCCTACATGAACTCCAAGGAGTCGCAGGAGCGCCTGGCCAAGGAGGCGAACTTCCTGCCCACCAGGAAGGACCTCATCTCCTCCGGCGTCGACTACCCCCAGCGTGACGCCGACATGAAGGTGTTCCTGGCCGACGTGGGCCGTACGCCGCCCACGGCCTTCGCCTCCACCTACAGCCCGGCGTTCGCCGCCAGCGCGAAGGCCGCCGTCGACGAGCTGAGCAAGGTGCTGGCCGAGCAGGAGACGCCGGAGCAGGCCGTCGAGGCGATCAGGGCCGCCGCGGAGAAGGCGCTCAAGGACACCCAGTGAGCGCCGCCCACAGACGGCAGGCCAAGCCGTGGAACCAGCGGCTCGCGCCCTACCTGTTCGTCCTGCCCAACATGCTGATCTTCGGGTTGTTCGTGGTGTACCCGGCGATCAACAACTTCAACATCAGCCTGTACGACAGCCGCAACGGCCGCGACTTCACCTACGTGGGCGGCGCGAACTACCAGGAGCTGTTCGGCTCGGACGACTTCTGGAGCGCCGCCCGCGCCACCGTGGTGTTCGCCGTGTGCTTCGTGGTGCTCACCACGGTGCTGTCGGTGGCGCTGGCCCTGCTGCTCAACCGGCGCATCAAGGGCCGGGGGTTCTTCCGGACGGTGTTCTTCCTGCCGGTCGTGCTCTCACCGGTCGTGGTGGGCCTGATCTGGGGCTGGATCTTCGAGCGGGGCAACGGGCTGCTGAACACCGTGCTCGGGCGGGCCGGGCTGGGACAGCCGGGCTGGCTCGTCGACGGCGGCCTGGCCATGGCGGTGGTGATCTTCGTGGGGCTGTGGATGCACATCGGCTTCTACATCCTCATCATCCTGGCCGGGCTGCAGGGCATCGACCCGGCGTACTACGAGGCCGCGACCATGGACGGCGCCACGCGCTGGCAGCAGCTTCGGGGCATCACGCTGCCGCTCCTGCGCCCGACCACGATAGTGGTGGTCATCCTCAGCCTCATCGCCGGCTTCCAGGCGTTCGACTACATCTGGACGCTCACCGGCGGCGGCCCCATCGGCGCCACCACGCTGATGGTCCAGTACATCTACGAGAACGCCTTCCAGTCCCCGATCCGGTACGGCCTGGCCGCCGCCGCGTCCGTGGTGCTGTTCGTCACGGTGTTCGCGCTGACCCTGCTCAACTTCCTGTACGGCAGGCGGAGGGAGGCCGCGTGAACCGGCTCCGATGGACCCCGGCCCAGCCAGGCCGCGCGAACCGGCCCCGATGGACCTCGGCCGGCGGCGGCGCCACCCCCACCACCGGGCGGGTCCTCACGTACGCGGCGCTCATCGGGCTGACCGTCGTGGTCCTCGCCCCGGTGGTCTGGGCGGTGCTGTCGTCGTTCAAGACGCAGACCGAGCTGGCGCAGCGGCCGCCGGCCCCGCTGCCGTCGTCGCTGTCGCCGGTCAACTACACCGAGGCGCTCGGCGCGTTCGACTTCGGCCTGTACCTGCAGAACAGCGTGATCGTGACGGTCGGCGCGACGCTGCTGACCGTGGTGGTCAACACGATGTGCGCCTACGGGCTGGCGAAGTACAACTTCCGCGGCCGGGACGCGCTCTTCCTGGTCGTGCTCGGCACCATCATGATCCCGCTGCAGCTCATCTTCATCCCCGTCTACCAGATGGCCGCGCAGCTCGGGCTGGTCAACTCGCTGTGGGGGCTGATCATCCCGCCCGCCGCGACGCCGACCGGCGTGTTCCTGCTGCGGCAGTACATGCTCGGCATCCCCGACGACCTGATCGAGGCGGCCCGCATCGACGGCGCCGGCGAGTTCCGGATCTTCGCCAGGATCGTCGTGCCCCTGTGCGGGGCGGCACTCGCCGTGGTCACCATCTTCTCGGTGATGTGGCGGTGGAACGACTTCCTCTGGCCGCTGATCATCAGCCAGGACCAGGCGATGTACACGTTGCCGGTGGCCCTGGCCCAGTTCAACAGCCAGTTGTCGGTGCCGTTCAACTACATCCTGGCGATGTCGGTGGTCAGCATGATCCCCGTCGTGGTGATCTTCCTGATCCTGCAGCGCCACATCGTCCGCGGCATCGCCAACACCGGCTTCAAGTAGAGGGTTCGAGGACATGGAAGAACGGACCGTACACGCGCTCGACCGTCGCGGCACGATCCTCGACTGGCTGGTCAGCCCCGCCTGGCGGGAACCGGCTGACGACCTGGGCAAGCACCTGCGGGCCGACGGCGACCCGTGGGGGGATCGGGGCCGCTGGCGGCTGACGAACGGGCCCGACGTGACCCCGTTCAAGGAGGAGCTGTACCGGCACCGGCCGCTGCCGCGCGAGCCGGTCGCCGGGCCGATCGCCGAGGGCGGCCCGATCCGCTA
The DNA here is from genome assembly GCF_055586305.1 of Nonomuraea sp. NPDC051298. Lineage (NCBI taxonomy): Bacteria > Bacillati > Actinomycetota > Actinomycetes > Streptosporangiales > Streptosporangiaceae > Nonomuraea > Nonomuraea sp. NPDC051298. The sequence continues at coordinate 42,440 of NZ_JBVJIM010000034.1, forward strand.
CCTGGAGCACGCGGGCGAGTGGCGCCGGGTGCACACCGGCGCCGACGGCCTGGTGGACTGGAGCGAGTTCTGCTTCACCCCGGAGTACCGGGTCGCGCTCGCCGCCACCGTCCTGGAGGTCGACCAGGCCGAATGGCGGACGCTGCGGCTCGCGTCCACCGGCCCGACGCTGCTGTTCGTCAACGGCGAACTGGTGGACGAGTCCGACGGCTTCACCTACATGGAGCCCGCCGAGCGCGCCCGGCGGGTGTGGCTGCCCTCCGGCACCTCGACGGTGGTCGTCGCCTCCTGGCAGGTGGCCTTCCGCGAGTGCCGCCAGGTGCTGCGGCTGCGCGTGGACGGGCTGCCCGTCCGCGTCGTCGTGCCCGGCCCCGGCGCGCGCGAGGACACCGCGGCCGTCGCGGAACGCCTCCTGGAGGCTGTGGGCGTCACCCGCTGGGGCACCACCGACGGCACGGTGCCGATCACCGGCCCGGACGGCGTCGCCCTGCGCGTGCGCTGGGCCGAGCGGGAGCGGCTCGTCCGGCTCACGGGCGGACGGGCGACCCTCCGCCTCGACCAGCGCCTCGACCAGGCTGGGGGCGGCCAGGAGGTCGGGAACGCCTCCATGCTGTCGACCGGCGAGACCGTGCTGCGCGTCTCCGTCGACGGCTCGCCGGTGTTCAGGGAGTTCCCCGTCGCCGTCCTGCCCCCCGAGTACCGCTCCGCCCCGCACGGCGATCCCGCCACCTGGCGGGCCGAGTTCCTGCGCCACGCCGCGGGCATGGCCGGCACCTCGGCCGCCGAACTGGTACGCGCCACCGAGGACCCGTCGTACGTCGTCACCGGCCTCGAACGCGCCCTGTGGATGATCGGCAACCGGGCCGACTGCGCCGACTTCGAGGCGGTCGGGCTGGCCCACCTCTGGCACCGCGCCGCGGCCTGGGAGCCGGGCCTGCGCGAGCGGGTCCGCGCGTCGATGCTCGGCTTCAAGTACTGGATCGACCAGCCCGGCCTGGACGCGATGTGCTACTTCACCGAGAACCACCAGCTCGTCTGGCACACGGCGGAGCTGCTGTGGGGCACGGCGCTGAGCGAGGAGACCTTCTCCAACACCGGCTGGACGGGCGCGCGGCACGCCGCGCACGGGCGGCGCATGGCGGTCGAGTGGATGCGGCGCAAGCTCGCCGGCGGGTTCAGCGAGTTCGACTCCAACGCCTATCTCGCGATCGACCTGCTCGCGCTGGTGTCGCTGGTCGAGTTCGCCGAGGATGACGAGGACGACGAGGTCAGGGCGCTGGCGGCGGGAGTCGCGGACCGGGTGCTGTTCAGCCTGGCGGCCAACTCCTGGCGCGGCATCCACGGCTGCGCCCACGGCCGGTCGTACGTGTCGACGCTGCGCTCGTCCCGGCTGGAGGAGACCGCGCCGATCATGTGGCTGTGCTTCGGCACCGGCGCGCTCAACGACGCCGTGCTGCCCGCGACGGCGATCGCGACCGCGCGCCGCTACCGGATGCCCGAGGTGATCCGCCGGGCCGCGAACGACCTGCCGGAGCGGTGGTGGGGCACGCAGAGCTACCGGGGGGAGTACCGGTTCGCGTACGACCTGCTGAGCAGGCCGTACGCGTCCGACGTGTCGGTGTTCAAGACCCCGCACGTGCTGCTCTCGTGCGTCAACGACTACCGTCCAGGGCTGCCCGGCCTCCAGGAGCACATCTGGGGCGCCACCCTGGGCCCCGAGACGCAGGTGTTCGTCACGCACGCCCCCAATTCCTCCGCCTCGCCCTCGGCCCGGCCCAACGCGTGGGCGGGCAACCGGATCCTGCCCCGGGCCCGCCAGCACGAGGGCACGGTGCTGGCGCTGTACCGGATCCCCGGCGACGACGTCATGGGCTACACGCACGCCTGGTTCCCCGTCGCCGAGTTCGACGAGTGGACGCGGGCGGGCGTGTGGACCGTCGGCCGCAGGGGTGACGGCTACGTCGCCCTCGCCACAGAGGGCGGGGCGGAGCCGCTGACCACCGGGCCCGACGCCTGGCAGGAGCTGCGGCCGCTCGGACCGGGCACGGCCTGGGTCTGCACCGTCGGGGGCGGCGGGGACTTCGCGGGCTTCGTCGCGTCCCTGACCGAGCCGCGCTTCGCCCGCGACGGGGTCTCCTTCACCCCGCCAGGGGGCGCCGAGCTGAACCTGACCTGGAACGGCCCCTTCACCGTGGGCGGACGCCCGGCCGACCTCGCCCCCGACGGGACGATCGCCCGCCCTCCCCAGCTCGACAACCCGTACGCGCGGCTGGAGTTCGGCGCGCGTACGCTGTCCATCGGGTCGCACGAGATCCACCTCCAGCAGGGCCGCGACGCGTGAACGAGCCGACCGGCCCACGCACCGGGCTCCAGAGCCGGGGACAGGGCCTGGACACCAGCCAGGCGAAGGGCGCGGAGCCGCCGCTCCCGCCCGCCGACCCGGCCGACCTCACCCCTGACGTGCTCGCCGGGACCGCGCGGCGGATCGCCGACCGGGCCGTGGCCATGGGCCTCACGCACTGGTTCTGGGGCGAGGGCGTCGTCCTGCAGGGCATGATGCGGCTGACGCCCCGGCACCCGTACGTCACCGAGTTCGTCGACGCCCACCTGCGCGACGGCATCGAGCTGGGCCACGTCAACAACCTGGCCCCCGGAGCCGTCTGCGCCGACCTCTACGGCGAGACCGGCGAGCGCCGCTACGCCGACGCGTGCGAGCGCATGCTGCGCTGGCTGCGCGAGGACGAGGCCGTCACCCGCGCGCCCGGCGGCGCCATCGAGCACTGGCCAGGCGGCGTCTGGGCCGACACCGTCTACATGGGCGGCACGTTCCTCATCCACTACGGGCTGCGCGCCGGCCGGCCCGAGCTGATCGAGGAGGCGGGGGAGCAGATCCTCGCCCACGCCGACGTCCTCCAGCACCCGGAGACCGGGCTGTACGCGCACGGCTCCCACGAGGGCCGGACGATCTGGAACTTCTGGGGCCGGGCCAACGCCTGGACCGCGCTGGCGTCGGTCGAGTACCTCGAGGCCGGTGGGGCCAGGTCCGCGCAGGTGCGCGACGTGCTGCGCCGCCAGCTCCGCGCCCTTGCCGAGCACCAGCCCCCGCACGGCGTGTGGGATGTGCTGGTGGACGGGCAGCCGGAGAACCGCGGCATCCTCGAGACCTCGGCCGCCGCCGGGATCGCCGCCGCGATGCTCCGCGCGGCCCGCCTCGGCATCGACCAGGAACGGCTCCGCCCGGCCGGGTGGCGGGCGCTGGCCGGGATCCACCCGTACGTCGCGGGCGACGGCACGCTCACCCGGACCAGCGCGGGGACGGTCCTGCAGCTCATTCCGTTCGGCTACTCGGTCATCCGCACCGACCTGATCCAGCCGTGGGGCCAGGGCCTGGCCCTGCAGGCGTACGCGGCAGCACTCCAGGAGACCACATGAAGACCAGGCACGCCACCGACCCCGGCCAGATCCCGGGGTTCGACACCGACGCGCTCCGCGCGCGCTTCCTCGTGGAGGACCTCTTCGGGGGAGGGAACGGCGGCATCACCATGGTGTACAGCCACGAGGACCGCATCGTCGTCGGCGGCGTACGGCCGTCGGGCGCCCCCGTACGGCTGGAGACGGCCGAGCCGCTGGCCGCCGACCACTTCCTCGACCGGCGGGAGCTGGGCGTGGTCAACGTCGGCACCGAGCCGGGCACGGTCACCGTCGACGGCGCCGATCACGAGCTGGGGGTCAAGGAGGTCCTCTACGTCGGCCGGGGCAGCCGCGAGGTGTCCTTCGCCGGGTCCGGCGGGGCCGCCTTCTACCTCGTGTCCACCCCGGCGCACGCCACGTACCCGACCCGCAAGGGCACGCTGGCCGAGGCCACCCCGATCAGCCTGGGCGCGCAGCGCAGCTCCAACGAGCGCACCATCTACAAGTTCATCCACGCCGAGGGCATCCAGAGCTGCCAGCTCGTGCTCGGCATCACGGAGCTGGCCGACGGCAGCATGTGGAACACCATGCCCGCGCACGTCCACGGCCGGCGTACGGAGGTCTACCTGTACTTCGGCCTCGACCCCGACGACCGGGTGGTGCACCTGATGGGCCGCCCCGACCAGACCCGCAACCTCATCGTGGCCGACCGGCAGGCGGTGATCTCGCCGAGCTGGTCCGTCCACTGCGGGTTCGGCACCGGGGCCTACGCCTTCGTGTGGGCCATGGGCGGGGAGAACACCGACTACGCCGACGTCGAGCCGTACCCGATCGCGGAGCTGCGATGAGCGCCCTGTTCGACCTGACCGGGCGGACGGCGCTCGTCACGGGGTCGCGTACCGGCATCGGCCAGGCCGTCGCGATCGGCCTGGCCGAGGCGGGAGCCGACCTGGTGCTCCACGGTCACCACGACGACCTGGACGAGACGCAGGCGGCGGTCGAGGCCCACGGCCGCTCCGCGCGGCGCTGGATCCGCGACCTCTCGCGGACGGACGGGCTCGCCGCCGACCTCGACGGCCTGCTCGACGGGACCCGCGTGGACATCCTGGTCAACAACGCCGGGATCATCCGCCGCTCACCCGCCGCCGACATGGCGGAGGAGGACTGGGACGCGGTCCTGACCACCAACCTGGACGCCGTGTTCGCCATCACCCAGGCCGCGGGGCGGCGCATGCTGGACCGCCGCTCCGGAAAGATCATCTCGATCGCGTCGCTGCTGTCCTTCCAGGGCGGCGTCAACGTCGTGGGGTACTCGGCCAGCAAACACGCGCTGGTGGGCATGACCAGGGCGCTGGCCAACGAGTGGTCCCGCGACGGGATCCAGGTCAACGCCATCGCCCCTGGGTACGTCGCCACCAACAACACGACCGCGCTGCGGGCCGACCCGGTACGCGAGCCGCAGATCAGGGACCGCATCCCGGCCGGCCGCTGGGGGACGCCCGCCGACCTGGTGGGCGCGGCCGTCTTCCTCGCGGCTCCGGCGTCCGACTACGTGTGCGGCCACGTGCTGTGCGTCGACGGCGGCTGGCTCGCCCGCTGACCCGCTGGAGCGCTGCCCGGCGTCAGACGGTCACAGCCTGCCGAGGGCCTTGGCCAGCGCGGTCGCGGTGGAGGCGATCACCTTGTCGTCGTTCGGGGTGTTGTCGACGTTGCGGTTGGTGAACACCGACAGGACGATCGGCGCCTTGGCGCCGGGCGTCCAGACGATCGCCAGGTCGTTGGCGGTGCCGTGGTTGCTCGCACCGCCGGTGCCGGTCTTGTTGCCGATCGTCCAGTCCTTGGGCAGCCCGGCCTTGATCCGGGTGGCGCCGGTCTGGCTGGCCTTCAGCCAGCCGACCAGCCGGGCCTGGTCGCGGGTGTCGAGGATCTTGCCGGTGGTGAGCTTGATGAAGGTCTGCGCGGCCGCCGCGGGGGTGCTGGTGTCGCGCTCCTCACCGGGCTGCCACTCGGTCAGCGTGGGCTCCGCCCGGTCGAGGCGGCTCGTCCGGTCACCGGTGGCGCGGAAGAACTCGGTCAGCCCGCGCGGCCCGCCGATCTGCTTCAGCAGCGTGTTGCCCGCGAAGCCGTCGGACTTGGTGACCCCGGCTCGGCACAACTGCGCGGGGGTCATGCCGGTGTCGGTGTACTCGGTGGTCTCCGGGGAGTTCGAGGTCAGCTCGGCCACGTCGGCGGGCTTCCAGCGGATCACCCGGTCCATCAGCCCGGGATCGCTCTTGCGCGCCTTCTGCAGCACCGCCGCGCACGCGAACACCTTGAACATGGAGTTGAACGGGAACCGCTCGTCAGCCCGATAGCTGACCGTCTTGCCGGTGCCCAGGTCGATGCCCACCGCGCCGATGCGCCCGTTGTAGGACTTCTCGAGCTCCTGCAGCGTCTGCTCCAGGTCGGACGCGGCGCTGACGCCGTTCCTGGCGGTGACGCCGGAGGCGCTCGTCTCGGCCGTCGCCGCCTGGGCGGGGACGCCCAGCAGCACGGAAGCGGTCAAGGTGGCGACTCCCAGCCGGGGGAGGAGTTGTTTCGTCATGCGGAAGAGCAGAGCAGAACCTGGACGACGTGTCCAATATCGCTATGGATCATTCCTTCATATCCGTGCGGATATCAGGGCTGGTCCGGGGCCACAGAATCGGCAACTGCAATTGAGGTGGAATTATGCCAGGTCCGGGACCCCCGGAGGGAGCGGCGCCGGAGGGACCGGGACCGGGAAGGGCGGTGGCGTCGCCGCCGCGGGCGGGGCCTGGGCGGTGAGCGTGCCCGGCGGCACGGCCGCGCCGGAGGACTGGGCGGCGAGTGCGGCAGAACCGGTGATCGGGCCTGCCACCAGGGCTGCCGCGACGAGTAGACGTCCGAACATCAGGATCACCCCGTGATGTAGACGAACACCCCGGATGAGGTGGGCTGACGGAGCATCGACCGGGGCTCCCGAGGAGCGCCGGGACACCCCCGCACCCTCACCCTAGCGAGGGGCGGCCCACGGGACCCTCGGCGGGAGGCAAAGCCTGGCCAATCCGGACGCGCGCCGGGCGGTCACCAGGCGACGCGCGGTGAGTTGCCCTCGTTCGGGCGTTCGGCGGCTGTGATCGGCATCGAGGTGACCGCGCCGTCGGTCAGGTCGACCCGGTAGGCGCGCCAGTCGTGCGCGTACACCAGGTGGCGGCCGGTCCCGTCGACGCTGAAGCGCAGGCTCAGCGAGGCGCGGGGCGGCGGCTTCGGCCGGGCCAGGACCTGTGACGGCCCGCCCGCCACGGGGACGCGTTCGACGGTGTGCCCGGACGCGTAGACCAGCGCGTTGCCGTCGGGGGTGTGGGCGACCGACTCGATCGGCATGGTGCCCGCGACCTCCTTGACGATCCTGGACGCCTCGCCGCCCGCCCCCGCGCCCAGGCGGGCGAGGTCGAGTACGGCGACGGTCCGGCCCCCCAGCACGTAGGCGAGCGAACGGCCGTCCGGGGCCCAGGACAGGCCATGGACGAGCGAGTGCGACATCGTCGTCCAGTCCAGGCGGCGGCCGGTGGCGACGTCGAGCAGGGAGATCTTGGCGCCGCCTCCGATGAGCGGCGTGGCGTAGGCCAGGCGGGTGCCGTCGGCGCTGAGAGCGAGGTCGTGGACCACCGGGAAGTCGTCGGGCTCGGTCTGCGGGACGGCCACAGGCTTCCCCGGCCGCCCGTCCTCGCCGAGGCGTACCAGGAAGAAGCGGATGGCCGGGTCCTTCGGCTCGGTCCAGCCCGCGACGGCGAACGTGCGGTTGTCGCGGGCGGCGGCCACGAGGTGCCAGGAACTGGTGACGCCGGGCGGCAGTGGGATGTTCGCGACGAACGCCCCGGTCTCCGCGTCGTGCACGGCGGGTGGCACCGGCGTGAAGACGGCGGTCTTGGAGCGGTCGGCGAAGCGGGTGAGCGGACCCCGCGCCGAGACGAGGAAACGCGGCTCGCCCGTCGCCGCCAGGGGCGTTCCGGTGGCCGTGGGATCGGTCAGGGAGGTCGCCGCCGGTAACGGGCGCAGGGTGGGAGGGGTCGTCGTCAGGTGCGAGGGCAACCCCGGGACCAGCGTGGACGACGGCTGCGCCGCACTGGCGAGCGACACCCGGTCGGCCGCCGGATCGGCGCAGCCGGTCACCAGGACGGCCAGGGCCAAGCCCGCCAGCGAGCGGGACACCGAGGAGGACATACGGGGATCATCCTACGGAGGCGGCCTTCCTGACCAGCACGGTGCGGGATCGGTCAGGGCTGGGCGAGGTGGGCGCGGATCGCGGCGGCGCCGGACTCGGCGAGCCAGGCGGAGAGGGTGCGCATCCCCGGATGGATGACGCGCAGCGCTTCGACGTCGGCGTGCCACCGCTCACCGGCGAGCCAGCGCTTCCTGACCGTGGCGATCTCCGGGTGGATCGCGGTGGCCTGGGCGTCGGTGAGGTGCTCGTACCGGATCGGGAGGCCGGTGGCCTCGGCGATCGCGGCGGCGGCCTCGACCGGGGTGGGTTCGTCACCGGCCAGTTCCAGGGTCCGCCCGGCGAACCGGGACGGCTCGGCGAACGCGAGCGCGGCGAACTCGGCGATGTCCTCCAGCGCGATGATCTGCATCGGCTCGTGCGGCGGGAACATGTGCCGGTGCACGCCGCCGTGGAGGCCGTCGATGCCCGCCACGCCGGGGGCGAAGTAGTTGGTCATGAACCGGACCGGGCGCAGCACGGTGGGCAGCGCGATGCGATCGTGCAGGTACCGCTCGATCAGCGCCTTCCCCGCCGAACCCGGTGCCGCCGTCGCGGTCGTGGCGATGGTGCTGAAGACGACCTGCTCGACGCCGGCCGCGGCCGCCGCGTCGATCAGCGCCCGGCCGCGCACCGCTTCGACCTCCGTTTCCAGTCCGGCCGGTCCGAAGGTCACCGGCGGCACGCCGAACAGCCCGCCGACGCCGTCCAGCGCGGGCCGCAGGCTCGCTGGGTCGTCGAAGTCGCCGCGTACGAGCTGAGCGCCCGCGGCGGCCAGCGCGGCGGCGGCGGGCGCGGCGGGGTCGCGCACCAGGGCGCGCACCGGCCGGCCGGCCGCCAGCAGCCGCCGGGCGGTGGCGCCGCCCTGCTTGCCGGTGGCGCCGGTGACGAGGATGGGGGAGCCGGAGTCGGGCGGGGTCACGGTGGTCATGGTGTCCTTTCCATGGACGGTGGAGACGGGGCGGTGGATACTCTGACAATCCGGAATGCTCCACCCCCTTCCACGCCACGGACAAGGATTACGTGACATGACAGCAGCACCGGCGCCGGGCCCGGCACTCGCCGGGCGGGCCGACGCCCGCCGCAACCGGGAGAACGTGCTGCGCACCGCGATGCGGGTGTTCGCCGAGGAGGGGTACGAGGTGTCGCTCGGCCGGATCGCGCAGCGGGCCGGGGTCGGCGCGGGCACCGTCTACCGGCACTTCCCGAGCAAGGAGGTCCTGGTCGAGGCGGTGCTCGCCGAGCAGGTCACGGGATTCGTGGCCGCCGCCGACCGGTGGGCCGCCCGAGCCACGCCCGGTGACGCGCTGTTCGGGTTCCTGATGGAGGTGATCGAGCAGTCGGCCGGTCGCGCGCACCTCTGCGACGCGCTCACCGCCGACACGAGCTGGCCGCGCGCCCTGCTGTCCGCCGCCTCACAGCGCTTCCACGAGGCGCTCGTCCGCCTGCTGCGCAACGCGAAGCAGGCCGGCGCGATCCGCGCCGACGTGCGGGTGGACGACCTGACCGCGCTGAGCGTCGGCGCCGCCGCGCTGCGCTCGGCCCACCGGGACAGGGAACGCGGGACGCGGCTCGTACGGCTGCTGCTGGACGGGCTGCGCCCGCCCGCCGTCACGAAACCCGAGGCGTTTCGCGACACCTCCGCCCTTCAGCGTCACGAAACAGCCGCGCACACCGTGCGGCACTGCCTCGAATGCGGCGTCCGGCTGCGCGTCCGGGCCACCGGACGGCCGGCCAGCTACTGCGGTCCGACCTGCCGCCAGCGCGCCCGCCGCCGCCGCGTCGCCGGATGACCACCACAGAACCGCTGATCCTTGACGAATCCGCAGCGACCACCTCAACCGCGCGTGGCAGGCCGACGGCGCGCATAAACTCCCCAAGCATGAAGGCAGAGATCGTCGCCGCCCGTGACGTCCGGGTGGAGCTGGGCGGCCACCGCGTGCTCGACGGGGTGGAGCTGACCGCCTCACCCGGCCAGATCGTGGCGATCGCCGGGGAGAACGGAGCGGGCAAGTCGACCCTCCTGCGCTGCCTGGCCGGGCTGCAGACCCCGTCCTCCGGCCGGGTCCACGTGCTGGACGGCCCGCCGGTCGACGCGGCGGGCTTCTGGCGCGAGGTGGCCCTGGTGGGTGACGAACCGGCCTGGTACCCGGGGCTGAGCGTCCTCGAGCACCTGGAGATGGCCCTGTCGGTGCACGACGGCGGACGGCTGAGCGCTCAGGCGGCGCTGTCGGCCTTCGCGCTCGACGGGCGCGCCGACCAGCACCCGCTCACCCTGTCCACCGGGCAGCGGCAGCGGCTGTCGCTGGCCATGGCGCTCATCAGGCCGAGCCGCCTGCTGCTGCTCGACGAGCCGGAGCGCGGCCTGGACGCCGACTTCCGCGCTCGCCTGGGCGACCTCCTGCGCGCGTACGCGGCCGACGGCGGAACCGTCGTCATGGCCACCCACGACCGCGACCTCGCCACGGCGTGCGGGGCCCGGCTGGTCACCCTGGAGACGGCGTGCTGAGGCGCTGGCAGGACCGGTACGTGACGCTGTTCGGCGTGGCGCTGGTGCTCGCGATCGGCGGGCAGCCGATCGCGTCCGCGCTGGGCGGGCTCGCCCGCGAGGCCGACCCCGCCCGGCTCGGCTCCGGCCTGGCGCTGGTGGCCGTGGCGTACGCGGGCTATCTGGCGCTGGTCAGGACCGTCGGCCCGGTGGTGCTGCCGGCCGCCGACGCGTCCTGGCGGCTGCTGTCCCCGCTGCCCCGCCGGGCCGTGCTGGGCAGGACGGCGCTGGTGCTGCTCGCGGTCTCGGTCGTGGGCGGACTGCTGCTGGGCGTGGCGCTGGTGTCGGTGCTCGGCGCCCCCGACCAGACCTCGCTGCGGCTGACCGCCGCGCTGGTCCTGGGCCTCGGCGCGGGGCTGGGCGGCATGGCGCTGGGCGTGCTGGGCCAGGCTCACCCCGCCTGGGACGGATGGTTCCAGGCGCTGATCGCGATCACCGTGGTGGCGGCCGTCCTGCTGGCCGTGCTCGGCGCCGGACCCGGCCGCTCCGCGCTGACGTCGCTGGCGGGCGCCCCGGCCGGGCTGGCCGCCGCCGCTGCCGGGTGCGCGGTGACGGTGACCGCGTTCCTGGTACGGCGGGCCTGGGCGGCCTTCGACCGCGTGCCCGCCCGCGAGATCATGGCCGCCTCCCTCAAGACCGGCAGGGTGGCGCAGGCCACCGCCATGCTCGATCCCGGCGCGCTGACGTGGGCGGCGGAGGACAACCACTGGAGGGGCCGTACGCTGCGCTCGCGGCGCTGGCCGGTGACCGGCGCGTGGACGCTGGCCTGGCAGGAGGTCCGTCGCGCCGGTCGGCGTCCGGCCCGGTTCGCGGTGCTGGCCGTCGCCTGCGCGCTGCCCGCCCTCGCCGTGGCGGCCGGGCTGCCCCAGGTGGCCACCGTGCTGGCGCTGGGGGGCGCGCTCTCGGCGGCCGCGTCGGTCACGTCCGGTACGCGTCGCGACGGCGACAACCCCGCGCTCCTGCGGCTGCTGGCCGTGGGACGGCCCGCCGCGCTGGCCGCGCGCAGCCTGCCGGCCGCGTCGCTGGCGGCGGTGTGGCTGGGCGTCGCCCTCGCCGGGATGAGCGCCGTGGGCGCCCTCCCTGACGGGCCGTGGTGGCTGCTCGGACCGGCCTGCGGGCCCGCGCTGGCCGCGGCGGCGTCGCGGATGGCCAGGCGCTCGCCGGTCGACCACTCCATGCCCGTGATCGACACGCCGGGCGGTGCGATCCCCATGGGGCCGCTGTTCTGGGCGTTCACCGGCGTGGACCTCGCCCTGCTCGGCTGCGCGCCCGCCCTGGTGGCGTTCGCCGCGCAGCCGGTGGACCTGACCCCTTACCTGGTGGCCCAGGTCGTGACGGGTCTGGGCGTGCTCGGCGGCTCCATCCTGTCGGCCGCCGGTGGCCTGGGACGGCGGGGCGCGGGGCGATCGGGCCGGGCCTGACCTCCGATTCGTCCACGCCCGTGGGGACGGTGGAACCGTTTCGTCCGGGTTCGCCAGGGAAATCGTGATCTGTCCGCGCGGGAGGCTCTCCTGGGATTCCGGGCCCAATCATGGGTGCGGCTTGTGGAACAGCCGTCCTTCCCGGTAACGGCGGATTTCTAGCATGATGTCGGAGGAGCTGTGGACCTACTTCGGCGTGACTGGACCATCCGGACCCGTATGACGGTGCTCTCGACTCTGGTGGTCACGCTGATCTGCGCGGTCCTCATCCTGCTCGGCCTGGCTTTCCTGCACGCCAGCGACATGAAACACCGGGTCAACAACGCCTACCACGGCACCTGGCGGGTGGCGTTCCGCTATGACCACCAGCCGATCCCCGCCGTGATCGACGACGTCGAGGGGGTGTGGGCCGTCCAGGTGGTCGACCCGTCGGGGCAGGTGATCGCGGCGAGCCGGCCGTTGCTCGGCAGCCCGCGACTGGCCCTGCTCACGCCCCCGCGGCGCGCGGGCGGTGTGGACATGATCCGCTGCGGGATACCGGCGTTCCCCGGACGATGCATGATCGTCAGCGCCGTCTGGATGCCCAGGACCACGGTCGCGCACGACCTCCTTGTCTACGGCGTCGTCCCCGCCACCCCCTGGTACGTGAGCGTCCCCACCCTGACCGTGCTCCTGGGCGTCGGCATCGCGATCGTCGGAGTCGTGGCGTTCGGCACGTCACGCGTGGTCGGGCGGACGCTGCGGCCGGTCCAGGACATCCGTACGGCGCTGGACCGCATCACCTCGACCGACCTCGGCAGCCGGGTGCCCGTGCCCGCCCACCACGACGAGATCTGGCAGCTCGCCACCACCGTCAACCAGACGCTGCGCCTGCTGGAAGCCGCGATGCAGCGCGAACGGCAGTTCACCTCCGACGCCTCCCACGACCTGCGCAGCCCCATCGCGGCCATGCGGCTGCAGGTGGAGGAGGCGCTGATGAGCCCCGACCCGGCCGACTGGCGGCACCTGGCCGACACCCAGCTCGCCGGCCTCGAACGCCTCCAGGCGATCGTCACCGACCTGCTCGCCATCAGCAGGCTGGACGGCGTCGGCAGGTCCACCGACGTGGTGGACCTGAGCCAGATGGTGACCGCCGAGCTGAAGCACCGGGCCATGTGCGCGGGCCCTGTCCTCGTCTCCAGGATCGAACCCGGTGTTCTGGTCGCCGGTGACGTCCTGGAATGGCAGCGTCTGCTGGCCAACCTCCTGGACAACGCCGGTCGCCATGCCGACTCCACCGTCACCGTCCGGCTCACCCGCGACCGCCACGACGCCGTGCTCGAGGTCTCCGACGACGGCCCCGGCGTGCCGCAGGAGAAGAGGGAGGAGATCTTCCGGCGGTTCGTGCGCCTGGCGGACTCCCGCGCCAAGGACGCCGGCGGCACCGGGCTCGGCCTGGCCATCGCCCGCCAGATCGCCGAACGCCACCGCGGCAGCCTCACCCTCGCCGACTCCGATGGGGGAGCCCGGTTCGTCACCACCATCCCGCTCTATCCGTCCGCCGCCGAACCCCAGCACGACGCCCCCACCGGCCGCTCCGATCTCTCCACCGGCCACTCCGACGGCCGCTCCACCGGCGACTCCGACGGCTCTGCCGGTGGCTCGCCCGGCCCTGAGCGCTGAGACCTGAGCCGGTTGCCGCCGAGGGCGGAGCCTGCCGTGATCGCGGCAGGCTCAAGTCAATATCTTGCGCGACGATCTCGTTATATTGCACCATGTTGTCGACATCGAGGGCGTGCTGCTGCCGCGGATGGCTCGGCTCTTTCGCGCCAGGAAGAGGTCGGATGCATGCCCCGGGCCGATCTGCGGAGAGTCGCGACCATCAGCGTCCTGACGTCACCCTTCGCCCAGCCGGGCGCCGGCGACGCCGGAGGGCTGAACGTCTACATGGTCGAGGTCGGCCGCCGGCTGGCGGCGGCCGGGGTCGAGGTGGAGATCTTCACCAGGGCCGTGTCGGCGGACCTACCGGCGGTGGCCGAGCTGGCGCCCGGCGTGCTCGTACGGCAGGTGGCCGCCGGGCCCCTGAGAGAGCTGGACAAGAACGACCTGCCGGGCACGCTCGGCGCGTTCACCGAGGGGATGCTGGCGCGGGACGGCGGGTTCGACGTCGTGCACGCGCACCACTGGCTGGCCGGCAGGGTCGGGGCGCTCGTGGGCCGGCGCTGGGGCGTGCCGCTGGTGCAGTCCATGCACTCGCTGGCCAGGACCAAGAACGCGACGCTGGCCCGGGGCGACGCGCGCGAGCCGGAGAGCAGGCTCGTGGGGGAAGACGAGGTCGTGGCCGCCGCCGACCGGCTGGTGGCCAACACCGCCCAGGAGGCGGAGCAACTCGTCTCGCTGTACGGTGCCGACCCGGCCAAGGTCCGCACCATCCACCCGGGCGTCGACCTGTCCGTGTTCCGGCCGGGCCCGAGGGACGTGGCGCGGCACCGGCTGGGATTACCGCAGGACGCCGTGGTGCTGCTGTTCGCCGGTCGCGTGCAGCCGCTCAAGGCCCCCGACGTGCTGCTGATGGCCGCCGCCGAGCTGGCCGAGGACAGGGAGCTGGCGGGACGGCTGGTGGTGGCCGTGGTCGGCGGCCCCAGCGGCTCGGGGCGGGCCGACCCGCGCCGCGTGGCCGACCTGGCCGCCACTCTCGGGATCGCCCACCTGGTACGGCTGGAGCCGCCCTGCGCCCAGCCCGTGCTCGCCGACTGGTACCGGGCGGCGAACGTGCTCGTCGTGCCTTCGCGGGCCGAGACGTTCGGGCTGGTGGCGGTGGAGGCGCAGGCGTGCGGCACCCCCGTGGTCGCCGCGGCCGTCGGCGGACTCCGCACAGCCGTGCGGGACGGCGTCTCCGGCGTGCTGGTGGACGGTCACGACCCGGCCGCGTACGCCCGGGTGCTCGGCGACCTCGTACGGCGTCCGAGGTGGTCGCGGCGGCTGGGCAGGGGCGCGATCGAGCACGCGTCCCGCTTCGGCTGGGACCGGACCGTCGAGCGGCTGCTGCGCGTCTACGCCGGGGCCGCCGACGACGTCGCCAAGCGGGTCCGCGTCTGAACGCCCGAGCCCCGGACGACGTCCCGAACGCGCCGACGCCCCAGCGCCCGGACGACGTCCCGAGCGGGGACGCCTGGGCCGGGGCGGCGGCAGGAGGTCGCGCGGTCAGGTGGGCGGGTCGAGGAGGCGGGCGCGGACGGCGGCCAGGTCGGCGTCGCCCAGACCGCCCGCGCGCAGGCGGCCCTCGGCGTCGAGCCCGGTGAGCAGCGACAGCACCGCCTCCCGCTCCGTGGTGCCGTGCCGCGCCAGGACCGCCCGGACCCTGACCGAGTCGTCCGCCTCGCCCAGCTTCGCGTACAGCGGGCGCAGCCGTCCGGCGGTCAGCTCGTGGTCCGCGAGGATGTCGGCCGGCGCGACCCCGGCCAGGGCGAGCAGCAGCATGGTCACGATGCCGGTTCTGTCGCGGCCCGCGACGCAGTGGATCAGCACCCCGCCGGGACGGGCCCGCGCGACGGCGGCCACGGCGGCGGCGCACCGCTCGGGCTTGCGGTCGAGCAGCGGCCGGTAGGACAGCGGCGTGCCGTAGCGGGGGTCGCCGCCCCACGCGTCCCAGAAGCCGGTGTCGGCGCGGTCCTCGATCGGCACGCGCACCACGTCGACGTCCTCGGGAACGTGCTCGGCCTCCGGCCTGCGCTCGGCGTCGTTGCGCAGGTCGACGATGGTGCCGATGCCGTACGCCGCGAGCGACTTCCACCCGGCGGGGGTCAGCCGGTGCGGGGTGTCGGAGCGGACGACGGCGCCCCACCGGGTCCGCCGCCCGCCCGCGGTGGGCAGCCCGCCGAGGTCGCGGGCGTTGTGGGAGCCCTCCCAGTCGAGATGGCGGTCCGGCGGGGTCACCGGCCGGCCGCCTGGACGATCAGATCCTCCATGTGCACCAGCATGCCCTCCGCCTCGGGTCCCCAGCAGGTGTCGTCGCCGTACTGCAGGTCGAGCAGGGCGCTGCGAGGGCCGTGGGTCACGGTCAGCATGTAACGCGCCCCGAGCAGCCGGGGTCTGGAGAAGACGACCTCGCCCTCACCGGCGGGCAGCGGGAGGTCGGCCTCGAAGAAGCTGAACCGGGGGTAGGCCACGCCGGTGCCGTAGAGTCCGGCGAGGATCTCCTGGCACATGGCCTCGGTTCCGGCGGGGTCGGCGTTCGCGAACCGGTGCCCCTGCAACTGCTGCGCGGCGCAGGCGGTGAGCGCGGCGGCGAAGGAGTCGCGGGCCGGGGCGGGGACGAACACCGGCATGGTCATGGTCGCCTTGCGCACCGAGCGGGCGGCCCCGGGGGTGAACCGGTTGGCCGAGATGGCGAAGATCCCCGCGCCAGGGGCGCGTTCCGCCATCGCGACGGCGCTGCCGAAGGCGAGGAGGTAGACGGCCGAGACCGGCACGCCCGCCGCACCCGCGACGATCACGGCCGCCTTCGCGACGCGACGCGACGCCAGCCACGCCGAGCGGAACCTGGCCTCGTCGGCGGTGGCGACCGCGGTGAGCGCCGCCGCGCCGTCGCCGCCGGGACGCGGCGCGGGCGCGCGGGGCACGTGGCCGTCGAGCGACTCGGCCATCCGGCCCAGGCGCCGTTCCCAGTGCCGGGCCGCGCGCCGCTGGTAGGCCAGCCCGGCGGGGGACACCTCGGCCTCGGCGGCGTCGATCGGCTGCTCGACCGGCCGGTCATCCGGGAACGGCTCGGCGCCGGCGGCACGGGCCCCGATCGCGTGCTCCAGGTCCTCGCGCAGCACGCGCATGCCCCACGGGTCCACGGCCACGTGGTCGATCACGATGTCGATCCCGCGCACCTCGTCGCCCGCGGCGAACAGCACGAACGCGGTCGGCCACCGCTCTCCGACGCGGAAGCAGGTGAGCCGCCACGGGCCGCGGCCGTGCGGCCTGGACGGGTCCGCGTCGGTGAACTCCACGACCGTGTCGAGCCCGGCCTCGACGGGGCAGACGTGCTGGCTGCCGCTCTGGCCGGGGCCGCGCAGGACGAGCGAGCGCAGGCCCTCGTGCCGACGTACGACGTCGCGCACGGCGGCGAGCACGTGGCGCCGGGGCACGCCGTCGACGGGCACGCTCTCGCAGATGTTGTCCTCGAACGAGGTGGCCGAGTCGGACGGGACCCACTGGACCCACTCCTGCTGCGACCAGGTCAGCCGCCCGCTGCGCAGCACCGGCATGGGAGGTGTCCACGGCGCAGGCTGTAGGTCTTTTGCGCGTTCCATGATGACATCTGAACACAGTTCGTCCTGTTATTGCTGTGGCAAGTTGTCATCTGTCATCCTCTTGTTGTGAGACGGATGGATCTTCCGTGGGCGTGTTCTTCGCGCGCCCAGGAGCCCCGGTGAGGACGGTCCCCCAGCTCCTCGCGACGAGGGCGGCGCAGGATCCCGACGACGCCGCCATCGTGGTGGACACCGTCGGCTCGATGACCTTCCAGGAGTGGGACCGCCGCTCCGGCTCCGTCGCGCGAGCGCTGCTCGACCGGGGAGTACGCGCGGGCGACCGCGTCGGCCTGCAGTACGGCGGGCGCGGCTGGATCGAGTTCGCCGTCGCCTACTGCGCGATCCACAAGGCCGGGGGCGTCGCCGTACCGCTGCCGGAGCGCGCCACGCCCGCCGAGCGGGCCGCCATGCTCGCCGACTGCTCCGCCTCCGGCCTCCTGCACGAGGACGGCGTCTCTCCCGGCTGGGACGCGGGCTGGACCGCGACGACGGACGAATCAGACGACGGGCGCGAGTTGTCCGCCGGATTATCCGCCGTGCCGGAGGTCCCGCCCACCGCGCTGGCCCAGATCCTCTACACCTCCGGCACCACCGGACGCCCCAAGGGCGTGGCCGCGACCCACGCCAACCTCACCCACGGCACCACGGACCGCCCGCGCCGCCGTCCCCTCGCCCACTCCCGGCTGTTCCTGCACGCCTACCCGATCGGCACCAACGCGGGACAGACGATGCTGCTCAACGCGCTCGACGCCCGGCCCGGCGCGCTGACGCTGCCGCGCTTCACCCCCGGCCGGTTCGCCCGGCTGATCGAGTCGAGGGCTCCCGGCACGGTGTTCGCGGTGCCGTCGATGGCGATCGAGCTGCTGCGGGCGCGGGTGCACGAGCGGCACGACCTGTCGAGCGTCAAGCTGTTCGGCTGTACGGCGTCCGCGCTGCCGCCCGACGTGGCGGTCAGGCTCGGTGCGCTGTTCCCCGGCGCGGTGCTGGTCAACTACTACACCTCCACCGAGGCCGCCCCCGCGCAGACCACGATGGTGTTCGACCCGGCCAGGCCGACGTCGGTGGGGCGGCCCGCCTCGCCGGGCGATCTCCGCATCGCGGGAAAGGACGGGGCCGCGCTGCCCGCGGGCGAGGCGGGCGAGGTGTGGCTGCGCTCGCCGACGGCCCCGCGGTTCTACTACGGCGACCCGGACGCCGCCGCCTTCCGCGGCCGGTGGGTCCGCATGGGCGACGTCGGCTACCTGGACGGCGACGGCTACCTGCACCTCGTGGACCGCGACCAGGACGTCATCAAGTCGGGAGCGTTCAAGATCTCCACGTTGAAGATCGAGGCCGCGCTGCACGAACACCCGCTGATCGAGGAGGCCGCCGTCTTCGGCGTCCCCGACGCGGTGCTGGGGGAACGCGTCGCGGCGGCCATCGTCGCGCCGCCCGGGATCACCGGCCGCGAGGTACGCGCCTTCCTCGCCCCCAAGCTCGCCCCGCACGAACTGCCGGGACAGATCGACGTACGGGACTCGCTGCCCAGGAACGCCCTGGGCAAGGTGCTCAAACGCGCGCTCAGGGAGGAGAACTGATGCAGGCGTCCCACGCCCAGCACGGCATCTGGCTGGCGGAGCAGACCGGCCGCGCCGGCGCCGCCTACCACATGCCGCTCGCCGTGGCCCTCGACGGTGAGCTGGACGTGGCGGCGCTGCGCGCGGCGTGCGTCGCGCTGGTGGACCGGCACGAGCCGCTCCGGTCCCGCTTCGAGGAACGGGCCGGCGCCCTGCACGCGCTCCCCGCCGCCACCCCGCCCCCCTTCCACCACGAACGGCTCCAGGAGGGAACGGACGCGCACGCGGCGGCGGTGGACACCCCGGTGGACACCCGGGTGGACACCCCGGTGGACGCTGCGGCGGTCACTGTGGCGGGCGTGGAGGAGCTGGTCCGGGCGGAGATCGAACGCCCCTTCGACCTCACCGCCGGGCCGCTGTGCCGATTCACCCTGGTGAGCCTGGCCGCCGACCGGCACCTGCTGCTCTTCGTCGCCCACCACCTGGTCTTCGACGGCGGCTCGAAGGACGTGCTGCTCCGCGACCTCGCCGCCCTCTACGCCGCCGCCCGCGCCGGACGTCCCCACACCCTGCCGGACCTGCCCGTCTCGTACGGCGAGCACGCCCGAGCCGAGGACGACCGGGTGGCCGCGGACCTCGCCGGTGCCGCGGCCTTCTGGGCGCCGCGCTGGCGGGAGACGTCCGACCTCGTGCTCCCCGGCCTGCGCCGCGCCGCCGCGACGGAGGGAGCGGGGGAGGCCCTCACGCTGGAGGGCGCGGCCTGGGAGCGGTTCGGCAAGGCCGCCGAGGCGGTAGGCGTCACCCGGTTCGAGGCGGTCGTCGCGCTGCTGCGCGCCCTCCTGCACCGGTACGGCAACCGCGCGGTCCCGATCTCGGTCGGCCTGGGCACCAGGGACGCCGCGACCCGTGACCACGTGGGCCTGTTCGTGAACGAGCTGCCGGTGTGCGCCGACCCCGCGCAGGGTGCCACGTTCCGCGAGTTCGCGGCGGCCGTACGGGCGGAGTTGCGGGCCGCCTACCGCTTCCGGCACGTGCCGCTCGGCCGGGCCGTGGGCGGGGCGCGCCCGCGTACCGCGCTGACTCCCGTGACCGTGAGCTACCGCAGGCGCGCGGCCGAGCCGGTGTTCCCAGGACTCGACGCCGCCGTGCGCTGGACGATGTTCCCCGGCGCGGTCCGCGGCACGCTGGACCTCCAGGTCGTGGAGGGCGCGGGCGACCTGGCCGTCAGCCTCCGGTACGACGCGGCGGAGCTGAACGCGGACGACGTGGCGCGCTTCGCCGGTCACCTGCGCACCCTGCTCGCCGAGGTGGCGGAGCGCCCCGACACGCCGCTCGGCGACCTCGCGATCCTCCCGGAGCCGGAGCGCGACCTGCTCTCCACCGCGTGGAACGACACCCGCGTGCCGTACGAGGAGGCGGAGCTGGTCGTCCCGGCGCTGTTCGCCGCGCGGGCACGGTCCGCGCCGCAGGCCGTCGCGGTCGTCGCGGGCGAGCGGCGCGTCACGTACGGCGAACTGGACGCGCTGGCGGACCGCCTCGCCCGGCGGCTGCCCCGGGCGGGGGACGCGCCGGTGGCATTGCTGCTGGGCAGGTCGTGGCCGCTGGTGGCGAGCCTGCTCGCGGTGCTCAGGTCGGGCGCGGCCTACCTGCCGCTCGATCCCGGGCACCCGGATGAACGCCTGGCGTCCATCATGGCCGACGCGGGCGTGCGCACCGTCCTCACCGACGGCTCCGTGCCTGTGCCCGCGTCCGCGCCGTTCCGCGAGATCCGCGCCGACGCCACCACCCTCGGCCCGGACGCCCTCGGCCCGGACGCCCTCGGCCCGGACGCCCCCGCTCGGGACGCCCCCACCCCGGAAGGCTTGGCCTCGGACGGCCCCACCCCCGACGACCCGGCCCGGGACGGGCCCGCCCAAGGCGGTTCGGCCTACGGCGGCCCCGGCCCGGACGACCTCGCCTACGTGATCTACACCTCCGGCTCCACGGGCCGCCCGAAGGGGGTGGCCGTGCCGCAGCGGGCGCTGGCGAACCTGCTGCTCGGCATGCGCGACCTCCTCGGCGGCGGCCCCGGCGACACGTGGCTCGCCCTGACCTCGCCCGCCTTCGACATCGCGGCGCTCGAACTGCTCCTCCCGCTCGTCACCGGCGGCCGGGTGGTCCTCGCCGACCAGTCCGACCCGGCCGCGGCCGTCGAGCTGATCAAGGCGGAGGGCGTCACGCACGTGCAGGCGACCCCGTCGGGGTGGCGGATGCTGCTCGCCGCCGGGTTCGACGCCCCCGGGGTCGTCGCGCTGACCGGCGGCGAGTCCCTGCCCGCGCCGCTCGCCCGGCAGCTCAGGCCGCGGGTCGGGCGGCTGGTCAACATGTACGGCCCGACGGAGACGACCATCTGGTCGACCGCCTGGGAAGTCCCGCCGGACCCCGAGACCGTGGCCATCGGGAGCCCCATCGCCAACACCGCCGTACACGTCCTGGACGAGTACGGCGGCCTGGCGCCGATCGGCGTGCCGGGGGAGCTGGTGATCGCGGGCGCCGGGGTGGCGCGCGGTTACCTCGGCAGGGACGACCTCACCCGCGAACGCTTCGTGCCCTACCCGTTCGCCCGCCCGCACGCCGACCCCCAGGCCGACCCGCAGGCCGACCCGCAGGCCGACCCGCACGCGGGCGGCTTGATGTACCGCACGGGCGACCGGGTGCGATGGCGGGCGGACGGCGCGCTGGAGTTCCTCGGCCGTTCCGACGGGCAGTTGAAGATCCGGGGGCACCGGGTCGAGCCTGCCGAGATCGAGTCGGCGCTGGCCGGGCACCCCCAGGTCGAGCAGGCCGCGGCGGCTTCGTTCGACGGACGGCTGATCGCCTACCTCGTCCGGAGCGGGCCGGTGGACGAGCGGGAGCTGCGGCGACACCTGGCGCGGCGGCTGCCGCCGTACATGGTGCCCGAGTGCTTCGTCCCGCTCCCGGAGCTGCCGCTGACCCCGAACGGCAAGCTCGACCGCGCCGCGCTCCCCGAGCCGCCCGCCGACACGGGAGACCTCGAGCAGCCCGGCCCTCAGGAGCCCGGCCCTCAGCGGACCGGCCCCGCAGAAGTGGTCCGGGCGATCTGCCAGGAGGTGCTGCGGGTGGACGCCATCGCCCCGCGGGACGACCTGTTCGACCTCGGAGCGCACTCGCTGACGCTTATGCAGATCGCCTCCCGCGTGCACGAACGGCTCGGCGTGGACCTGCCGCTGCGCGCCTTCTTCGACAGCGCGACGTTCGGCGACCTGGTGGCCAGGATCGAGGCGGGCATGACCGGGGGAGCGCGATAGCCATGGGCGCGATCGAAGCGGACCCGATCCCCGTACGGCTCGGCGGCGGCGAGCGGCCGCTGTCGCCCGCCCAGGAGCGCATGTGGCTGCTCGACCGGCTGGAGGCCGACGCCGGGGCCTACAACGTGTTCCTCGCCCACCGGCTGCGCGGCGACCTCGACGCCGACGGGCTGGCGGCGGCCGTCGGCGCGATCGCGGCCCGGCACGAGATCCTGCGCACCACGTACGCGAGCCGCGACGGCGAGCCGGTCCAGATCGTCGGCGAACCCGGCGACGGGGTGCCGCTGGAGCGGCTGGACCTGTCCGGGCTGCCCACGGGGTCACGTGAGGCGCGGGCCAGGGAGCTGGCGGCCGAACGGATCCGGCGGCCCTTCGACCTGGCCGCGGGGCCGCCGTGGCGGGCGAGCCTGTTCCGCCTGGGCGAGCGCGAGCACGTGCTGTGCGTGGTGTTCCACCACATCGCGGTTGATGGCTGGTCCACGGAGCTGTTCTCCGCCGACCTGGCCGCGCTCTACCCCGACCCGTACGGCCGGGCACCGGCCCCACCGGCCCTCCAGTACGGCGACTACGCGGCCTGGCAGCGCGAACGGCTGGTCGAGGAGGCGGCCGGGCAGCTCGCGTACTGGCGGGACCGGCTCGCCGACCCGCCCGTGCTGGACCTGCCGCTCGACCGGCCGCGCCCGGCGACCCGCGGCGCGGCGGGCGGCGTGGTGACCCGCACCCTGCCCGCCGCGCTCGCGGCGGACGTGGAACGACTGGCGAGGCAGGCGCGCTGCAGCGGCTTCATGGTGCTGATGGCCGCCTACGCGGCCCTGCTCTCCCGCTACGGCGGCCAGGACGACGTCTGCGTGGGCACACCGGTCGCCGGACGCGGCAGGCCGGAGCTGGAGCGGCTCATCGGGCCGTTCATCAACACGCTCGTCCTGCGCGCCGACCTGTCCGGCGACCCCGCCTTCCGCGAGTTGCTCGGCCGGGTCAGGGACGCCTGCCTGGACGCCTACGCCAACGCCGCGCTGCCCTTCGAATGGCTGGTCGGCGAGCTGGGCGTGCCCAGGGACACCGGACGGACCCCGCTGTTCTCCGCCCAGCTCGTCCTCTACAACTACGACGGCACGCCGCTCGCGCTCACCGGTCTGTCCACCGAGCCGTTCGACCCGGGCGTGCGCGCGGCGACGACCGACCTGTCCGCCGAGTTCCGCCACACCGGGGACGGCGGGCTCGGGCTCTCCCTGATCTACGCCGCCGACCTGTTCGACCACGCCACCGTGGAGCGCATGGGAGAGCATCTGGAGCTCCTGCTGTCCCGCGCGGTGGCGGAGCCCGGCCTGCGCCTTTCCGAGCTGGACCTGCTCGGCGCGGCCGAACGCGAGCGGCTCCTGGTCTCCTGGAACGACACGGCCGCCCCCAGGCCCGACGTCACCGCGCACGAGCTGGTCGCGGGCGAGCCCGGCGCGATCGCCGTGACGTGCGAGGGGCGTGGGCTGACGTACGCGGAGCTGGAGGCCGCCGCGGAAGGGCTGGCCCGGCGGCTGCGGCGCGAGGGCGTGCGGCCCGGCGAGGTGGTCGCGCTGTGCGCGGACAGGTCGGTGGAGCTGCTGGTCGCGCTGCTCGCCGTGCTGAAGGCGGGCGGGGCCTACCTGCCGCTGGATCCCGGTTACCCGGCCGAGCGGCTGGCGTTCGTGCTGCGGGACTGCGGTGTCCGGCTGCTGCTCGCGGGGGAGGGGGTGCCGGACGGGCTGGCCGACGCCGTACCCGATCTGCCGGTCCTGCTCATCGACGACCTGAGCGCGTACGCGCAGGAGCCGGGCCACCCGACCGGCCTGAGCGCGCACGCGGAGGAACCCGGCCACCCGCCCGCGCGGGCCGCCGGGCCGGATGACCTGGCCTACGTCATCTACACCTCGGGCTCGACCGGACGTCCCAAGGGCGTCGAGATCGAGCACCGGTCGCTGGTCAACCTGCTGCTGTCGATGCGCGACGACCTCGGGGCCGGGCCCGGCGTCCGGTGGCTGGCGCTCACCTCGCCGTCCTTCGACATCTCCGCCCTGGAACTGCTGCTCCCCCTCGTCTGCGGCGGGCACGTCGTCATCGCCGGGCCAGGCGAGGCCGCGGACGCCCACGCCCTCGTCCGGCTGGCGGCCGAGCACGACGTGACACACGTCCAGGCGACGCCGTCCGGCTGGCAGGCCATGCTGGACGCCGGTTTCGACCGCCCGGTGACGGCGCTCGTCGGCGGGGAGGCCCTGCCACCGGCCCTGGCCACGGCGCTGCGCGAGCGGACCGGGCAGCTCTGGAACGTCTACGGCCCCACGGAGACGACGATCTGGTCCACCCGCGACCGCGTGGACGACGGTTCCGGCCCGGTGACGATCGGCCGCCCCCTCGGCAACACCCGCGTCTACGTGCTGGACGAACGCCTCACGCCGGTCCCCGTGGGGGTGTGGGGAGAGCTGTTCGTCGCGGGCTCCGGCGTGGCCCGCGGCTACCGGGGACGTCCGGAGCTGACCGCCGAGCGTTTCCCGCCCGACCCGTACGGGGTGCCCGGCTCGCGGATGTACCGGACCGGCGACCGGGTGCGGTGGCGGGCCGACGGGCGGCTGGAGTTCCTCGGCCGGGCCGACGGCCAGGTGAAGCTGCGCGGTCACCGGATCGAGCTGGGCGAGGTCGAGGCCGTGCTGGAGAGCCACCCCGCGGTGCGCAGGGCGGTGGCCGCGGTCGTGGACGGGACGCTGGTGGCGTACGTCGTGGGCGAGACCGAGGGGCTCACCGAGCACGCCGCCCGGTCGCTCCCGGCCGTCATGGTGCCGTCCACGCTGGTACGCCTCGACGAGCTGCCGCTCACCCCCAACGGCAAGCTCGACAGGAGGGCGCTGCCCGCCCCCGAACGGGCCACCGGGCGCGGCCGTCCCCCGCGCACGGCCGCGGAACGGCTGGTGGCCAGGACGTTCGCCGAGGTGCTCGGCCTGGAGCCCGCGCGGCTCGGAGCCGACGACGACTTCTTCGCGCTCGGCGGTCACTCGCTGCTGGCCGTCAAGGTCATCGCGCGGATCGCGGCCGCGGCCGGTGCGGAGGTCCCGCTGCGCGAGCTGTTCGCCCGGCCGTCGGTCGCCGCGTTCGCCGACGCCGTACGGGAGGCCGTGGCCACCCGGACGGCCGGTCCGGGTGGCGGCGCGCGGCCGGGCCCCCGCCCGAGGGGGACGCTGCCGCCGCTGTCACCCGCGCAGGAGCGGCTGTGGTTCCTGCACCGGCTCGACCCCGGCGACGCCTCCTACAACATGTACCTGGTGTGGCGGCTGCGCGGCCCCCTCGACGCGCGGGCGCTGACCGGCGCGCTGGGCGACCTCGTGGCCAGGCACGAGACCCTGCGCACCCGCTACCCCGACGTCGACGGCCGGCCCATCGGCGTGGTGGATCCGCCGGGCGGCCCGCAGGTGGAGCACGTGGACCTGTCCGCCCCCGCACCGGACGGCGACCGGCACCCGGGAGAGCAGCGGCACCCGGGAGAGGAGCAGCGTCGGGAAGCGGCCCGGCAGCGGGAGGAGCGGCGGCTGGAGGAGGCTCGGCGGCTGGTGGCCGAGCGCACCAACGAGCCCTTCGACCTCGCCATGACCCCGCCGCTCCGGGTCACCCTGATCCGCCTCGCCGAGGCCGACCATGTCCTGTGCGTGGTGCTGCACCACATCGCGGCCGACGGCTGGTCGCTCAACGTCCTCGGCGACGACCTGGCCGCCCTGTACGCCGGACGGCGCGAAGGCCGCGACCCCGCCCTGCCCGAGCTGCCGCTCCAGTACGGCGACTTCGCCTTCTGGCGGCGCGGCCGGGACCTGGGCGACGAGCTGGCCTACTGGCGCGACCGGCTCTCCGCCCCGCCCGCGCTCGAACTGCCGCTCGACCGCCCCCGCCCCGCGGTCCCCGCGCCGAGGGGCGCGTTCCACCCGTTCTCCCTGCCGGCGGACGTGGCGGACGCGCTGGAGTCCGCCGGCCGGCGGCGCGGGGCGACGTTGTTCATGGTGCTGCTGGCCGCCTATCTGGTGCTGCTGGCCAGGCACACGGGACAGCGGGACCTCCTGGTGGGCTCGCCGTCCGCCGGGCGCGACCGCGTCGAGTTCGAGCCGGTCATCGGGTACTTCGCGAGCACGCTGGTGCTGCGCGGCGACCTGTCGGGCGATCCTTCGTTCGAGGAGCTGCTGGAACGTGTGCGCGTGGTGGTGCTCTCGGCGATGGCCCACCAGGACGTGCCCTTCGAGGAGCTGGTGTCCGAGCTGAACGCCGAGCGCGGGCCGGGCCGCGCCCCGCTGTTCCAGACCATGCTCATCCTGCACAGCCAGGACGACGGCGGGGTGGGGGACAGGTTCGCCGACCTGGCGGTGGAGCCGTTCGAGGCCGGGTACCGGCAGGCCAAGTTCGACCTCATGGTGGAGGCGTGGCGCGGTCCCGAGGGGCTGTCGGGGGTGTTCGGCTACGACGCGGAGCTGTTCGACGACTCGACCGTGGCCGCGCTGGCGGAGCGGCTCGCCGTGTTGTGCCGGGCGGTCGCCGCGGACCCGGCGCGGCCGGTCTGGGAGCTGCCCTGGCGTACGGAGGCCGACGAGACCCGGCTCCGCGCACTGGCCGGCCCGCCCGCGGAGCCGGTGCGCGCCCCGCTCGTGCCCGAGCTGGTCAGGGCGGCCGTCGCCGCGCACCCCGACGCCGTGGCCGTGCGCTGCGGCGCGGACGCCCTCGGCTACGCGGCGCTCGGCGCGCGCGTGCGGGCGCTCGCGGCCCGGCTGCGGGCGCTGGGCACCGGCCCCGAGAGCGTGGTCGCGATCCGCGCGGACCGGTCGATCGCGACCGTCGTGGCGCTGCTCGCGGTGCTCGAAGCGGGCGGCGCGTACCTTCCCCTGGACGCCGACCTGCCCGGCGAGCGGGTCCGCCTGCTCCTGGAGGATGGCGGCGCCGACCTGGTGCTGTCCGGAGAGGAGATCGCCTCCGCCCGCGACGCGGGGGCCCCGCCCGCCCGCGGACCGGGACCGGCGGACGGCCCGAAACCTGGCGACGCCGCGTACGTCATCTACACCTCCGGCTCCACCGGGCGGCCCAAGGGGGTCGTGGTGGAGCACGAAGCCCTCGCCGGGCGGGTGGCCTGGATGCGGGAGCACTACGGCCTGGGACCGGGCGACCGGGTGGTCCAGTTCGCCTCGACGGCGTTCGACGCGCACGCGGAGGAGATCTTCCCGGCCCTGGCCTCGGGGGCCGCGCTGGAGCTGCTGCCCGGCGGGCCGCTGACGCTGCCCGAGCTGCTCGCCTCACCGGGGGGCCGCGAGATCACCGTGCTCGACCTGCCCACGGCCTACTGGCACCAACTGGTCGCGCAGATCGAGCAGGTGGCCTGGCCGGAACGGCTCCGGCTGGTGGTCATCGGCGGCGAGCAGGCGCCCGCGCCCGCGGTGGCGCGCTGGCGCGCGCGGTTCGGCGACGCCGTACGGCTGGTCAACACCTACGGGCCGACCGAGGCGACCATCATCGCCACGGCCGCCGACCTGGGCGAGGACCATCCAGGGCGGCCCCCCATCGGACTGCCCATCGGCGGCGCCCGCGCCCACGTCGTGGGCCCCGACGGCGAACTCGTGCCACCGGGGGTGCCCGGCGAGCTGCTGCTCTCGGGCGCCGGGCTGGCCAGGGGCTACCTGGGCCGGCCCGGCCTGACCGCGGAACGCTTCGTGACCGGCCCCGGAGGCGAGCGCGCCTACCGTACCGGCGACCGGGTACGGCTGCGCCCCGACGGCCTGCTGGAGTTCCTCGGCCGCCTCGACGACCAGGTGAAGGTGCGCGGCTTCCGGATCGAGCCCGGCGAGGTCGAGGAGCGCCTGCTCGCCCATCCCCGTGTCAGGCAGGCCGCCGTCGTGGCCAGGGACGACCGGCTGGTCGCCTACGTGGCGGGCGACGTCGAGGTGGCGGAGCTGCGCCGCGACCTGACCGGGGCGCTGCCGCCGTACCTGGTGCCGGACCTGTGGGTGGCGCGGGACGCGCTGCCGCTCACCCCGGGCGGGAAGGTCGACCGGGCCGCGCTGCCGGACCCCGGCCCCGATCAGGGCCGCCGCTACGTCGCTCCGGGCACCGACGCCGAGGCCCTGGTCGCGGACGTGTGGCGGGAGGTGCTCGGCACCGGCGCCCCCGTCGGCGCGCTGGACGACTTCTTCGCGCTCGGCGGCCACTCGCTGCTCGCCGTACGCGTGACGGCCAGGCTGCGGGCGAGTGCCGGGGTGGACGTCCCCATCCGGGCCGTCTTCGCCCACCGCACGGTCGCCGAGCTGGCCGCCGAGGTGGAACGGCTGCTGGCCGACGAGCTGTCCGGGCTGACCGATGAGGAAGTCGACCGCCTGTTGAAGGAGACGCCGTGACCGACCGTGCCGACGACGACCTGAGACGGTGGCTGGCGCGCGCGCTGGCCGAGGCGAGCGACGGGGAGGTGAGCGCCGAGGAGCTGCTGCGCGACGGCGGCTCCTTCGCCGCGCTCGGCGTCACCTCCATCGCCCTGGTACGGCTGCTCGACGCCGTGGAGGAGGAGCTGGACGTGCTGATCGAGCTGGACGGCGAGGACTGGTTCCCCTCCGGCCTCGACGCGCTGGCCGAGCTGGTGGCTAGCCGAACAGATCGGTCTCCATCCCGGTGACCGGGTCCACGTCGCCGCAGGCTCCCGACAGCAGCGTGTAGTGCTCGACACCGGCCAGCGGCTGTCCCACGTTGTCGGACAGCGCGAAGAACCCGTCCGCCACGGTGAGCTGGGTGCGGTGGGCGCGCAGCGCCCGCACCTTCGCCGCCAGGTGGCCGGTCGCGTCGACGCGCGCCGTGACCTGCTCGTCGGGCACCCCGAAGCCGAAGTCCGCCACCGACTTCACCCGCTCGAAGGGCCCGGCGCCGACCGCCCGCGCCAGCAGCGACAGCGGGGTGGCGGTGGCGTAGAACTTGGCCGCCCGCTCACCCGCCAGCTCGACGGCCCGGCGGGTCACCCGGTGGGCCTGGATGTGGTCGGGGTGGCCGTACAGGCCGTTGTCGTCGTAGGTGACCACCACCTGCGGGCGCAGCTCGCGCAGCACCAGGGCCAGCTCGGCGGCGGCCTCGTCGACGTCCGCCCGCCAGAAGCAGCGCGGGTCGTCGTTGGTCGGCGTGCCCATCATTCCGGAGTCGCGCCAGCGCCCCGGCCCGCCGAGGAAGCGGTGGTCGCGCACGCCGAGCGCCGCGCACGCGCGGGCCAGCTCGGCCCGGCGGTAGCGCCCGAGGCCGTCGCGGTCGGTGGTGAGGTGGCCGAGGTCGTCGGGGACCACGTCGCCCTCCTCGCCCAGCGTGCAGGTCACCAGGCTGACGTGTGCCCCCTCGGCCGCGTACTTGGCCATGGTGGCGCCGGTGCCGATCGACTCGTCGTCCGGGTGGGCGTGGACGAACAGGATGCGGCGCATGATGGCCCCTTTCACTACCTGACGATCAACGACAAATTTCTAGCAGAATCTTGCAATTTATTGGCATCGTGGAGGTTTCTGTGACCGATGGCGGAGGTGCCCCGGCGACCCTGTCCGACGCCCGGCGCGCGTTGCTGGCCAAGCGGCTGCGCGCCCGCCAGTCCGGGCCAGGGATCCCCCGGCTCGCCGACGACGCCGAGCCGCCGCTCTCCTTCGCGCAGGAGCGGCTCTGGTTCATGGAGAAGTACGCGCCGGGCGCCGCCGCGTACACCGTCCCGCTGAGCGTGCGCCTGCGCCGCCCGATCGACCCGGAGCCGCTGCGGTCGGCGCTGGCCCGGCTGGCCGCCCGGCACGACACGCTGCGCACCCGCTTCCCCGAGTCCGACGACGGCCGCCCGTCGGCCGTCGTGCTCGGCTCCGCCGACCTCCCGCTGACCGTGGAGGACGCCCCGGGCGAGGAGGAGGCGCGGGCCAGGGTGGCGCGGTTCCTCGCCGTCCCGTTCGACCTCGCCTCCGGCCCCGTCGCCCGCGCGCTCCTGCTCCGGCTGGCCCCCGGGGACCACGTGCTGGCGCTGGCCGTGCACCACATCGCCGCCGACGGCTGGTCCGCCGCGATCCTGCTGCGCGAGCTGCTCGACCTGTACGCCGGGCGCGAGCCGGACCCGTTGCCGCTGCGCCACGCGGACTATGCGGCCTGGCAGCGTTCGCGGCCCGGGGCCGAGGACGACCTCGCCCACTGGCGGGACCGGTTGGACGGGGCCGTCCCGCTGGACCTGCCGGCCGACCGGCCCAGGCCGCCCGAGATCACCTACCGGGGCGCGGGCCACGGCTTCCGGGTGGGCCGCGAGGTCACCGCCCGGCTCGCCCGGCTGGGGGAGGAGCACGCGGCGACGCCGTACATGGTGCTGCTGGCCGCCTTCGGCGCGCTGCTCGGCCGCTACGCCCGCCAGGACGACGTGGTGATCGGCTCCCCGGTGGCCGGGCGGTCGCACCCGGAGCTGGAGGGGCTGGTCGGCTGCTTCGTCAACCTGCTGGCCATGCGGATGGACGTGAGCGGTGACCCGTCGTTCCGCGACCTGCTGCTGCGGGTCCGCGAGAGCGCGCTGGACGCGTACTCGCACCAGGAGCTGCCCTTCGAGCAGCTCGTCGCCGACCTGAACGTGCCCAGGGACCCCTCCCGCTCGCCGATCTTCCAGGTCGTCTTCGCCATGCAGAACTACGGCGCTCCGCGCGGGGCGGCCTCCGAGGCGGAGCCGTTCGACCTCGGGGAGTGGGCGACCCGCTTCGACCTGGAGCTGTACGCGAGCGAGGAGGACGGCGAGCTGACCGGCCTGTTCGTGTACAACACCGCGCTGTTCACCCGCGAGCGCGTCGAGGAGATGAGCGGCCACCTGCTGACGCTGCTCGAGGCGGTCGCGGCGGACCCCGGCCGGCCCGTCCTCGGGATCGACCTGCTGGGCGAGGCGGAACAGGCGCGGCGCGCGACCTGGAACGACACCGCCGCCGACCTCGGCGAGCCCGGCTGCCTCCACTGGGACGTCACCGCCGCCGCCCGCCGCACCCCCGATGCCACCGCGCTGGTGCACCCCGACGGCGTGCTCACCCACCAGGAGGTCGAACGCCGGGCCACGGCGCTGGCCGCCGAGCTGGCCGGGGCGGGGGTGGGCAGGGGAGACCTGGTCGCGGTGGTGATGCGGCGCGGCTGGGAGCAGGTCGTCGCGGTGCTGGCGATCAACCGGGCGGGGGCGGCGTACCTGCCGGTGGACGCCGACCTGCCGCCGGCCCGGCGCGACCACCTGATCGAACGCGGCGGCTGCGCCGTCGCCCTCACCCAGCCCGCGCTGGGCGAGAGCCTCGACTGGCCGCCCGGACTCACCGTGCTGCCCGTCCACGCCACTGCCGCCACTGCCGCCACCGTCGCCGCCGCTGAAGAGGGCTTCGCGGCCGAGCCGTCCGACCTCGCGTACGTGATCTTCACCTCCGGCTCCACCGGAACGCCCAAGGGCGTGATGATCGAGCACCGGGCCGCGCTCAACACCGTCCGCGACATCACCCGGCGCTTCGGCGTCCACGCCGGCGACCGCGTGCTGTCCCTTTCCGCGCTCAGCTTCGACCTGTCCGTCTACGACGTCTTCGGCACCCTGGCCGCCGGAGCGTCCCTCGTCCTGCCCGCGCCCGAGGAGGACAAGGACCCGGCGGCCTGGGCCCGCCTGGTCGCCGGGCACCGCGTCACCGTGTGGAACTCGGTCCCCGCCCTCCTGGAGCTGCTGGTGGACCACGCCGAGCACGAGGGGACCGACCTGTCCTCGCTGCGGCTCGTCCTGCTGTCCGGCGACTGGATCCCGCTGAGCCTGCCCGACCGCATCCGCGCCCTCGCCCCCGGCGTACGCGTCGTCAGCCTCGGCGGCGCGACGGAGGGCGCCATCTGGTCGATCCACCACGAGATCGGCGACGTGGACCCCGCCTGGCCCTCCATCCCGTACGGCCGGCCACTGGCCAACCAGAGCTTCCACATCCTCGACGGGCGGCTGCTCGACGTGCCCGCCGGGGTGCCGGGCGAGTTGTTCATCGGCGGGGCCGGGGTCGCGTCCGGCTACTGGCGCGACCCCGAGCGTACGGCGGCGGCCTTCGTCACCCACCCGCGCACCGGCGAGCCCCTCTACCGGACCGGCGACCTGGGACGCCACCACCACGACGGAACCATCGAGTTCCTCGGCCGGGCCGACTCCCAGGTCAAGATCCGGGGTTACCGGGTGGAGCCGGGCGAGGTCGAGACGCACCTGGCCCGGCATCCGGGCGTGGCCGAATGCGTCGTCACCACCGTGGGGGAGCGCGGGGAGCGCGAACTGGTCGCGTACGTGGTGCCGCGCTCGCTGCCCGGCCCCGGCACGGAGGCCCTGCGCGCCCACCTGGCCCGCGACCTGCCCGGTTACATGGTGCCCACCCGGTTCGTGGAGCTCGAACGACTGCCGCTCAGCTCGAACGGCAAGGTCGACAGGGCACGCCTGCCCGCCCCGGGCCCGGCGGCGGGCGAGGGTGAGCGGGTCGCGCCGCGTACCGCGACCGAGCGGGCGATCGCCGCCATCTGGTGCGACCTGCTCGGCGTGGCGGAACTCGGCATCGACGACGACTTCTTCCAGGCCGGTGGCCACTCGCTGGTCGCCATCAGGGCCGTGGCCAGGCTGCGCAGGGAGCTGCCCGAGGGCTCCGGCGGCGTGGCGGTGACCGACCTGTTCCGCCACCCGACGGTCAGAGAGCTGGCCGCCCTCGTCGAGGGGCCGCCGCGGGAGCGCGGGCTGCTGCAGGAGCTGACCCCCGCCGGACGCACGGCCGAGCTGACGTACGTCTGCGTCCCGTACGGCGGGGGAAGCGCGATCGTCTACCAGCCGCTCGCCGACGCCCTGCCCGGCACGTGCGCGCTGTGGTCGGTGGCGATCCCCGGGCACGACGTGGGCCTGGACGAGGAGCGGCTGGCGTTCGACGACCTGGCCGCCCGGTGCGTGGCGGAGATCAGGGCGAAGGTCACCGGCCCGCTCGTCCTGTACGGGCACTGCGGCGTCGGCTCGGCGCTGACCGTGGAGATCGCCCGCCGCCTGGAGGCCGAGGGCAGGGCGCTGGAGGCGGTCTACATCGGGGCGATCTTCCCGTTCGCCAGGCCGAGCGGCAGGGCGATGTCGGTGCTGTCCAGGCTGGCCCGGATGGAGTTCCTGCGCGGCGACCAGGGGTACGCCAACTGGCTCACCTCGATGGGCGTCGACATGGGCGAGCTGGACCCGGCCCAGGCCCGCCGGATCATCCGCAACATGCGGCGGGACTCGGACGCCGCGGAGGAGTACTTCACCGGGCTCTTCCAGCGGTCGGTCGAACGGCTGCGCGCCCCGGTCATCGCCGTCGCGGGGGAGCGCGACCCGGCCACGGAGTACTACCAGGAGCGGTTCAGGGAGTGGCACTTCCTCACTCCCCGGGCCGCCGTGGTGGTGCTCGACGAGGCGGGCCACTTCTTCCTCAAGTACCGGGCGGAGGAGCTGGCGGAGATCGTCACGCGGACGCATCCCGCGCTCGGGACCGAGGACGCCCCGGCGCGCGGCGTTCCCGGCCCGGAGCCGGGCGGCCCCGGCTGGCGGCTGTCGGGCGTCTCGGTCTCGGACGCCCCGGCGTCCGGCGCCCCCGTCTCCGGCATCCCCGTCTCCGGCGCCCCGGGCTCGGACGTCCCGACCGCCGGTGAGGCGGTGCCGGGGGAGGCGGGCACGGGGGAGGCGGGCACGGGGGACCTGGGCACGAGGGACCTGAGCACGGCGGACCTGGGCACGGGCGGGGCGCGGCCGAGCATGAGCAGGTTCCTGCTGGTCGCGGTGGCCCAGCTCGTGTCGATGGCGGGGTCCGCGCTGACCGAGTTCGCGATCCCGATCTGGATCTACCTCACCACCGGGTCGCTGGCGCAGTTCGCGTTGTTCGCCGTGATCGGGCTGGTGCCGGGCATGCTCGCCTCGCCCATCGCCGGGGCGATCATCGACCGTTCCGACCGGCGGCGGGTGCTCATCATCGGCGACGTGGCCGCGGGCGGCGTCCAGCTCCTCCTCGGCTCGCTGTTGTGGACGGGCAACCTGGAGGTCTGGCACATCTACCCGACGCTGGCGTGCCTGTCGGTGGCCCTGACGTTCCAACGGCTCGCGTACTCGTCGGCCGTGCCCCAGCTCGTCCCCAAGCGGTACCTCGGCCACGCCAACGGGGTCGTGCAGATGGTCGGCGGCACCGCCCAGCTCATCGTGCCGCTCATCGCGGTGGGGCTGATGGCCTCGATCGGCCTCGAGGGCATCCTGATCCTGGACGTGCTCAGCTACGTCGCCGCCATCACGGTGGTGCTGCTCGTCCGCTTCCCCGCGACCATGCCGTGGCGGCGCAAGGAGTCGGTGACGGCCGAGATCGTGGAGGGGTTCCGCTACTCGTGGGGCCAGCGCGGCCTGCGCGCCATGCTGCTGTACTTCGCGGCGCTCAACGTCTTCCTGTCGCCGCTGTTCCTGATGGTCTCGCCGCTGGTGCTGTCGTTCTCGGACCTCGACGGGGTGGCCAGGGTGGCGTTCCTGTCGGGGCTCGGGGCCTTCCTCGGCGGGCTCGCCATGGCCGTATGGGGCGGCCCGCGCCGCTCGCGCATGCGCGGCGTGCTGCTCGGGACGCTCGTCCTGGCCGTCTTCTGCCTCGCCACCGGCCTGCGGGCCGACCTCGCCCTCGTGGCGGCCGGGGCGTTCGGGATGTCGCTGTGCCTGGCCCTGGTCAACGGCATCTACGCCACGATCGTCCAGGTCAAGGTCCCGCAGCGCTACCACGGGCGGGTGTTCGCGCTCAACACGCTGATCGCCTGGTCGACGCTGCCGCTCGCGTTCGGCGTCGTCGCCCCCCTGGGCGCGGCCGTGGCCGAGCCCCTGCTCGCGCCGGGCGGCCCGCTCGCCTCCACGGTGGGGGCGGTCATCGGCGTCGGCGAGGGACGCGGGATCGGCTTCGTCTATGTGCTGTTCGCCGTCGCCATGACCGTGGTCGTCGCCGTGGCCGCGCGCCGCCCGGTCCTGGCCCGCTTCGACGCCGAGGTCCCCGACGCCCTCGCCGACGACCTGGTCGGCCTCCAGGCTCTGCGACGCCGCGCCGCGGAACCCGCCGGCGTCACGCGCTCGCCACGCTGACCTCACGCACCGCCGGCGCCCTCGGCAGGGGGGATCGAGCAGGGCGAGGTCGAGCCGCCTCAGGCGCTCGGGGTCGGCGATCACGTCGTACGCGGTGATCCTGTCGTGCTCGACCGTGAAGGCGACCGCGAACACCAGCCGCCCGCCCGGGGCCACGACCAGCCCGGCCCTGCCGTCGACCAGCGCCGGTTCGGCGAGCCGCGACCGGCGGGCGAGCGCGGCGGTCCCCTCCGCCACGGCCCGCGCGCCGCGCACCTCGGCAGCCATGCCCGGGGGCAGGGCCGCCGGGTCGGCGCGGCGCACCACGTCGGGGGCCAGCACGGCGAGGATGCCGTCGAGGTCACCTTCGCGCGCGGCGGACAGGAACGCGGAGACGACGTGCCGGTGCCGGGCCAGCTCCGCCGCCGGGACCACCGGTGTGCCGTGGACCTTCCGCCGCGCGCGGCTGGCGAGCTTCTTCGTGGTGACGGGCGTGCGCTCCACGATCGGCGCGATCTGGTCGAACGGCACGCCGAACATGTCGTGCAGCACGAACGCGACACGTTCCGCCGGGTTCAGCGTGTCGAGCACCACGAGCAGCGCGTTGCTGACGGAGTCGGCCAGCACCGCCTCGTCCTCCGGCCGGGCTCTCCCGTCGGGCACCTCGTCGAACACCTCCTGCCCGGCCAGGTGCTCGGGCCGTGACCTGCGCGAACGGAGGAGGTCGAGGCAGATCCTGGTCACCGCGGTACGCAGCCAGCCGCCCAGGTTGTCCACCTGACCGGCGTCGACGCGCGCCAGGTGGAGCCAGGTCTCCTGCACGGCGTCCTCGGCCTCGCTCCGCGAGCCCAGCATCCGGTACGCGAGCGCGTGCAGCCGTCCCCGGTGCGCCTCGAACCGTTCGGCCAGCCCGTCACCCTCGTTCACCTGGTCACCTTTCCGCACTTCGCCGCGTCACTCCCCTATGACGTACCCGGCGTGACCGAGGTGACAGGAGAGGACCATGACGACCTTGCTGCATCTGGATTCCAGTGCCCATCGTTGTGAGGAGTCGGTCAGCAGAGGGCTGACCGCGTCGTTCGCCGACACGTGGCGGGCGCTGCACGGCTCCGGCGGTTACCGGTACAGGGATCTGGCCGCCGACCCGGTGCCGCCGCTGGACACCGCCTACTGCGCGCTGGGCAGGCGGGTGGAGCGGCACGGCGCGCTGCCGCCGGACCGGGTGGGCGAGCTGGTCGGGAGCCCGGCCGAGCGGCGGGAGTGGGCGCTGACCCACCCGCTGATCAGCGAGTTGCTGGCGGCCGACACGGTGCTGATCGGCGCGCCGATGTACAACTACGGGGTGCCCGCCGCGCTGAAGACCTGGATCGACCGGGTGAGCTTCCCCGGGGCGTTCAGAGATCCTGACACCGGTGACAGCCTGCTGCGCGACACCCGGGTCGTGGTGATCACCGCGCGCGGCGGCGCGTACGGCCCCGGCACCCCCCGGGAGGGCTGGGACTTCCTGACCCCTTACCTGCGGGCGTACTTCGCCGGGCACGGCGTGCCCGAGGAGAACCTCTTCGTCGTCACCGCCGAGCTGACCATGGCCGGTCTGATGCCGCACCTGGCCGCCTTCCGGCCGTCGGCGGCGAGTTCGCTGGCCACGGCACGCGCCGAGGTGAGCGCCCTGGCGACCGAGACGGCCGGTGCGGCGGTGTGGCGGGCCGCCCCGGCGGTCAGCAGCAGCGCATCTCCGGTTCGACCCGGCTGAAGTCGCCCTCCGCGAACGCCTTCATCGGGATCGTGAAGTACATCGTCCCGTTGTCGCCCCACCCCCACCCGAGGTGCGCGTCTGCCGCCAGTTGGAGCAGGTGAACCACGGGCCCGTCGGCGTCGCGCCGGGTCACCTTGGACGCGTACGACGTGTCCGGCCAGCCGAAGGCGCGGTGGCCGCCGGAGGTGTTGCTGTCGAAGTCGTACATCGTGTCGAGGATGAGCGACGTGGCTCCCCAGTGCTCGTCCCGATCGTAGGGGATGTCGTCGTCATCGACGTCGAAGGAGTCCGGGAGCATGACCACCGGGTCGGCGTGCACGGGGACGGCCGGATAGGTCCTCGCCGGGGCGGGGGCCGCGGTCTCGGCCGCCCGTGCCGGATCGGCGGGGATCACCCGGCACGCCTCGGGCGCGGAATCGTCCAGGTGCCGGTGCTCGTCGTACGGCACGTCGGGGTCGAGGAAGAAGAAGTTGAGCAGGCCCGGCCGGGTGGGCAGGTCGGTCCCGAGCCAGGCGGCGAGCGCGCCGGTGTCGAGCACGGCGTGCAGGGACAGCGGGAAGCCGCCGAACCGAGGCCACGAGGTGCCGGGTTCGAGCAGGGCGGGGCCGCCGAACCGGCAGTGCCCGGTGGCCTCGGCGCCGTCCGCTGCGGGGGCCAGCCGGAAACCGCGGCGGGCCAGGGCGGCGAACTGCCGCCCGGCCCGCTCGCCGAGCCGTTCGACGCTTTCGCGGAGCAGCTCGTGCTGGTCGTCGAATTCCATGCCGAGATGTTCTCAGGCTCCCCCCGCCGATGCGGAACCGGCCCCGGCAACGCTGCGAGTCGAACGCAGTCAGTCGAAGGCTGTCAGGCGGCGCTCGCGGGCCGCGGTCAGGTGTGCGCGCATCGCCGTCTCCGCCGCGTCGGGGTCGGCGGCCTCGATGGCCTCGGCGATGCGCTGGTGTTCCTCGATCGTCGTGCCGGCGTGGGCGTAGGGGAAGTATCTCCGGTGGAGGTGGAGGTGGACGTGCAGGCGTTCGAGGCCCTCGCGCAGCAGGGGGTTGCCCGAGGCCGCGGCGATGAGGTCGTGCAGGCGGGCGTCGTGCGTGGTGAAGGCCGAGTGCCAGCGCCAGCCGCTCGGGTCGTCAGGTTCCTGGGCGATCGTGGTGGCGGCCTCCGCGGTGATCGCCTCGCGCTGTTGCGGGGTGGCCCGTTCGGCGGCCCAGCGCGTGGCGGCGCACTCCAGCAGCAGCCGCATCTCGAAGAGGTGGTCGAACTCGGCGCGGGTGAGCAGCGGGCTGACCGTGTAGCCCACGAGGGGACGCTTGCGGACCAGCCCGTCGGACTCCAGCCGTGCCAGTGCCTCGCGGATCGGTGTCTGTGACACCTCGAGGTCGCGGGCGAGCGCGTCGATGTTGACCCGGTCGCCGGGCCGCATGCTGTGCTCCAGGATCCGCGCCCTGAGCACGTCGTAGACGTCGTCTCCGAGCGTCGAGCGCCGGAGCCGGATCGGTTCGGTGGCTGACATCGGGCCCCATCCTCCCACGGCGGCGTATTGCCCGGACGCCAGGTCTTGACGCGCTGCCGGAACACGGACTATACCTCCATGAAACATCCTATAGGATCCATGATCCTTCGAGAGGCGCGGTCATGAATCAACGACCACTGGTCCGGCTCGGCGGGCTGGCTGCCGCCCTGGTGCTCGCCGCCACCGCCATCGCGGGTTGCACGAGGAAGAGCGACGACCCGGCGACGGCGGACGCGTCCACCAGGACGCCTGACCAGGTCAGAATCGCCCTGGTCCCGGGCGGGGCGCACCCGTACTTCCAGCCGTGGAAGGACGCCGCCGCCAAGGCGAAGAGCGATCTCGGCGTCGGCGACGTCACCTTCAACGAGACCTCCGACTGGGACCAGACCAAGCAGAACGACGTGCTGAAGTCCCTCGCCGCGCAGGGCTACAACGCCTTCGGCGTGTTCGGCGTCTCCCCGGAGAACATCAACGCCACCTTCGAGGACCTCAAGCGGCAGGGCTTCCCCGTCGCCTCGCTGGCGTCCTGCCCGGCGGGCGACGTCGACAAGGCGGACTTCTGCCTGTCCACCGACGTGCAGTTGGCCGCCTACAAGGCGGCGCAGGCCGCGATCGAGGCCATGGGCGGCCAGGGCGACCTGGTGCACCTGACCGGCAACAAGGTCGACTCCAACACCCAGCGCCGCATCGCGGGCGTGCAGAAGGCCGTGGACGAGACCGGCGGGAAGGTCAAGCTCCTGCAGACCGTGACCGACGTGGACAAGGACCTGCAGACGGCGCAGAAGGCCGTCGCCGACCTGCTCGCCGCCAAGGGCGACCAGATCCAGGGCATCGTCAACACCGCCTACAACCCGGCGGTGGCCTCCGCGGAGGGCGTCCAGCGGGCCAAGCTGCCGATCAAGGTCGTCGCGATCGACGACGACAAGACCATCCTCGCCGGAATCCGCGACGGCTCGGTCGCCGCGACCGTGCTGCAGAACCCGGTCGGCCAGGCGTCCGTCGGCTCGTACGCGCTGACGAAGCTCGCGGGCGGCTGCACGATGACCCAGCCGGGCGTGACCGTCGACTCCGGCTCCTTCGTCGTGACCAAGGACGACATCGACACCTACGACACGGACCGGCAGGCGAAGACGGACGAGCTGAAGACGGCGTTCGACAGCCAGTACCTGTCCTGCAAGTAGTCCAGCGAGCCCTCAGGAGGAGCCACCCTTGCCCGCGATCACCCACGCCGCGGCGTACCTCGTCGACCTCGAGGTGGAGACCGTCCGGACGGACGCCGTCCAGTCGTTCATCAAGCAGGAGACCGTCTTCGTCGAGGTCGAGACCGACGACGGCGGCACCGGCACCGGCTACACGTACACGATCGGCACCGGGGGCACCGCCGTGCTCGCCCTGCTGCGCGACTACCTGCTGCCCAGGCTGGTGGGCGCGGACGCGCGCCGGGTGGAGGCCGTGTGGCACGACCTGTTCGCGGCGACCAGGGCGACCACGGTCGGCGCGATCACCTCCCTGGCCCTGGCCGCCGTGGACACGGCCCTGTGGGACTGGCGGTGCCGGGACGCGGGCCAGCCGCTGTGGGTCCTCGCGGGCGGCGCGAAGGACCGCATCCCGCTGTACGACACCGAGGGCGGCTGGCTGCACCTCACCACCGAGCAGCTCATCGCCGGGGCCAGGGCCAGCAAGGCCGCGGGCTGGCCCGGTGTGAAGCTCAAGATCGGCCGCTCGCCCGTGGAGGACGCGGAGCGGCTGGCCGCGGTCCGCGCGGCGGTCGGGCCGGACTTCGACCTGATGCTCGACGCCAACCAGTCGCTGACCCCCGCGGAGGCGATCAGGCGGGCCAGGCTGCTGGAGCCGTCCGACCCGTACTGGTTCGAGGAGCCGCTGCCGGGCGACGACGTCTCCGGGCACCAGGCGCTGGCCGCGGCCGCCTCGATCCCCGTCGCGGTCGGCGAGTCGCTGTACTCCGTGGCGCAGTTCCGCGAGTACCTGCACCGGCAGGCGGCCGGCATCGTGCAGGTGGACGTGGCGCGCATCGGCGGCATCACGCCCTGGCTCAAGGTCGCGCACCTGGCCGAGGCGTACAACGTGCCGGTCTGCCCGCATTTCCTCATGGAGCTGCACGTGAGCCTGTGCTGTGCGGTCCCGAACAGCCGCTACCTGGAGCACATCCCCCAGCTCAGGGCCATCACCCGGCAGGAGATCGAGGTCGTCGACGGGTACGCGCTCGCGCCGTCGTCACCCGGGCTCGGCATCGTCTGGGACCGGGACGCGATCGACGACCGGAGAGTCCGGTGAGCACGAGCATCGCGACGCCGCCGCAGACCCCGGCACCGGGGCGGCCCGGACCGCGCGGGGCGTCACGGCCGCCGCTCTGGGCCAACCCGCGTCTCGGCCTGCTCATCCTGCTGCTCGCCCTGGTCGCGCTCTTCACCGCGCTGCGGCCGGCGTTCCTGGACACCACGCTCACGCTCGTGCCCCTGCAGTCGGACATCAGCGTGTACGCCGTGGTCGGCCTGTCCCAGCTCGCGGTCCTGTCGCTCGGGCACATGAACATGGCCGTCGGCCGGATGGCGGCGATGAGCGCGTTCGCCATGGGGCTGGCCTACGACCGCCTCGGCGTCTCGCTGGTGGTGGGCCTGGTGATCGGGCTGCTCGTGGGCACGTTGCTCGGCGCGCTGGCGGGGCTGATCATCTCGCGGACCGGGGTCAACTCGTTCGTGGTCACGCTGGCGATGGACTTCGCGCTGGTGGGGCTCATCACGATCCTCTACACCAGGTTCACCGACGGGGTCGCCTTCAGCGTCCGGCCGGCCGGCATGGACGCGCTGCGCAACGACACGTTCGCCGACTACTGCATGGGTGACGTGTGCGGGCCGTACATCCCGCTCGTCGTGCCCCTCGCCCTCGTCGCGGTGCTGGCGGTGGGGCTGCTGTTCCGCTTCAGCAGGCTGGGCAGGGAGATCCTGATGACCGGCGCGAACGAGAGGGCGGCCGAGCTGTCGGGCATCCCCGTACGGAGCCGGGTGGTGCAGGCCCACGCGCTGAGCGGGCTGCTCGCCGGGCTGGCCGGGTTCCTGCTGGCCGCGAACAACGGCGCGTTCTCGGCGCGCATCGGCGACGCGTTCCTGCTGCCGTCGTTCCTCGGGCCGGTGCTCGGCGGCACGCTGCTGGCCGGTGGCGCGGTCAGCGTGCTCGGCACGGTGCTGGGCGCGACGCTCACCCAGGTCATCTACAAGGGCCTGAACCTGCTGCAGTTCCAGCTCGACCAGCTCAACCTCTACATCGGCCTGGTGCTGCTCGGCGCGCTGTCGCTCGACCGCGTACGCCACGTCGCCGCGGAACGAAGGGGGGCGCGGGCATGAGCACCGGCACCAACAGCGCCCGGCCCGTCGGCGGGCTCAGGGGCGTCACCGCCCGGCCCGAGTTCACCCTCGCGGTGCTCGCCGCCGCCGGGTTCGTCGCGCTCGCCGTCGCCACGGACGGCAACCTGCTCTCACGCGGCACCCTGGACGCGTTCTTCCGCTTCCTGGCCGTCCCGATCGTCATCGGCCTGTCCCAGATGGTCGTGCTGGCCATCGGCCAGATGAACCTGTCGGTCGGCACGCTCACGGGCCTGTGCGCCATGGTCGCGGCCTGGCTCATGCTCGAAGCCGGGCTGCCCGCCCCGCTGGCCGTGCTCGGCGCGCTCGGGGTCGGCCTGGCCGCCGGCCTGGTCAACGGGCTGCTCGTCGTGTTCACCCGGATCAACGGTTTCATCGTCACCCTCGCCACCATGACGATCATCGAAGGGCTCCGGTACGGGATCAACGGCCCCGACACCTTCCAGGGATACTCGCAGGGGCTGCGCGACCTGGGCTCGGCCTCGTTGCTCGGGCTGCCGGTCGTCCTCGTCTTCGCCCTGGTGGTGGCCGCCCTGGTGGCGCTGTTCTTCGGCCGGGCGGTGGCGGGCAGGAAGCTGCTGGCGACCGGCGGCAGCCCGTTCGCCGCGCGGCTGTCGGGCGTCTCCAACGACCGTTCGATCGTCATCGCGCACGGGCTCAGCGGCCTGCTCGCCGGGGTGGCCGCCGTCATCACGGTCGCCGCGTCCGGATCGGTCAACTCCAGCATCGGCGACGACCTGCTGCTGCCGAGCTTCGCCGCGCCGATCATCGGCGGGGTCGCGCTGGCCGGCGGGGTGGTCAGCGTCGCGGGCACGTGCCTGGCGGCGTTCCTGGTCCGGCTGGTGGACGTCATGCAGGCGCAGTTCGGCATCAACCCGCGCTGGATCGACCTGATCGTCGGCGCGGTCGTCCTCGGTGCGGTGCTGCTCGGCACCGCACGCCAGAAGCTGTCGAGGGGGCCGTCGTAATGCTCGTCGCAGAGAAGCTGGTGAAGACGTTCCCGGGAGTCCGCGCCCTGGACGGGGCCACGCTGCGGCTGGCCGAGGGCAGCGTGCACGCCCTGCTGGGCGAGAACGGCGCGGGCAAGAGCACGCTCATCAAGATCCTCACCGGGGTGCACAGGCCGGACGGCGGGCGGGTCGCGCTCGACGGCGCCGAGCTGCACCTGAGCGGGCCGCTCGACGCCCAGCGGGCCGGCATCGGCGTGGTCCACCAGGAGCGCAACCTGATCCCAGGGTTCTCCGTCGCCGAGAACATCCTGCTGCACCACCTGCCCCGCCGCTTCGGCCTCGTCGACAGGGAACGGATGCGCGCCGAGGCCCGCCGCTGCCTCGGCCTGCTCGATCTGGACCTCGACCCGGACACCCCGGTCTCCCGGCTGTCCGTGGCGCAGGCGCAGCTCGTCGAGATCGCCAAGGCGCTGAGCGTCGACAGCAAGGTGCTGCTGCTCGACGAGCCGACCGCGTCGCTCACCGGGGACGAGGCCGACCGCCTCTACGGGATCGTCCGCAAGCTGCGCGACGGCGGGCACGCGGTCGTGCTGGTGAGCCACAAGCTGGAGGAGGTGTTCGCGGTCGCGGACACGGTCACCGTGCTGCGCGACGGGCGTACCGTGGCCGAGGCCGAGCCGCTCGCCGGCTACACCCAGGACCAGATCGTCGACCTCATGGTCGGGCGGGCGTACTCGTCGGTCCGCCTCGCCGAGCGGCACGTCGACCCGGCGACGCCACCGGCCCTGCGGCTGGACGGGGTCTCCACCGCGCGGGGCCACCGCGACATCTCCCTGTCGGTGCGCCCCGGGGAGATCCTCGGCCTGTACGGCCTGGTCGGGGCCGGTCGCAGCGAGCTGGCCAAGGCGCTGCTCGGGCTCGACCGGATCACCTCGGGAACGGTGGAGGTGCGAGGCCGCCCGGTGCGCATCCGCGACGTCGGCGAGGCGCTGCGCCGCCACCGCATCGGCTACGTCACCGAGAACCGCAAGGAGGAGGGCCTCTTCCTCGACCAGACGATCGCCCGCAACGTCGGCGTCACCGTGTGGCGCCGCCTGGCCAGGGCCGGGCTGGTCACCGACCGGGCGGAACGACGGCTGGTGGACCGGTACGCCGACCGGCTGGGCATCAGGATCTCGTCGCCGTCGCAGCTCGCGGGCCAGCTCTCCGGCGGCAACCAGCAGAAGGTCAGCCTCGCGAAGTGGCTGGCCGCCGAGTGCGAGATCCTCATCGTGGACGAGCCGACCGTGGGCATCGACGTACGCACCAAGGCGGCGTTCCACGAGCTGATCGCCGAGCTGGCGGAGGCCGGGCTGGCGCTGCTGCTGATCTCCTCGGACCTGCCGGAGATCGTCACGCTCGCCGACCGGATCGCGGTGATGAACGACTTCAGCCTGCGCGGCGAGCTGGTCAACGACCACGACTACGCCCGGATGAGCCAGGCGATCATCCGGCTGATCCACACCGCGCCCCCGCGCCCGCCCGCGGGCGGTGCGGCGGCGGCCTGACGCGCACCACCGGCCTGGGCCGGTCGCGTCAGTTCGCGGGGGAGAAGGCGGGGACGAACGTCGCGCCGCCGTCCTCGGAGTCCAGCACCGTGCCGTCCTCCAGGGCGGCGAGCAGGCGGCGGCGGTCCACGGCGGTGAACGCCGCCGCCCGTCCGGGGAGCCGGCCGACGGCCGACCAGGTCCTGCCGGAGTCCTGGCTGGTGTGGATCCGGCCGTCGGCGTCGGCCCCCACCAGCACGTCGACCGGGAGAGCGTCGCCCGGAGGAGCGTCGCCCGGGAGGACCTCGACGTGGGTGAGGAGCGGTGCCTCGGCCACGTCGGCGTAGTTGATCCCGCCGTCCTCGCTGACCTTCAGCCCGCCGGGCGTCGTGGCGTAGACGCGCGAGGGCTGCCCGGCGTCGGCCCCGAGGTCGAGCACCTGCTCCTCGGTGCCCTGCGTCCAGGTCGCGCCGCCGTCGAGGCTGCGCCAGACCTTGGAGGTCTGGCTGTCGTAGGCGTACAGGTT
Organism: Nonomuraea sp. NPDC051298; assembly: GCF_055586305.1. Taxonomy (NCBI): domain Bacteria; kingdom Bacillati; phylum Actinomycetota; class Actinomycetes; order Streptosporangiales; family Streptosporangiaceae; genus Nonomuraea; species Nonomuraea sp. NPDC051298. Next base: position 86,956 of record NZ_JBVJIM010000034.1, read on the forward strand.
GTCTCCGGCGGGCTGGATGGAGTGGAAGTCGGCGGTCCCGTCCTCCGAGAGCGTCTTCCAGGTGAGGCCGGAGTCGGCCGACCTGATCAGGCCGAGGTGCGGCGGGCGTCGCGGTGAGACGTCCTCGGCGGAGGGGTGCCCACTGGCCAGGAACGTCTTCGGGCCCGCGACGGTGAAGCCCATGTGGTCCTGGTCGCGCCCGGGGACCTGGACGGCCGTCGTGGGGGAGGTGACCTTGAAGAGTCCGTAGTGGCCCGCGACGTAGAGTGCCCCGTCGGCCGGGTCGAGGCCGACCCCGTGCACGTGGCCGATGCCAAGGCTCGGACCGGCCACGTCCTGCGGCCGCGCCGCCGAGCCGCAGCCCGCCAGGGTGAGGCCCAGCACGACTCCCACGCTGCCCGCACGCAGCCGATGTCCCGCACGCTTCATGGCGGGAAGTCTACCGCTTCCTACTATCGCTCATAGTAGAGGGTTAGAGAGGGAGGAACGAGTGGCAGTGGTGGGCGAGGAACGCGGCCACCCCCGGCGCCGTCGCCAGCGCCGCGGGCCCCGCGAGCAGCGCCGTGACCGCCAGCCGCCCCGCGGCACGCTCCCCGCGCCCGAGCGGCGCCTGCGGATGCAGCATCCGGCGTACGCGGGTCAGCGCGGTCTCGCCGCCCGCCCCCAGCGCGAAGGCCGGCGTCTTGCCGGTGGCGAGGCGTACGAGGGCGGTCGCGAGGTGGATGCGGGGGTGGCGGCGGGCCGCCACGTCGTCGGCCAGCAGCTCGACCAGCCGCGCGACCTCGGCGCGCGCCTCCTCGAACAGCGGCAGACGGGGGAAGGCCAGGGCCGGGGTCTCGGCGGCGGCGAGCAGCAGGTGGTGCCGCCCCCGCAGGTGTGCCCGCTCGTGCGCGAGCACGACCGCGACCTGCTCGGGGGCGAGTGAACGCAACGCCCCCGTGGTGATCACCGCGCGCCCCTTGCGGCCCGGCAGGCAGTACGCCAGGCACTCGTCGTAGTCGACCACGAGCGCGTCGAGGTCGAGGTCGTGCCTGCCGAGCGGGGAGAGCGCCGCGGCGTGCCGGCGACGCTCGCGGCGGGCGCGGAACAGCACCGACACCCCCACGGCGGCGACCCGGACCAGGAGGAGCCCGCCGACGGCGAGGCCCGCCCTGGCCCCGGCCGAGCCGAGCGCCGTCTCGTCGCCGAGCAGCGCGGCGCAGGCCGCGAACAGCTCGGCCAGGCCATGCCCCACCGCCGCCGCGGGTACGGCCACGGCCAGCGCCGACAGCACCGCGGAGGCGATCACCGACGCGCCGGCCGCCAGCCACATGGCGATCGCCAGCCGCGGCGCGCGGTCGGCCCAGGCGGCCCGCCTGAGCAGCCTGGGCAGGCACAGGGCCGCGAGGACGCCGTAGGCGGCGAGGACGACCGCCACCGTCATGAGCTGCGCCCTCCCGGCGGGTACACCTGGAGCGCCGCCTCCAGGGCCCCGGCCTCCTCGGGGGTGAGCCGTTCGAGGAAGTGCACCAGCGTGGCCGCCTGGTTGCCGCTCCTGGCCAGGGACTCGCGCATCACGTCGGCGGTGTACGCCTCCTTGGACGACACCGGCTCGTAGATGTAGGCGCGGCCGACGGGTTTGCGCTTGAGCAGGCCCTTGGTGTGGAGCTTGTCCATCACGGTCATGACCGTCGTGTAGGCCAGGGGCCGCTCCTCCTGGAGGTGCTCCAGGACGTCCCGGACCGAGGCCGGCCGCCTGACGGCCCACATGTGATCCATGATCGTGGACTCGAGCTCTCCGAGATCACGCGCCATCTGACGGTCCCTTCGCCGGCGATCCCGTCAATGCTACCGGCGACCGGGCCGGTTCGGGGCAGGTACTACGATTCGCATTAGTACACTGGCAACCGTCGTGACGTGCGGATGGCCTGGGAGGGGCGATGGAATCAATGCGGCGACGCCGTGCATCGTGCGCCGTCCGCGCCGTCCTGCTCGTCGCCCTCGCCCTGGGCATCGGCGGCATGCACACCCTCGGGCACCTCGACGGCCCTCACGGTTCGGCGCCCGGCGGCGCGCACGCCACCGAGGTGGCCCCGGCGGCCCCGCCCGTGGTGCCGCCCGAGGTGCTGTCCGCGGTGCCCGTCGGGCTCGTGGCCTTCGTGCCGGATCGTACGATGCCCGGTTTCGACCCGACGGACGTGTGCCTGGCCGTCCTGGCGTCTCTCGTTGTCCTGCTGCTGGGCGCCGGATGGGCCTGGGCGGGACGGCGAAGCGCGGCCGGGGTCGAGCGGCCGTCGTCCGTCCGGCGGGTGGCGCGGCCGCCGCCGAAGCTCACGTCGCGGCGCCTGGCCGTTCTCTCGATGTTGCGCATATAGGCCGACGCCTTTTGTGCGGGCCGGTGGTTTCGCCTGCCCGCGTACCGGCCGACCGTTCCAACCCGATCGAGAGAACAACCAGCTATGCGCATCAACCGCAAGATATCCATCCCCGTCGCCGCGGGCGCCCTCGCGCTGCTGACCGCGTGCGGTGGCGGCGGCGACTCCACGACCGGACACGAAGGCATGGGGAGCGGCAGCACGCCCGCGGCCGCCACGACCGCCGCCGTGCGGCCGTCCGCCACGTTCAACGAGGCGGACGTCATGTTCGCGCAGATGATGATCCCGCACCACGAGCAGGCGGTCGAGATGGCCGACCTCGCGCCCACGCGCGCGGCGGACCCGGAGATCAAGGAACTGGCGACGAAGATCAAGGCGGCCCAGGACCCGGAGATCCGGACCATGAAGGACTGGCTGACCGAGTGGGGCAGGCCCGCGCCCGAGGGCGGCCCCGACGGTGGCATGGCACACGAGATGCCCGGCGTCATGTCGGAGGAGGACATGACCAAGCTCGAGGCCGCCAAGGGGACGGAGTTCGACAAGCTGTTCGCGCGGCAGATGATCGCCCATCACGAGGGCGCGATCGAGATGGCCCGCACCGAACAGGCCAACGGCTCGAACCCGCAGGCCAAGGCCCTGGCCAAGACCATCGAGACCGCGCAGCAAGCCGAGGTGGAGCAGTTGCGCAAGCTCCTCGACCGCCTCTGACCCCCTGACCCGCCCGAGCACCCACCCGCTCGGGCGGGTCACTGGGTCGCCCGCTGAAAGAATCTACAATGTAAAGGCGAGTGCGATGGCCACCTGCCGTAGGGCGTGATTCTGCGGTAGGAAGGGCGTCGTGACTGACGATCAGCGGCAGGACCGTCGACGGGGGATTCGTTCGCGGGTGGTCGTGCCCGTGGCGTTCGTGGGGAGCGCCTCGGTGGCCGGAGCGGGGTTCGGCGCGGCGGCCTCCCTCGTCAACGCCCTCTCCCACTCCCAGGCCGACCTGGGAAGCCGCGCCTACACCACCGGCGGGTGGTCGGTCGCGGAGATCATGAGCGTGGTGCTCGACTCCGGTTGGGCGTGGGCGGGCCTGGCGGTGGTGGTGGGGTGGCTGGCGACCCGTTCGGGGCAGCGGCCGGCCGTGGCGTCGGCGCGAGGCGCCGGCGCCGGGGTGCTGGCCCTGCTCGCGGCCGTGGCCGCCTACAGCGCCGTGGACACCGTCCGCAGGGGCTCGTCCTTCCCCTGGTACGAGTCCGAGCCGGCCCTCTGGTGGGTCGCCGCGGTCGTTCTCGGCGGGCCCCTGGGAGCGGTCGGCGCGTGCGTGCGGCGGCCGGGAGCGGTCGGTCTGCTCGCGACGTTGACCGTGCCGGCCGGGGCTGCCGTCCAGATGGCCGTGCTGCCGCCGGGCAGGAACGAGGTGGTGGAGGCCATCGGGCAGGCGGTCGTGTGGACGGCGGCCGCCGCGTTCACGGGTGTGGTCGTGATGCAGTTCGTGCTCGTGGAGCGACTGGAGCGACGGCGGCGGGCCGCGGCGAGACCGGCCGCCTGAGCGCCGCCGGTGGTCGTGGGTTCAGCGGTAGCGGGCGGGGAACCCCGGTCCTTCAGGTCCGGGAGGAATCGCTTACGGTGCCGCACGTTTGTTCGAGTAATGGTAAAGTTTGCAGCGTGAAATTCGTTGTGCAGGTGCGGCTTTTCCCCACGCCCGCCCAGGAAGCGGCGCTGGCGGACACGCTGCGCCTGTGCAACGAAGCGGCG
>NZ_JBVJIM010000035.1:0-89955 GCF_055586305.1 Nonomuraea sp. NPDC051298
CACTCGGGAGGGTGTGGGAGAGTAGGTCACCGCCGGACAATCATTTCGGGAATGGGTCTGACACGGTTTGTGTCGGGCCCTTCCTGCATTTCCGGGCCCTTTTTTCTTCTTCTTCTTTGCTCGGTGGGTTGTGGGGGAGGGGCTGGTTGGGGGTTGTTGTGGCTGTTTGAGGGGTTGTGGTTGTGGGGTGGTGGAGCCCTGGCTGGGTGGTGGGGGTGTGTGTTTGGTGGGGCCTGGCCGGGGTGGCTGGGCCTTTTTCTGTTTTCCGGGGGTTGGTGCTTGCTGTTGGTTTTGGGGTGGTGGTTTCGGGTGGCAGGTGGGTGATGGTGGGCTCCGACTGCTGCCGGCAACCTGCCATCCACTTTTGCAGTTGAAGGTGCTCGCCCTGTCATCGCCGAATTGCCTCACGGCGTCACTGCGTCGCTGCTTCAGCGTGTTAGTGAACTGCGTGTGGTGGTGCGGAGATCTGGGGTCTCTCGGGGTTCTTTAGCTGTTGGGCGGAGTGCCGTGGGGCCCTGGGGTGGTCCGGGTCGGTGGTGCGGGTTCCTGGGTTCGGCTGGACGGGTGGTGCGGGCCCTGGGTTGGTCGGATGGGGTTTGTGGGTTCCTGGGGGCGTTGCCTGAGGGTGGGTTTCTGGTGTGGGGGTCTCGGTGGTGGGGTGTTGGTCCGGGGGCCGGGCTGGGTGGTGCGGCCCCCGGGGTGTTCGGTGACTGAGAGAGGGGTTCTCTCAGGGTGTCGGGCGACTGGGTGGTGGCTCCGCACGGATGCGGGTGTGGCTGGGCCCTTCCGTGGCGGGCGTTGCCCGGGTCGTGGACTTTGTCCGCGTGGGTGGTCAGGAGGGGAGGACGAGGAGGGCGTCGCCGATGCCGCGTTCGGTTCCGTCGGACGGCTTGTTGACCAGCTTGTCGCCGACCACCATCGCCGTCGAGCCGCCGCCGTCCAGGTTGATCGCCTGCGTGGCCCCGAGCCAGCGCATGAACTGGGCCGCCTCCAGGAAGTTCGCCCCGACCGTCACCCCGGGCTGCCGTCCGTCGATGGTGGCCAGGATGAGGCTGCCGTTCTTGGTGGTGCCGAGGAGCGTGCGCGGGTGGCGGCGCAGGATCATGTTGATCGAGTTGTGGCCGTCGAGCTTGGCGGTGATCTTCGTCGTGCCGTTGCGTACCAGGCCGACGCCGCCCGCGATCACGTTCAGGTCGGGGGTGAGCTGGAGTGCCCGCTTGGTACGCAGGTCCACGACCTTGGTGTCGACCGTGACGGTCCAGTCCTGCGGGGCGTGCTGGCTGAGCCAGTCGGCGGCTCCGCCGTTGCCGTGCAGCACCCGCGTGCCGGCGAGGACTGCGGCGCCCGACGTGCGTACGCCCACGACCTTGCCGTTGGCGTCGATGACGACGTCGGATCCGCCGGTGGGCGTCTTGGCGCCGTACTCCTCCGTGTACAGGACCAGCTCGTCCGGCGCGGCGGCCCGGTTGACGCCGTTGACCGTGGCCTTCTCGCCGTCCTGGGAGATGGCGGTGACGGTCGTCTTCAGCTCGGTGATCTTGGCGGTACGGCCCTTGAGCACGACGGCCGACCGGCCAGGGACGGCCTCGCTCAGCAGCTTGCCGCCGACCACGGACGCACCGACGGGCTCGCCGCGCAGTTCCTTGGAGGTGTGGATGTTGAAGAAGCCGCCGTTGACGCCGACCACGGCCTTGCGCGCCTTGGCCATCGACGAGACGGTCTCCCGCTTGGCCACGCTGGTGCCGAGCGTGGCGGCGTACGAGCCGCGGAACGTCTTGGCGTCGATCAAGACGACCTTGGCGTCCCACGGACCGGTGGTCTTGACGCCGTCGTCGCCGAGGTAGTCGACCTTGGCCTTCAGTTCGGCGTCCTTGAGCTTGGTGACCGTCTCCTCGGCCTTCTTCTTGTCCTTGAGGGGCCAGAGGCCGACGCGGACCATGTACTCGGTCTTGGAGGGAGCGTCGGCGACGCTCGGCTGTACCACCTGCTGCAGGCTGGCGGTCTCCCCGAGCGCCTCCACCTCGGCGAGCTTGGCTTCGGCGTTCGGCAGGGTGCCGGAATCGCGGCCGTTGGGCATTAAGACGGTGACCGTGTAGCCGTCTGTGGACGTGCCCGCTTTCACGTCGTACAGGTCGATGCCCTGCGTCACCGCGGTCATGGTCTTGGTCGGCACGGGGCGTGTGCCCAGCGGGAACTTGGCCGACGGAAACCTCACCGACTGCTGCTCCGCTGTCGCGGGCAGCGCGGTGAGGGGCAGCGCCGCGGCTATGGCCAGGCCGCCGGCGAGTGTGCGTCGAGACATGAACTCTCCAGAGGGCGGAAAAGGGACCGCACCATAGTGGCGAGATCAAGGTCTCGGAGGCAGGAGAACGCGCCGACGGAGTAAAGAGGTTACGAGATTGACATCACTTACCAGTACCATTCGTGTATGACTCGCATCTGCATGTGGTGGCGGCCGACAGACGGCCGCTGATTCCCCATGCGTGGGCCGTCCCAGGGACGGCCCTCGGAAGCGGGTGCCTCTCCGGGACGGCATGATCCCAAGGAGAGACCTCATGAACGACGTCGTGCTGACGGGCGACCGTCCGACCGGCCCTCTGCATCTCGGCCACTACTTCGGCTCTCTGGCGAACCGGGTCGATCTGCAGGGTCGATATCCGATGTACGTGCTGATCGCCGACTATCAGGTGATCACCGATCGCGACACGCCCGGCGAGATCCGGCGCAACACCACCGAGTTGCTCCTCGACTATCTGGCGGTCGGCATCGACCCGGCCAGGGCCACGATCTTCCAGCACAGTGCGATCCCCGAGCTGAACCAGCTCCTGTTGCCGTTCCTGAGCCTGGTGTCGGTGTCCGAGCTGCGGCGCAACCCCACGGTGAAGGACGAGATCGCGCACAGCTCGCAGCAGGCCGTGAGCGGGCTGATGTTCACGTACCCGGTGCACCAGGCGGCCGACATCCTGTTCTGCAAGGGCACGCTGGTGCCCGTGGGCAAGGACCAACTCCCGCACGTGGAGGTGACGCGGCTGGTCGCACGGCGCTTCAACGAGCGCTACGGCGAGGTGTTCCCGCTGCCGGAGGCCATGATGGGCGAGCAGCCGCTGCTCAAGGGCCTGGACGGCGGCAAGATGAGCAAGAGCCGGGGCAACGCGATCGCCCTGTCGGCCACCGAGGACGAGACCGCGGCCCTCATCCGCAAGGCCCGCACCGACTTCGACCGGCACATCACGTTCGACGAGCAGGGTCGCCCCGAGGTGGCCAACCTGCTCACCCTGGCCGGGTTGTGCTTGGGCCGCCCGCCGCGCGAACTGGCCGAGGAGATCGGCGACGGTGGCGCCGCCACGCTCAAGCGCGTGACGACCGAGGCGGTCAACGAGTTCCTGCGCCCGATCAGGAAGCGCCGGGCCGAGTTGGGGGAGGACGAGGTGCGGCAGGTCTTGGCCGAGGGCAATGAGCGGGCCCGCGAGCAGGCGGTCCGCACGCTGGAGGAGGTGCAGGGCGCGATGGGGTTCTGATGGCGCCGTCGGGGGGTCTGAGGGTGCCATCGGGTTTCGCGTGTCGGGGATGGTCTCGGGCTCGTCGGGGTTATGCCCACGGATTCCAGGCCGGTTCCACTGTCTCCGGGCCGGTCCACCCGTTGGCTCCCTCTGCACGCCGGTCCACACGTCGCTTCCTCCGTCTTCACGACGGTCCACATGCCTGTCCCCTTTCTCCACGACGGTCCATGCGTGGCAGTTACGTTCGAGGTGGTGGAGGGTGCGTCGGGGTGCTGGCGACGGCCAGTTCGGTGGCTGGTGAGCCGGGTGGGCGGCGGTGCCGGATCCGGCGGAAACCGGCCGTCCGGAGCAGTGCCGCGACCTCGCGGAACGTGCGTACCCGGCCGCCCACGGCGGCCAGGTAGTTCAGGTCGAGCAGGTGGAGGAGGGCGCGGCTGGCTCGGCCCGGCATGAGGCTGTCGCCGAACTGGTCGCCGACCACGATCGTGCCGCCCGGGTTGAGCGCCGCCGCCAGGCGTGGGAACAGCCGTGCCGTCTCCTCGTCGCTCAGCCCGTGGACGATGTTGAAGAGCAGGACGACGTCGTACCCGTGGCCGAGGTCGTCCTCCAGGAACGAGGCGGGGCGCAGCGTCAGCCGAGGGTGGTCGGCGGCGGATTCGAGCCCGTGCGGCAGGTCGACGACGGTGGCCCGCAGCCCGGGGTGGCGGCGCAGCAGTTCCACGCTGAACAGGCCATGGCCGCCGCCCACGTCGAGCACGTGGCGGGCGTCGCGCGGCACGGGGACGGCCCGTGCCGTGGCCGCGGCCTGCCGCCCGGCCAGCGCCGCCGTCCAGGCGTGGAACGAGCGCGCCAGGGCCGGGTCGTTCTCCAGCAGCGCGTAGAACGGCGTCGCGGGCGAGCCGTCCCTGATCGCCTCCTCCAGCCTGGGCCAGATCACGCAGGCGGTACGCTCCCAGAACTCCAGCGCCGCCACCAGCGACGTCGGCGAGCCGGTGGTGAGCCACCGGCGCGCGGTGCGGGCCAGGCGGTAACGCCCGCCCCTGGCCCGCAGGTAGCCGAGCCCGGTCAGGGCGCGTAACAACGCCTCCGTACGCCGGGGGTCGAGGCCGAGGTCGGTGGCCAGTTCGCCACCGGTGCGGGGGCGCTCGCCCAGGGCGTCGAAGACCCCCGTCCTGGCCGCCGCGATGATCGCGTGCAGGCCCAGAGCGCCGAAGTAGTCGAACATCGGAGGCACGATCGACAGCCGGTGGGCCGCGGCCTCCAGGGGATTGAAGAAGAGGGGCACACTAGCGACGTTAGGCGGGCAGACCCCCGCTTGCCGGTCATGCGGTCTGTTGCGGACGGGTGGGGTGCCGCTCGGTTACACGGTCGTTGTGGTTGGGTGGGGTGCCGCCCGGTCGCGCGGTCTGTCGCGATCGGGCGGGGCGGCGTCTCTCACTCGCTCTGTCGTGTCTGGTACACCTTGCGTAGCGTCTCGTGCACGATCCACGTGGTTCTGGCGCCTTCGGCCAGCAGGCACACGTCGCCGGGCCCCACCTCGATCGTGGTGCCGCCGTCGACGGCGATCGTGGCGCGGCCCGACAGCACGACGAAGATCTCGTCGCTCTCCACGTCGGTCACGACGCCGGGCGTGATCTCCCAGATGCCCCGGCCGCCGCCCAGTTCGAGGGAGGACGTGGCGGGGTCGCCCGCGACGATCTGCTCGGGGGCGAGTGCGTCGGGGGTGAGCCGGACGTCGTGGACGGGTACGGAGAAGGCTCCCGCGGTGGCGAGCATGCGGGCGAGATCGTCCGCGTCGGGCATCAGAACATCAGACATATCGCCCATTCCAGCACATCAGCGGCCCTCTCTGCGGAAGGACTCCAGGGCCAGTAGCGCCACGTGAAGGGACAGGCACGATTCGACGTCGTCCAGATCGGTGTCGAGGATGCGTTCCAGACGGCGCAGACGGTCGTAGAAGGCGGGCCTGGACAGGTGGGCCTTCTGGGCGGCGACGGCCTTGTTGCGGCCCGAGTCGAGGTAGACGCGCAGGATCCGGGTGAGGTCGCCGCCCCGCTGGGCGTCGTGGGCCAGCAGCGGCCCCAGCTCCCGTTCGGCGAACGTCTGCAACCGCGCGTCGTCGCGCAGCAGGTGGAGCAGGCCGCGCAGGCGCAGGTCGGGCAGGCGGTAGAAGGGGCGGCCGTCGGGCTGGCGCACCGCCACGTCGGCCACCTGCTCGGCTTCGAGGAAGCTGCGGCGTACGTCCCTGATCGACTCCACCACCGAGCCGGCCGCCAGCACGAACGCCGAGCCGGGCCGCCACAGCACGCGCAGCCGTTCGGCGAGGGAAGTCAGGGCGGGCTCGGCGTGCGCACGCGGCGGCAGCGGCAGCAGCACCCCGACTCGCTCCTGGTCGAGCGCGCCCACCAGGGCGGGCAGGCGGGCGTCGCGGCAGGCGGCGGCGGTGGCCTCGGCCAGTTCGCCGAGCTGTGCCTGCCCGTCGAGCGCCTGGTCGATGGGGTCGGTCGGCCGGATGACCACGCTGACCAGCTTGCGCCCGGTGAGCGGTACGCCGAGCGCGCGGGCGCGGGCGGCGGCCTCGTCGGGGTCGGCGTAGGCGTGGCTCACGATGCCGGTGATGATCGTGCCGTGCGCCTGGCGTTCGAGCGACTCCTGGTGGCGTTCGAGCAGGCGGCCCAGCGCGAGCGTGGTGGCGGCGCGCTCGGCGAGCACCATGTCGCGCGGTGACGGCTGGGCGTCGCAGAGCAGGATCAGCCGTCCCCAGTCGTGCCCGCGCGCGCCGACCGTGGTGACCAGCCAGCCCGAGGCCGGGTCGTACGCCGTGCGCTCGGCCGGGGCCACCGCCCGCGACCTGGTCTCCCACCCCGCCAGCAGGGAGCCCGCGTCGCGCCCGGCGGACTCGCAGGCCAGCACCTGGTGAGCCAGGTTCTCCAGCAGCACAGGACGCCCCGACAGCCGCGCCACCTGGGCCAGCACCTCGGCGGGGGAGGCGCCCTCGACCGACAGCTCGGTGAAGACCTCGTGGAGCTGCTCGGAGGCCCGCAGCTCCTCGAGTTGGATGTCGATGATGCGGGCGTGCACCGACTCGGTGATCTGCACGAACGGGGTCTCGCGGGTGAGCACGATGACCGGCAGGCCGTGTTCCTCGGCGGTCTTGACCACGACGCGCGGCAGCTCGCGGACGAACCGGCGGCCCAGCTCCACGATCAGGCCCGAAGCCCCGACCGAGGACAGCTCACCGACGTAGTCGGCGAGCTTCTCCGGGTCGTCCGGCAGGGCGACTCCCGTGGTGAGCACCAGCTCGCCGCCGCGCAGCAGATGGGCGATGTCGGCGATCTCGCCGACGTGCACCCACCGCACCTTGGTGTCGAGCCGGTCGGCGCCCGCGACCACGCGCGGGCTGCCCCGGCGTACGGTCTCCAGGGCGAGGACATCGGCGATGGTGGGCAACACGGGGCAGAGCCTAGCCGATCAGACTGTAAGAACGGCAGTAGGCCGATTTACACTTTGCGCCCCTTGTCATGAAGGGAGGTCCTCCTCCCGATACTCCCGGCGGGGCTCGCGTACGCGCAGCTCGACGCGGCGGATCTTGCCGGAGATCGTCTTGGGCAGCTCGCCGAACTCCAGCCGCCGCACCCGCTTGTACGGGGCCAGCTCCCTGCGGCAGTGCTCGAAGATCGACCGGGCGGTCTCCTCGCCGGGCTCGAACCCCGGGGCGAGCGTCACGTACGCCTTCGGCACCGCCAGGCGTACCGGGTCAGGGGCGGGCACCACGGCGGCCTCCGCCACCGCCGCGTGCTCCAGCAGCACGCTCTCCAGCTCGAACGGGGAGATGCGGTAGTCGGACGCCTTGAAGACGTCGTCGGTACGGCCCACGTAGGTGATGTAGCCGTCGTGGTCGCGGGTGGCGACGTCGCCCGTGTGGTAGAAGCCGTCGCGCATGGCCTCCGTCGATCCACCGACATATCCGGACATGAGGCCGAGTGGGCGGCGGTCGTCCAGCGGCAGGCAGATCTCCCCGTCGTCCCCCTGCTCACCGGAGACCGGGTCGATCAGCACGACGTCGTAACCCGGCAGCGGACGCCCCATGGACCCCGGCTTGACCCGCTCGCCGGGGGCGTTGCCGATCTGCGCGGTGGTCTCGGTCTGCCCGTACCCGTCCCTGATCGTGAGGCCCCACGCCCTGGCGACCCGGTCGATGATCTCGGGGTTGAGCGGCTCGCCGGCGGCCACGGCCGTACGCAGGGGGAGCTTCCAGGCGGCCAGGTCCTCCTGGATGAGCATCCGCCACACGGTCGGCGGCGCGCAGAACGTGGTGACCCGCTCGTCGCGCAGCACCTCCAGCAGCGCGGGCGCGGAGAAGCGCTGGTAGTCGTGGACCAGCACGGTGGCCCCGGCGTTCCAGGGGGCGAAGACGTTGCTCCAGGCGTGCTTGGCCCAGCCCGGCGAGGACACGTTGAGGTGCACGTCGCCCGGCCTGACCCCGATCCAGAACATCGTCGACAGGTGCCCGGCCGGATAGGAGGCGTGCGTGTGCTCGACCAGCTTCGGCTGCGAGGTGGTGCCGGAGGTGAAGTAGAGCAGCAGCGGGTCGTCCGCCCGGGTCGGGGCGTCGGGGGTGAAGCGCTCGTGGGCCTCGTACGCGTCGTGGTACGGCAGCCAGGTGTAGGCGTCGCCCACGGCGATCCGCGTGTATTCTCCGGCCCCGAACTTCCCGGCGTCGCGGGCGTTGGCGATGACGTGGGAGACGCCGCCGCGCTTGATGCGTTCCGCGACGTCCTTGGCGGTCAGGAGCGTGGTGGCGGGGATGATCACCGCGCCCAGCTTCATCGCGGCCAGCAGCGTCTCCCACAGCTCGGCCTGGTTGCCCAGCATGAGCAGGATCCGGTCGCCCCGGCGCACCCCCTGCTCGTGCAGCCAGTTGGCGACCTGGCCGGAGCGGGCCGACAGCTCGGCGAAGGTGTAGGCGGCGCTGCTCGCGCCCACGATCTTGAGAGCGACGGCGTCGGGGGTCTCGGCGGCCAGGACCCCGTCGAACCAGTCGAGCGCCCAGTTGAACTCGGCCGGCTCCGGCCAGCGGAAGTCGCGGCGGGCGTCCTCGGGGCCGGCGCCGAGGAGGAGGTCGCGGGCGGCACGGAAATCGCTCATGACCCGGATCCTGCTACGTCACCGCCCTCGGCTCAAGGCCGACCCGGCGCCCGGGACCACTCCTCGTCCGCGCGCCGTACCGTCACGTGGGCCCCCTCGTCCGCGCGCCGGGCCGTCGCGCGGCCAGTCGTCGTTCGAGGCCGGGCCGTCATGCGGCCAGTCGTCGTTCGAGGCCGGGCCGTCATGCGGCCAGTCGTCGTTCGAGGCCGTCGAGCATCGAGGCCAGGCCGAAGTCGAAGCACAGCTCGCGGATGGCCCGCGGGTCGGTGTAGACGTCGAAGTCGAGGCTCTCCAGCACGTCGGGGAACTCGGCCGCGGCGCCGCGCACCAGGGCACGCATCCGGTCGGCGTCGTAGTCGGCGGTGGCGGTCGTGGCGTTCCAGGCGATCTCCGGGATCGTCATGCCGAAGATGTAGGCGGTCAGCGTGGAGTTGGCGAAGTCGATGTCGATCCCCTCGAACCCGGCCGCCTTGAACACCCGGCGCATCCGGCCGGCGATCCGCAGCGCGTTGGGGCCCAGGGCGGGCAGGCGGCCGATGAGGTCGGCCGACCACGGATGGCGCAGGATCACCTGACGCATGCTGTGGGCCAGGGCGAAGGCGGAGTCGCGCCAGCCGACCTCCTCGGGGTCGGGGACGGCCATCTCGCCCCACACCTCGTCGTAGGCCAGCTCGAGCAGCTCGTCCTTGTTGGCGACGTACCAGTAGAGGCTGGTGGCGCCCGCGCTCAGCCGCGCGCCGAGCTTGCGCATGCTGAGCCCGGCCAGGCCCTCTTCCTGCAGCAGCTCGACGGCGGCTCTGACGATCTCCTCGCGGCTGCGGCCGGGGGAGGTGGCCTTGCGCGGCTCGCGGAGCCACACCGAGGAGAACGCCTTGCTGCTCATGTCCTCAGAATAAATCAACTCGCACACTGTACGAGTACTGGCGTACGCTGTGCGAGTGAACTCGAACACTGTACGAGACCCGCGCCGCTGGTGGATACTCGGCGCGCTCTGCCTGGCCCTTCTTGTGCTGGTCGTCGACAACACGGTGCTCAACTTGGCCATCCCCTCGCTGAGCCAGGAGATGGGCGCCACGCCGTCGGACATCCAGTGGATCATCGACGCGTACGTGCTGGCCTTCGCCGGCCTGCTGCTCACCGCGGGCAGCCTGTCCGACAAGTACGGCCGCCGCCGCTTCCTGGTGATCGGCCTGGTGTTCTTCGGTGGCGCGTCGCTGCTGGCCGTGCTGGTCACCGAGCCGTGGCAGCTCATCGCGGCCAGGTTCCTGATGGGCGTCGGCGGCTCGCTGATGATGCCGTCCACGCTGTCGATCCTGATGACCGTCTTCGACGAGACCGAACGGCGCAAGGCGATGGCCGCCTGGAGCGCCGTGGCCCTGGTCGGCATGGTGTCCGGGCCCACCCTGGGCGGCCTCCTGCTGGAGCACTACTGGTGGGGCTCGGTCTTCCTGCTGAACATCCCGGTCGCGGCGATCGCGATCGTGGCGGCCCTGGTGCTCATGCCCGAGTCGCGCAGCCCCGCGCGGCGGATCGACCCGGTGGGCGTGGTGCTGTCGATCGTCGGCCTGACCGCGGCCGTCTACGTGGTCATCGAGCGCGAGTGGAACATCGGGGTGATCGCGCTGGCCGTCCTCTCCCTGGGCGCGTTCGTGGTCTGGGAGCGCAGGCAGGAGGAGCCGATGCTGCCCCTCCACCTGTTCGCCAACCGGAACTTCAGCGGCGCGTCGTTCTCGATCCTGCTCATGTCGTTCGGCGCCGGCGCGGTGATGCTGATGCTGACGCAGTACCTGCAGTTCGTGCTGGGCTACGGGGAGATGCAGGCCGGTCTGGCCATGTTGCCGTACGCGGTGGCCGCGGCGGTCTTCAACGGGGTGGGCGTCGGGCTGGGCAAGAGGCTCAGTAACCGCGTGCTGATCTGCTCCGGGCTGCTGTTCATGGCCGGGGGGTTCGCCGTCATGGCGCTGACCACCGGCTACCTGCCGCTGCTCACCGGTCTGGTGATCATGGGTGTCGGCGGCGGTCTGGCCGGGCCGTCCGCCTACGCCTCGCTGATGGGGGCCATCCCGGTGGACCACGCCGGCGTCGGCTCCGCGCTGAACGACACCGTCCAGCAGGTCGGCATGGCGCTCAGCATCGCGATCCTGGGCAGCGTCCTGGCCGGGAAGTACACCTCGGAGATGCCCGCCGACCTGCCCGCCGCCGCCAGGGAGTCGATCGGCGGCGCGCACGCGACGGGCCTGGCCGAGGCGGGGAACCAGGCGTTCACCTCCGCCATGCACCTCGGCTCGTGGGTGGGCGCGGCCTTCTGCGTGGCGGCCGCGTTGCTGGCGCTCACCGTGCTGCGCCCGCCCGTGCCCACCGCCGCCGGGCCCGTTCCTCCGGACGGCAGCCCCGTGGGTGGCCAGGAAGGCAGCCCGGCGGGCAGCTCGGCGGGCAGCCAGGAAGGTAGCAGGGTCTAGCGGACACGGGGCTCCTTCATGCTCTCCAGGCTGTCCAGCTTGTGGGTGCGCTCGTCGTGGCCGATCTGCCTGAGCAGGTCGGCCACCGAGTGGTAGCGGCCGTACTCGGCGGCGTACGTGCCGGGGTCGGGCATCAGGTCCAGCTCCGGATGCTGGGCCACGAACTCCATGTACTCGTGCTCGGCGTGGTCCTCGAACTCGGCGTTGAGCCGGTAGCTCCAGTCCGGCCTGATCAGGAACAGCACCCAGGACACGTGGTAGTAGAAGAACGCGATCATCCACGGCGCGGCCCTGTGCAGCAGCCAGGTCTGCCGCTGGCCGGTGCGCTGCACCAGGTCCTGGAGGATCAGCAGGTGCCACTGCTCGTTGTCCTGGTCGGCGCGGGCCTCCACGATGCGCTCGAAGATCCTCCTGGCCAGCGCGGAACGCCCGGCGTGCCGGTGCACGGCCCAGTAGCCCATGCGTTCCCACGCCTGGTAGGGCACCCTGGCGATGATCTCCAGCATGGCGAACTTCGTGTACGAGCCCTTTTCGCCGTACATGAGGTCGACCGGCTTGAACATCATCCTGGCCAGCAGGCTGTAGTTCATCCGCGCGGTGGCCAGGGTCTCGCGCTGGGCCCGCAGGAGCTGTTCGCGGCCGAGCTTGGGCGGGCCGGACGGGGCCTCGGGGCGGTGGTCGGCGGTGATGGTCATCTCGGTCTCCCTCGTCTTGGATGCTTCGATCGTCGGTTACGGAGACCGTCCCGGTCGTCGCCCGCCAGTGGTCATCGCACCTGGTTCCGGTGGTGGATACAGGCCAGGACCCGTACGCCTCCAGGCGGACGGGACATCCCCTAGGGGACTTTTCAGTGTGTAAGGCATGCCGTTGCAGGTCCGACATGTTGTAGGTAGGACGGCACTCCCAGGAAAAGGGATACTCGTTAACATGTCGGAGCTACTCGCGCGCCACCGGGCAGTGATGCCGAACTGGTTGGCCCTCAACTACAACGACCCCATCGAGATCGTCAGCGGCAAGGGCAACCGCGTCATCGACGCGGACGGCAAGAGCTACCTCGATTTCTTCGCCGGAATCCTGACCAACATGATCGGGTACGACGTGCCGGAGGTACGCGAGGCCGTCGAGCGGCAGCTCGCCACCGGAGTGGTGCACACCAGCACCGTCTACCTGCTGCGCGGCCAGGTCGAGCTGGCCGAGAAGATCGCCCGGCTGTCCGGCATCCCCGACGCCAAGGTGTTCTTCACCAACTCCGGCACCGAGGCCAACGAGACGGCCCTGCTCCTGGCGACGTACGCGCGCAGGAGCGACCAGGTGCTGGCCATGCGCCAGAGCTACCACGGGCGCAGCTTCGGCGCGATCAGCGTCACCTCCAACCGGTCGTGGAAGAACAACTCGCTCTCCCCGCTCAACGTGCACTTCCTGCACGGCGCCGACCGGCACCTGTCCCAGTTCCGCGGCCTGTCCGACGCCGACTACATCCAGGTGTGCGTGGACGACCTGCGCCACGTGCTGGCCACCTCCGTCTCCAACGACGTGGCCGCGCTGATCGCCGAGCCGATCCAGGGCGTGGGCGGGTTCACGATGGCCCCCGACGGGCTGTTCGCGGCGTACAAGGAGGTGCTGGACGAGCAGGGCATCCTGTTCGTCTCGGACGAGGTGCAGACGGGCTGGGGGCGCACCGGCAGCGCGTTCTTCGGCATCCAGAACCACGGCGTGACCCCCGACATGATCACCTTCGCGAAGGGGCTCGGCAACGGGTTCGCGGTCGGCGGCATCGTGGCGCGCGGCGACCTCATGGACGCCCCGCACGCCGTGGGCCTGTCCACCTTCGGCGGCAACCCGATCTCCATGGCCGCGGCCAACGCCACCCTCGACTACGTGCTCGACCACGACCTGCAGGCCAACGCCGCCCGCACCGGGGAGATCATCATCGGCGGGCTCAAGGCGGCGGCCGAGCGCCTGCCCGTCGTCAAGGACGTACGCGGCAAGGGCCTGATGTTCGCCGTCGAGCTGCAGAGCCCGGCCCAGGCCGGCCGCTTCATGGAGCTGACCAGGCGCGCGGGCCTGCTGGCCGGCAAGGGCGGCCTGTACGGCAACGCCATCCGCATGGCCCCGCCCCTCACCCTCACGGTCGACGAGGCCACCGAGGGCCTGGGCATCATCGTGACCGCCCTGGAGACCATCGACGCGGAGGCCGCGGAGCAGTGAAGTTCGTCAAGCACTGGATCGACGGGGCTCTCGCGGACGGCGACCCCGCCCGTACCGCGGAGCTGTTCAACCCGGCCACCGGCGAGGTGAGCGGTCACGTCGCGCTGGCCTCGGCCGCCGACGTGGACGCGGCCGTGGCGTCGGCCGCCGCGGCCTTCCCCGCCTGGCGGGACGCGTCCCTGACCAGGCGGGCGCAGGTGCTCTTCCGCTTCCGCGAGCTGATGTACGCCCACCGCGACGAGCTGGCCGCGCTGATCTCCGCCGAGCACGGCAAGGTGCACTCCGACGCGCTCGGCGAGGTGGCCCGCGGCCTGGAGGTGGTGGAGTTCGCCTGCGGGATCCCGCACCTGCTCAAGGGCGGCTACTCCGAGGGCGTCTCGACCCGGGTCGACTCCTACTCGATCCGGCAGCCGCTGGGCGTCGTGGCCGGGATCACCCCGTTCAACTTCCCGGCCATGGTGCCGATGTGGATGTTCCCCGTCGCGATCGCCTGCGGGAACGCGTTCGTGCTCAAGCCCTCGGAGCGCGACCCGTCGGCCTCGCTGCTCATGGCGCGGCTCTGGCAGGAGGCCGGGCTGCCCGACGGCGTGTTCAACGTGGTGCAGGGCGACAAGGTGAGCGTGGACCGGCTGCTGGAGCACCCCGACGTGCGCGCGGTGTCGTTCGTCGGCTCCACGCCGATCGCGCGCCACGTCTACGAGAGCGGCACCGCGCACGGCAAGCGGGTCCAGGCGCTCGGCGGGGCCAAGAACCACATGCTCGTGCTGCCCGACGCCGATCTCGACCTGGTGGCCGACTCGGCCGTGTCGGCGGGGTTCGGCTCGGCGGGGGAGCGGTGCATGGCGATCTCCGTCGTGCTGGCCGTCGACCCCGTCGGCGACGAGCTGGTGCAGAAGATCGTCGAGCGGGTGGCCAAGCTGGTGGTCGGCCCCGGCGACGACCCACGGTCGGAGATGGGGCCGCTGGTCACCGGGCCGCACCGCGACAAGGTGGCCTCCTACCTCGACCTCGGCGTCGAGGAGGGCGCCAAGCTCGTCGTGGACGGCCGCGAGACGGTCCTGCTGGGCGGCGGCAAGGCGGCGGAGAGCCCCGGGTTCTGGCTGGGCCCGACGGTGCTCGACCACGTGCCCCCGGGGTCGCGTACGCACACGGAGGAGATCTTCGGGCCCGTGCTGTCGATCGTGCGCGTCTCCACCTACGAGGAGGGCCTCGCGGTGATCAACGACGGCGAGTACGGCAACGGCACCGCGATCTTCACCAACGACGGCGGCGCGGCCCGGCGCTTCCAGAACGAGGTCGAGGTCGGCATGATCGGCATCAACGTGCCCATCCCGGTCCCGATGGCCTTCTACAGCTTCGGCGGCTGGAAGTCGTCGCTGTTCGGCGACACCCACGTGCACGGCACCGAGGGGGTGCACTTCTACACCCGCGGCAAGGTCGTCACCTCCCGGTGGCTGGATCCCTCGCACGGCGGAGTGAACCTCGGCTTCCCCACGAACGGGTAAGCGGCGAGCGCGGGCGGGAGGGACTGACGTTCTTCCCGCCCTGGTCCCCGGTAGGATCCAGCAGACGGACAAGGGGGACATCGTGAAACGTCGCCGTGCTTATGCCCTGGCGATCGCGGCGACGACGCTGGTCGTCGGCGTGGGAGCGGCTCACGCCACTCCGTCCCCCAGCCCTACTCCCACGCGTTCACCCTCCCCTTCGCCCACCGCCTCTCCGTCGCCCACGGCCACGCAGAGCGACGGCACGCTGCAGATCCTCACCTACCGCGGCTACGCCGAGTACGGCGGCATCAGCCCCAAGGTCAACTGGGTCGGCGCGTTCGAGAAGGAGACCGGCTGCCGGGTCGCCCGGCTCGACACCGTCCAGACCGCCGGCGAAATGGCCGAGAGGGTCTCCCAGCGCCCCTACGACGTGATCACCGCGGGCCCCGCGCTGGCCGGCGACCTCATCGAGGCCAAGCAGGTGCAGCCCATCGACCCGGCCAAGGTCAGCGGCTACGAGGACCTCGACGAGCGCTTCCGCGACCTGGGCACGGTGTCGGGCAAGGTCTACGGGGTGCCCTACCTGTGGGCGTACGACGAGTTCGTCTACGACTCGGGCAAGGTCGTCGGCGGCGGGCTGGAGCAGGTGTTCGGCTCGAGCCGGGCGGCGCTCAGGGACAGCCCGCTGACGATCGCGGACGCGGCCCTGGCCGAGGGGTCGGCGAAGGAGCCGTACGAGCTGAGCGAGGCCGAGCTGGACAAGGCCGTCGAGCTGCTGGCGCGCTACCGGGACCGCACCTACTGGCAGAACCCGATCGACCTGGTCAAGGGCTTCGCCACCGGGGCGCTCGACTACGCGCAGGCCACCCCCTACTACCGCCTGCTCCTGCAGAAGGCCGGCAAGCCGATCAAGACACTCAAGACCGCCAGGACCACCGGCTGGGTCGACTCCTGGATGCTCGGCGCGAACGTCTCCGACACCACCTGCGCCTACCGGTGGCTCAACTGGATGACCGACCCGGAAACGCAGCGCGACGCCGCCGCCTGGTCGGGCATGGCGCCCGCCAACGACAAGGCGTGCAAGGGGCGGGCCAAGGTGATGTGCGAGACGTACGGGGTGGGTGACGACAAGAGGCTCGACCGGGTGGTGTTCGCGGTGCGCCCGCCCGGGGGTTGCCGGGCGGAGGACGGGGAATGCACTGACTACACGGCCTGGACCGAGCGGTGGACTGCCTTCAAGGAGTGAGTGAGGGCCGCCGATCCCCACCTGAGCCCCGCGGGCCCGCCCGTCATCCACCGTCGGGCGCGGTCCGCCACCAGAGGCGCCCCGGGCCTTCCCCCCCGTCCCGGGGCGTCTCGCTCGGTCGGCTCCCCCGCGGAGGGCCCATGGAGGGCGCGACGCCTTCCGGCGCGCGGGCTCCGCGCGGCGGGTCGGCTGTCAGCGCGACGGGAACGCCACTATGGTGGCCATGGGCGTGGGCAGGAGCGCGTCGGCACAGTCGGCGCAGGCCAGGACGGCTGAGTCGTCGGGCAGGCGCCCCACCCGCACGCGCGGGCGCGGCCACCGCTTGTGGCAGACGACGCAGGCGTCGCCGTCGCGCTGGGCTCCGCTGAGCCCTTCAGGGTCGAACGTCAACACACTCCGCGCCGTTCTGGTCGGACCCCAGTTCATCACGCTCCCAGCAGCCATCGCGCCTCCGTACGTCGGAACCGTTATAACCCTGACTGAGGCCGTGAGCGTCTAGCTGAGCGTCAAGTCAGAGTGAATTCTCTACCCGAGCGGTGCCGTTTACGCCACAAAAACGGGCATCCAGCCTCAAGCTGGATGCCCGTTTCGTAGGTTTTCGTCTACAGCTCGGCGATCGCCTTCTCCAGAATCCCCAGGCCCTCCTCCAGCAGGTGCTCGGGGATCACGAGCGGGGGCAGGAAGCGCAGCACGTTGCCGTACGTGCCCGCCGTCAGCACCAGCAGCCCCTCCGCGTGGCAGCGCCTGACGACCTCCTGGACGGCGGCCGGGTTCGGCTCCTTGGTGCCCGGCTCGACCAGCTCGATCGCGATCATCGCCCCGCGCCCGCGCACGTCGCCGATCACGTCGAAGCGCTCCTTGAGCGCCGCCAGCCGGGGCAGCATGATCTCGCCGATCCGCCGGGCCCGGCCGACCAGGTCCTCCGCCTCGATGGTCTCCAGCACGCCGAGCGCGGCCTCGCAGGCGAGGGGGTTGCCGCCGTACGTGCCGCCGAGCCCGCCGGCGTGCACCCGGTCCATCAGCTCCGCGCGCCCGGTCACCGCGGCCAGCGGCAGCCCGCCCGCGATGCCCTTGGCGGTGGTGATGAGGTCGGGCACGACGCCCTCGTCCTCGCAGGCGAACAGCGTCCCGGTGCGCGCGAAGCCCGTCTGCACCTCGTCGGCCACGAACACGATCCCGTTGGCCCGGCAGAACTCCGCGATACGCGGCAGGAAACCCCTGGCGGGCACGATGAACCCGCCCTCGCCGACGATCGGCTCGATCACCACGGCGGCCACGTTCTGCGCGCCGAGCTGCTTGGTGATCAGGTCGATGGCCTGCTCGGCGGCCTCCTCCGCGCAGTTCTCCGGACCGGTCGGCCAGCGGTACGGGTAGGCCAGCGGCACCCGGTACACCTCCGGCGCGAAGGGCCCGAACCCCTGCTTGTACGGCATGTTCTTGGCCGTCAGCGTCATGGTGAGCAGCGTCCGGCCGTGGTAGCCGTGGTCGAACACCACGACGCCCGAGCGGCCGGTGGCGTACCGGGCGATCTTGACGGCGTTCTCGACGGCCTCGGCGCCCGAGTTCACCAGGAACGTGCGCTTGTCGTGGTCGCCCGGCGTCAGCTCGTTGAGCCTCTCGCACACCCGCACGTACGACTCGTACGGAGTGATCATGAAACAGGTGTGCGTGAAGTCGGCGACCTGTCTGCGGACGCGCTCGACGACCTTGGGCGCGGAGTTGCCCACGTTGGTCACGGCGATGCCGGAGCCGAAGTCGATCAGGGAGTTGCCGTCGGCGTCCTGCACCACGCCGCCGCCCGCGCGGGTGACGAAGACCGGCAGGGTGGTGCCGATGCCGGTCGGCACGGCGGCCTGCTTGCGGGCCAGCAGCTCCAGAGACTTGGGGCCTGGGATCGCGGTCACGACGCGCCGCTCCTGGGGAATGCTCATGCCTTCGACGCTACGGCGGCCTCCCACCTGCGCCGATACGTCGATATGTCACACTGGGAGTGCACATCTTTGCCAGAATGGACAAATCTCGCATGCCGCCTACGCTCCAGACCGTCGTGCGCCGGATGCGCCTGCGGCCGCTGGCCGGGACCTCGGGCCACGGCGTGCTCGACGTGCCCGTGCGCTGGGTGGCGGTCAGCGAGCTGGCGGACCCGACACCCTATCTGGAGGGCGGTGAGCTGCTGCTCACCACCGGCCTGCGGATGGAAGGCGACCTGTCGCACTATGTCGCCCGCCTCGTGGAGCGTGGCGTGGCCGGGCTCGGCTTCGGCGTCGGGGTCTCCCACGAGGAGACGCCGCCCGCGCTGGTCGAGGCGGCGGAGGCGGCCGGGCTGCCGCTGCTGGAGGTCCCGCGCGAGACGCCGTTCATCGCGATCGGCAAGGTGGTCAGCGAGCTGCTGGCCGCCGAGCAGTACGAGGAGATCAGCCGCGCCTTCGCCGCCCAGGGCCGGCTGACGCGGGCGGCGCTGCGCCCCGAGGGCGTGCGCGCGGTCATCGACCGGCTGGCCAAGGAGGTCGAGGGCTGGGCGGCGCTGCTGGAGGAGTCCGGCGAGGTACGCCACGCCACGCGCGGCGCCAAGACGGACGCGGTGGCGGGCGAGCTGGCCCGGCGGCGCGGACGGCCGGGCCGGCCGATGGACAGCCTCGCGTTGTCGGCGCCCGGCGAGCACATCGTCGTGCAGCCGCTGGGCGGCGGCGGGGCCCGGCCGCGCGGCTTCTTCGCCGTCGGGGCCAGACGCCTCTTCTCGCCCGTCACGCACACGGTGATCAACGCCGCGGGCTCGCTGCTCACGCTGGCCATGGAGCAGGGCAGGACGCAACTGGCCGCCCAGCGCCGGGTCAGGGCCGCCGTGCTGGAGCTGCTGCTCGCGGGGGAGCAGGCGCGGGCCCGCGCCGTGCTGGCGCCGCTCGGCGGGCGGCTGCCCGAGGAGCCGCTGGTGGTGCTCGCCGCCACGCCCGAGGCCCTCGACGCGCTGGAGGCGACCGCCTTCGCCGTACTGCTCGACGGCCGCGAGCCGGACGACCGGCCGTGGGGGCCTGGCGGGGCGTCCGGGGGCGTGGTCGTGGCCCTGGTGGCAGAAGACGTGGCCGATCATGGGGCCGATCATGGGGCAGGACACGTGCCTGAGTCCGGGGCGGAACACGGGCCAGAGCACCGGCCAGAGCACGGGACGGAACACGTGCCGGAGCACGGGACAGGACGCGTGCCGGAGCACGGGGCCGAGAGTCTGGCCGAGGAGGTGGCGTTGGGCACGGGGGCGTCCGTGGGGGTCAGCCTGCCCACCGGGTACGCGGTCTCCGCCCTGCACCACGCGCTCGACCAGGCCGGACGCGCGCTGGAGGCGGCCAGGGGCGGGGAGGCGGCCGCCGCGGGCCGGGGCGGCGCGGGACGCGTCGTCAGGTTCGGCGAGCTGGCCGGTCAGGGGCTGCTCGGGCTGCTCGAACCGGCCGCCGCCCAGGCGTTCTCGGCCGCGGTCCTGGCCCCGCTCACCACGTACGGCTCCCGGGCCGACCTCGTCGAGTCGCTGCGCGCGTACCTCGACAGCAACGGCCACTGGGACGCGGCGGCGCAGCGGCTCGGCGTGCACCGGCACACCCTGCGCTACCGCATGAGACGCGTCGCCGAGCTGCTCGGCCGCGACCTCGACGAGCCGGGCGTGCGCGCGGAGCTGTGGCTGGCGCTGGAGGTGGCCCGCCAGACCGCCGCCACGGCTCCGGCCGCCCCGCGAGCCGCTCCAACCGGTCCGGGTGCTTCGGCCGGTCCGGGTGGTTCGGCCGGTTCGGGTGGTTCGGGTGGTCCGGGTGGTTCGGGGGCTTCTCGGGTTACTCCGGCTTCTCCGCCAGATAGGAGCGGATGATCGCGCTGGTCACTGTCTCGTAGGTGCCGCCGTCACGCAGGTGCCCGGCGCGTTCCAGGCTGATCGCCCCCTGCGCCGCCGCCCAGAACGCGTCGGCGATCTTGCGGGGCTGCGTCGGCACCAGGTAGCCGGCCGAGATGCAGTCGGCGATGACGCGGTCGAGGATGTTCAGCGCCGCGCGGGCCAGCGTCCTGGCGCGCTCGCTGGGCTCGAAGCCCGGGATGGCCCGCTCGAACATCACGCTGTAGTAACCCGGCTCGGCCAGGCACGCCTGCCGGTAGGCGGGCCCGAGGGCGGCCAGGTGCTCGAACGGGCTGCGCCGCTGCGGAACCGTCTCCAGAAACCGGCGAAACCTCTCGAACCCCTCCAGATAAAGCGCCTCCGCCAGCCCTTCCCGGTTCCCGAACGTCGTGTAGATGACGGTCGTCGTGCAGCCCGCCTCGGCCGCGATCCTGCGCATGGTCAGGCTGTCGGCCCCGTCCGACTGGAGGAGCTTCACCGCCACGTCGAGGAGACGGGCGCGGAGCTCGTCGTGGCTGGCGCGCTCGCCCAGGTGGTAGGCGCCCTGCAGGCCCAGAGGCGTCGAGGTCATGAGACCTCCTTCGTGGCCAAGGAACTCCGCGTCCTTGTGACCTCACGTCGTTCGGTCACGGGGCCCACGCCTTTCTGATCGGGGGCCCACCGCGCTGGAGACCCGCATCCGATGACTTAGCCAGGGCGGAGATCGCTCAAACCACTCCGCATGGTAAACATCCCGAATTGGGTCTACTTCCGTTACATCATGGGTATACAACGGAGCTTGTACTTAACGGTGAGCCCTCGCGAGAGTCTTGTGCAACGTGGTGTAAATCCCCGATGTACTCCTTGGCATAACGTCGTGGGTATGGACGTGCGTACCTTCTGGCTGGCCGGCCGCGCCGCGACCGGGGACACCGAGCTGACTGTCACCAACCCGCATGACGGCCGCGCGGTCGCCCGGCACTCCGTGCCCACCGACGCGCAGGTCGAGGAGGCCGTCGCGGCCGCCCACGCGGTGGCCAAGGAGGCCGCCGCGCTGCCCGTGCACGTACGGGCCGAGGCGCTGGCCCACGTCTCCCGCCGCCTGGCGGAGCGGGCCGACGAGATCGCCCACCTGATCACGGCCGAGAACGGCAAACCCATCCTCTGGGCGCGCGGCGAGGTCGGCCGGGCCGTGGCCACGTTCCGGTTCGCGGCGGAGGAGGCCCGTCGCTGGTCGGGCGGGGTGCAGCGGCTCGACACCGAGCCCGCGGCGGCCGGGCGCCTGGCCTACGTCACGCGCGTGCCCCACGGCCCCGTGCTGGCGATCACCCCGTTCAACTTCCCGCTGAACCTGGTGGCCCACAAGGTGGCTCCGGCCATCGCCGTCGGCGCCCCGGTCGTCGTCAAGCCCGCCCCGGCCACCCCGCTGTCGTCGCTGCTCCTCGGTGAGATCCTGGCCGAGACGGACCTGCCCGCCAGCATGTTCTCGGTGCTGCCGATCGAGAACGAGCGCGCCTCCGCCCTCGTACGCGACCCGCGGCTGCCGGTCGTGTCGTTCACCGGCTCCGCCCCGGTCGGGTACGCCATCGCCGACCAGGTGCCGCGCAAGCACGTCACGCTGGAGCTGGGCGGCAACGCGGCGGCCGTCGTGCTGGCCGACGCCGACCTCGACTGGGCGGCCCAGCGCATCGCGCTCTACTCCAACTACCAGGCGGGCCAGAGCTGCATCGCCGTTCAGCGGGTGATCGTCGAGCGGCCGGTCTACGACGCGTTCGTCGAGCGCCTGCTCCCCGCCGTGGCGGGGCTGGTCACCGGCGATCCCGCCGACGAGAAGACGCAGGTGGGCCCGCTGGTCTCCGAGTCCGCCGCCGAGCGGGTCGAGCAGTGGGTGCGGGAGGCCGTCGAGGCGGGGGCCAGGGTGCTCACGGGCGGCACCAGGGAGGGCGCGACGATCGCCCCCACGGTGCTGGCGGACGTGCCGCACGACGCCAAGGTCGCCCGCGAGGAGGTCTTCGGGCCCGTCATGATCCTCCAGTCGGCCGCCTCGGTCGACGAGGCGTACGCGATGGTCAACGACTCCAAGTACGGGCTGCAGGCCGGTGTGTTCACCCGCTCGCTGGACGCCGCCTTCCTGGCCAACCGGGAGCTGGAGGTGGGCGGCGTGGTCATCGGCGACGTGCCGTCGTACCGGGCCGACCAGATGCCGTACGGCGGGGTCAAGGACTCCGGGATCGGGCGCGAGGGGCTGCACTCGGCGATGGAGGACCTGACGTACGAGAAGGTCATGGTCTTGACGGGGCTGCCGCTCTGAACCCGCACGGGATTTTCTGGTGACCCGAAGGTGGCGGGCGGAGGGGACCCGCCACCTTCAGGTCACGCGTGTTCCGCCGTGGCGAAGAGTGTCTTGACGGCGTCGCCGAAGTACGGGCCGTACATGGTGCGCTCGTCGTCGCTGTACTTGAAGCTGCTCAGCGACGTGATCGTGCCCCTGCCGGTGCCCGGGTCGAACTTCGTCATCCAGGGGCCGCCGCTGGCCCCCGCCGTCATGTCGCAGCCGAGGCCCTGGTCGCGGGTCTGGGCGTGCGGGTCGTCCTTCAGCGGTCCCGCGCAGTAGACCAGATGGCCCCCGTCGTAAGGGGGGTCGGCCGGATAACCGAAGCCGAACGCCTGCCCCCCGCGCCCCGCGTTGAACGCGATGTCCTGGGTGCCCACGGCGTCGGCCACGTGCCTGCCGCGGGAGGTGGCCAGCGCGACCATGCCCACGTCGTAGTTGTCGTCGCCGCTGCGCGACCACGGCCCGGCGACGAACAGGCGGCGGGCGGTGTACTGGCCGTACGGGTGCTGGCCGCGCGTGCCGTAGCCGGGGACGAACGTCCAGTTCGCCGCCCACTCGCCGGCGGCGTCCTTCACGCAGTGGCCGGCGGTGACCACGACGTCCCTGTTGGCGCTCTTGACCGTGCTGGCCGAGCAGACGAAGTCGGCCCCGGACACGGTCAGGAACACCCGGCCCGTGGTCTTGGCCACGTGCCCGCCGGTGATCCAGCGCGAGCCGATCGTGCTGGTGTCGGGCCTGGCCGCGGACAGGTGCCGGGGCGCGCCCATCAGCTCACGGGGGAGCGACAGGTCGGCCGTCCTGCCCGACAGGTCGGGGGTGGCGCGGATGCCCGCGTCGCCGGTCAGGCCGCTCAGCAGGTCTCCGGCGTCGGTGCCCTCGGTCACGAGGTCGAGCAGGCCGATCGGGAGGGCTTTGGCCATGCGCTCCGGCGTCCAGTAGTCGAGCACGCGCCGCTGGTCGGCGGCGGTGCGGGCGGCGACGTGCTCGACGACGTCGGCGCGCGCGGCCAGCCGGGCCGGCTGCGCGGCCACGACGGCCGGTGGGTCGGCCTGCTGGCGACCGGGTGCCGCGCCCAGGAGCGCGGGGCCCATCAACCCTGCCAGGAGCGGGGCGGCCGCAAGCAGGGGGGTGCTCAAGGTCATGTCCCCCGAGTCTGCACCACGAGATGTGATCTAGTGACTACTTTCGGTGAATTCCTTAGAGGGCGTTGGTGCTTTGTGCTGCTTGGTAGACGGCCTGGGCCTCGTTTCCGAAATAGGGGCCGAACATCCAGTTGGGGGCGAAGTTGTATTTGAAACTGTTGACGGAATTCTGGGTGCCGAGGCCGGTCGACTCGTTGAAATTCAGCATCCAGGGGCCGCCGCTCGACCCGCCGGTCATGTTGCAGGTCAGGCCGAGGTCCTCGCTGGACAGGAAGTCGTCGAAGACGCGGCCGCTGCAGTGGACGAGCTTCGAGCCGTCGTACGGGGCCGCCGCCGGGTAGCCGAAGGCGTACATCTGCTGGCGTCGTTGCTGGTTGAAGGCCACGCCCTGGCCGCCCACGGTGTCGACCAGCGTCTTGCCCTCCAGTGGGGCGACCACGGCGGCGGCCACGTCGAAGTTGATGTCCTCGCCGGAGTCCCACTGGGGCGTGGTCAGCAGGCGGGTGGCCGCCCAGGTGCCGAGGGGCCGGTTGCCGTTGGCGTAGCCGGGGACGAAGACCCAGTTCGTGTGGAAGGCTCCGTTCATCTTCACGCAGTGTCCAGCGGTCAGCACCACGCTCTTGTTCGCGCTGGTCACGGCCGTGCCCGAGCAGGAGGCGTTGCGGCCCCGCGTGGTGAAGAAGATCCGTCCCGTGGTGCGCGCGACCGCGCCGCCCCGGGTCCACGCCTCACCGGCGCTCCTCGCCGCCTGGACGTTCACGCCGCCACCACCCTGGCCGCGCGTGGGTGGAGCGATCCAAGCCGGGCCCTGCTCGGGCTCCTCCGCCGTCATCCGGGCCTTCGGGTCGGGGACGTCCAGAGGCTGGGCCGCCTCCATCCGCGACTCCGTCCAGTACGTCGTGACCTGCCGCCGTTCGGAGGCCGTGTCGGCGGCGGCGTGCTGGGCGGCCTTGGGCCGCGGGGCCTGGACCTGCTTCTGCGCCTGCTTCTGCGCCTGCTTCTGGGCCTGCTGCGGGGTCTGGCCCTGGATCATGTTCTGGCCCTCGGGCTGGGGCTGGGCCTGAGCCTGGGCCGTGGGCGCGGGCAGCAAGGCGGCGGCGAGCGCGGCGGTGGAAAGCAGGGCGAATCTGCGGTGCATTACGTACCTCCCTAAAGCGGACCTGGGCTTGGAAGGTAGCGGCCGCAATATCCAGATTTCTCAAGATTTGCGCATACCGATATAGCGATATTCCGGCATAAATTCACTGCGTTATCTCGTGTCACATAAGTGGGGGAGTTTTGGGACGTACCGGTGCCGCGTGCCTGAGTGCGCCACACAGCGGGGACAATGGACAGGTGCATGCAGAGACCCTTCGCTCCGTCGTCGTGCTCGGCTCCACCGGCTCGATCGGCACGCAGGCCCTCGACGTCATCGCCGGCCACCCGGGCGGCTTCAGGGTCGCCGGGCTGGCGGCCGGGGGCGGCAGGGTCGAGCTCCTGGCCAAGCAGGCGGCCGCGTTCGGGGTCGAGGCGGTGGCGGTGGCCGACCCCGCCGCGGTGCCGGCCCTGAAGGAGGCGCTGGCGGCGCACGGCGCCGGGCCGGTCGTGCTGGGCGGCCCCGACGGGGTCGCGGAGGTGGCCGGATGGCCGTGCGACGTGGTGCTCAACGGCATCACCGGCGCGCTCGGGCTGACCTCCACGCTGGTCGCGCTCAAGGCCGGCCGCACGCTCGCACTGGCCAACAAGGAGTCCCTGATCATCGGCGGCCCGCTGGTGAAGCGGCTGGCCGCGCCCGGCCAGATCCTCCCCGTCGACTCCGAGCACTCGGCGGTGCAGCAGTGCCTGTGGGCCGCCGGGCCCGACGGCCACGACCCCGCGTACGTCAAGCAGCTCGTGATCACCGCCAGCGGCGGGCCGTTCCGTGGCCTGCGGCGCGAGGAGATGGCCGATGTCACGCCCGAGATGGCGCTGGCCCACCCCACCTGGTCGATGGGCCCCTACATCACGATCAACTCCGCGACCCTGGTCAACAAGGGGCTCGAGGTGATCGAGGCGCACCTGCTGTTCGACCTCGACTTCGACCGCATCGAGGTCGTGGTCCACCCGCAGTCGATCATCCACTCCATGGTCGAATACGTCGACGGCTCCACCATCGCCCAGGCCAGCCCGCCCGACATGCGGCTGCCGATCGCGCTCGCGCTCGGCCACCCCGCCCGCATCCCCGGCGCCGCCCGGGCCATCGACTGGACCAGGGCCCACACGTGGACGTTCGAGCCGCTCGACGACGTGGCGTTCCCGTCGGTCGCGCTGGCCCGGCACGTCGGCGCCGCGGGCGGCACCGCGCCGGCCGTCTACAACGCCGCCAACGAGGTCTGCCTCGACGCGTTCATCCGCGGCGGCCTGCCCTTCCTGGCGATCGTCGACACCGTGGCCAAGGTGGTCGAGGAGCACCGGGTGACGCCCGCGGGCTCCGTCGAGGAGGTGCTGGCGGCCGACGCCTGGGCGCGCGCCCGTGCGGCCGAGCTGACGGCGGGGCAGTCCCATTAGCTACCTAAACTGGAAAGCGTCGTCACAGTAAGGGTTGAAATGTCTTCTGTAGCTCTCGGCATCCCAGCGGTACGTCCCAAGCCACTCGCCGAACGCCGCCACTCACGCCAGATCATGGTCGGCAGCGTGCCCGTGGGCGGCGACGCCCCGGTGTCGGTGCAGTCGATGACCACGACGGTCACCGCCGACATCAACGCCACCCTGCAGCAGATCGCCGAGCTGACGGCATCCGGCTGCCAGATCGTCCGCGTCGCGGTGCCGTCTCAGGACGACGCCGACGCGCTGCCCGTCATCGCCAGGAAATCGCAGATCCCCGTGATCGCCGACATCCACTTCCAGCCGAAATACGTCTTCGCCGCCATCGAGGCGGGCTGCGCGGCCGTCCGGGTCAACCCGGGCAACATCAAGAAGTTCGACGACAAGGTGGGCGAGATCGCCCGCGCGGCCGCCGACGCGGGCGTGCCCATCCGCATCGGCGTCAACGCCGGCTCCCTCGACCCGCGCCTGCTCCAGAAATACGGCAAGGCCACGCCGGAGGCGCTGGTCGAGTCGGCCCTGTGGGAGTGCTCGCTGTTCGAGGAGCACGACTTCCGCGACATCAAGATCTCGGTCAAGCACAACGACCCCGTCGTGATGATCAACGCCTACCGCCTGCTGGCCGCCAGGTGCGACTACCCGCTCCACCTGGGCGTCACCGAGGCCGGCCCGGCCTTCCAGGGCACGATCAAGTCCTCCGTCGCCTTCGGCGCCCTGCTCGCCGAGGGCATCGGCGACACGATCCGCGTCTCCCTGTCGGCCCCGCCGGTCGAGGAGGTCAAGGTCGGCGCCCAGATCCTCGAGTCGCTGGGGCTGCGCGAGCGCGGCCTGGAGATCGTCTCCTGCCCGTCGTGCGGGCGGGCGCAGGTCGACGTCTACACGCTGGCCGACCAGGTCCAGGCGGGGCTGGAGGGCCTGAAGGTGCCGCTGCGGGTGGCCGTCATGGGCTGCGTCGTCAACGGCCCCGGTGAGGCCAGGGAGGCCGACCTCGGGGTGGCCTCCGGCAACGGCAAGGGGCAGATCTTCGTCAAGGGCGAGGTCATCAAGACCGTGCCCGAGTCGCAGATCGTCGAGACGCTGATCGAGGAGGCGCTGCGGCTGGCCGAGGAGATGGGCGTCGAGGTCGACCTCGACGACGACTCCGGCCCCACGGTCACGGTGGGCTGACCCGGCAGGGCGCCGCCGCCCGATCACTCAGTGCCACGTTACGATTACGGAACGGCAAGCATTTCCCCATACCCCACGCTTCACCCGGTTGCTCGCGGGAGCATCGCAGGGCCTATTGACAGGGAGGGGGCCGGGTGAAGCGGCTAGTTGGGGTTGTCGCCGGACTGGCGGTGCTCGTCGCCGGAGTCGTGAGCGCGGATGGGGCGGCGGTCGCCAGCCGAGGGGTGCCCGCGGTGGCGTGGGGCGCGTGTCCCAAGGTGGCGGGGAAGGCCGCGTCGGCGGCTCTCGAATGCGCCACCGTACGAGTGCCGCTCGACTACCGCGAGCCCACGGGCCAGTCGATCACGATCGCGCTCAATCGGATGCGGGCCAAGGTGTCCAAAGACGCCAACCATCTCGGCACGCTGCTGCTCAACCCCGGCGGGCCGGGGTCGCCGGGGCGCAATCTGACCGAGTACGTGGCCGCGGCGCTGCCCGCCGACGTGGCCGAGCGCTACGACGTCGTCGGGTTCGACCCGCGCGGCGTGGGCGGCAGCGAGCCGGCCATGCACTGCGTCGACCCGGACACCTACTACAAGGCTCCGCGGCCGGACCAGGTTCCGCGGGACAGGGCCGACGAGGAGGTGCTGCTCGGCCGGGCCGCCGAGTACGCCTCCCGCTGCGGCCACTTCTGGTCCTGGCTGCTGCCGCACCTGACCACCGAGAACTCCGCCAGGGACATGGACCGCATCCGCGCCGCGCTCGGCGAGGAGAAGATCAGCTACCTCGGCTACTCGTACGGCACCTACCTGGGCGCCGTCTACGCCACGCTCTTCCCGAACCGGATCAAGCGCCTGGTCATGGACAGCTCCGTCGACCCGACCGCCGTCTGGTACGAGTCGAACCTCAAACAGGACCGCGCCTTCGAACGCCGCCACCGCCAGTTCCTGGCCTGGACCGCCAAGCACCACGACGTCTACCGGCTGGGCGCCACGGAGAAGCAGACGTCGTTCGCCTACTACGCGCTGCGCGACCGGCTGCGCGCCCGCCCGGCCGGGGGCGTCGTCGGCCCGAGCGAGCTGGACGACACCTTCACCATGGCCGGCTACAGCGACAAGGTCTGGCCCCTGTTCGCCCAGGCGTGGTCCTCGTACGTGCGCAAGGGCGACGCGACCAGCCTCATGGACGTCTACGAGAAGCACGGCAAGAACGACGCCAACGACGAGAACGGCTACGCCATCTACCTGGGCGTCCAGTGCCGTGACGCGCAATGGCCGCGGCAGTGGGACCGCTGGCGTACCGACATGAACAACATGCACCGCCAGGCGCCGTTCCTGACCTGGCCGAACGCCTGGTTCAACGCCCCCTGCGCCTTCTGGCCGGTCAAGGGCGGGCAGCCGGTGCGGGTGCACTCGTCGCCGAAGCTGCCGCCGATCCTCATCCTCCAGTCCCGCTACGACGCCGCGACGCCGTACAAGGGGGCGCAGCGGATGGCCAAGCTCTTCCCGCGCTCGCGCATGGTGCTCGAGCAGGGCGGCAACCACGGCGTGTCGCTGGCGGGCAGCCAGTGCGTCGACGGGCACCTGGCCGCGTACCTGAGGGACGGCACCCTGCCGCGGCAGAACGCCACCTGCGCCGCGCTGCCCGAGCCGCGGCCGGCCGCGCACATGACGTCGGGCAACCGGCAGTCGTCCGAACTGCTCGGCGTCCTCGGGGTGCTCGAAGGGCTCGTCGGCTGAGCCGGCCCCGGGTCCCCGGCGAGGGCTGACGGGGGGACGACGGGAGCCCCCGGCGGGGGCCGACGGACCGAGATCGGGGTCCTCGGCGGGGGCGAACGTCAAGAAAGGGTTACCGTGGGCATTGCGGGATAAGTCAATCGGTAACCCTTCGCGTAGTCTGACCGTGTGATGCTGCGTACATCGGCGTCGCGCGTGCTCGACGACAGCGACCGGGACGAAGTGCTCGCCCTGCTTGACTCCGACCCGATCGCCAACGTCTTCGTCTCCTCCCGGGTGCGGGCCGTCGGACTCAATCCGGCGAGGCTGGGCGGGCAGATGTGGGGGTTCGGGCCGCGCGGTGGCCTCGTGTCGCTCTGTTATGCCGGGGCCAACATGGTGCCGGTCAACGCCGGTCCCGAGGCCGTGCACGCGTTCGCCGACCGCGCCCGCAAGCAGGGTCGGCGCTGTTCGTCCATCGTGGGGCCGGTCGACGCGGTCTCCCTGCTCTGGGAGCGGCTGGAGCCGCACTGGGGGAGGGCGCGGGCGATCCGCTGGGCGCAGCCGGTCATGGCCACCTCCAGCAAGCCCGCCGTGCCCGCGGACCCGCTCGTGCGGCGGGTGCGGCCCGACGAGTTCGACACGCTGCTGCCGGCGTGCGTGGCGATGTTCACCGAGGAGGTCGGCGTCTCGCCGAACCTCGGGGACGGGGGCGCGCTCTACCGGACGCGGGTGGCCGAGCTGATCCGGATCGGGCGCTCGTACGCGCGGATCGACGACGGCCGGGTGGTCTTCAAGGCCGAGGTGGGAGCCGTGACGCCGCACGCCTGCCAGATCCAGGGCGTCTGGGTGGCGCCCGAGCTGCGCGGGCGAGGGCACGCGGTGGCCGGGATGGCGGCCGTGGTCGAGGCCGCGATGAGCTGCTTCGCGCCGGTGGTCTCCCTCTACGTCAACGACTACAACCACTCGGCGCGGGCGGTCTACCGCAAGGTGGGCTTCCACGAGGTCGACACGTTCATGTCCGTGTTGTTCTGAACCTGTCAGACGCGGTCCTGTCAGACGCGGACGAGTTTGTCGAAGAGCCGGGCCAGCTCGGTGCCGGGATCGGCGGTCAGGCCCGCGTGCACCGGGCCCGTCTGCACGATCGTGCTGCGCGGTGCCGTCAGCCAGCGGAACCGGCCGCCGAGCGACTCGCCCGCCAGCGGGCCAGGACGGTCGCCGCAGGCCAGCTCGTACGCCCCGAGCGCCCGGCGGACCCCCTCGACGTCGGCGCCCGGGTCGAGGGCCCGCAGCCGGCCGGGGTCGAGCTCGACCCGGGCGCACAGGTAGCCGCGCGGCTGGCAGTAGAGCAGCACGCCCGCGTTGATCAGCTCGCCCCGCTCGACCCTGGGCACCACGCGGATCACCGCGTACTCGTAGACGTCCCTGGTCATCGGCCGCCGCCTCCCCGCCAGAACTCGCCGACCGATCCCGGGCCCGCCCTGCGGCCGTCGGGCTCGGTGCCGCGCCCCTCGTGTTCCCGGCCGTGGACGAGCCATCCGCCCGGCCCGTGCGCCCGCTGGAGCAGATGGTCGGCGTACGCCTGGCGTACCTCGTCGGGGGAGGCGAAACCCGGCTCGCCGGCCAGCCATTCGTCCGGCACCAGGGCCGTCACGGCCGTCAGCAGCTCCGGTGTGATCCGGCGGCTCAGCTCGGTGCCGGCCGCCCCGAGGTCGCCCGCGTACGGCGCCAGCACGTGGTCACCCGCGTCGAACGGCCGTTGCGGGTCGGCGGTGCGCCAGTTGTGGTGGAACCAGAGCGCGGCGCCGTGGTCGATCAGCCAGGTGTCGCGGTGCCAGACCAGCAGGTTGGGGTTGCGCCAGCTCCGGTCGATGTTGTGGATGAGACCGTCGAACCACACCACCCTGGCCGCGAACAGCGGGTCGGCCTCCCAGGCCAGCGGCTCGAACCCGAGCGCGCCCGGCAGGAAGTCCACCGCCAGATTGACCCCGGTGCTGGCCTTGAGCAGGTCCTGCACCTCCTCGTCGGGCTCCCTGACGCCGAGCTGCGGGTCGAGGTCGATGAGCTTGAGCTGGGGAGTGCGCAGGCCGAGCCGCCTGCCCAGCTCGGCGGCGATGATCTCGGCGACGAGCACCTTCCGGCCCTGACCGGCCTCGCGGAACTTCACGACGTACGTGCCCAGGTCGTCGGCCTCGACCACGCCGGGCAGCGACCCGCCCTCCCGCAGCGGGGTGACGTAACGGGTGGCTGCGATCTTTTCCAGCACGAGACGAGGCTATCGTCCCTGGATGCCTGCCCTGGCCCGCCCCTGCTCCGGCGTCCCCGACCCGGCCGGGGATCACATCTTGGCGATGACCTCCTCGGCGAAGCGCTCCATGGTGGCGATCTTGAGTTCGAGGGTGCCCTCGCCGTGGCGGGCCTTCTCCTCGGGGGTGGCCAGCCACCACGGCGCGGCCATCGTCCCCGTCACGCCCTTGGCGGCGAACCTGCGGTACGTGTCCGCGTCCGGCAGGACGGCCAGCGGCGCGATGATCTCGAAGCCGTCGTCATTTCTGCCGTGGGCCGTGAGCCGGTCGCGCAGGGTGTTCAGGACGACGTCGAACTGCTCCTCCGTGTAGATGCGGTTGCCGATCCAGCCGTCGCCGGTCCTGGCCGCGCGCCGCAGGGCCGCCTCGCTGTCGCCGCCCACGTACACCGGGACGGGGCCCGCCGGAGTGGGTGAGATCGACAGCGGCGGGAGGCCGTCCAGCTCGACCGTCTCGCCCGCCCAGAGCGCGCGCAGGAGCGGCAGCATGGCGTCCAGCCGCCGCCCGCGCGTGTGGAAGTCCTGGCCGGTGCCGGTGAACTCCTCCTTGCACCACCCCACCCCCACCCCGAACGTCACCCGCTCCCGCGACAGCACCGCCGCCGTGGACACCTGCTTGGCCACGGTGAACAGGTCGCGGGCCGGGGCGATGTAGACGTTCGGCGAGAACCGCAGCGTGCTGGTCACCGCCGCCATGGCCCCGATCGTCACCCAGACGTCGGGCCAGTGCGTACGGGCGTTCCAGCGCGGCCGCCCCGACCGCGAGTACGGGTACGGAGTGGCGAAGTCGGCGTAGAAGAGGTGGTCGGACAGCGTCAGCGTGTCGAACCCGCACCGCTCGGCCGCCCGCGCCAGCTCCACGAACTGGTCGGCGTCGGCGAACGAGGCCCCGAGCCAGAATTTCATCGGAACTCCGGGGCGACCTTGGTGGCGAACAGCTCCAGGTTCCGCTTGGCCGTGTCGAGCGGCAGCACGCCCTGCTGGCCCTGCATGTACAGCCCGAACCATTCCAGGTCCGGCATTCGGTCGAGCATGCGCTGGATGCCGCGCTTGACGTCGTCGGGGGTGCCGAACAGGGCCATCTCCACGTCTCTCATGCGCTTGGCGTCGCCCTTCTCGGGGGAGATGGGCTCGTGCTTCTCGTCCTCCTTCTTGCGCAGCACCTCCAGGTAGCCGAACGGGCCGAAGAACGCGGCGAAGTCCTTGGGGATGCTGCGGCCGAAGGTGTTGATGGCCTGCTCGGTGGTGTCGGCGATGCCGACGATCTTGAGGATGCCGGTGTGCTCGCCCAGCTTGTAGTGGCGGCCCTGCCTGGCGGACTCCTCCTGGTAGAGCTGGGCCTTCTGGGCGTGGTCGTCGGGGTTGGGGGTGAACATCCACGGCAGGATGTCCTCTTGGGCGGCCCTGATGACCGACCGGTCGGAGATCGTGAACGGCTGCCACAGCTCGGGGTGCGGGTTCTGGTACGGCCGGGGGCAGACGGACACGGCCCGTACCCTCCCGTCCTCGTCGAGTTCGCCCGGCGCGCCGAACGTACGGGTCCACTCCTGGGCCGGCCAGCCCTCGATGCCGTCGTACGGGTAGGGCACCTGGTAGTCGAGCACGTCCGACTTGTAGCGAAGTGTTTCCTGCGTCCAGGCCAGCTTCATGATCTTCAGCACCTCGCCGAAGACGTCGAAGTTGCGCGTGTCGGTGGCCGAGCCGTCGGAGCGCGCGGCGGCCGCCTGCCAGCGCTGGCCCAGGACGTTCATCCAGCGGTTCTGGTAGCCCCGCGCCACGCCGAGCCGCAGCCGTCCCTTGCAGAACTGGTCGAGCAGCGCCACGTCCTCGGCCGCCCTGATCGGGTCCCACGCGGGCAGCACGAGGCCGAGCGGGGCGAGCAGGATGCGCTCGGTCCTGGCGGCCAGGTCGGTGAGGAACATCAGCGGGTTGACCGAGAACTCCATGCCCTCGGAGTGGAAGTGGTGCTCGGTCATCATCAGCGCGTCGAACCCGACCTGGTCGGCGTGGACGGCTATCTCCCGTACCTCGTGCAGCAGCCGCTGGTACGACTCGGTGTCGCGTCCGATCGGGCGCTTGGCCTTGGCGTTCTCCTCGGCCGCGTATCCCGAGCCGGGAATTTGCGGATTCAGGAAGATAGAGAACTTCACCGGGACCTCTTTCCGCGGGATGGTCTTCTGCAAGGTACTCTGGAAATCTTAACCGAGCAATCGCTTGGTTCGCGTGCTGGGAGGCCGGATGCGGCTCGGGGTCACGATGTTCACGACGGATGTGGCCATGCCGGTGCCCGACCTGGCCAGGGCGGCGGAGGAGCGCGGACTCTCCTCCCTGTACGTGCCCGAGCACACCCACATCCCGGTCTCGCGGCGCACGCCGCATCCGGGCGGGCACGGCGAACTCCCCGCCGAGTACCGGCGCACGCTCGACCCCCTCGTCGCCCTGTCGTTCGCCGCCGCGGCGACCACCCGGCTGCGGGTCGGGACCGGGATCCTGCTCGCCGCCCAGCGCGAGCCCATCGTCACCGCCAAGGCCATCGCCACCCTCGACCACCTGTCGGGCGGGCGGGTGGTGGTCGGCGTCGGGTTCGGGTGGAACGCGGAGGAGATCGAGAACCACGGCGTCCGGTACGCGCGGCGGCGCGAGGTGGCGCGGCGGCACGTCCTGGCCATGCGGGCGTTGTGGCGGGACGAGGTGGCCGCCTTCGACGGGTTCGAGCCCTCCTGGTCCTGGCCCAAACCGGTGAACGGGACGCCGCCCGTGTACGTCGGCGGCGCGGCGGGCCCCAAGCTGTTCGCCCACGTGGCCGAATACGCCGACGGGTGGATGCCGATCGGCGGGCACGGGATCAGGGCGGCGCTGCCCGCGCTGCGGCTGGCGTGTGAGAAGGCGGGGCGGCCGATGGCGCGGGTGATCCCGTTTGGGACGCGGCCCACCAGGGAGAAGCTCGAATACTTCGCCGGGCTCGGGGTCGAGGAGGCGGTGGCCACGTTGCCCAGCGGGCCCGCCGATGTGGTGCTGCCGGTGCTGGACGAGTACGCGGCGCTCATTTCGTGAGCCGTGGTCGTCCGCCGTGGTCGCCGGTCGTGATCGTCCGTCGCGGTCGTCCGTCGTGGTTGTCCGTGGTCGTCGAGCGGTCGTGGTTGTCGAAGAGAACAGCTTTGCCGCCGTTGGCGGGCATAATTGCGGGATATGTCCGAGCTAAGTGCCGAAGATCCCCGGCAGTTGGGGTCGTACCGGCTCACGCGCAGGCTCGGCCAAGGGGGTCAGGGCATCGTCTACCTCGGCCACTCGTCGCAGGGGGCGCAGGTCGCGGTCAAGCTCCTGCACGCCAGCCTCTCGGACGACCCCGACGTACGCCGCCGCTTCCTGGGGGAGGTCGAGGCGGTGCGGCGGGTGGCGGCGTTCTGCACGGCCCAGTTCCTGGACGCCGACCTGGAGGGTGATCGGCCGTACCTGGTGAGCGAGTACGTGGAGGGGCCCTCCCTGCACGACCACGTGGTCGCCAAGGGGCCCCGGCAGGGCGGGTCGCTCGACCGCCTGGCCATCGGCACCGCCACCGCCCTGGGCGCGATCCACCGCGCCGGGGTGGTGCACCGCGACTTCAAACCGGGGAACGTGCTGCTGAGCCTCGACGGGCCCCGGGTGATCGACTTCGGCGTCTCGCGACTGATGGGCACCGCCGCCACCACCACCCATCTCCCGATCGGCACGCCCGCCTACATGGCTCCGGAACGCATGAAGGGCGAGTCGGCCGGGACGCCGTCGGACCTGTGGGCGTGGGCGCTGACGGTCGCGTACACGGCCACGGGGCGGCACGCCTACACCGCGGAGACGCAGCAGGAGGTGCTGGCCCGCGTCCTGTACGGCAAGGCCGACCTCGGCTCCCTGGGCGGGCGGCTGCTGGAGATCGTGCGGGCGTGCCTGGCCGCCGAGCC
The DNA here is from genome assembly GCF_055586305.1 of Nonomuraea sp. NPDC051298. Taxonomy (NCBI): domain Bacteria; kingdom Bacillati; phylum Actinomycetota; class Actinomycetes; order Streptosporangiales; family Streptosporangiaceae; genus Nonomuraea; species Nonomuraea sp. NPDC051298. Next base: position 35,039 of record NZ_JBVJIM010000035.1, read on the forward strand.
CGCGGCGCGGCCGGACGCGGAGGAGGTGCTGCGGTGGCTGCTGGGGCAGAGCGCGGCGGGCGCGGACGTGCTGCCCACCGGTGCCCTCGCCGCCGTCGAAGCCCCGACCGCCCCCGCCCCCGAGGCCGCCTCCGCCGAAGCCTCGCGGGCACCTGCCGCCGAAACAGCCGCCGCCGAAGCCCCGTCGGCCCCCGCTGCCGGGGCCGCCCCTGCCGAAGCCTCGTCGGCTCCCGCGGCCGCAGCCGCTGAGCCGGTGGCTGGGAGGGCGGCCGGCGGCCGTGCTGGGGGCGCTCTCGCAGGCATGTCCCGTCCTGGCCGGGTGGTCGGGCTCGGGGCGTCGGAGGCCGGTCCCGGTGTGATCACCGACCCCGACCCCACGACGAGCTTCCCCGCCGTCACGGCCCCTCAGACGGTCGTGGAGACCGGGACCGGGACCGCGCGGCGGTGGCGGTGGCGCATGCGTCCCTGGCAGGCCGCCGTCGCGCTGGCCGGTGTGCTGATGGCCGTGGCCGGGCTCGTGTTCTGGCTGCGCGGCGCCCAGGGGCCGGGCTTCGAGGGGACCTGGACCGGCTCGGCCGAGCACTTCACCGCGCAGCGCGTCTTCCCCGTCGAACTGCGCCTGGACGGCGACGGCACGGGGGCCATGAGATGGGGCGCGGACCTGCACTGCGCGGGACGGCTCGGCCGCAGTGGCAGCGGGATGGTCTTCGTCCTCGATCAGGTCACCGGCGAGGAGTGCTACCCGGGGACGCTGCGCATGTTCCCCACCTCCGACGTGAACCAGATGGCCATCAAGGTGACGCGTGAAGGTAAGGACGAAGTGACGTATTCCGGCAAGGTGGCGCGTACGTCCTGACCTGATGTGTCACGGTCAGGCAGCGATTGTCATGAGCACCGTTGACTGATCGCGGGCCGTTGCTTTCAGTAGAGAGCAGAAGGGGTGGCGGCGAGGGGAGGCGCCCGTGCCAACGGCGCAGCCGCTCAGAACGGGGGACCCGCAGCGACTCGGGGAGTACCGGCTTTCCGGGCGCCTGGGTGAGGGTGGTCAGGGCGCGGTGTTCCTCGGTTCGAGGAGCGGGGAGACGTACGCGGTCAAGCTGCTGCACGGGCCCGTGGGTGACGAGCGGGTGGCGTTCCTGCGGGAGGTGGAGCTGGCCAAGCACGTGGCCAGGTTCTGTACGGCCCAGGTGGTCGACGCCGGGTTCGACGAGGGACGGCCGTACATCGTGAGCGAGTACATCGACGGGCCCTCGCTCCAGCGGGAGGTCACGCTCACCGGCCCCCGGCGCGGCGGCGCGCTGGAACGGCTCGCGGTGAGCACGATCACGGCGCTGACCGCCATCCACCGCGCCGGGATCGTGCACAGGGACTTCAAGCCGCAGAACGTCCTGCTGGGCTCGGACGGGCCACGGGTGATCGACTTCGGCCTGGCCAGGGCCCTGGACGCGGCGGCCACCGTGAGCGGACGCGGGGTGGGCACGCCCGCGTACATGGCTCCGGAACAGATCACCGCGTCGGCGGTCACGGGAGCGGCCGACGTGTTCTCCTGGGGCGCCACGATGTGCTTCGCGGCCAACGCCACCGCCCCCTTCGGGCAGGACTCGGTGGCCCCGGTCCTGCACCGCATCCTCACCGCGCCCCCGGAGCTGGGCAGGCTGGACGGACGGCTGCGCACGCTCGTCGACGCGTGCCTGGACAAGGACGCCCGCAACCGGCCCAGCAGCCGGGAGTTGCTGTTCGAGCTGCTGGGGGAGTCGACCGCCGGGGTGCCTTCCGAGGTGCTCCGGTCGCCTCCGCCGCACATCCTGCGCGTCGCCGCGCCGCCCCGGCTGATCCCCGAGCCGCGCTCGCCGAACCCCGACTCGCACCCGTCGGGCGGCGGAGCCCCGGAGGCGCGCCCGTTCACCGGTGAGACGCAGGAGACCCGCCCGTCCGGCGGCGAAGCCTCTGGAGCCCTCCCGCCCGGACGCGACTCCCCTGCGCGCCCCTCCAACGCGGCCGCCTCCTCGTTACCCGCCTCCTCGTTACCCTCCGACTCGCTACCTTCCGGCTCGTCACCCTCCGAGCGCGACGCCCGGTCCCCGATGGCCGAGCCCGAGGTGACCGGGACCCCCGGCGGCTACCACCTGCCCGACTCCCACCAGGGCGGCGGCACCGGCCCGCCCGCCCAGGAGCGCCGGAGCCGGGGCTGGCCCGGAGCGGCCATCGCCGTCTGCGCGGCCCTCCTGGTGACCGCGATCGTGCTCCTCGCCGTGGTCATGCCCTCGCTGACCCCAACCGAGCAGATCGCGGGACGTCAGGCGAGCGGCCCTTTGGCCCCCTCGACCACCTCGCACCCGCCGACCGCCTCGCCCTCGGCGGACAAGCCGTCCCCGACCAAGAGCGCCGAACGATCGACGAGCCCCCGCGAACGGCCCGCCGCCGATCCGCCGGTGGCCCGTCCGGTGACGGTGGCGATCCCCCCGCTCACCGGCCTGGACAGGGGCGCGGCCGGCAAGGCCGTCAAGCGCGCCGGGCTCGTCCTTGGCCCCGTCACAGAAGTGGACGCACCCCAGAAGGTCGGTCAGGTGCTGAGCGCCGAACCCGCTCCCGGCACCGTCGTGAACCTGGGCAGCACCGTGTCCCTGCAGGTGTCGGCGGGCCTGGCGGTGCCCGCGCTGACCGGCCTGCGACGCGAACCGGCCGAGGCCGCCCTCGTCGGCGCCGGTCTCAAGGTCGGCGCGATCACCCGCTCCTGCGCCCAGGCCCCGACCGGCCAGGTGCTCTCCACCCAGCCGAAGGCGGGCAGCCGGGTCACGGGAGGCGCCGCAGTGGCGCTCACGCTGTCGCGCAACGGCGTCACCGTGCCGTCCGTCGTCGGCCGCCCCCGCGAGGACGCCCGCGTCTCCCTGATGGCGGCGGGCTTCGTCGTGGCCGCGAAGGAACAGTTGGTGGACGACGAGGCCCAGGTGGGCAGCGTCCTGGGCCAGAGCCTCGAACCGGGGACGTGCGCGAAACCCGGCGCCCAGATCGTCATCACGGTCGGCCTGGCCGCCCAGTCAGGCCCCGACCCCCACGAGCCCACCGACCTCCCCACCGGACCCACCGGCCCCATCGTCACCCAGTAGCCCCGGGGGATCCGTCCCGCGCCGCCGGAGGCCGGTCGAGCGGGGCCGCTCAGCGTTTGCGGCGTTTGCCGGTGCCCTTGGGGCGGCCGCGTGCGCCCGGGGGCTTGCTGGCGACGAGGCGGAGGTGGCTGCGGGTGCCGCGCAGGGGCTCGGCGACCAGCGTGCGCATCTCCGCCAGGCCGACGGTGTCGTGGTGGCCCGACGCGAGTATGGCCTGGACCAGATCGTAGGCGTCGCCGCCGGCCATCGTCCGCAGTTGGTCGATGAGCGACTCGGGGCCGCCCAGCTCCAGGAGGGTGAGGAAGTTCTCGGCGCCGAGGAGGAGCTGTTCGCGTTCGCCCAGGGCGCCCGGGTCGATCTCGCCGTCGTCCATGAGGAGGCTGACGGCGGCGGGGCCGAGGACGGGGTCGTGGCGCAGGTCGCGGACGAGGGCGCGGCCCTGGGGGAGCGCCTCGGCCAGCACCGCGAGCATGGCGGCGGTCCTGGTGCGGAACGGGCAGTCGCGTACGGCCTGGAGCAGGTCCACGACGTCCTGGCCCGGATGGCAAAGCCAGGCGTTCAGCTCGGTGGCCGTCTCCTCGGGCGGATAGTGCTGGGCCAGGACGCCCAGCAGTTCGGCCGCCGAGGCGGTGGACAGCTCGCCGATCAAGGGGGCGTCGCGGCCCTCCGCCAGGAGTCGCTCGCGTACGGCGCGCAGGGCAGGCGGGGTCAGCCGGGCCAGGAGGACGTCGGGCCCGGCGAGGCGGGTGCGCAGGCGCTCGATCGAGTCCGGCGGCAGCTCCTGGTCCTCGTCGTCGAGGTCGCTGAGATAGAGGGCGTCGACCGGGCCCCGGGTCAGCTCCACGGCCCCCAGGTCGGACAGGAGCTCGAACGTGCGCTCGAGGTCGATGGTCACCTGGCGGTGCCAGAGGATCCGCAGGGGCGACTCCTCCTCGCCGAGCCCGAAGTGTTCCGTGTACTCCTGGCAGGCCAGCCATACCGTCTCCGCCAGGCGGACGACCGGCATGTCGTCCATGCCGTACATGCTGTTGAGGAGGTCGGGGAGGAGGTCGCCGAAGAAGGACGCCACGAGCGAGACGGGGCGGCGCTGACCCGGGGTGGATCTCGCCAGCTCCGGGCCCAGCTCCGGCAGGGCCTCGAACGCGCGCTTCCACAGCGCCTCCGGGTCGCGCAGGAGCGGGGCGGCCTTGGCGACCTGGTAGAGGCGGCCCTTGCTGGTGCGGACCAGGCGGATCTTCTTCGCCCAGGCGACGAGCAGGTCGAGGCGGAAGGCGTCGGCGGAGTCGCGGTCGTCGCGCGCGCCGTACCAGGCCGCCGGGTCGTCGTCGAGGAGGGAGACGGGCAGGGCGTCCTCGCCGTCGTTCAGCGCGGCACGCAGGTCGTGGGCGAGGTCGGGCGGGAGGGCGCCGTCGGTGGTGAGGGGGCGGCCCTCCTTGCCCGCCCAGTTCGCCAGGGCGACGAGGTGCCGGACGGTCCTGCTGCGGCCGGCCGCCTCGGTCAGGGCGGGCGGCGGGGGCAGGGCGATGGGCGGCTGGAGGAAGGCGCGTTCGCCGTCGAGGTCGGCGTCCAGGTGCTGGGCCTGCAGGATGCCGTCGAGCACGTCCTGGTCGTAGTGGACGCGGCCGGCGTCGAGGTCCTGCTGGAGGGCGGCCAGGGCGGCGGGCCCCTCGAAGAGGTCGATGCCGTGGTCGAGCGCCGTGGCGGCCCAGAACTTCGTCAGACCCTGGAGATGGGGGTCGTCGAGCGCCTTCTGGAACTCCGGGACGGCACGGGTGATCACGTCGTCGGCCTCGGCCGGGGTGAGGCCCCGGGGGTCGCGCAGCCCGGTGGCGGCCAGGTAGCCGAGGTAGGTGCGCAGGATCTCCGGGGCGAGGTCGAGCAGCTCTCGGGGAGCCACCACGTGCCTGGGGACCCAGGCCAGCAGATAGCGCCTGATCTGGGTCTCGTCCCAGTAGGCGAGGCGGCCGTCGCGGCTCTCGTGGCGGGCGTCGACGGCGGCGGTGAAGAGGAGGTCGTCCGCCGGGCGGCCGTGCTCCTCCGCCCACGCGAGGCACCGGCGGAGGAGCACGGCCTTGGCCGCCTCGAACTCCTCCGTCTCCTCGGGTTGGAACCAGGTACGCACGCCGCGACCCCCTGCTCGTCGATCGATGGGGTTGAGTCCGGTGTACCAGTATTCCGGGTCCTGGACCGTTGCCGGGCGTACTTGCCAGGACTGGTACATCCTCCGAACGGGTGACCGCCGCATCGTCCGTCCGGTCGCCCGATCGCGCCCCGCCGCACGATTCGGCGGGCCGCCTCCTCCCCGGACACTCGGTGGGAATCCATCGAGCGTAGGAGGGAACGTGGCTTCCACCCTGGAGTTGAGGCCGGTCGGGGAGCGTGAGCGGATGCTCGCACCCGACCTCGCCAGAGGCGTCATGCTGGCGCTGATCGCCGTGGCCAACTCGGCCGTCTACCTGTACGGCCGCCCGTACGGCATCAGGCAGCACGTCATCGAGCACGACCTGCCGGACCGCGTGGCGGGGGCGCTGACCATGAGCCTCGTGGACGCGCGGGCGTACCCGATGTTCGCCGCGCTGTTCGGCTACGGCATGGTGCAGATCTGGAACCGGCGGCCTGACGACGCAGAGGGGCGGCGGGTGCTGCGGCGGCGCAGCCGGTGGCTGCTGGCGTTCGGGGCGGTGCACGGGGTGCTGCTGTTCTCGGGGGACGTGCTCGGGCTGTACGGGCTGCTCGGACTCCTGCTGGTCCGGTTGCTGCGGGTACGTGACCGGACCCTGCTGATCCTCGCCGCGGCCTGGCTCGTCCCCGTGGCCTTGAGCGCCGCGCTGGCCTACAGCACGCCGCACGGGGCGACCGAGCGCACGTACTTCTGGTCGTTCGCGGTGGCGGACCCGGCGACGGCGATGGCCCTGCGGGCCGTCGAGTGGGTGATGACCCCGTTCGGGATGATGGGCGTGGTCACGGCCGCCGTCGTCGGCCTCTGGGCGGGGCGGCGGGACCTGATGGCCGCGCCGGACGGGGTCGTGCGGCGGGCCGCCGTGTGGGGGCCGTTGATCGGGGTGGCCGGCGGTCTGCCGGTGGGGCTGGTCGCGGGGGAGTTCGTCGAGGTGGACGGGCAGGCGACGGTGATGGTGCTGAACGCCGTGCACGTGGTGTCGGGCATCGCCGGCGGGCTCGGGTACGCGGCGTTGATGGCCCTGCTCGCGCGGCGCATCGGCGCCCGGCGCGGCCCGGTCGTCACCGCGCTGTCGGCCTGCGGGCAGCGGTCGATGACCTGTTACCTGCTGCAGTCGGTGGTCTTCGTGGCGGTGCTGACCCCGTACGCGGGCGGGCTCGGCGGCACGCTGGGGTCGGCCGCGACGGTCGTGCTGGCGCTGGGCGCGTGGGCGGGGGCGGTGCTGCTGGCCGAGCTGATGCGCCGGGCCGGGGTGCGGGGGCCCGCGGAGACGTTGCTGCGGCGGCTGGCGTATCGGTGAGGATGAAGGCGACCGGCCGGAGCTGACGGGGAGGGTGGCATGGTGCACGAGCGCGACTGGGATCGGGCCTGGCGCGTCCTGCCCCTGGGCCTGCTGGCCGTGGTGACCCTGGTGGCGGCGTTCGACCCGGGGACGCCCGCGCGGTACCGGGCCGTCACGGTCGCGTTGTCCGCCGCCCTGGCGCTGTGGCACTGGTGGATGGTGCTGGCGCACCCCCAATGGCCGGAGCGGGTGCTGGCGCCGATGGCGGTGTACTTCGCCGGGCTGACGGCGATGGCGGGGGTGCTGTCGGCCCGCCACCCGGCGTACGCGCTCGTCGTCCTCGTGTGCTTCCCCATGGCCTTCGCGGCGCTGCCCGGCTGGTACGCCTACCTCGGGGTGGCGCTCACGGCGCTCGTCGCCGTCCCCTTCGTCAGCCTGGAATCCGGCGACCTCTGGCCGAGACTTCTGCTCACGCTGGCCGGTGCGCTGTTCGCCGCGTTCCTCGGGTGGATCATCAGGGCCATGGAGACCGAGGTCGACCGCCGTCGCGCCGCCAACCGGGCACTGGAGAGCGCCAACGAGCGCCTGGCCAGGCTGGGCGAGGAGAACGCCGAGCTGCAGGGCAGGCTGCTCGCCGCGGCCAGGGAGACCGGGGTCGCGGGGGAGCGCGGCCGGATGGCCAGGGAGATCCACGACACCGTCGCCCAGGGCCTGTCCGGCATCGTCACCCAGCTCGAGGCCGCCGAGGCGGTCGCGCACGACTCCGCCGCCGTACGCCGCCGCCTGGCCGTGGCCCGCGACCTGGCCAGGGAGAGCCTCACCGAGGTCCGGCGCTCGCTCGACGGCCTGCGCCCAGGCCCGCTGGCGGAGTCGCGGCTGCCCGAGGCGCTGTCGGCGCTGGTGTCCGGCTGGAGCGGCACGCACGAGGTGCCCGCCACGCTCACCGTCACAGGGACGGCCAGGCTGCTGCACCCCGAGGTGGAGATGACGCTGTTCAGGGCGGTGCAGGAGGCGCTGGCCAACGTGGCCAGGCATGCCCGCGCAGGGCGTACGGCGGTCACGCTGTCGTACATGGAGGATGTGGTGGTGGCCGATGTCAGGGACGACGGGGCGGGGTTCGCCCCCGGGGAGACGGGCGGCGCGGGCTTCGGGCTCACGGCGATGCGGCAGCGGGTCGTCAGGCTGGCCGGGAGCGTCGAGGTGGAGTCGGCGCCCGGTCAGGGGACCGCGGTCAGCGTGACCGTCCCCGCCATTCCGAGCGCGGCCGGGCAGGAGGCGACGTGAGCGTACGGCTGGTGATCGTGGACGACCATCCCGTGGTGCGTGACGGGCTGCGCGGCATGTTCGTCGAGCAGCCCGACCTGGAGGTGGTCGGCGAGGCGGGCGACGGGGAGCGCGGGCTGGCCGTGGCCGTGCGCGAGCGGCCCGACGTGGTGCTCACCGACCTGCGCATGCCGGGTCTCAGCGGGGCGGAGTTCATCAGGTCGCTGGCCGAGCGGGTGCCGTCGGCCCGGGTGCTGGTGCTGACCACGTACGACGGGGACGAGGACGTGCTGCCCGCGCTGACCGCGGGCGCGATCGGCTACCTGCTGAAGGACTCGCCGCGGGAGGAGGTCTTCCGCGCCGTGCGGGCGGCGGCGGTGGGGGAGTCGGTGCTGTCGCCGGTGGTGGCCGCGCGGGTGCTGGGCCGGGTCCGCGCGGCCGCCGCCGCCGCGCCCGCCGAGCTGAGCGAGCGCGAACGCACCGTGCTCGCGCTGGTCGCGCGGGGCTGCACCAACAAGGACGCGGCGGCGGCCCTCTTCATCAGCGAGACGACGGTGAAGACGCACCTCGCGCACATCTACACGAAGCTCGGCGTCTCCGACCGCGCCGCGGCCGTGGCCGCCGCCTACGGCCGGGGCCTGCTGCCTTGAGCCTCAGTACGCGCGGGCGACCTCCAGCAAGGCGGCGCGCACCTGCTCCTCCGGCAGGTCCATGGTCGTGACCGCGCCCCACTGCAGCGCCCCGAGCAGCGCCCAGCTCTTGAGCCGCATCTCGGGGGCGGGGTCGTCGCCGGCCAGCTTGGCGTAGATCTCGTCCCTGAACGTCCGGATCGTGTCGCGCTCCGAGCCGGGCGCCGTCGTCGCGTCGTCGGCCGCCAGGTCCTCCATGAACAGGCGGATCACCGAGCGATAGCGCACGGCGAAGCCGACTAGGGCCTCGACGAACTCCGCCCGGCTCGCGTACGGGGTGTCGAGCAGCGCCAGCATGTCGCCCGCCGCGGGGGAGAGCAGTTCGGTCGCCAGGCGGTCCTTCGGGTGGAAGTGGTAGGCGACCGCGGTCTTGGTCAGGCCGACGGCGGCGGCGATGTCGGCCAGGGAGGTGGCCGCGTAGCCGCGCTCGGCGAACAGCTCTCTGGCGGCGGCCAGGATCCGGGTGCGGGTGTCGTCGGCTGTGGTCATCGTCTCATTTCCCTGCGGGAGACGGCCTTCCGGATATTTCCCGCTTTATCGTATGTCCTGGACGACCGTACAGGACGGCCGTCGAGTGGGGGCAGGGCGATGACGCGGTTACTGGGACGGTTGGGCGGCTGGTGCGCGCGCCACGGGTGGATCGTGCTGGTGACCTGGGTCGTCGCGGCCGCCGCGCTGATGGGCGGGAGCCTGGCCTTCCCCAGCCCCACCAGCAACGACGCCAGCATCCCCGGCACCGGCGCGCAACGCGCCCACGACCTCATGAAGACGGGCTTCGGCTCCGGCTACGACACGGGCGGCACGGTTCAGCTCCTGCTCTACTCCCCCGACGGCCCTCTCATCGAGGACGACCGCAAGCGGGCCGTCGAGCGCTCCATCGACCGCCTCCGTACGATGCCGCACGTCCAGGAGGTGGACACGCCGTTCCGCAAGGGCGGCATCTCCTCCAACCTGCAGATCGGCCTCATCACCGTCCGCCTGGAGGGCAACGACGGCGACCAGATCGCCGCGACCACGCAGGCCCTGTCGAAGGCCGCCGACCCGGCGCGGGAGGCCGGGCTGGAGGTCGTGCCTGCCGACAGCTCGACCCCGGCCGACAAGGAGATCAAGACCGGGCCGAGCGAGATCATCGGTGTGGTGTGCGCGCTGCTGGTCCTCGTGTTCGCGTTCGGGACGCTGGTGGCCGCGGCCATCCCGATCTTCGCCGCGCTGGTCAGCGTGGCCTCGGGGCTCGGCGTGATCGGGCTGCTCGGGTGGGTGGTGGACATGCCCAAGCAGGCCGGGATCATGGCCACCATGATCGGGCTCGGCGTGGGCATCGACTACGCGTTGTTCCTGCTGTCCCGCCACCGGCGGCTGCTGGCCCAGGGCGTGCCGGTGGTGGAGTCCGTACGCCGTACCGTGGCCGGGTCAGGTGGGGCCGTCGTGTTCGCGGGCGGCACGGTGATCATCGCGTTGAGCGCGCTCATGCTGGCCGGGTTCCCGCTGCTGGCCACGCTCGGCTGGGTGACCGGCATCTCGGTCGTGGCCGCCGTGCTGACCTCGGTCACGCTGGTGCCCGCCCTGCTCGGGCTGCTCGGGCACCGGGTCAACGCGCTCAGGGTGCCGTTCCTGCGCGGCTCGGGCTCGTCGGGCTCCGGCTGGTCGGGGCTGGGCTCGTGGGTGGCGCGGCGGCCGTGGCGGGTGCTGCTGGCCAGCGTCGTCGTGCTGGGCGCGCTGGCCGCGCCCGCGCTGGCGCTGAAGCTGGGCCCGGTCGACGAGGGGTACGGCGTCCAGGGGTCCGACTCGCGCCGCGCGTACGAACTGATGGCCACCGGCTTCGGCCCCGGCTTCAACGGGCCGCTGATCGTGGTCGCCGAACTGCCCATGAAGGTGGCCGACGCCGACGCGCCCCTCGTGGACGACGTCGTCCGCGAGGTGGAGGACGTCGACGGCGTGAAGTTCGTGGGCGAGCCCGAGGTCAACACCTCCGGCCGCTCGGTGCTGTTGCAGGCCGTCCCCGAGTACGCCCCGAGCGACGAGCGGGCCGCCCAGGTGGTCAGGGACGTCAGGGCCGTCTCCCTGCCCGGCGTGCGGATGAACGTGGGCGGCGAGGTCGCGGGCCTGACCGACGCCGGGGACCGCATGGCCGAGCGCACCCCGCTGGTCATCGGCGTGGTGGTGCTGCTCAGCGCCCTGCTCCTGCTGCTGGCCTTCCGCGCGCCCGTCGTGGCGATCAAGGCGGCGGTGATGAACCTGGTGTCGCTGGGGGCGGCGTTCGGGGCGCTGGCGATGGTCTTCTCGATCGGGCTGGGCAGCGGGCTGGTCGGCCTGGACCCGCCGGTCAGTTCCTCGTACGTGCAGCCGATCTTCTTCTCGGTGCCCATCGAGAGCTACGTGCCGCTGATGCTGTTCGCGGTGCTGTTCGGGCTGTCCATGGACTACGAGGTGTTCCTGCTGACCGCGGTGCGGCAGTCGTACCTGGGGCACGGGCGCAACGCACGCGCGGTGGCCGAGGGGCTCGGCTCGACCGGGCGGGTCATCACGTCGGCGGCGTTGATCATGGTGGCGGTCTTCGTGGCGTTCATCGCCTATCCCGACTCGATGGTGAAGACGTTCGGGGTGGGGCTGGCGGTGGCGATCGCGGTGGACGCCACGATCATCCGCGGCTTCCTCGTGCCGGCCACGATGGTGCTGCTGGGGCGGCTCAACTGGTGGTGCCCGCGCTGGCTGGACCGGATCCTGCCCAACCTGTCGGTGGAGGGGCACGAGGAGGACGACGAGCCCGCCGTGGAGCGGCGGGAGCCGGTCAAGCTGGGCGTCTGACCCGCTGGGGCCGGGTCAGTCGGAGTCGACGAGGTCGCAGGCGGCAACCCAGCCGACGACGCCGGTGCTCGCGTTGCGGCCGTGGTGCCACAGGGTGGTCTCGAACCTGCCGCACCGGTAGAGCCCGTGCTCCTCCGACCGGTTCGAGTCGAAGCCCTGGCCCGGGTAGCCGAGCCCGACGCGCTCGGACCCGATCCAGGGCTCGCTCCAGATGATCACGTCCAGGGCGCCGAAGTCGTGCAGGAGCCTGGCCCGCGCCGCCTCGGCGGACACCGGACCGCTCAGGGCCACCGCCGCGAGCACGCCGGCCATGGTGGTTCGTGGGATGTGCACCGCGCCTCCCTCTGTGAGTCTTTCGTCACTCACAGTAGTCGACCTTTCTCCCGTGCGGGCCCTGACCTCAGACCATGTACTGGTCGTGCCGCAGATAGACGTCGGCCCACTCCTCGGGGGTGAGCTGCCTGCCGCTCTCGGCGATCTCCGCCAGCTCCTCGAAGTACGCCTCCCGCGGCGCCCCCGGCGTGAACAGGATCAGCATCGTGGCCGGATCGCCCGGCTCGTTGCGGAAGGCGTGCACCCCGCCCTCGGGCACGAAGAGGAAGTCGCCTGGCCGCCCCTCGGCCCACGTGTCGCCGTTGAAGAGCCGGACCGTGCCGGACAGCACGTAGAACGACTCGGTCATCGTCCGGTGGAAGTGCGGGCCGGGGCCGGACGGCTTCGGGCCCATCTCCCACCGGTACAGGCCGTACGCGCCGTTCGTGGACCCGCCCGTGGCCAGGTAGTGCACCTTCGTGCCGTCGGCGGCGCCGATCGTCAGGTCGGGGGCCCGGCCGGCCGGGTCGATGACGCCGCCGCGCTCGCCGGTCTCGCCGAAGTAGCGCGGGTCGGGGTAGGACATGCTCTCTCCTCTGCGGAATCCTGAACTCTTCCCCGAAGTCTCACAGCTCCGGCAGCACCTGGGTGACGAGGCGGTCGAGCTGCTCGGGCTCGTCGAACATCGGGTCCAGCAGCACCAGGCCCGCGCCCGCCTCGATCACCTCGCGCAGGCCGTGCGCGCACTGCTCGGGCGTGCCGGTCAGCGCCATGTCGTCGCTGCCGTACCGCCGGCGGAGCTGCTCGCCGATCCTGTCGTCCGCGCCGACCGAGACGTAGACGCGCTTGGCGATCGGGAAGCTCTCCCGGTCGCGGCCGGTCCGCTCCAGCTCGGCCCGGACCGTACGCACCTGCTCGGCGAACGCCGCCGTCGTGGCCCCGCCCGCGCGACCCCCTCGGGCGGCACCCCGAACGGCGCCAGCCTGCTCGTGCGCCCCAGCCCGAACCCCACCTCCAGCCGTCCCCGGCTGAGCTGGTCGAGGGTGCTGATGCTCTTGGCCAGGTGCAGCGGGTTGCGCAGGACGCTGACGAACACCGCGCAGCCGATGCGCAGCCGCTCGGTGCAGGCGGCGGCGTACGTCATGACCTCGATGGGGTCGAGCATGGGGAAGGGCGAGAGGGTGCCCTCCTGCGTCCAGACGCTGTGGAATCCGGCCTCCTCGACGCGCCGGAGGTAGGCGCGGAACGCGGCCGGGTCGAAGGCGCCGTCGGAGACCTGCTGGGGGAGGGAGACGGCGAAGGCGGTGGTGTTCATGGGCTCGATCATGTACCACCGCATAGCCCGATGATGAGCGCCAAGTCCAGTTTCGCGCGCCGTCGGGCGGAGATCGGCCCGCCGGGATCAGAACGTGATGACCGTGCGGGCCACCCTGCCCTCGCGGACGTGGGTGACCGCCTTGTTGACGGCGTCCAGCGGCAGGCGTTCGGAGATCAGGGCGTCGAGGTCCAGGCGGCCCCTGGCGTACTGGGTGGCCAGCATGGGGAGGTCGCGGTGCGGGGCGGCGTCTCCGCCCTGGGTGCCCATCAGGCGGCGGGAGGCGAACAGCAGGCCCGTGTCCAGCTCCAGCGGGTGGCCCTGGGGCGGGCTGCCCACCATGACCGTGGTGCCGCCGGGCCGCGTCGAGGCGAAGGCCCGCGCCAGCACGCCCGGCACGCCCGTCGCGTCGAAGGCGTAGTCGACCCCGCCCTTGACCACGTCGCCCACCTGGCGGGGCAGGTCAGCGGACAGGAGGGTGTGGGTGGCGCCGAAGCGTTCCGCCGTCTTGAGCTTCTGCTCGGCCACGTCGGCCGCCACGATCGTGGTGGCGCCCGCCAGCACCGCGCCCTGGACCACGTTGAGCCCCACCCCGCCGCAGCCCACCACCAGGACCGTGCTGCCCGGCCGGACCCGGGCGACGTTGAGCACCGCGCCCACGCCGGTGACGACGCCGCAGGCCAGCAGGCACATGGCGGCGAAGGGGGCGGATCTGTCGATCCGCACGCACATGGCCTCGGGGACGACCGCGTACTCGGCGAACGAGCCGATGCCGATGAAGCGGCGCACCTCCTGGCCGTCCAGGGCGATCCGCGGCGGGCCGCCCATGACGGTGGGCAGCCGCGACGGGCCCGAGCAGAGGTGGAAGCGGCCGGAGCCGCAGGGGTGGCAGCGCCCGCAGGGGCCGTTCATGGCGATGATGACGTGGTCGCCGGGGGCGACGGAGGTGACGCCCGCGCCGACGCTCTCCACCACCCCCGCGCTCTCGTGCCCGAGGACGAACGGCAGGCGGCCGACCACGGGGCTCTTGCCGTCGATGGCCTTGAGGTCGGAGCCGCACACACCCGACGCCCTGATCCGCACGCGGGCCTCACCGGGGCCGGGGTCGGCGATCTCGACCTCGCGGATCTCCATGGGGGCGTGGAACGCGGTGAGCACGGCCGCGCGCATCAGCATGCGCCAAACGGTAGCCGGATCACTTCATGTGAGCAAGCGATTGCTAGGGTTGACTCCGATCGTGACCGTCGGCTCGTGTGATGCCGTCCGCCGATCGCGGGCGTTGACGTCCCCGCACCGCCAACTTACGCTCGGGAAAACCAAGCGAGCGCTAGGCCAAAAGCCAGCGGGGAGGCCGTCATGGTGCCTGGGAAGTCGGCGTTCGTGCTGGTCCTGCTGCTCGCCGCCGGATGCGCGGCCCAGCAGCGGGGTACGCCCGGCCAGGGCGGCGCGGCCGGCGTGACCGACACGACGATCAAGGTCGGCGGCGTGCTGACCAAGACCAGCGCCAGCGGCTACTCCACCAAGGACGCCGAGATCGGCGCCAGGGCCAGGTTCGACCGGGCCAACGCCGAGGGCGGCGTGCACGGCCGGAAGATCGAGTTCCTCGGCGCGGAGGACGACGGGCAGGACGCGGCCAAGGGCGACGCGGCGGCCAAGAAGCTCGTCCAGAAGGACCAGGTGTTCGCCCTCGTCCCCGTGCACGCCCCCAACTTCGGCGGCGCCGCCTTCCTGGAGCAGCAGGGCGTGCCCTGGTTCGGCTGGGCGACCGGCCCCCAGTGGTGCGGCACGAAGACCGGCTTCGGCTACAACGGCTGCCTGGCGCCCAAGCAGGGGGCCGGTTCGCAGACCTGGTGGGGCAGGCAGATGGCCGACCTGCTGGGCGGCGCGGCCGGTAAGAGCGTCTACGTCCAGACCTCGGACTCCAGCGGCAGCAAGTACGGCGGCACGACCATCTCCCAGTCGTTCACCGCCGCCGGATTCGAGCTGGTCGGCGTGAACTCCGGCCTGCCCGCCGCCGCCCCGCCCCCCGACTGGCTCCCGTACGTCAACAAGATCATGACCTCCGACGGCGGTGGGCCGCCCGACGTCGTGGTCTCCGTGATCGCCGGCACGAAGTTCAACGTCGGCCTGTACGCGGCGCTCAAGCGGGCCGGCTACCAGGGCGTGCTCACCGACGCCACCAGCTACGACGTCGCCATCCTCCAGGACCCGGCCGGCGCGCGGGCCCTGGAGGGCGTGATCGCGGCGCCCATGTTCGAGCCGTTCGAGTCCAGCGCCCCCGAGATCGCCCGGCTCAGGCAGGACGTCGAGAGGACGGCTCCCGGCGCCGCGCTCACCCAGCACCTGGCCATCGGCTACTGGGCCGCCGACATCTTCCTCGACCTGCTGGACAAGACCGGTGAGGACCTGACCAGGGAGAGGTTCCTGGCCACGGCCAACGGCTCGTACCTCTACGAGAACGCCGGCTTCGGCCGGATCCGGTATCCCAGGGACCACAGCGAGCCCAACGGCTGCGGCGCCCTGGTCAAGCTGGAGAACGGCGCCTTCCAGGTGGCCAAGAACATGAAGTGCTTCGACAACGTGCCGCTCAAATGATCCTCGGCTACGTCCTCAGCGGCCTGGTCACCGGCGCCATCTTCGCGATCATGGGATCGGGCCTGACGCTCTCGTACGCGGCCACCGGGGTGTTCAACTTCGCCCACGGCGCCATCGGCTTCCTGACCGCCCTGCTGTTCTACCAGCTCAACCAGGCCGGGATGCCCGCCTGGCTGTCCGCCCTGGTGGCGGTGGCGCTGTTCGCGCCGGCGCTCGGCCACGCGCTGCACAAGGCGATGTTCCGCGGGCTGGCCCAGGCGGGGGAGACCGCGCAGATCGTGGCCACCATCGGGCTCACGATCGCGCTGCCCGCGCTCGGCCTGCTGGTCGTGGACGTGGCCGGGCTACCGCCCGCGGACGCGACCGCGCTGCCGCGCGGCGTCGGGCCGCATCCCGCGCAGGCGTTCGACGTGCTCGGCGTGCACCTCGACAGCGACCAGCTCATCACGTTCGGCTTCTCGGCGGTGACGGCGGCCGGGCTGTGGGCGTTCCTCCGGCACACCCCGTACGGGCTGCGCATGCGCGCCTCCGTGGACCGCCGCCGCCTGGCCACGCTCCGGGGCATCGACGCGGACGCCACCTCCGCGCTGGCCTGGTCGCTGGGCTCCGGGCTGGCCGGGCTGGCCGGGGTGCTGGCGGTGTCGGTGCTGGGGCTGGACGCGACCGCGTACACGGTGCTGCTGTTCGCCTCGGCCACGGCGGCGGTGTTCGGCCGGCTGCGCTCGATCCCGTGGACGTTCGCCGCCGGGCTGGCGCTCGGCGTGGTGCAGAACCTGGTCGCCGGTTACACCGACTTCCTCGAAGAGGTGACCGGGCTGCGTACGGCGGTGCCGGTGATCCTGCTGTTCGCCGGGCTCGTCCTGCTGAACCGGTCGCGCGAGCGGGTGGCGGGCAGCGCGGCCGAGGACGCCCCGCCGCCCGACCACCTGGCCGGGCTGCCACCGTGGCGGCGGCGCCTGCCGTGGGCGGTGGGGGTCGGCGCGCTGGCGGTGTTCGCCTTCGCGGGGCCCGACTACTACGTGGGCGTCGCGGCGCAGGGGCTCGTGCTGGCGCTGATCTTCTGCTCGTTCGTGGTCGTCACCGGGATCGGCGGCATGGTGAACCTGGCCCAGGCCGCCTTCGCCGCCATGGCGGCGCTGACGTGCGGGTGGGCGTTCTCGTCGGGGCTGCCGTTCTTCGCGGCGATCCTGCTGGGCGTGCTGGCCGCCGCGGCCGTGGGCCTGCTCGTGGCGCTGCCCGCGCTGCGGCTGGGCGGGCGGGTGCTGACCCTGGCCACGCTCGCCATGGCGCTGCTGGCCGACCAGGTGCTGTTCCAGGTGGACGCGTTCAGCAACGGGACCATCGGCTGGCCGCTGCCCGCACTCGGGTTCGGGTTCGCCGACACCTCCGACGCGCGGGTGCGGGTGGTGGTGCTGCTCGTCCTGATCGGGGTCGTGGCGCTGCTCGTACGCAACCTCGAACGGTCGGCCTCCGGGCGGGCGATCCTGGCCGTGCGGTCGGCTCCGGCGGCGGCCACGACCTCGGGGCTGTCGGCGGCCCGTACGAAGATCATGCTGTTCGTGCTGGCGTCCGGCATCGCGGGGCTGGGCGGGGTGCTGTTCGCCGTCTCCAAGGGCTCGATCACCGCCACCGACCTGCCCGCCTTCTCCGGGTTCGTCTGGCTGGCCGTGGTGGTGCTCCAAGGCGTGCGGCGCATCGGCGGGGCCGTGCTGGGCGGGCTCGTCGCCGTCGCCGTGCCGGAGCTGCTGTCCACCTGGGACGTCTCCGCGCACGTCGGCGCCATCCTGTTCGGGCTCGGCGGCGTGATCCTGGCCAAGCATCCCGACGGGGTGCTCACCCAGCTCGCCGAGCTGCGCCACAGCCTTCACCACCGGCGCGGTGTCGAAAGCCCCGCTGCCGCGCCTGAGCCCCGCCCGCGCGCGCAGGTGCGCGAGCGGGCGCTGTTCACGATGGAGGGCGTCCTCGCCGGGTACGACGACAGCCCCGTGCTGCGCGGCGTCGACCTGACCGTCAACCCCGGCGAGGTCGTCGCCCTGCTCGGCGCGAACGGCGCGGGCAAGTCCACCACCTGTGCGGCGGCGGCCGGAGACCTGCCGGTGACCGGCGGCCGGATCCTGCTGGACGGCCACGACGTCACCGCCTGGCCCGCCCACCGCAGGGCCCGCGCCGGGATCCTGCTCGCGCCCGAGGGCAGGGGCGTCTTCCCCGGCCTCACCGTGGAGGAGAACCTGCGGACCTGGCTGCCCGACCCCGGTCCCGTCTATGAGCGGCTGCCCCAGCTCGCCGGGCGGCGTACCGTGCTCGCCGGGGCCCTGTCGGGCGGCGAGCAGCAGCTCCTCACGCTCGCGCCCGCGCTCGTGCGCCCGCCCCGGGTGCTGATCGCCGACGAGCCGTCGCTCGGGCTCGCGCCGATGGTGGTGCGGCAGGTGTTCGAGGTCTTCGCCGAGCTGCGGGCCCGCGGGGTCGCGCTGCTGCTGGTCGAGGAGAAGGCCACGGAGGCGCTGGGCATCGCCGACCGGGTGGCGTTCATGCGGCTGGGCCGGGTCACCTGGGCCGGGCCGCGGGCCGAGGTGGACAGTGAGCGGCTGACGGCCGCGTACCTGGGGGTGAGGTGAGGAAGTTGGCCGAGACCGAGCTGGCCGTGGTGGGCGTGTCGGTGGCCTTCGGCGGGGTCAGGGCGCTGGACCAGGTGTCGTTCGAGGTGGACGCGGGGCTGGTCTGCGGCGTGATCGGGCCGAACGGGGCCGGCAAGACCACGCTGTTCGACGTGGTGTCGGGGCTGCGCAGGCCCGGCGCGGGACGGGTGCGCGTGGGCGGGCGCGACGTGACCGGCCTGCCGGCCATCAGGCGGGCGCGGGCGGGGGTGCGGCGCACGTTCCAGCGGACGCAGGTGTTCGGCAGGCTCACCGTGGCCGCGAACGTGCTGGCCGCGCTCGACTGGCACGGCGGGGGTGGCGGGCTCGCCGCCGACCTCATGGGCCTGCCTGCGCGGCGGCGGCTGGAGCGGGCGCGGCTGGAGCGGGTGGCCGAGGTGCTGGAGCTGTGCGGGCTCGGCGCGCAGCGCGACGCGTACGCGGCGGCGCTCCCGGTCGGGCAGCGGCGGCTGGTCGAACTGGCCCGTGCCCTGGCCGACCGGCCCAGGCTGCTGCTGCTTGACGAGCCCACCTCGGGCCTGGACGCGGGGCAGAGCGCCCACCTGGCCGAGGTCGTCAGAGGGCTGGACACCACCGTGCTGCTGGTGGAGCACGACATGGGGTTCGTGATGGAGACGTGCGACCGGATCGTGGTGCTGGACCTGGGCAGGGTCATCGCGGCGGGGTCGCCGGCCGAGGTGCGGGAGGACCCGGTGGTCAGGGCCGCCTACCTGGGTTAGACGGCCCTGACCCGCAAAAGGCAGCGACGCCCGCGACGGCGGGTGCCGCTACGAGTGGCGCTCGGTGAAGGAGAGGATGCGGTGCCAGGCGTCCTGGCAGGCGTCGGCCCACTCGGCGGAGGAGCGGTCGAAGAACGAGTGCGGCGCGCCCTCGTACACGTGCTCCTCGTACTCGGTGCCCACCCGGTCGAGCGCGGCCTCGTACGCGGCGAACTGCTCCGGCGTGGACGCCGTGTCGGCCCCGCCCCTGAGCAGCAGCAGCGGCGCGCCCGGCCCCGACGTGGGCGCGTCGATGAAGCGCAGCGCGCCGTAGAAGCCGATCCCGCCGGCCAGCCCGTTGCCCTCGGCGGCCTGCCGCCACGACTGGGCGCCGCCCAGGCAGAAGCCCACCGTGAACACCGGCCCGTCGAGCGCCTCGGTGGCGGCCCTGGCGTCGGCTCTGACCTGGTCGTTGGTGAGCCGGTTGACGTGCGGCACGTAGTCGAAGTCGGCGCCGCGCTCCCCCAGCCCCGCGGTACGCCCGAAGTAGTCGATGGCGATCGTGCCGAAGCCCGCCTCGGCGAAGCGTACGGCCAGGTCGCGGTAGAACGGGTGCAGCCCGCGGACGTCGGGCAGGATCACCACGCTGCGCCCGTTCGGCTCGGCGGGCTCGGCCCGGTAGGCGAGGAAGCGGTTGCCGTCGACGGCGGTCAGCTCTATTTGCTCGTGAGAGGCCACCGCGCCCTGGATCGGCGGGGCGGGCGGTCTGCTGTCGGTGGAATGGCACATGGGCTGAGCATGCCCGTGCCGGAGCGGGCCTATCCAGTCCCTGAGATCGTCGGGCCCGTCGTGGCGCGGGCGAGTCTCCGGAGCCGCCGGACGGCGGGCCCGAGGCGGGTAACCGCCGCCGCCTGGCGGTTGTCCGCGCAGGTCCCGGGCTCAGACCATCAACGGGTAGCCTCGAAATCATCGCGAAAGGGAAATCCTATGGCGTTTCACCCCAATCTCGACCCAGAGCTGCGCGCCGCCATCGAGCAGACCCAGATGTCCGCGATGGACCCGTCGATGATGACGAACGAGTACTTCATCGGACACCGCACGGAGATCAACGCGATGATCGCCGCGGCGTTCGTCCCGGAGACGCGGGTGCCGATCGAGAACCGCATGGTGCCGGGGCCCGAGGGGGCGCCGGACCTCCGTCTGCGGATCTACCAGCCGAAGGAGCGGGGCGAGAACCGGCCCGCGCTCTTGTGGATCCACGGCGGCGGCATGATCTTCGGCCTGCCGGAGATGGACGACGCCATGATGGCCGGCTACGCCGAGCAGCTCGGCCTGGTCGTCGTGTCGGTGGACTACCGGCTCGCGCCCGAGCACCCGTACCCCGCGGCCGTCGAAGACTGCTACGCCGGGCTCGTCTGGACCGCCAAGCACACCGCCGAGCTGGGCATCGACCCGAGCCGGCTGGCCGTGGGCGGGGCCAGCGCGGGTGGCGGGCTGGCCGCCGCGACCGCGCTGATGGCCAGGGACCGGGGCGGCCCCGCGATCGCCTTCCAGCTCCTCGTCTGCCCGATGCTCGACGACCGCGACGCCACGCCGTCCAGCCACCAGTTCGCCGAAGCCGTGACGTGGGACCGCGCGACCAACGTCTTCGGCTGGACCGCGCTGCTCGGCGACCGGGTCGGCACCGACGACGTCCCGCCGTACGCGGCCCCGGCCCGCGCCACCGACCTGTCGGGGCTGCCTCCGGCGTTCGTGGACGTGGGCGAGCTGGAGGTGTTCAGGGACGAGTGCCTCGACTACGCCCGGCGGCTGGCGCAGGCGGAGGTCTCGACCGAGTTCCACCTCTACCCGGGGGCGTTCCACGGGTTCGACATGACGGTGCCCGACGCCGAGCTGAGCAGGCGGGCCAGGCAGGCGAGGGAGGCGGCGCTCAGGCGGGTGTTCGGCCTCTGACGGCGTCGGGTGACGGCTCGGCTCTGGTGCCGGAGAGCAGGCGTACCAGGGCCAGGGCCAAGTAGGCGCGGGTGCGCCCGGACTGGTCGGCCAGCGAGAAGCCGAGCACGGCCTCCGCGCGGGCGATGCGCGTGGCCAGCGAGCTGTGGTGCAGGTGCACGACGACGGCCGCGCCCCGCACCGAACCCGCCAGGCACAGCGCGCGTACGGCCAGCCGCGACTCCTCGCCGAGGCGGGCCATCGCCCGGACGTCGTCCAGGTCCGCGATCGCCTGCTCGGGGAGGTCGGCGAAGAGCGCCAGCGCGCCCAGCTCCGACCAGCGCATCACGCGGTCGTGGGGGCCGGTGAAGCGCAGCGCCGTGCGGGCGCCCGCCCACGACTCGGCGGCCCGCGCGCCGGGCAGTTCGGGACCGATGCCGACCCTGGCCCCGTCGGTCAGCTCGGGCCCGAGGTCGATCGACCTCCGTGGCGAGGCGGACCCGCGGCCGCCCTCCCGCCGGATCGTGAGGTGGGGCAGGGTGGTGGTGACCAGGACGGCCTCGGTGTCGCCGATCGTGGCGGCCCGTACGTGGTGGCCCATCGTCCGCAGGCCCGCGGCCAGGCCCCGGTCCGGCAGCGCGATCGCCAGCGCCTGAAGGGGCGCGGCCGGGTCGAAGCCGAGCAGGCGCAGCGCCCTGGCCTGCTCGGCCTCGCGGCTCTGGGCCGACAGCGCCAGTTCGACCAGCGCCGGGTCCTGCCCGGCCTGTACCAGGGCGGCGGCGCGTTCGAGGGTGACCTCCGCCGCGGCGGCGTAGCGTTCGAGCACGATCTCGTCGAGCCCGTGGGCGGGCCCCTCGCGCTCCATCCAGACCGCCCCGAGCCCGGAGCCGAGCGTCCTGGCCGAGGCCGGGACGGCGGCGTGCGCGTCGACGTGCGCGTCGACGGGACCGCCGGGCGAGGTGCGGGTGCTTCGGCCGGTGGCCGCGTCGAGCAGGCCGACCGGGCACTGGGTCAGCCGCGCGGTGGCGGCGAGCAGCACCGGCACGCTGGCGTGGTCGCGCACCAGCGAGTCGAAGTAGACGATGACCCGCACCGCGCTCTCGGCGTCGGCGTCGAGGCTTGAGAGCCGTAGCAGCAGTCCCTGCACGTCTCCCAGCGTAAGGCGAACCCCCGAGTCAATCGTCGGCCTGGCAACTCAACCAAGCGTGCGCTAGGTTGGGTGTCGTGGATCTCGACTTCTCCCGGGCCGAGCGGGACTTCCGCGCCGAGGTCCGCGACTGGCTCGGCGCGCACGTGCCGGGCCCGCTCCCGTCGATGGACACCCCCGAGGGCTTCCGCGCGCACCGGGCCTGGGAGGCGACGCTGGCGGGCGCGCGCCTGTCCGTCGTCTCCTGGCCCGAGGAGTACGGCGGCCGCGGCGCCACCCTCGTCGAATGGCTGCTCTTCGAGGAGGAGTACTGGGCCGCCGGCGCCCCCGCCCGCGTCACCCAGAACGGGATCTTCCTCCTCGGCCCGTCCCTGATGCGCTTCGGCACCCCCGAGCAGCGCGAGCGGTGGCTGCCCGGGATGGCCAGGGGCGAGGAGGTGTGGGCGCAGGCGTGGTCGGAGCCCGAGGCGGGCAGCGACCTGGCCGCCCTCACCTCCCGCGCCGAGCCCGCGCCCGGCGGCTGGCGCCTGTACGGCCACAAGACGTGGAGCTCGCGCGCCGCCCACGCCACCCACGGCTTCGGCCTCTTCCGCACCTCCGGCGAACGGCACCGGGGCCTGACGTACTTCATGTTCCCGATGTCCGACGTCGGCGTACGCCCGATCGCGCAGCTCGACGGCCTGCCCGGCTTCGCCGAGCTGCACTTCGACGGCGTGTACGTGCCCGCCCCGATGGTGCTCGGCCAGGTCGGCGAGGGCTGGCGGATCGCGATGGCCACCACCTCCTCGGAACGCGGCCTGACCCTGCGCAGCCCGGGACGCTTCCTGGCCACCGCCGACCGGCTCGTGGCGCTGGCCCGCGACGCCGACCCGGCACTCACCGACCGGGCCGCCAGGTGCTGGGTGGAGGCAGAGGCGTACCGGCTGCACACGTTCGGGACGGCCCGCCGGATCGCGGCCGGCGAGGAACTCGGGCCGGCGGCCAGCCTGGGCAAGATCTTCTGGTCAGAGCTGGACCTGCGCATGCACGCCCTGGCCATGGACCTGCTGGGCGACCGGGCGGGTGCGGCGGGCTGGCTGGACGGGTTCCTGTTCTCGCTGGCGGGGCCCATCTACGCGGGCACGAACGAGATCCAGCGCACGATCGTCGCCGAACGCGTCCTGGGGCTGCCGCGATGAACGTCTCCTTCACCGCCGAGCAGCTCGCGCTGGCCGCGACCGTGCGTGACGTGCTGCGCGTCCACTGCCCGCCCGCCGCGCTGCGCGCCGAGCGGCGACCGGCCTGGGACCGGCTTGCCGAGCTGGGGTTCTTCGGGCTGCTGCGGCCTCCCGAGTCCGACGGTCTCGGGCTCCGGCTGATCGACGTGCTGCCCGCGCTGGAGGAGACCGGGCGGGCCTGCCTGCCTGGGCCGGTCGTGGAGACGGCCGTGGTGGCGGCGTACCTGATGGACGGGGTGCCCGAACTGGCCTCCGGCGCGGTGACCGTGGCCGTGCTGCCGCCGGGGCAGGCGTACGCGGCGGACGCCGACCTGGCCGACCTGCTCGTGGTCGTACGGGACGGCGGGGCACGGCTGGTCACCCGGCGGTCCGCGCGGCTCGAGCCCCGGCCGGCCGTGGATCCGTGCCGGCCGCTGTTCGAGGTGCGCTTCGAGGAGTCGGAGGCCCTGGCGTCGGCGGAGTGGGCGGGCGAGGTCGCGCGGGCGCTGCGGGCGGCCACGGTGGCCACCGCGGCCCAGCTCATCGGGGTCGCCAGACACTTGCTCGCGGTCACCGTCGACTACGCCAAGGTCCGCATCCAGTTCGGCGCGCCCATCGGCTCGTTCCAGGCGGTCAAGCACCGGCTCGCCGACGTGGCCGTGGCGGTGGAGTTCGCGGCTCCGCTGGTCTGGCGGGCCGCTCTCACCGTGGACGCCCTTTCGGAGGGCGGTGTGGCGGCGGGCGGCGTTCCCGAGGGTGCCGCGGGGGCGAGGGGCGGCTCGGCGGAGGTCGCCGGGCGGGACGTGAGCGCGGCCAAGGCCGCCGCAGGGGAGGCGGCCGTGCTGGCGGCGCGGGCGGCGCTGCAGGTGCACGGGGCCATCGGCTACACCGAGGAGCTGGACCTGCGCTTCTGGCTCGCCAGGGCCTGGTCGCTGTCCAGCGCGTACGGCACCTCCGCCGCCCATCGCGAACGCCTGCGCGCCGCCGTCGTCGACGGCCCCCCGCCACGGAGGCGCCCGTGAAGTTCGGCGTCCCCCTCGGGCTGCTCCACCCCGCCGCCTGGAAGGACGTGGCGGTGGCGGCCGACGAGCTGGGGTTCGAGTCGGTGTGGCTGCCCGAGCACCTCGTCTTCACCACCGACCTGTCCACGGCGGTGTACCCGGGGACGTCGGACCCGGGGATCAAGCCGTCGACGCCGCTGTTCGACGCGCCCGCGTACCTGTGCTGGCTGGCCGCCCTCACCTCCCGCGTCAGGCTCGGCACGGCCGTGCAGCTCCTCGCCCTGCGTCACCCGTTCGTGTCGGCACGCGCGTTCGCCACCCTGGACGTGCTCTCGTCGGGACGGGCCGTCTGCGGCGTCGGGGCGGGCTGGTACCGGGGGGAGTGGGACGCGGCAGGAGTGCCGTTCGACACGAGGGGCGCTCGGCTGGACGAGGCCATCGAGGTGGTCAGGCGGCTCTGGAGCGAGCCCGTGGTCGCCCATTCCGGCCGGTTCTACTCCTTCCCCGAGGTCGCGTTCGAGCCCAAACCGGTGCAGCGACGGCTCCCGGTGCTGGCCGGAGGAGAGTCGCCGGCCGCGCTGCGCCGGGCGGCCCGGCTGTGCGACGGGTGGATCAGCATGCCGCACACGATCGAGTCGATCAAACCTCAGCTCTCCCGGCTGGGGGCGGGCGTGCCGGTGACGGCGCACGCGTACGCGCTGGCGGGGCCTGAGGAGGTGGACGACTGGGCGGCGCTCGGCGTGGAGCGGCTGATCGTCCGCCCGTGGACGCGCGGCCGGGACGCGGTCTCCCGGCTGGCCTCCTTCGCCGGCGAGTACGGCGTCACGAACCCGTCCGCGTGACGATCCCGCCCATCCGGGCCGTACGGCACGGCCGGGGCCACTCCTCCTTGGCGCGGACGCGCGTGCTCCGCGCCGGGTCCTCGGCTCGACGGTCCTGTTCAGGCCCGGTGGCGGCCACGTCCGGAGGGGGCGGCGGCCACCAGGAGACGCTCGTCCTCCGTCCGGCGGTGGCGGCGGCCGCGCGGCGGGGTGTCGTGCTGGAACGCGGCGGGCTCGTCGGCGGAGCGCCGGCGTCGGCGGCCCCGATAGGGGGAGCCGTGGTGGCCGGGGGAGCCGAGCACGTCGCCGCGCCTCGTCCTCGGCGGGGAGAACGCGTCGAACGTGCTGCTCGCTCCCGGGATGAGGATGCGCTCGAACGAGCCGGTGTCCACGACGCGCTGCAGCGGTCCCGTGTCGAGCACGACCTCCAGGGGCCCGGTCTCGTCGGTGAAGCGGAACCGGCCGCCGTCGAAGTCGGGCTCGTAGGGCTCGTGGTCGAACGCCGGCGTGAACGGGCTCGTGACCGGGCTCGTGGCCGGGTTCTTGACCGGGCCGGGGCGGTGGTCGGCGGGGGTGCGGTGGCGCGGGGCCGCGTCCGTGGCGAGGTCGAACGGGCGGGTGTCGAGCGGCATCTTCCGGTGCCTGGCGCGGCGCCCGGCCGCGTCCCTGCCGCTCGCGGGCCGCGTCCCGTCGCGAGCCCCGTCGTTGGTCCAGGCGTGCCCGGCACCGGCGTTTCCCGCTCCGGCGTGTCCTGCGCCCCCGGAGCGGGCCGCGTGGCGTGGGGTGGTGGGGCGGGCGGCGGCTGAGGCGGTGAGGGAACGGAGGGCGGTGGCGGCGGCCAGGCGCTCGGCGGTGTCCTGGAGCTCCACCGCGGTGCGGCGTACGGTGACGGGGCGGCTCGGGGCCTCGATCTTGGGCTCTGTCATGGGCGCCGTGACGGGCCCTGCCACGGGCACGGTCGTGGGCCTTGTCACGGGCACGGTCACGGGTACGGTCACGGGCACCTCGGCGAACCTGCGGCGACGGCGGCGGCCCTTGGCGCGGGACGGGCGTACCGGCTGCTCGGCGGGCTTGGCGGAGGCGCCCAGGCGCAGGCGGCGGGTCTTGGCCACGGCCAGCAGCGCCAGCGCGGCGACCAGGGCGGAGCCGACCAGCGTCGGCGTGTTGACGGCAGGGAGCGGGCCGGTGGCGGTGGCGTCGGCGTGCGTGGGGAGCGGTTCGCCGGTCGCCTCCTCGGTGTCGGCGGTGGCCGGTTTGGCGTGCTTGCCCTTCTTGACCGTGCCGGGCGCGGCGGAGGCGGTGGCCTGCGGGCTCTGCTCGGCCGAGGCTGAGGCCGAGGCTGAAGCTGGGGCTGGGGCTGAGGGCGCGGCCGAGCGGGAGTCGGCGGCGGACGCGGAGCCGGTGGTCGACGTGGAGTCCGAGGAGGTCGCGGGCCTGCCTGACGGGGCCGCCGCCTGAGACTTCGACGGTGACTCGGCGGCCGGGGCCTGGGCTTGGGCGCGGCCCTGGGCCTCCTCGGGCGTCTGGCCCTCGGTCTGCCCCTTGGCCGGCGACTCCTCCCGCGCGGGCGTCTGGGACTGGATCCGGTCCTGTCCCTGTCCGGCCACCAGCGGGCCCTGGGCCGGCCGCGTCCCGTCGCTCCTGGGGATCAGCGAGTTGAGCGCCTCCCCGGGGAGCTGGAGCGTGCCAACGTGTCCGACCTGCTCACCCGGGATTTCCGCGCGCTTCTCGGCTTCCTTCGCCTTCTTCTCGGCCGCCGCCTCGTCCAGCCGGTCCTTGATGCGCTCGGGGTAGCCGTACCCGACGACCTTGCTCGTGTCGCGTTCCTTGCGCTTGGCCACGCCGCCGTCGATGTTGCCCTCGATGGTGAAGATCCGGCCGTTCTCGACCTTCGTCACGACGCCGATGTGGTCGATCTTGTCGATGTCGTTCGAGCCGCTCCAGTCGTAGAAGACGAACGCGCCGACCTCGGGCGTCTTCCCCCAGGCGTCCTGCTTCCTGAACCACTTGGCATGCGCCACCGTCCAGGCGAACTGCCCGATCCACTCCTCGTAGCCGAGCTTGTGCGCGGCCCAGGAGAGGTACATGTCGCACCACGGCGCGGAGCTGTAGTCGGCGTCGAACTCGATGTTCTTGCCGTACCAATCGCCGAACTTCGTGTACGAGTCCGACTTCTCCGAGTAGCCGAGTTGGCTCTCGAGCAGCTCGATGTACTTCTGGATCTCTGGCGTCATGGAAGTGTGGGGGAGCCTTCCGGGCAAGTCCAGCCTTATCCGCGCAGCCTTGGGCAAGGGGGGATAACCCTTGACTAGCGTGACAAAACCGGAGACCTGTCATCTTCCGTGATGAGTGAGGTTATCGTGTCGTAACCCCAGGTCATAGCGCACTCAAGGGAGAAGCGTGTCTCCCATGGGTTAGAAACCGCAGGTCAGCGATGCTGCCAGAAATGTCCGGAGCTAGGTGGTTTAATAGAAAAAGATCTACCTTCTGGTGAGGTCTCAGTACCCTGCGCCCGTCAGCAGCCCTCCGTCCACCGTGAACTCGCTGCCCGTGCAGTAGCTGGCCCGGTCGGAGGCCAGGAACGCGACCACGTGCGAGACCTCCACGGGCTTGGCGAAGCGCTTGATGACCATGGTCTTGGCGAAGGCGTCGGCGTCGATCGCGTTCATCAGGTCGGGGTCGGTGACCATGGGGGTGTTGATCGCGCCCGGGTGCACCGAGTTCACCCGGATCTTGAACCGGGCCAGCTCCCGCGCCGCCGACTTGGTGATCCCGCGCACCCCGAACTTCGAGGCCGAGTACGCCGACAGCCCCTCGGCTCCGACGTACCCCTCGATCGAGGAGATGTTCACGATGGAGCCCCGCCCGGCGGCCCTCAGGGGGTCGATGACCGACTTGATCCCCAGCCAGGTGCCCCTGAGGTTCACGCCGATCACCCGGTCGAAGTCTTCGAGCGACATCTCCTCGATACGCCGAAATTTCAGGATCCCGGCGTTGTTGATGAGGATGTCCAGCCTGCCGTGCAGGTCCGTGACCGTCCCCACGGCCCGCCGCCACTCCGCCGGGCTCGTCACGTCGTGCCGCACGTACGCGGCCCCGGTCTCCTCCGCCAGCGCCTTGCCCTCCTCGTCCAGCACGTCCCCGAACACCACCCGCGCGCCCTCCTCCAGGAACAGCCGCACGTGCGCCGCCCCCATGCCCCGCGCGCCGCCGGTGATCAGCGCGACCTTGCCGTCAAGCAATCCCATGACGTCCTCCCGCCGCGACGGCCACGGCGGCCGCCTCCATGGACCGGTAGACGGGGATCCCCGCCTCGGCCGCGATCCGCCTGACCTCGTCCTCGACGCCTGGGGGCGCGCACTCGCCGTTCCTGGTGACGAGGGTGATCCTGGTGCCGGGGCGGGCCCGCTGGGCTCCCGCCAGGGCGCGCGCGTAGACGTACAGGGGCTCGGCCCTTTCCTCGCCTCCGTACGTGGAGCCTCCGTACGTGAAGAAGGCGAGGACGTTCACGTGCGCCACCACGTCCCGGTACGGCCCCGCGAGCACCCCGATCACCTCGGCCACGAGCCCGGCCCGGCCGAGCGGCCCGACGGGCACCTCCAGCGGGTTCCCCGCCGCCACCACCCCGAGCCCGCGCAGCGCGTCGAGCCGGTCGCCTGGCAGCGGGTCGAGCCGCACCCCGGCCAGGTCGAACGCGTCGGCCGCCAGTACGCTCGCACCGCCGCTCGGCCCCACCACCAGTACCTGCTCCCCGCGGACGGCACGCGCGCCGTGCGCCTGGAAGTACGCCAGCACGCCGATCAGGTCGTCCTGACCGGACACCAGCGCCGCGCCGGTCTGCTCGGCCACCGCCTCCCAGATCCGCCGGTCGCTCACCAGGCCGCCCGTGTGGGAGGCCGCGGCCTGCCGCCCCTGCCCGGTACGCCCGCCCGCCAGCAGCACCACGGGCAACTCGGCGGCCCGCAGCGCCGCGTACAGGTCCCGCCCGTCACGCGGATCCTCCAGGTAGAGCCCGACGGCCCGCGTCTCGGTGTCACGCGCGAGCCAGCGCAGCAGCTCGGCGGGCGTGACGTCGGCCGCGTTCCCGACGGTGACGACCCTGCTGAACGCCAGGCCGCGCCGCTCCCCGACCTTGATCACCTCGCCCGCGAGTCCGCCGCTCTGCGAGATCAGCGCGATCGTCCCCGGCGGCCCGATCCCGCCGCCGACGAACGTCTGACCGCCCCTGGGGCAGTACACGCCCATGCAGTTGGGCCCCAGCAGCCGGGTCCCGGCCGCCCGCGCCGCCGCGACCAGCTCCTCCTCCAGCCGGGGCCGCCCGGCCTCGCCGAACCCACCGCTCATCACCTGCACGAACGACACCCCGCGCGCCTGGCGCACCACCTCGGCGCAGCGCTCGGCCGGCACGGCGACCAGGGCGTAGTCCACGCCCGCCGCCGCCGGCGAGGGCACGGCGGGCACCCCGGCCACCTCGTCCGCCGTGGGGTGCACGGCCACCAGCGGGACGCCCGCGTCGCGGTAGAAGCCGAGGAACATGTTCCCGAAGTTCGGCCGGGACGTGGACGCCCCGGCGACCGCCACGGCCTTCGGCTCGAAGAGCGGCAGGAAGTCCGTCACGGGCGGTTCGTCCACAGCGCGACCGTCAGGAGGGCCGGTGGGTGCGGTGCTGCCCGGAACGCCGGTGGGCGCGGTGCCGTTGGGAGTGGCGGTGGGCACGGTGCCGTTCGGTTGGGCGGTTGCCGCGATGCCGTCCGGAAGGTAGCGGGCGTCGACCGCGATCACCCCGGAAGGTCCCGCGATGACCGGGTTCAGCTCGAACTCGCCCAGCTCCAACCGCTCCCACAGCCCTCCAGGGCCGCCCACCGCCATGAGCAGCTCGACCAGCGCGTCCATGTCCACCGGCGGGCCGCCGCGCCAGCCGTCCAGCAGCGCGGCCCCGCGCAGGGAGGCGAGCATGCGCCGCGCGTCCGTCGCGGAGATCGGGCAGAGTCGCAGGGCCGTGTCGCGCAGGGCCTCCGTCCACACCCCGCCCAGCCCGGCGAGCAGCACCGGCCCGAACGCCGGATCCCGCACCAGGCCCACGATCAGCTCGACCCCGGGCTCGGCCTGCTCCTCGACCAGGAAGCCCGCGGGCCGCAGCCGCTTCGCCAGGGTGTCCGCCACTGCGGCGAGCTGGTGGTGACGCAACCCCAGCACCACGGCACCGGCCTCTGACTTGTGCGTCAGCCCCGGCCCGTACGCCTTCAGCACCAGCGGCTCGGCCAGCTCCTCCGCCGCCCCGAAGTCCAGCCGCGCCCCGAAGCCCGGCTTCTCCGTCGCCCCGAAGTCCAGCCGCGCCCCGAAGCGCGGCTCCTCCGTCGGCGCGGAGTCAGGCCGCGCCCCGGAGTCCGGCTCTCGGGGCGTGGCGACGTCCCGTTCCCGCGCCGCCGTCGCGGGGCCGGGGCCGGGGTCCGCGCAGGGGATCACGACCCCGCGCGGCACCGCCACCCCGGCCGCGCGCAGCAGTGCCTTGACCTCGTGCTCGTACGCGCCCTCCCCGGCGGCGGAGTGCCCGCTCACCCCAGCAGCTCGCGGATCTGCCCGCGCAGCAGCTTGCCCGGTCCGCCGGAGGCGTCCTGGGAGTGCGGCAGCTCGTCGGCCACCACGATGCGGTCGGGCCGCTGGTGCTCGGGCAGGAGTTCGGCCAGGGCCAGGGCCAGTTTGGACGGGTCGAGCGAGTGCCCGGCCCGGGGCACGACGGCCAGCAGCACCTGTTGCTCCGCCGCCCCCTCGGGGACGCCGACCGCGCCCGCCTCGGCCACCCCGTCCTGCGCGGAGGCGGCCTCCTCGATCGCGGCGGGCTGGGTCCAGATGCCGCCCTTGAGTATCGCGTCCTCCCTGCGGCCGAGCACCCGCAGCACGCCGTCGGGGGAGAGCGTGCCGAGGTCGCCGCCCACGTACCACTCGCCGCGCAGCACCTCCGCCGTCCTGTCGGGCAGGCCGTCGTACCCGGCCATCCGGTGCGGCCCGGCCAGGTTGATCTCGCCGACCTCGTCGACCACCCGGTTCCCGTGGGGGCCGGTGACGCGCACCGCGTTCCCCGTACGGGCCCGCCCGGAGGAGCCCAGCGGCGTGGAGCCGTCGTCCACCCGCCCCATGCACGTGTACGGGGCCTCGGTCTGCCCGTAGTACGAGAACACGCCCGCCCCCGGCAGCCTGGCCCTGATCCGGTCGAGCATGGTCGCCGTCAGCGGCTCACCGCCCAGCAGGATCACCCGGATCGACGACAGGTCCACGCCCTCGTGCTCGGGCGAGCCCAGCAGGGCCGCGTAGAACGACGGGATCTGCGACACGTGCGTGACGCGCTCGCGCGGGACTACACGCAGGAAGTTCGCCGGTCCCCAGTCCTGCTCCAGCACCAGCCGCATCCCCGCGTACAGCGCAGGCCCGACGATGGCGGGGAAGCCGATGCCCCAGATGATCGCGCCCGTCCCGAACACCGGGTCGGGGCCGCGCGGCACGTCCAGCCAGATCTGCGCGGTGGCCAGCGACGAGGCGTGCGTGTGCACGACCGCCTTGGGCAACCCGGTCGTGCCCGAGGTGTAGTAGAGGGCCAGCGGGTCGTCGTGCGCGCCCGCCAGGGGCGGCTCAGCGTCCGTCGCCTCGGCCGGCTCGCGTACGTCGATCCACGTGGTCACCTCCGGCAGCGACGGTCTGAGCTGCTCGACCACCGACTCCACGGTCGCGTCGTACACGAAGGCCGTGCACTTCGAGGCCGCCACCACGGCACGCAGCGTCTCCACCGGCCAGTACGGGTTCAGCGCCGCCGTGACCGCCCCGATCTTGGCCTGCGCCAGGTAGACCTCGGCCACCCGTAACGTCTCGTTCAGCAGCGCCGCCACCCGCCTGCCCGGGGTGATCCCGGCGGCGAGCAGGGCGTTGGCGCGGCGGTTGACGTTCCGGTTGAGCTGGTCGTAGGTGAAGCTCTGTTCGCCGCAGTACGTCAGCGCCACCCGGTCGGGCGTGCGCATCGCGCCGGCGGTCAGGATCGCGTGGCCGTAGTTGCCGAAGGAGGATCGGGCCATGGGGGGTGCCTCCAGACCAGAGGACGGGATCGGAACAGCGGGTCAGAGCAGCGGGATCTGAGCGACGGGTCAGAGCGGCGAGTAGAGGACGAAGTCGTTTCCCGAGGGGTCGCGCAGCACGGCCCGCCACTCGTGCGGCCCTGCCTCGGGAGCCCGCACCACCTCGGCCCCGCGCGCCGCCAGCTCCCGTACGGACCGCGCGACGTCGTCCACCTTGTACGACGGGGCGGCGGAGGCGGTGACGTGCTCGTCAGGACCGGCCAGCGCCACGGTCACCCCGCCGCCGTCGAGCGCGGCGAACCGGTCGCCGTCGCGGAACTTCACCGGCAGTCCGTAGAAGGCGATCGCCTCGTCCAGGTCGGCGACGGGGATCAGCACGTTGCCCAGCTTCACGCGGGCCTCCAATGGGGCAGGTCGTCGTGGAACGTCACGCGTACGGGCAGGCCGACGCGCACCTGGTCCGGCGGGCAGCCGACGACGTGCCCGAACGCCCGCACGCCCTCCGGCAGGTCCACCCAGGCCATCACGTAGGGCTCGCGGCCCCGGTAGCCGGGGGCGAAGGAGCGGTGCACGACGGTGTAGGTGTGTATGACGCCCTCGCCGGAGGCCGGGTCGAGGACGAGGCTCCGGCCGCCGCACCAGGGGCAGGCCGGCTCGGGGACGGAGAGGCGGCGCTCGCAGGTCGTACAGCGCTGGATGACCAGCTCGCCGCGCTCGCAGGCGGCCCGGTAGGCAGAGATGTCACCGCTCATCGCTTGCCAAGCTAGCGCACGCTTGGTTGACCGGCAAGGCCCGCTCCTGCCGAGGCCGAGCGCGGTCACCACGCCGGGAGCGACTCCGAACCGGAGGACGGGAGAGTGACTGCCGACGAGGTGTCAGGGCGACGGAACAGCGTGCCGGACGAGTCCCCAGCCGCGTCCCCAGCCGCGTCCTCGGGCGGGTCCCCAGACGGGTCTCCGGACGGGCTCCCGGGTGGGTCCCCAGGCGGGTCTCCGGACAGGGTGCCGGACAAGGTGCCGGACAGGGTGCCGGACAACGTGTCAGGCGGGTCTTGGGGCAGGGTGCCGGGCGGGTTCCCGGAGGCGGTGCCGGAGGGCCGGGCGACCGGCGCTCCCGAGCCCGCCGGTGTCGCGGTGGCGCTGGGGGACGTGCTGCCTTCCGGGGCCGGAGTGGGCGGGGCCGAGCGGGTCGTCGAGGGAGTGGGAGCGGGAGTGGGAGGAGGGGTGGGGGCGGGGGACGGGCAGTCGGGGCCGGTCAGCGCCGCCTCGCTCACCTGGGGCCCGTTGCCCGCGACCGGCTCCGTCATCACCACGATCCCGACGTGCGTCTGCCCGCCGCAGTCCACGTCACCGGGATCGTAGGCGACGGTGCTGGTGTAGGCCGTGTTCCCGCGTAAGGTGCGGGTCTCCTGGCGGACCGTCCTGGCGGTCCCGTCGTCCCCGTCCCGCCGCGTGTACGCGATGCGCAGCCGCACCGGCCCCGTCCCGTCCGCCGAGACGGCGATCGCCCCCGCCGTCCCGCTCCACCGGACGATGGTGGCGGCGCGCACGACGGGCTGCGCTACGGACGCGCGGTCCTGCCCGCCGCTGGTGGGCTGTGGGGGAGGGGGCGCGGGGGTGGTGCGCCGGGGGGCGGCGGCGGTCCGGGTGGGCGTACGGGGCGGTGGGCTCTCGCTCTCCTCGGGGGAGGGCTCGCTCTGGGCCCTGGGCGGCGGGATCAGGATCGCCCCCGGCCCGGCGGGCAGCCCGGTGCCGGTCAGTACGATCGCGATCGCCGCCGCGGCCACCGTCGCGCCCGCCACCCACAGTTGCGGCGGCAGGGCGGGCATGCGCAGCAACCGTTCCCTGAGCCCGCCGGTGGCCCGGGAGCCCGTCCTGGCCAGCGGGAAGCGGAGGGCGAGCAGGGTGGCCTGCTCCGCCAGGTGCCGCCGCCCGCGTTTCTCCCAGTCGGGGCCGTACCCGGCGACCGCGTCCTCCTCCAGCTCGGCCGCGAAGTGCCGGGCCGAGCCGTAGCGGGCCGCCGGGTCCTTGGCCAGGCCCCGCTTCAGCAGGTCGCGCAGCGTGTCCGGGGCCACCTCCAGCGGCACCGGCTGCCCGAGGTGCAGGTCGCGCAGCGCGGGCACGTCCGGCTCGCCGTCCTCCCCCTCCCTGTCCGCCCGGTACGGCGGCCGCCCCCTGACCGCCTCGAACAACACGCACGCCGCCGCGTACACGTCGGCCGGCGGCCCCGTCCTGCCCTCGGCCCACAGCTCGGGCGCCATGTACGCGGGACTGCCCGCGGGCACGCCCGGCTCCTCGGCGTGCACCACGACGCCGAAGTCGGCCAGCTTGCTGGTGCCGTCGGCCTGGACGAGGATGTTGCCCGGCTGGACGTCCCGGTGCGCCACGCCGCGCTCGTGCGCCGCCGCCAGGGCCAGCAGCGTGCTCTTGACCACGGCCAGCGCCGCCTCCGGGCTGGTCCGCCCGTGCTCGGCCAGCAGCGTGCGCAGCGACACGCCGTCCACCAGCTCCATGACCACGGCCGCCCTGGTGGGGGTCTCGACGTACTCGTAGAGGCGTACCACGTCAGGATCGTCGATCTCGACGAGCTGGTGGGTGTCCGTTCGGAAGCGGTCCATGAACTCGGCGTCCCTGCGCAGGGTGGCGTTCAGGTACTTGATCGCCACGTAGGCGCCGGTCGACTGATAGGTGGCGAGGAACACGCGGCCGGTGCGGCCGGCGCCGAGCTGGCGTACTTCACGGTAACCAGGGACCAAGTCCAACCCCCAGAAGGCGATGCCCGTCTTCGATTCGACGGTCTCACCCGGGGTTCGGGTTGTCACGACCGCACAAATTTCGCCCCCCGTTGAGCGGGGTTGACGCTGAGTGCCGGTGTTATGCTGCCCAAGCAAGCGCTCGGCTAAGCGTGATGGAGGTCGCCGGTGGGGCGGGTGGCGGTGCTGGTGATGGAGATGCAGCGGGGTGTCGTCGGCGATCTCACGAAATTTCCGGACTTGGTGGATGCCTGCGCGCGTCACGACGTCCTCGGCAACGCCGGACGCGTGCTCGGAGCCGCCCGGCGGGCCGGTCTCCCGGTCGTCCACTGCACGGCCGCGTTCCGTCCCGACCGGGCCGGGTCGCACGCCGGCAACTGCCCCTTCATCGTCTCCCTCCTCAAGGACCCCGCTCACATGCTGGAGGGCACGGCCGCCACGGAGGTCGTCCCGGAGCTGTGCGACGGCGGCGACCTGGAGAGCCGACGCCATCACGGCTTCTCGCCGTTCACCGGCACCTCGCTCGACACCACGCTGCGCTCGCTCGGCGTCTCGGACGTCGTCGCGCTCGGCGTCTCGCTCAACCTGGGCATCCCCGGCCTGGCGCTGGAGGCCGTCAACCTGGGCTACCGGGTGACCGTGGTGACGGACGCGGTCGCGGGCATCCCCGAGGAGTACGCGCGGGCCGTCATGAAGCACACCGTCAGCCTCCTCGCCACCCGTACGACGGCGGCCGGCCTGGTGGAGGCGTGGAAGTGAGCAGGCGACCGAGCGGCGGGCCGCCGACAGGAAGCCACCCGACCGAGGGCGGGGCGTGATGGACGGGCTGCGGCTGGACGGACGGGTGGCCGTGGTCACCGGGGGCGCGGGCGCGATCGGCGCCGCCATCGCCGCCGACCTGGCCGCGCTCGGCGCACAGGTGGTGGTCGCCGACGTGGACCTGCCGCGCGCCGCGGAGGTCGCGGCCGGGCTGCCCGGCGCGCGGGCGCTGCCCGTGGACCTGGCCTCGCCCCGGGCGGTGGCGGAGTTCGGGGACGCGGCGGGGGAGGTGGACATCGTCGTGCACAACGCCGGGGTGTCGATCGTGGAGCCGTTCACCGAGAGCGACCCGGCGGGCTGGGAGCTGATGTGGCGGGTCAACCTGCGCGGGCCGATGTTGCTGACCAGGCGGCTGCTGCCGGGCATGATGGCCAGGGGGTGGGGGCGGCTGGTGTTCGTCTCCTCCGACGGGGCGAGGGCCGGCTCGGGCGGCGAGGGTGCGTACGCGGCGACCAAGGCGGGCCTGTTCGGCCTGGCCAAGACGCTCGCCCGCGAGGCCGCCAGAGCCCGCGTCACCTCCAACGTGGTCTGTCCAGGCCCCACCGACACCCCGATGCTGCGCCGCGTCTCCGAGGCCGAACCCGGGCTGGTGGACCGGATCGCGCGCGGCATCCCGCTGCGCCGCCTCGGCACCCCCGCCGACGTGGCCGGGCTCGTCGCCTACCTCTGTACGGATCGCGCCGCCTACATCACCGGCCAGACCCTGTCGGTGAGCGGCGGCGTGACCATGCACTGACCGGCCATGCGGTCACAACGCGTCGTAGACGGCCTGCACCAGGCGCAGTCCGCGCAGGTTGCCGGAGAGGGCGTTCGCCATCCTGTTCATGACGTAGCCGATGGCCAGGCCGCGTTCCGGGTCGCCCAGGCCGACGGCGCCGCCCATGCCCGAGTGGCCGAACGCGCTCTTCGACGGCATCGGGAACGTCAGGGACGGCCGCATGAACCCCAGCCCGAACGACGTGTCGAGCCACAGGACCCGGTCGGGACCGTCCACCCGGGGACGCAGGGCCTCCCCGAGCGTCTCGGGGCGCAGGAGTTCGCCGGAGAGCAGCCCGCGGTAGAAGCCGGCCAGCCCGCGGGCGGTGGTGACCACCCCGGCCGCCGGCCAGCCCGTACGCAGGATCACCGGGTGGTTCGCGCCGCCCTTGAGCAGGTGGATGCCGGGGTTGCCGAGGGCGCGGTTCATGAGGCTGTGCGGGTCGAGCGCGGCCCGCGCCATCTCGGCCAGGACGTCCCGCGGGCGTCCGTCCGCCGCGGCCTCGGTCACCCGAAGCCCGGGGGACTCGGGATCGGCGGGGGCGGGGGCGGGGGCGGGACGGTCGGCTGCCTTGAGTCGCGCCGCTCGGGCGATCACCGGCTCAGGCGCCCCCACCCACAGCTCCAGCCCCAGCGGCCCGGCGATCTCGCCCGCCACCAGCTCGCCCACCGACGTGCCGGTCACCCGCCTGACCACCTCCCCGATCAGGAACCCGTACGTCAGCGCGTGGTAGCCGTGCGCCGACCCCGGCTCCCAGAGCGGCGCCTGACCGGCCAGCCGGGCGGCGATCGCCGGATGGTCCTCGAACTCCTCCACCGGCACCGGCTCCTCCACCACCGGCAGCCCCGCCTGATGGGTGAGGACGTGCTCGACGGTGACCGCCTCCTTGCCGTGCGCCGCGAACTCCGGCCACACCTCCGCGACCGGCGCGCCCACGTCCACCGCCCCCCGCTCCGCGAGGCGCAGCAGCACGGCGGCGGTGACCGCCTTGGTGCAGGAGTAGGCGAAGACGGGCGTGTCGCGCTCCCAGGGCCGTCCGGCGCGCCGGTCGGCGACGCCGTCCCACAGGTCCACGACCAGCTCGCCGTCCAGGTAGACGGCGAAGGCGGCGCCCAGCTCCTCGCCGTCGGCGAAATGCCGTTCGAACACCTCGCGCACGCGGGCGAAACGCGGATCGCAGTGCATCGGACCTCCACGAGAAAGGAAGCGCTTACTTGGTGAACGAGCCTAACAACTGGGGACGATTCGGCCCAGACGATCAGCGGGGCACCCTCAACCTCCTCACCCCGGACGTGGTCCTCGACGCCCTGCGCAGCGCGTCCACGGGCGAGGTGCTGAGCCTGGCCATGCCGATCAGGGGCGCCACCTCCTCGCCCGCGCCCACGACGGTCCCGCACCTGCCGGGCCGTCCGCTGCCGCAGCACTTCATGTCCGTGGACGGTGGCGACTACGCGGCGGGAGCCAGGCCGGTCGGAGCGGGACTGCGGGTGGCGGACGACGCCCTGGTCGTCACCCACCACGGCACCACCACCCACATGGACGCCCTGTGCCACATGTGGTCGGGCGACCGGCTCTACAACGGCCACCCCGCCGCCCGGGTCCGCTCCTACGGCGCCACCAGGTGCGGCATCGAGCACGTGGGCGGCGTGGTGGCCAGAGGCGTGCTGTACGACGTGCCCAGGCGGCTCGGGCTCGACCACCTGCCCGCCGGGCACCGGATCCCGGCCGGGCTGCTGGCGGAGCTGGCCACGCCGCGCCCGGGGGACGTGGCGATGATCCGTACCGGCTGGCCGGTGGTCTGGGAACGTTCGCGGGAGGAGTACTGGTCGGGCCAGCCCGGGTTGTCCGCCGAGGCGGGCCGCTGGCTGGCGGCGCACGACGTGGCCGCCGTGGCCTGCGACAACGCCGCCATCGGCGCCCTCGACGCCCGTGGGCGGGCCGAGGAGCCCCTGGAGGACGACCTGCACCTCCTCCTGCTCCACCGGCACGGCATCCACCTGATCGAGCTGCTCTGGCTGGAGGAGCTGGCGGCGCGCGGGCGTACGGAGTTCGTGTTCGTGGCGGCGCCGCTGCGGATCGAGGGCGGCACCGGCAGCCCGCTCACCCCGCTAGCGATCCTGTGACCAGGTGACGGGGAGGCTCGCGACCCCGTAGACGGCGGCGTGCTGCTTCAGCGGGACCTCGGCGGCGGGCACGGCCAGCCGCAGGCCGGGGAGACGTTCGAACAGCGCGCGCAGGCCGAGGCGCAGCTCCAGCCTGGCGAGCTGCTGCCCCAGGCACTGGTGCACGCCGTGGCCGAACGACAGGTGCCTGCGGGCCTCCTCGCGCCCGGGATCGAGGACGTCAGGATCGGCGAACACGGCCGGGTCCCGGTTGATCATCGGCAGCGACAGCGCGACCGTCTCGCCCTTGCCGACCCGCGTGCCCGCGACCACCACGTCCTCCAGCGCGGCCCTGCTGGGCGCGCCGAGGTGCACGATCGACAGCCAGCGCAGCAGCTCCTCGACCGTGTCCGTCCCGTCCGGGCCCTCCTCGTACCCGCGGCCCGCCTCCAGCAGCGCGAACACGCCGAGCGCCAGCATGTTGGCGGTGGTCTCGTGGCCCGCGACGAGCAGGAGCATCGCGACGGTGACCAGCTCCTCGTCGGGCAGCTCGCCGAGGAGGCCGCTGATCAGGTCGTCCTCCGGCGCGGAACGCTTGCGGCTCACCAGCTCGCCCAGATATCCCGCCAGGTCGGCGGTCGCGCCGTCCACGTCGCCGTCCGGCGCCACGATCCGCAGGCTGCGCTCCTGGAAGAAGTCGTGATCCGCGTACGGCACGCCGAGCAGCTCGCAGATGACCACCGAGGGGATCGGCAGCGCGTACGCGCTCACCAGGTCCGCCGGCGGCCCTGCCGCGACCATCGCGTCGAGGTGGTCGGCGGCGACGCGCTCGATGCGCGGCTCCAGCAGGCGCATCCTGCGCAGCGTGAACTGGCCGGTGAGCAGGCGGCGGTAACGCGTGTGCTCGGGCGGGTCCATGGCGCCGAAGAAGCCCGCGGGCGCGGGGCGGCCGGCCGCGCCGGGCGTGGTGAACCGTACGGCGGGGTGCTTCAGCTCCCGCCTGGCGCTGAACCTGGGGTCGCTCAGCACGGCCCTGGCGGCCTCGCTCGTGGTGGCCAGCCAGCCCAGATGGCCGTCCGAGAACTCCAGCCTGGCCATCGGCGGCAGGCCGCGCAGCCCGGCGGGCGGGTCGAAGGGGCACCGCGGATCGCGGTCCATGGGGAGTCGCATATTTTGAGAGTAGACTCTCAAAAGAGAGTTGTATAGCAAAAAATTATGATCTCTCGTGTGGACGCGGGCCGCGGCACGCCCGAGAATGCGGAGACATGAACGACCGACCGGGGCTGCGCGAGCGCAAGAAGGCCAAGACGCGGGCGTCGATCCAGAAGGAGGCGCTGCGGCTGTTCCGCGAGCAGGGCTACGCCGCGACGACGGTCGAGCAGATCGCGGAGGCCGCGGAGGTGGCGCCCAGCACCGTCTTCCGCTACTTCGCGACCAAGGAGGACCTGGTGATGGTCGACCAGTTCCCGCCGTTCGTGGAGGCGTTGCGGGAGCTGCCGCCCGAGGTGCCGCCGATCCCGGCCGTGCGGATGGCCATGCGCGCGGTGATCGAGGCCCAGACGCCGGAGGAACGCCTCGACAGCCTGGAGCGCGAGCGGCTCATGCTCACCGCGCCCGAGCTGTGGGCGGCGAGCCTCGACAACATCACCGGCGTGCTCAGGAGCCTCAACGAGATGCTCGCCGCCCGCGAAGGGCGCGACCCAGGCGACCCGGAGATCCGCAACGTCACCGGTGCGATCATCGGGGTGATCATGGGAGTCTGGCTCGACTGGGTGAAGGACCCGGACCTCGACGCGCCCGCCGAGCTGGACCGGGCGCTGGCGCACCTGGAGGCGGGGCTGCCCCTGCGTCAGGAGCCCGGGTAGTTGCCGCCGCCGTGCGCCGCGTCCAGGGCGTCGTAGTCGGGGGTGAAGCCACGCTTGGGGATCGTGTCGGCGAACACCACGTGCCGGGGCCTCTTGTACGCCGCCAGCGCCGTCCTGACGTGCTCCACCAGGTCGTCAGGCGTGGCCGTGGCGCCGGCGTCGAGCACCACGACGGCCTTGACCGCCTGGTGCCAGTCGGGGTCGGGCACGCCGATGACGGCGGCGTCGGCGACGGCGGGATGGGCCTTGAGCACGCGTTCGACCTCGGCGGGGTAGATGTTCTCGGCGCCCGACTTGATCATGCGGAGCTTGGGGCCGACGAAGGTGATGGTCCCGTCGGGTTCGCGGCGGCCGAGGTCGCCAGTGTGGTGCCAGCCGTGCCTTGTTTTTTCAGCATTTAAGTCGGGTCGGGCGAAATATCCGGAAAAGAGGGTCTTGCCGCGGGCGCAGATCTCCCCGACCTCGCCCACCGGGACCTCGCCGCCGTCCGGCCCGAGGATCCGCACCTGCACGAGCGGCGACGGCCGCCCCGCGAACCCCGCCCCGCCCTCCGCCAGCCCGAGGAACGTGAGCATGCCGCCCACCTCGGTCTGCCCGTAGCCGCCCATCTTGCTCCGGCACCAGGGGGAGTCGTCCACGGTGATCATGTCGTCCCACTCGGCGGAGTGGGAGACGAACCTCAGCGACGACAGGTCGTACTTGCCGTCGGTGTTCGCCTCGGCCACCGCGTCGATCATCTGCCCGAACAGGAACGCCTGCGTCACCCGCTCGGCGTCGATCAGCCGGCAGACCTCCCCGGGGTCGAAGGCGGGGGTGAAGACGTTCGTGCCGCCGATCTGGAAGGTGGCCAGGCAGAACATCATGGTCCCGACGTGGAAGAGCGGGCCGTTGTTGAGGAAGGTGAAGCCGGGCTCCATCTGCCGTACGACCAGCAGGGACGTGGCGTGCGCGACCAGGGCGGCACTGCTGAGCAGGGCGGCGCTCGGGCGTCCGCCGAAGGCGGCGGTGTAGAGGGCCAGGACCGGCTCGGCGTCGTCGGCCTGGGGGAAGTCCCGGGGGACGGCGCCGGAGATCAGCCGCTCGTACTCCTCGCCCGCCCGTATCCACGTCGTCCCGTGATCCCGCAGGGCCTCGACGGCCTCGGAGGGCTCCCAGACGACGGCCGCCGGGGTCAGGTCGGTGAGCACGAAGCGCAGTTCGTCCCGCGACTGCCGCCAGTTGGCCGGGCAGCAGACCGCGCCCAGGCGGGAGCAGGCCAGCAGCAGCTCCAGCACCGCGTACGCGTTCCTGCCCAGCCACACCACCCGGTCGCCGCCGGACACCCCCAGCCCGGCCAGCGCGGCGGCGAGCCTGCTCACGCGGTCGTCCAGCTCCGGGTACGTGAGCCGGAGGTCGCCGTCCACCACCGCCGTCACCCGCGGACGGCTGCGGGCGTGGTCGGCGAGGACGTCTGACAGGGAAAGGCTGTGGATCATCGAAGCCTCCGGCGGGGGTGTCGGTGGACGGCGGTCGCGGCCTCGGCCGGGTGCCGGGAGGCGCCGGTCGCGGCCTCGGCGGGGGCGTCAGCGGAAGGCGGGCATGACCTCGGCGGCGAAGAAGCGCATGACCTGCTTCATGTCC
This sequence comes from Nonomuraea sp. NPDC051298, assembly GCF_055586305.1. NCBI lineage: Bacteria > Bacillati > Actinomycetota > Actinomycetes > Streptosporangiales > Streptosporangiaceae > Nonomuraea > Nonomuraea sp. NPDC051298. Next base: position 77,014 of record NZ_JBVJIM010000035.1, read on the forward strand.
TCCAGCGGCATCGGGCGGGTGCTGCCGAAGTCGCACAGGAGGTTGGTGAACCCCGCGTCCCTGAGCACCGAGATCTGCTCGATCGCCCGCGCCGGGTCGCCGATGACCTCCAGTTGCTCCCACCGGAAGTCGGGGGAGACGGCGCCGCCCTTGAGGTAGCGGTCCTGGTAGAACTCGAAGCCCTGCGCGGCCCGGCCGGTCTTGGGGTCGATGGGGGCGCTGCGCTCGTTGAAGATGCGCGAACGGTCGAACGACGCCTCGAACCTGGCCTGGTCGGCGCGGGCCTGTTCGAGGGTGGGGGCGACGTACACGCTGCGGGCCACCACCAGCTCGGCGCCCGGCGGGTGCCCGGCCCGCGCGGCCGTCTCCCGCCATGTCTCGGCCGCCTTGACGACCTTGCGGAACGTGGCCGCCGGGTCGGCCAGGACGGGCAGGCCGCGCTCGGCGTACATGGTGACGGTCTCCGGTGAGACGGCCGCGACGTGCAGCGGCGGGTGCGGGGTCTGGAGTGGCCTGGGCACGAGCGAGACCTCGGAGCCGGTCCGGTAGAACTTCCCCTCGTGCTGGTACGCCTCCCGCGTCCAGAGCCCGAGGATCACCTCCAGCGCCTCGTTGAACCGGTCACGCGCCTCCGCCAGGTCGATCCCGAACCCCTCGAACTCGAAGCTCTGGTATCCCCTGCCGATCCCCAGGTCCAGCCGCCCGCCGGACAGCACGTCGACCTGCGCGGCCTCCTCGGCCACGTGGACGGGGTTGTGCAGGGGGAGCACGACGATGCCGGTGCCCAGGCGGATGCGCTCGGTGCGGGCGGCGGCGTGGGCGAGCACGGTGAACAGGTTGGGCACCACGCCGTAGTCGCGGAAGTGGTGCTCGGCCAGCCGCACCCCGTCGAACCCCAGCTCCTCGGCCAGCTCGACGAGCTCCAGGTGGTAGTCGTAGACGTCCTTGAAGCTCTGGCCGTCGAAGCGGTGGAAGAGGTGGAAGGTCGAGAACTTCATGCGGCGGCCGCCCCTCAACGGTGAACCAAGCGCTCGCTTGGGAGCGTATCACAGCCCTCGCGGCCCCGGCTCCGTCCGGGCGGGCGGGCGAGGAAAGCTGGCCATGAACGGCGGGCAGGCTGCGGGTGAATTGTTCAGTATGTCTGAATAAGCACCCTTATGCCGGTATGGCGGCGCGCCTAGCCTGCCCTACATGTCTAGGCAATTACCACCCCCGTGGAAGGCGTTTGTGCTGTTCCTGGGGGTCATCGCAGGTATCACTCTGTGTACAGGTCCGGCCTCCGCGCACCTGACCCGGGAGCACGCCGAGTTGGTCGTGGCGTCGAACCAGGGGATCGCGAGCGGGCGGCTCATCGTCCATCAGGACGTGGTGAGCCCGGAGCGGGCCGGGGCTTGGGCGGCCGGGTTGCTGCAGGGGCCGTGCCCGGTCAGCGCGCACGGTGTCGCCGGGGACGGCAACGGTGTTCCCGGTGGCGTGGTCGTCGAGCTGGCCTGGTCCTGTGCCCTGGATTCGATCGATCTCGCGCCGCTGCTGGGCGAGGCGGGCCTCACGGAGGTCATCGCGGAGTTCGACGGGATGGCCGCCCTCGTCACGGCGGAGGCTCCGGTCCTCGACGCCGGGGGCGCGCACACGCCCGAGGCTCCCGCGTGGCCCGGCCTGCCGTGGCTTCTGGCGCTCCTCGCCGTCCTGCTGCTCGCGGCGATCGGCGTCGTACGCCGGGCCCCAGGCGTCGTACGCCGGAGCCCAGGCAAGGGATCGGTGAAGGTCGCGGTCGCCGCGACGGTCGGCCTGGCCGTGCTCGCGCCGCAGACCGCCTTCGCCGCGACGCCCGGCCCCGACGGCGCCACGCCGAGCGCGGCGGGCACTCTGACGCTCGTCACCGCCAACCCCAGGGCCGGTCAACCGGTCACCTTCGCCTACGGCACCGACCGGCCGAACGCGCTGAACTGGGTCGGCATCTACGCCGCCGGCGAGAAGCCGGGCGTGGACTACTCCCGCGTCTGGGTACGGGCCCCCGAGTCCTCGGGCCAGGTCACCCTGAGCACCTCCGCGCTCGGCGCGGGCGAGTGGACCGCGTACTTCCTCTACAACGACGGATACGAGCAGCTCAGCGCCCCCGTCACGATCACCCTGACGGGCGCGGGCGCGGACCCGGTGACCGTCAAGGGCGTGGTGTACGAGGACCGCGACGGCGACGGCCGGCGCGACCAGGGCGAACGCGGCATGAAGGGCGTCTCGGTCACCGACGGCGCCGTCTGGGCCACCACCGGCGCGGACGGGTCGTACAGCCTCCAGGTCGACCGCAACCGGCGCGAGACCGACCTGGTCCAGATCGTCTCGCCCGACGGCTACCAGCCCGTGCTGCGCGACGACTACGTCCCGCGCTTCTTCAACGAGGTGAAGGACGCGGCCGAGCTGGACTTCGCGCTCGTGCCGACCAGGGCGGCGGCCGACCCGGAGGAGACCTGGCTGATGGTCTCCGACCCCGAGGTCGGCAACCGCACCGACGCCGAGTACGCCGACTCGGAGCCGCGCTGGACCGGGCAGGTCAAGGCGATGGCCGAGGTCGACGGCGCGACGCTGACCGTCTCCACCGGAGACCTCACCGTCACCGACTACGCCGAGGTGGCCCGCCGTCAGGGCGGCTACGACGTGCTGCGGAAGGGGCTGCGGAACGGCGGGCTGGGCCACCCCTTCTACCCGGTGATCGGCAACCACGACATGGGCGGCACCGAGACCTCCAGCGGGTACGCCGGCGCCGTGGAGTACTGGCGGCGCAACGTCGGACCGGAGTGGTACAGCTTCGACCGCAACGGCCGCCACGTCGTCGTGCTGGAGGACAACGACACCCGCGGGCTCTCGGCCCAGCTCGCCTGGCTGCGCGAAGACCTGGCCAGGCACGCCGTGGGCAAGCAGGTGCTGGTGTTCGCGCACCGGTCGCTGTTCACCCGCTGGGGCCCGGGCGCGGGCATGCAGCCCACCGTGGACGAGCTGGCCAAGTACGACGTGCGCATGTTCGCGGCCGGGCACAACCAGCAGGCCGAGTACCGCAGGGGCGCCTTCAAGCGCTCGGTCGAGGTCAACAACATGGGCATGTACGGCATCGACGCCGCCCGCCCCGACTACAAGATCCTCGACTTCAGCGGCATCACCGGCGCCGACCAGGGCTACGTGACCGCCACGCGCCGCCAGTTCGGCGTCAACGACGACGTCTCTCTGGTCAGCCCGGCGTCGGGCAGCCTGCACGGCGCCAAGGCGGGCGTCCCGCTGGAGATCTACGCGGAGGACGACGGCCGCACCCCGGCCGCCGCCACGCTCACCATCCGCTCCTCGAACGGCAAGGTGGCCCAGCAGCGCAAGGGCCTGCGCTTCGGCGCCGGCACCCGGCCAGGCGGGATCGTCAACTGCTACCCGGGCGAGGCGTGCCCGGCCGCGCACGTCTCCTGGACCAGGGTCAGCGACCGCATCACCGGCCTGCACCCCGGCAGGTACACGGCCGAGCTGCAGGTCGTCGACACCGAGGGCAAGCGGTTCCCGCAGGTGCGCACCTCCTTCGAGGTGCGGGCCGACGCCCGCGTCGCCAGTCCGGCGCCGGGCGGGGACTGGACGCGCCAGGGCGGCGACGAACTCGGGCGCTCGGCGGCCGCCGACGACCCGGGCAGCGCCCTGGACCTGCGCTGGGCCGCGAACACGGGCGAGCAGTTCCATCTCAACGGCGCCGCCGTGCACGACGGCAAGGTGATCGTCGCCTCGCAGGCGTTCGCCTCGCCGTACAGCATGATGCTCGCCTACGACGCGCGTACCGGGCGTGAGGTGTGGCGGACCTACCTCGACGGCGACGCGGAGTCCTTCCCCACCGTGCACGACGGCAAGGTCTACCTGACCACTGGGGTCGGCCGTGTCTACGCGCTCGACGCGGACACCGGCAAGGTGGCCTGGGAGGCGATCCACGCCGAGGAGGTCAAGCCCACCAGCGTACGCAGGTACGGCAGGGCGGGCGGCCCCGTCAGCGTCTTCGACCTGCCGCAGGGCCGCGCCGTGGCGGTCTACCAGGAGTGGGACGTGGTGCGCTGCCGCGACGCCCGTACCGGTGAGCTGCTGCCCGGCGGCTTCACCGCGCCGGTCGCGTGGGGCGAGTTCCACAGCACGGCGATCAGGCGGCCGGGCTCGACCACCGCGTGGCTGCACTCGGGTTCGAGCCAGTCGCTGATCGCGATGGACCTCACCACCTGCGCGCAGGTGTCGACGGTGGACACCGGCGGCGACATCTACTCGCAGTCCTCCCCGGCCTTCACCGACTCGGGGCTGGTGACGGCGACCGCCAGTGGTGTGCGCGGGCACGCCGCCGACGGCAGGATCACCTGGCAGGCCGCGCTCGGGACCGCCTCGGTCTGCGAGTACGGCCCGCCGCCGGTGACCAGCCCGGCCGTCTGGGGCGCCACCGCCTACGTCGGCGGCCAGGACGGCGTGATCCGCGCCTACGACACGGCCTCGGGCAAGGTCGTGTGGGAGCGTCCGACGGGTTACCTGCCGGGCGAGAGCCCGATGGACGACCCCTGGCGCGCGGGCACCTCCTGCCAGGCCAACGGCCCAGGATCCCCGGCGATGCACCCGCTGGTCACCAGGACCGTGGTGTACGCGGGCACCTGGGACGGCCGGGTGGTGGCGCTGGAACGGTCGAGCGGCAGGCTGCTGGCCCAATACGACCTGGGCGGCGGCGTGGCCTCGGCCCTGTCGGTCAGCGGCAACCTGCTGTTCGCGCTGACCGACGACGGCTCGATCCACGCGCTGACGGCCAGGTGACGGTCTGAATGACCAAGGTTCTGTCCCGCCTGCTCGCTGTCGCGGGCGTGGCGGCGCTGATCCTGCTGGGGGCGGCGGGTCCGGGGTGGGCACACCCCTTCGGCCCGCCGCCCGTGGCGAAGGTCAGCGTCGGCGGACCCGCCGTCGAGGTGACGTGGTCGGCCGCCGCCGACGACGTGGCCGCGCTGCGGCGGGCCGCCGGCGGCTCGATCGAGGACTACGTACGCCGCGGGCTTTCGGTCTCCCAGGACGGCGCGGGCTGCCCGCTCACCGGGGTCACGGCCCGTACGGACGGCGTGGTCGCCCGGTTCCGCTGCGCCCACGACGCCGACCTGCTGACGTTGCGCGTGTCGCTGCTGCACGACGTCGACGCCGCCTACCGTACGGTGTCGGTCACCCCGTCGGGCTCGGGCGCGCTGCACACCTCCGCCGCCCCGGTCCACGACGTCCGGCTCACCGGAGCCGCCGCCGACGGGGCCGGTGCCGCTGGTGGGACCGGTGAGGCCGCGGGCGACCTGGCCGCCCTGCTCGACCGCTTCCTGCCACTGGCGCTCCTCCTGGCGCTGCTGGCGGGGGCGGGGCACGCGTGCGCGCCTGGCCACGGCAAGACCCTCACCGCCGCCTACCTCCTGGGCGGCCGGGCCCGGCCGCTCGACGCGGTACGGCTCGGCGGCGTCGTGGCCCTGATGCACACGGTGTCGGTGGGGGCGCTGGCGCTGATCTGGTGGGCCGCCATGGAGAGTGCGCCGGATCTCCGGGTGGTCACCGAGTGGCTGCAACTGGCCAGTGCCCTGGCCGTCCTCGCGGTGGGCTGCGCCCTCCTCCGCCGCCACCTCCGCTCCCGGACCCACGGCCACGGGCACGGGCACGGCCATGGGCACGGGCACGAGGGGTCGCTGCTGACGTGGAGGGGCCTGTTCACGCTGGGCGTCTCCGGCGGGTTGCTGCCCTCGCCGTCGGCGTTCCTCCTGCTGCTGGCCGGTCTGCTGTCCGGCCGGGCGGCCACGGCGCTGCTGCTGGTGGCCGCGTTCGGCGTGGGGATGGCCGTCACCCTGGCCGCGGTGGGCCTGGCCGTCATGCGCGGCGGGGACCTGCTGGGCAGGGTGAGCGGCCATCGGCTGCTCTCCCGCCTCCCGTTGGCCGCCGCACTCCTGGTGGTGGCGGGCGGCGCGGTCACCGCCGCCCTGGCGGCGGTCCAACTGGCCGGATGACCACTGGCCGTGATCGTGCCGTGCGGCGCGGGAGAGACACAGGTCACATCGGGTGCGTGTTATGTCGTCACCAGGTCAGGTGTCTTGGGGGTGTAACAGCAGACAGCGGCAGGCCGGGCCGACCCCGGACCGCCGCCACCGCAGGAAGACGGAGTGTCATCATGAGCAAGGTCTGGTTCGTCACCGGTTCGTCCCGTGGCCTCGGCCGGAAGTTCGTCGAGGCCGCCCTGTCCCGCGGCGACAGGGTGGCCGCCACCGCGCGGAGCACCGCGAGCCTGGACGAACTGGTCGCCGCCCACGGCGACGCGGTGCTCCCGCTGGAGCTGGACGTGACCGACAAGGCCGCCGTCTTCGACAGCGTGCGGCGGGCCAGGGAGCACTTCGGCCGTCTCGACGTCATCGTGAACAACGCCGGCTACGCCCAGATCGGCGCGATCGAGGAGCTGACCGAGCGGGAGCTGCGCGACCAGATGGAGACCAACCTGTTCGGCGCGGTGTGGGTGATCCAGGCGGCGCTGCCCCACCTGCGCGAGCAGCGCTCGGGGCACATCATCCAGTTGTCCTCGGCGGCCGGGGTCATCGCCATGCCGCTCGGCGGCGCGTACCACGCCTCCAAGTGGGCCCTCGAGGGCCTGAACGAGGCCCTCGCCGGCGAGGTCGCCGACTTCGGCGTCAAGGTGACCGTCATCGAGCCCGGCGGCTTCGCCACCAAGGACGGCAGGAACCCCGATCCGCTCGCCAACGGCCACATGGCGCGGACCGACCCCGCGTACGACGGTCTGCGCCGGAACCTCGGCGCGGTCGCGGGAAAGCAGCCCTCGGGTGACCCGGTCGCGGCGGCGCAGGCGCTCCTCACGCTCGTCGACTCGGACCACCCGCCCCTGCGGGTGCTCTTCGGCCAGGGCTTCTACCCGATGATCCAGCAGGCGTACGCCGACCGGCTCAAGACCTGGGCCGACTGGCAGGATCTCTCCGCGCGGGCCCACGGCAGCCTCGACGCCTGACGGCCGCGGGAGGATCAGGACCGGCCACAGCGGAGGAGACCGAGGGATGAGCGACCACGCCACCGACCCGGCGACCGAGACCTTCGTCGCCCATCGCAGCCTGCTCTTCACCGTCGCCTACGAGATGCTCGGATCGGCGGCCGACGCGGAGGACGTCCTCCAGGAGACCTGGCTGCGCTGGGTCAGGACCGACCTGGACCAGGTGCACGACCAGCGCGCCTACCTGGTCCGGATCACCACCAGGCAGTCGCTCAACCGCCTGCGCAGCCTGAAGCGCCGCAAGGAGGCGTACGTCGGCCCCTGGCTGCCCGAGCCGCTGCTCACCGCCCCGGACGTGGCCGAGGACGTCGAACTCGCCGAGAGCGTGTCGATGGCCCTCATGCTCGTCCTGGAGACGCTGTCGCCGACCGAGCGCGTGGTCTTCGTGCTGCGCGAGGTCTTCGAGGTCGGCTACGACGAGATCGCGGCCACCGTCGGCAAGAGCCCCGCGGCCGTCCGCCAGATCGCGTACCGCGCGCGCCGGCACGTCGACGCCCGCCGCCCGCGCGAGGTGGTCTCCTCCGGTGAGGCGCGGGCGGTGCTGGAGTCGTTCCGGCGCGCGCTCGGAGCCGGGGACCTGCGGGGGCTGCTCGACGTGCTCGCCCCGCAGGTGGTCCTGGTGAGCGACGGCGGCGGGGTCAAGCAGACCCCGCCGCGGCCCATCAGCACCGCCGACAAGGTGGCCCGCTTCATCGCGGGCGGCATCGGGAAGGCCGGAGTCACGCTCACCGCCGACCTCACCGTGGTCAACGGCAGCCCGGCACTCGTCATCCGCGTGGACGGCGAGATCGACGGCGTCATGGCGATCAGTGTCGAGGACGCCCGCATCACCGGCCTGTACTACGTCCGCAACCCGCAGAAGCTGACCCGCATCGCGGCCGAGACCCCGCTCACCCTGCGATGACCGGCCGAACCCCTGGGCAGGGCCCCTGGGCAGGGCATCAGGGGGTGGCGACGGGCTCGCGCAGCGGGAGGCGTACCTCGAACCAGGTGTCGCCGGGCACCGAGCGGACCTTCAGCTCGCCGCCGTGCCGCCCGGCCACGATCCGGTAGGAGATGTCGAGCCCGAGGCCCGTGCCCTCGCCCACGCTCTTCGTGGTGAAGAACGGCTCGAAGATCCGGTCTTTGATCGCGTCGGGCACGCCGGGGCCGGTGTCGCCGACCTCGATGATGGCCTCGTCCTCGTCGTGCGCCGTACGGACCGTCAGCGTGCCCTCCTCGCCCATGGCGTCGAGCGCGTTGTGGATCAGGTTGGTCCACACCTGGTTCAGCTCGCCCGCGTAGCAGGGGATGGCCGGCAGCGTGCGGTCGTAGTCGGTCACCACGCTGATGCCCGGCGGGATCTTCCCGCGGAAGATCGCGATCGTGCTGTCGAGCAGCTCGTGCACGTCCACCTGCTGGAACGGCGCCCGGTCCATCTGGGAGTACTGCTTGGCCGAGCGGATCAGCGTGGTGATGCGCTCGGTCGCCTCGGTGACCTCGTCGAGCATCTGCGAGATCTCGATGGCCTGGGCCAGCCACTGCAGCGCCCCTGGCGTGTGCTCGTCGCCCACCTTGGTGCGGATCTTCTGCAGGTAGTCGGTGGTGAAACCGGCGTTGACCAGCGCGGGGGCCAGCTCCCACGCGTCGCTCACGCCCAGCTCCTCCAGCGCCTCGCCGAGTTCGTCCTCGGCGTCGGAGATCTCCAGCGGCGAGCGCTGCGGCTGCTTGCCCAGGTTGGCGGTGCACGCCTCCTGCGCCTCGATCAGCGCGCGCAGCCGCTCGGCCGCTATGCCGTCCTGGGCGAGCTGGGCGAGCTGGAAGCGCGAGGTCGTGATCAGCGTACGCAGCTCGCTCACCGCCCGTACGGCCGCCGCGGCCGGGTTGTTCAGCTCGTGGGTGAGCCCGGCCGTGATCGTGCCGAGCGCGGTCAGCCGCTGCCGCCGGTCGATGATCTCCCGTTGCATCCGCCCGCCCGACAGCATGCCGTCGAGCAGGTGCATCGCCATCGGGAACCACTCGGCCACGATGTAGGCGAACTTCTTGGCCGGCAGCAGGAAGATCCGCGACGGCGCGGTGGCGCGCAGCGTGTGCTGGTAGGTCTGGGGGGCCCGCTCGCCGAGGTAGGCCGAGGTGGCGCCGCCGTAGACGCCGGGCTGCGACACCCGGGGCATCGCGACGGTGCCCGCGGTGACCGTCTCGTTGATCATCTGCACCTCGCCCTCGATCAGCACGGCGAAGCAGTCGGCGGGGTCGCCCTGGCGGACGATGTCCTCGTCCTGGGCGTAGGCGCGCACCCGGCCGCTGGCGGCGAGCTTGGTGAGCTGCCCGTCGGTCAGGCGTTCGAACAGGAAGAGCTTGCGCAGCTCGTCGATGTCGATGCCCAGCTCGCCGGCGCCCGGCTGGTCGGTGTCGGGCTGGTCGGTGTCGGGCTGGGGGGCGATCGGTCGGTCGGTCATTGCTTCTCCAGGTAGCGGTGCACGAGCGCGACGGCCATCGCGCCCTCGCCGACGGCGGAGGCCACTCTCTTGATCGACTCGGCGCGTACGTCGCCGGCGGCCAGCACCCCGGGCACGTTGGTCTCCAGGTAGTACGGCTCGCGCCGCAGCGGCCAGTTGCGCGGCCGCTGCCCACCCTGCACCAGGTCGGGCCCCGTCAGCACGAACCCGCGCGGGTCGCGCTCGATCGTCTCGCCCAGCCACGACGTGTACGGCTCGGCTCCGATGAACACGAACAGCCACTGCGCGTCCACCGTGCGCTCATCGCCCTTCGTGGACAGCGTCAGCCGTTCGAGGTGGCTCTCGCCCGCACCGCCGACCACCTGGGTCTGCACGTGCACCTCGATGTTGGGGATCGCGGCGATCTGCTCGATGAGGTAGTGAGACATGGATTTCTCCAGACCATCACCCCTCACCAACAAATGGACCTTGCTCGCGAATCCCGACAGGTAGACGGCGGCCTGACCTGCGGAGTTGGCCGCCCCGACGATGAACACCTCGGTGCCCTCGCAGGCCGGCGCCTCGGTCACGGCGGCGCCGTAGTAGACGCCCCGGCCCACGAAGTCCTCCAGCCCGGGGGCCTCCAGCCGCCGGTAGGTGACGCCGGTGGCCAGGATGACCGCGTGCGCCGCGATCTCCCCGCCGTCCTTGAACCCGATCACCCTGGCCTGCCCGCGCGGCTCCAGGTTGGTGACCTTGCGCGCGGTCAGCAGCTCGGCCCCGAACTTCAGCGCCTGCCTGCGCGCCCGGTCGGCGAGCTGCTGCCCCGAGACCCCGTCGGGGAAGCCCAGGTAGTTCTCGATCCTGGAGCTCTGGCCCGCCTGCCCGCCCGACGAGTACGCCTCCACCAGCACGGTGTTGAGCCCCTCAGAGGCCCCGTAGACGGCCGCCCCGAGCCCGGCGGGCCCCCCGCCCACCACGATCAGGTCGTAGAAGTCGGTGGCCGGCGTCGTGGACAGCCCCACCGCCGTGGCCAGCGCCGCCTGGTCGGGCGACTCCAGCGTGACCCCGTCGGCGGTCACCACCAGCGGCAGGTGGCAGCTCTCGCCGGCCGCCTTCACCAACTGCGCGCCCTCCGGGTCCTCCGCCAGCATCCACTGGTAGGGGACGTGGTTGCGCGCCAGGAAGTCACGCACCTGGTACGACTGCGCCGACCACCGGTCGCCCACCACCCGCAGCTCGGCCTGCTCGATCCGGTCGGTGCGCATCCAGGCGTCGAGCTGCCCGTCGATCACCGGGTAGAACTTCTCCTCCGGCGGGTCCCACGGCTTGAGCAGGTAGTGGTCGAGGTCGACCACGTTGATCGCCTGGATGGCGGCGTCGGTGTCGGCGTAGGCCGTCAGCAGCACCCGGCGCGCGTAGGGGTAGAGGTCCATGGCGGCCTCCAGGAACTGCACCCCGTTCATCTGGGGCATCCGGTAGTCGGCGAGGATCGCCGCCACCTCGTCGCCCCGCAGCCGCATCTCCTTGACCGCGTCGATGCCGGAGAGCGCCGTCTCCGCGCGCACGATGCGGTATTCGTGCCCGTAACGGCGTCTGAGGTCGCGGGCGACTGCCCGGGAGACGCCTGGATCGTCGTCCACCGTCACGATGACCGGCTTGTCCATACCCAACGCCCTTTCGAATCCAGTCCTTAAAGGAAGGATGTCACGTACCCGGGTATGCTGAGCACACGCTCATATCATGGGCGGATGGGCACGCGCGAGCGCATCATCGACGCCGCTGAGCAGGCGATTCACGAGTTCGGCATCGCCGGGGCCACCACGAGGCGGATCGCCGTCCAGGCCGCCTGCTCCGAGGCGCTGATCTACAAGCACTTCGCCGGCAAGGAGGAGCTGTTCCTCGCGGTGCTCCTTGAACGCCTGCCCGCGCTCGCCCCCGCCCTGGCGGAGCTGCGGCAGAGCGTCGGGAGGGGCGACGTGGCGGCCAACCTCACCGCGTTCGCGCTGGCGGCGCTGCGCTTCTACGCCAGGACCGCGGCCATCGGCGGCGGCGTGCTGGGCGATCCGCCGCTCATCGCGGGGTTCCGGGCCATGCTGGCCAAGGCGGGCGCGGGCCCGCACCTGCCGATCCTGGCGCTGGCCGAGATCCTGCGCACGGAGCAGCGCGGCGGCCGGCTCGACCCCGCCATCGACGCGGGCGCCGCCGCCTCGCTGCTGATGGGCGCCTGCTTCCACCGGGCGAACCTGGCCTGCTTCGTGCCGCTCCCCGACGACGACGAAAGCTGGGCAGGGACGGTCGTGGCGACGCTCATCAGGCGATGACGCGCGACTCCCCGCCGTCCACCAGCAGCGAGACCCCGTTCACGTACGACGCCCGCTCACTGGCCAGGAACGCCACCACGTCGCCCACCTCCTCGGGGCGCCCGATGCGGCCGACCGGCACGCCGTCGCCGCGCCGCCGCATCGCCTCCTCTCCGCCCGACAGGTCGCGCAGCCGGTCGGTCTCGATCGGCCCGGGCAGCACGTTGTTGACGCGTACGCCGTCGCGGCCGACCTCCCTGGCCAGGGTCCGCACGAGGCCCGCCACGGCCGAGCGCGTCGCGTTCGACAGCACCAGCCCGTCGAGCGCCTCGCGGGCCGACCTGCTGGTGATCGTGACGATCCGGCCCCAGCCGCGCGAGCGCATCTCGGGCAGCACCGCGTGCGCCAGGCGTACGGTGGCCAGCAGGTTGCGCTGCACGGCGACGTCCCAGTCGTCGAGCCCGACCTCGTCGAACCGGCCAGGGGGCGGCCCGCCCGCGTTGGCCACCAGGATGTCGACCGGGCCCAGCACCTCGCGCGTCTCCTCGACCACGCGCCTGGCCGAGTCGGGGTCCTCCACGTCGGCCAGCACCGCGTGCACGACCTTGCCGAACTCCTGCAGCTCCACCACCGCGTCGGCGAGCCGCTCCGGGTCGCGGGCGCAGACGCAGACGTCGCAGCCCTCCCGCGCGAGGCTCCTTGCCGCGGCGAGCCCGAGGCCCGCGCTGCCACCGGTGACGAGGGCGACCTTGCCCGAGATGCCGAGATCCATAGGGGCGACTATAGATCGTGCGCCCGGCCGATCTCAGCCGAGGCGCACGCGGGCGGGCGTCCGGATGCGGACGCCCACGACACAGCGCACGGGGAGCCACGGGGAGCCACGGGAAGCCGTCGTTCACCCGGGAAACCGGGCCGGAAGTAGCCGTTCATGGGTGGAAATGCCGCGATGAGCATGATGAGCTGGCCAGGTGGCGAGAAATTTAATCCTTTCAGCGGCAGCGGGCGAGGAACCCCGGTCCTTCAGGTCCGGGAGGAATCGCTTACGGTGCCGCACGTTTGTTCGAGTAATGGTAAAGTTCGCAGCGTGAAATTCGTTGTGCAGGTGCGGCTTTTCCCCACGCCCGCCCAGGAAGCGGCGCTGGCGGACACGCTGCGCCTGTGCAAC
>NZ_JBVJIM010000036.1:0-73487 GCF_055586305.1 Nonomuraea sp. NPDC051298
CGCGGCGTGGTGGGCTGGGCTGCTGTCAACCAGCCGAACGCGGCCTGACACCTGACCTCCAGTCAGGACGAGGAGCTGCAAGCTCGGGCCTTCAGTTTCAGGCCCGAGTCGTTGACTCGAGGACGTGCTCGGTGGCGCGCGCGTAGCGGGCGCGGATGGCGGGCACCGCCGCCCCCTCGTACGTCTCCACGTCGGCAGAACGCCACTCGGGCCGGGTCACCAGCGTCGCCGCCTGGTACGCGGCGCCGTCGGCGACGTACTCGGCGGGCGGCGGCACCGTGACCGGCCCGCCGAAGACGGTGGGCGCGATCCGCCGGACCGCCTCGGAGCGGGCCGCCCCACCGATCAGCAGCACCCGCTCCGGCCGCAGGGCCAGCGCGTCGAGCGCGTCGGCCAGGCCGCACAGCATGCCCTCGACGGCCGCCCGCGCCAGGTGGGCCGGGGTCGAGGTGGCCGGCGTCAGCCCGTGCACGGAACCGGTGGCCGTGGGCCGGTTGGGAGTGCGCTCACCCTCCAGGTACGGCACCAGCGTCAGCCCGTCGGCCCCCGCGGGCGCCCGCAGGGCCAGGGTGCTCAGCTCGTCGAGCCCCACCCCGGCGATGCGGGCGGCGGCGTCGAGGACCCGGGCGGCGTTGAGCGTGCACACCAGCGGCAGGAAGCGCCCCGTGGCGTCGGCGAAGCCCGCGACGGCGCCCGTGGGATCGGCAGTGGGCGCCTCCGCGACCGCGAACACCGTGCCGGACGTCCCCAGCGACACCACGACGTCACCGGACCTGGCGCCCACGCCCAGCGCGGCGGCCATGTTGTCGCCGGTGCCCGGCCCGATCAGCACCGGGCCCTCGGTGGCGGGCTCGGCGGGCCCGAGCACCCTGGGCAGCAGCGGAACCGCGCCGAAGGCCGCCTTGAGCAGGTCTGTACGGTATGCGCCGGTGGCCGGCGACCAGTAGCCGGTGCCGGAGGCGTCGCCCCGGTCGGTGGTCAGCAGGGACAGCGGCGGCAGCGGCGCGCTCTCCCAGGCCGCCACGTCGAAGGGGAGGCCGGAGCCGAGCGCGCCCGACAGCCGCCACGTGAGCCAGTCGTGCGGCAGGCACACGGCGGCCGTGCGGCGCGCGTTGCCTGGCTCGTGCTCGGCCAGCCAGCGCAGCTTGGTCACCGTGAACGAGGCGACCGGCACCAGCCCCACGCCCTCCGCCCACGCCCTGGGCCCGCCCAGCTCGGCGATCAGGTCGGTGGCGGCCTGGGCGGAGCGGGTGTCGTTCCACAGCAGGGCGTCGCGGACGACGGCTCCCGACTCGTCGAGGCAGACCATGCCGTGCTGCTGCCCGGCGACGCTGACGGCGGAGACGCCGTCGAGCCCGCCGGCCTCGTCGAGGGCCCGCAGCAGCGCGGTCCACCAGTGGGAGGGGTGCACCTCGGTGCCCGCCGGATGCGCGGCCCTGCCCTGCCGCACCAGCTCGCCCGTCCGCGCGTCACGAATGACGACCTTGCAACTCTGCGTGGAGGAATCGACCCCAGCGACCAGCGTCACCCGTGAACTCCTGACACGTGCTCCAGCGCGAGCTGGGGGGAATGGGGGAAACCGACCGTCCACGACCCACGTGTGGATCGATCGTCAGGGGTTGGCGCGCACATGGCTCGATGCTCCCCTGACGACCGGAGGTCCACAAGCGGTCGTTTCACAACCCCGAGGGGTCACGCCCCACGCTGATCTCCTCGGCGATCTTCCTGATCTCCGTCACCTCGAGGCCGGGAGCCTTGGGCAGGTGGCGCAGCAAAGCGTCCATCACCACGGGGACGGGCTGGCCGGCGAACCGCCCCGCGATCCCGTGAACAGCCCTGAACAGCGCCTCTTCGGTGTCGTGCATCGGCCTCTCCTCGGTCGGGTACCGGGGAGAACGCTACGGCCTGCGAACGACACTTTTCTCGCTACCCCTCCAACGTGTCCCTGACGTCCGCGCAAATCTCGGCCAACCACCGCACCCGCTCAGGAGTGAGGCGGAGGGCGTCCAGTCATCGGGTCACCGACTCAATTTAGTTAAACGCTCATATACTTAACCTCGAACTCTGCCGAAAGGGGCGAACCATGCCGGTCCAGCGGCTCAACCACGCGGTCCTCTACGTCCGCGACGTGGAGCGCAGTGTCGCCTTCTACCGGGAGGCCCTCGGGTTCGAGGTCGTCATGGGCATGCAGGGCGCCGCATTCCTGCAGGCCCCCGGCTCGTCGAACGACCACGACCTCGGCCTGTTCCAGATCGGCGAGCACGCGGCCCCCTCGCCCGCTGGGCGCACCTCCGTCGGGCTCTACCACCTGGCCTGGGAGGTCGACACCCTGGCGGAGCTGGAGCGTGTGCAGGCCAAGCTGGCCGAGCTGGGCGCGCTGGCGGGCTCGTCCGACCACAGCACGACGAAGGCGCTCTACGCCCGCGACCCCGACGGGCTGGAGTTCGAGGTGTCGTGGCTGGTGCCGGCCGCGCTGCTCACCGAGGAGATCATCGCCGGCCGCGCCACCATCCGCCCCCTCGACCTGAACGCCGACAAGCAGCGCTACGGCGCACAGACCCGAGGCGGCGTGGGCGTGTCGACCCCCGCCTGACGTACCGTGGAAGTGTCGGCCCTCCCCCTGTGGAGGGCCCCGGCTGACTTCCACAGACCGCACGGAGAACGGCCATGCCAAGCGATCCTGATCACGTGGTCGACGCGATCGACGGCGTCGTCGACGAGTGGGAGACGCTGAGCGCGGACGCCATGCGCTGGGCGCCTCCAGAGGCCAAGGACACCGACCTCATGACCGAGGTGAGCGAGATCTTCGGCCCGTTGGTCAACGCCTTCTCGCAGGCGCTGCGGCCGCTCAGCGATGCCTTCGAACGCGTCCTGGACTCCCTGGAGGACCCTGACGGCCCCCGCGACGACTGACCTGTCCCGGGGGCTCAGGTGGCCCGGCGGCGGCGGGTGCGGCGCGGGTACGCCTTGGCCGTCTCGGCCAGCCGGGCCGCGTGCTCGGCCTGCTTGCGCCAGTGCCCGTAGGCGTCGCCCCGCTGGGCCAGCCGGTCGAGTTCGCTCATCGTGGACAGCGGGATGAAGGCCGGCTCCGCGTCGCGCCACGGCGTGCCCGGCAGCGGCATGAACGTGTGGGTGTGGATGCGGGCGCCGAGGTCGGCCAGGTCGGCGGCGAGGCGGAGCGACTGCTCCTGATCCTCCTGCGACTCCCCCGGCATCCCGAAGATGAAGTCGACGTTGGGCCGGAAGCCGTGCTCGGCCGCGATCCTGACGGCATCGCGTACGGGTGAGGTGTCGTGCCCCCGCCCCGACGCGGCCAGCACCCGGTCCGACCCCGACTGCGCCCCGATGATCGGGTTGTCGTTGGCGACGTACCGTTTGAGCAGCCGCATCGCCTCGACCGTGACGTGCTCGGGGCGCACCTCGGAGGGAAAGCTGCCGAAGAAGATCCGCCCGTGCGGCGGCAGCTCCTCCTCGACCCCCGCCAGCAGCTCCTCCACCGCGTCGAGGTCGGGATCGGGGCCGGGCGAGCCGTACGAGAGCGAGGTGGGCGTGATGAACCGCACGTCACGCATCCCCCGGTCGGCCATCTCGCGCACGTGCGCGCGTACGCTCGCCACCGACCGGTGCCGGAACTGCCCGCCGAACATGAACGGCGTCTGGCAGAAGCGGCACGTGTACCGGCAGCCCCGGGTGATCTCGATCGGCCCGTTCCTGCCCGCGAAGGAGGGGAACGCGTCGAGCGGGAGCTGCGGCGCGGGCCTGGTGCGCAGGGCGACGCCGTCGGCGTCCTTGACCGCCAGCCCCGGCACGGAGGTGAGCGGCTCGTCCCGCCGCAGCGCCCGGACGAGGGAGATGATCGTGGACTCGCCCTCGCCGATGCCCGCCAGGTCCCAGCCCGCGTCGATGACCTGCTGGGGTTCGGCGGTGGCGTGCACGCCTCCGGCGATGTGCAGCCCGCGCCCGCCGCTGAGCGACCTGACCGCGGCCAGCTCGGCGGCCATGGCCTCGGCGTCGGGCGAGTAGAACGACCAGAGCGTCAGCACCCGGTCGGCGCCGGTGACCGCGATGTGCCCGGCGGTCTCCTCGGGGGTGGTGCCGAGCCGCAGCTCGTGCTCGACCCCCGCGGTCTCCAGGGCGGCGAGCAGCGCGTGCACGCCGTACGTCACCGCCTTGCGGTATCGGACCACCACACATACTGCCTGCGCCACGTCCGGCAGCGTAGCCCAGGCCGGAGCGTGCCCGAGCGGCCGAGCACGGGCGTGCGCCCGTCTTTTTCCCGAGTGCGCCGAAGGCGTTCCCCGCCTAGAATCCTCGGCATGACCTGGCGACATTGATCCATAACCAGGGGCCGGCGCGGGGCGCGCGGGCCTCCGAGGCGACGAGCACTCGGAGTCCCCGTTCGTCTCTCCCCTGGAAGGCCCCATGCTCATCGCATCGTTGTACGCCTACGCGTTCCTCGGTGAATTCATCCTGATCTACCCGGTGTACGCGCTGCTGTTCACCGATACCGGGCTCTCCGTCGCCGAGGCGTCGTCCCTGTTCGTCATCTGGTCGGTCACGGGCACGCTGCTGGAGATCCCCTCCGGCGCCTGGGCCGACACCGTGTCCCGACGGCTGCTGCTGTGCCTCGGCCCGCTGCTGGCCGCTCTTGGCTTCGCGTTGTGGGTGCTCTTCCCCTCCTACTGGGTCTTCGCGGCCGGGTTCGTGCTGTGGGGCGCGCAGGGCGCGCTGGTGTCCGGCGCCTACGAGGCGCTGGCGTACGAGGAGCTGGAACGGCGCGGCCAGGCCGGAAGATACGCGACGGTCATGGGCCGGGCGGGCTCTCTCGGTCTCGTCGCGAACGCGGCGGCGATCGGCCTGGCCGTGCCCGTCTTCGCGACCGGCGGCTATCCCGCGGTGGCCACGGCCAGCGTGCTGGCCTGCGTCCTGGGCGCGGCGACGGCCCTGACACTCCCCGAGCACCGGACGCCCACCGCCTCCGGCGATCGGCGTTACCTGTCGGTTCTGAAGGAGGGGGTCACACAGGCGCGCGCCGACCGGGGCGTCACCCACGCGGTGCTGCTGGTCGCGTTCGTGACGGCGATCTGGGGGGCGCTGGAGGAGTACGTCCCGTTCCTGGGGGCCGAGACGGGCGTGGCGCAGACGCTCATCCCGCTGCTCATCCTGCTCGTCTGGGTCGGCGCCACCGGGGGCGGCCTGCTGGCGGGGGCCGCCGAGCGCCTGCCCGCCCGCGCGTACGCCCTGATGCTGGGGCTGGCGGCGCTCGCCATGGCCGCGGGGGCGATCAGCGGTCACCCGGCCGGGTTCGTGCTGATCACCCTGGCCTTCGGGGCGTTCCAGTTGGCCGGGGTGCTGGCCGGCGCACGCCTCCAGGAACGCATCACCGGGCCGGCGCGGGCCACCGTGACCTCGGTCGCCGGGCTGGGCACCAACGTGGTGACGCTCGGGGTCTACGCCGCCTACGGGGCGGCCTCGCCGTACGCCTCGCACGGGGTGACGTTCGCGCTGCTGACGCTGCCGTACGTGCTGATCGCCCTGCTGACGGCCCGGACCCGGCCGTTGCGGCGGAGCACCGGCTGACTCCCGCCTCCGCCCATCAGCGCGTCCGCTTTTACGGCGGCCCATTACTCGTCCTGATTTAAGACCGAAAGGCACCCATAACACCGAAATAGAGCCCGATTGGTATCTAAGCAGGATCCCTACCAGCCGTTAACTTGACAGCACCCCCACCCGAGGAGTGCACATGTTGAGTAAACGCGCTGCGGTGGTAGGCGGCGTCATCCTCGCCGCCTGCCTGGCCACCCCCCTGAGCTCGGCGGCAGCAGCGGTTGACCCGGCACCTCAGTCCGCCTCCCCAGCACCCCCCTCCATGATCGACGCGATGGAGCGCGACCTCGGCCTCACCGAGGCCCAGGCCGTCGCCCGCCTGGCCAACGAGGAGCGCGCCGCGACCGTCGAGTCGAACCTGACCACCGCACTGGGCGGTTCGTTCGGCGGCGCCTGGCTGAACGCGGACGCGTCCAAGCTCTCGGTCGCCACCACGGACCCGGCGACCACCAAGGCCATCGAGGCGCAGGGCGCGCAGCCCGTGGTCGTGCCGCGTTCGCTGGCCCAGCTCAACGGCATCATGCAGCAGCTCGACCAGGCCCCGAAGAAGGCCAAGTCCGGCGCCGCCCTCTGGTACGCCGACGTGACCACCAACACCGTCTCCGTCCAGGCACCCACGGTCGAGGCCGCCGAGGCCCTCGTCGCGGCCGCCGGCGTCGACAGGAACGCGATCACCGTGGCGGCGACGGCCGAGCGGCCGACGACGTTCATCAACATCATCGGCGGGGCCGCGTACTACATCGGCTCCTCCCGGTGCAGCGTCGGCTTCTCCGTGACCAGGGGCAGCACTCCCGGCTTCGTCACCGCGGGCCACTGCGGCCGGGCCGGCTCCGGTACGACCAGCCCGACAGGCACCTTCCAGGGCTCGTCGTTCCCCGGTAACGACTACGCCTGGGTCGCCGCTCCCGGCAACACCGTCACGCCGTACGTGCGCGGCTCGGGCGGCGCGAACGTGACCGTACGCGGCTCCACGCAGGCCGCGGTCGGCTCGTCCATCTGCCGCTCCGGTTCGACCACCGGCTGGCGCTGCGGCACCATCCAGCAGCACAACGCCAGCGTCACCTACCCGCAGGGCACCGTCAGCGGCCTGACCAGGACGAGCGCGTGCGCGCAGCCGGGCGACTCCGGCGGCTCGTTCATCTCCGGCAGCCAGGCCCAGGGCGTGACCTCCGGCGGCTCGGGCAACTGCACCGTCGGCGGCACCACGTACCACCAGCCGGTCAACGAGATCCTGAGCGTGTACGGGCTCACGCTCACCACCGGCTGACCTTCCGCAGTGACGGCGCGGCGTGCCCTTTCCCCCGGGGCGCGCCGCGCTCGCTTTTGCCCCGGTCCGATGAGTTTTCGCCGGAGGGCGGGTCTGCACATCGACGAGAGAAAGGATTTCGCGATGAAACGACCCGTCCTGGGCAGCCTGCTGCTGTCCAGCACCGACCCCCGGCGGCTGCGCACCTGGTACGTCTCCGCGCTCGACCCGCAGGAGGACGCCGATGTCAACGGGTACCGGGTGCTCAAGTTCGGGGAGTTCTTCCTGTTCATCGACACGCGGGCGGACGTGGCCGACAAGAACCCGGAGCCCGGCAGGGTAATACTGAACTTCGACGTCGAGGACGCGCGGGCCGTCGCCACCCGGATGGACCAGGCGGGCACGCGGTGGCTGGCCCCGCTGGAGGACCGCGACGGCAGCCTGTTCGCGACCGCGATCGACCCGGACGGGAACTACGTACAGATCATTCAGCTCAGCGAGCGACACCGCGGGGGGATGTAGCGATGCTCGGCACGGCGAAGGCGTTCAGTGGGTTCTCGGTGAACGACACCGGGGCCGCGAAGCGGTTCTACGGCGAGACCCTGGGCATCCGGGTCACGGAGGAGCACGGGCTGCTGACGCTGCACCTCGGCGGCGGCACGGAGGTCCTGGCCTACCCCAAGGGCGACGGCCATGTCCCGGCCACCTTCACGATACTCAACTTCCCCGTGGAGGACATCGACCGGGCCGTGGACGACCTGGCGGCACGAGGGGTGCGCTTCCTGCGCTACGAGGGCTTCGAGCAGGACGAACGGGGCGTGGCCAGGGGCGAAGGCGGCCCGCCCATCGCCTGGTTCACCGACCCGTCGGGCAACATCCTCTCGGTCCTGCAGCCGTAGACGCGACCCGGCCCCTCTTCGTCGCGAACCTCGGAGAATCTTCGTCGCGAACCTCGGAGAAGAGGGGCCGATCAGCGCCCCTGTCACCGCCAGGTGCCGAACGGCCCGACGGGCCGATCCATGAACTTCTTGAGCTGCTCGACCCGGTCGACGCAGTCGGAGCAGACGTACGCCTCGACCGCTCTGGCGGCGGCCTCCGGCGTCGGCTCGCGAAGCATCCCCGACACCGTCACGCCCAGCGGCAGATTGGTCTCGGGGTCCATCATGACCGTCATGGTCGTCATGGCCTTCGCGGGCGTGAGGCCGAAGGTCCGCTGGCACAAGTGACATTTGTGGATGCTCGTGATCTGCTCATCCGCCATTTCGCCACCCGCCTTCCTCCCTCCACCGCACCGTACAACGTGCGACCGGCCATCAACGCCCGTGATCGGACGTGAACCGCACGGCCGCCACCCGTGCGGACACCTGACGGAACACGACGAGCGCCGGACGCGCCAGCAGATACGCCCCGGCGCCCAGCCCGAAGACCAGGTAGGCCAGTTGGGCCGCGTCCATGGTGGGCGGCTCGACGAACGGGTACCACAGCGCGCTGAACTCCGGGGTGTAGTAGCACAGCGGCGCCTCGTACCTGGGCCCGTCGACCAGGCAACCGGCCGACGTCGCCGCGCTGTCACCGAACACGGCCCCGCTCACCCCCACCCAGACCGACAGCGCGAGCGCCGCCAGGGTGAGCACGTTGGGAAGAAGGGACTCGTAGGGCCGGTGCATCCGGACCGCCAGCACCAGGCAGGCGGGAAGGGCGGCGAACAGAAGATAGCGCGGCCCCCAGAAATGCGCCCCCGTCCAGGCCCAGTAGTGCGCGTAAAGCAGGAGCAGCCCCACGGTGAAGGCCATCCACATGCCGTAGAGCGCGCCCAGATCGGCACCGGCGCGCAACTCCTTCAACCTCTCGCGCACCGGCAGGAAGAAGGCGGGCGCGAAGAAGACGAGCCCCTTTCCGAACGACAGCAGCAGCGACAGCAAACCGAAGAGCAGCGGATAGCTGAACCCTTCACCTCCCGAATACGGCATGACCGTGTAGTGGTCCTGGTTGCCGCTCTCGTATCCCGTGCGAAACGGACTGCCGCGCCGTATCCACGCCTCGGCCAGCACGACGGCGCCCGCCGCGAAGACCACCAGCAGACACCATGCCCGCCGGGTGTCCCACGCCCGCCGCAGAGCCAGCAACCCCAGGCCGACCAGCGCGGCAGGCGTATTGGCCACACCCGTGACGACCGCCGCCCACCCGCCGCGACGCCCGGTGACCACCGCGACGGTCCCGACCGCGACCAGAACGGCCGTGAACACCTCACCGTAGTAAAGGGTGACGTGCTTGGCGAACATCGAGGCGAAGACGAGCAACAACAGGAACGTACGCAGCACCTCGCGAGGCATCCTGTCGCGCAGCATCCAATAGAAGGCCAGCAGACCCAGCGCGAGAACCACGCCGTTGTAGTGCGCGACCCACGCCTCCCGCGCGCCCGCCAACTGACCGGCCAACCACATCGGGGCCGAAAACAACGGACCGATCAGCGAATACTTGCCGTCAGACACCTCACCGGTCGTCAACAACTCGGTGAGATTGAGATACCGAACCCCGCCGTCCCCCCACAACCCGTGCGGCCGAAGAACCGCGATCGCGAGCAGCCCCGCCACGATCAGCCCGATCTCTAATCGAGCGATTCCCTTTCCCATGTCCACCCACTCCTGTCGATCGAACGTTGATCGACAGTCCTACCGCAAAGAACCCCGTTCGCCCCAGAGCCCGCCGCTGGAAGGGGCGACCTCAAAGACGCCGTTCGCACCAGAACGATCCGCGCCGATCATTCGATCACTCGATTGTGCAGAGTGCGCCCTCGGCCAGCACGTGCGCCGCCTTGATGCCGTCGGGCACCCCCGGAGCCTCCAGCCACTCCGGCCTCAGGCGGCCCTCCCAGCCGATGATCTCGGAGGCGAGGGCCAGCGCCCGCTCGTCGCGCCCGTGTACGAGTTCCACGGCGAGCCTCAGATACGCCCCCTGCTGCGTGCCGTCGAGTTCGGCGGCCAACGCGGCGATCCGGTCGGCGGCTCGTACGCCGTGCCCGGGATGCTGCGCGGCGAGGACGGCGAGCACGAACCGGATCCCCGGCGGCTCGGCCTCCCACCGGTCCAGCAGCACCGGGACCTGGTCACCGACGGTCCTGAACACCTCCTCGGTCCACGCCCCCGTCCGGAGCGGCTCCTCCTCGTCCAGCGCGAGGTCCGCGAACGCGACCAGCTTGTCGTTGCGGCGGCCACCGGCGACCACCAGCCACAGGTAGAGCTCCCTGCGCCGCCGTGCGGGCACCACGTCGGCGACGATCAACTCGGTGAGAAACGGCAGCGCGGGGGCGGTGGCCTCGTAGCAGTCGCCCTGGTGGAGCAGGTTGTCGCCGAACAACTCGTCGAGGACCTCGTCCCACTCCTCCGTGCCGTCCGCCAGCTCACGCAGCAGGCCGGGGACGTCAGCGGCGGACCCGTGCGCGTGCCCCAACTCCCCCCACGGCACGTCGTCGAGACCGGCCGGTTCCACGGTCCCCGGGGTGGCGAGATCCGGTGTGAGCGCCGGCTGTCGCCGAGGTGGTGCGGGAACGACGGTGACCTCAGGAACCGGCGGACGCGCCTTCGTCCCCCTCACCTCGACAGGGGCCGTCCATCTGCGATGCTCGGCCGCCTGGCTGACGTCGAACTGGCTGCCGCCACTGGGCCGGCCACCGTACGTCCGCGCGATCGCCAAGGCTTCCCTGCGCACCGCCGCGATCTGCCGGTGTCCTACGGTGTCGACCGGGTAGGGCCCCGCGTCGAGCGCCATCACCAGCCAGCCACCGTCCGGATGCGGACGGGCCAGAACCCGGGGAAACCCATGGTCCGCGAGTCGCCCGGCGAGCGCCCGCGCCACCGCCTCGTCGGCCACGACGAAGTCGTGCGTACCCGCCATCGCGCTCCACCCGGCCATGCGCCCGTCTCCGCCCTGCCGCTTCTCCTGCTCCGCGTCCACCCTGCCAGATCAACCGCATCGCGATCCCGCTGGGACTGCCGGCAGACTCCCGCCATGACCACGGACACCCTCACCATCGACCGAACCGACGCCGAGCGGATGGGTCAGCCACGCATGTCGAGCGGCAGGTGCAGCGTGAGGTGCGCGGACAGGGCGCGCAGGAAGTCGGGGGCGTCGAAGATCGCGCCCGCGGAGGCGACGCCGGTGGTCCTGGTCCTGCCGGTGAGGACGCGGTCGACGGCCTCGACCGCGAGCGGCGCGCTGATGGCGTAGATGTCCTGGCCGGAGGCGGCGACACGGCGCTCGGTGTCGCCCGACCGCACCAGGACGTCGACCACGAAGGTCTGCTCGGAACGGCCCCGCTCGTCGACCGCGGTCGGCGCCGAGGGGTCGGGGGCGAACAGGTCCGCGGCCGCCTTGGCGGTCATGTAGGTGCGCACCTCAGGGACCGCCAGGTGGCTGGGAACGGTGACGACGTCGGCCATGGAGAACTCGCCGATGACGCTCTGCGGGCCCAGCGGAGCCGGGAAGGGCCACTCCAGCGTCGGCAGAGCGTCGTCGTGGTACTCCAGTTGCCCGCCGGAGTAGCGGACCCGGCGGCCGCCCCGCCGCTGGGAGGAGACCGTGCCCGAGGCGAGCGTCCCCGCGGTGGGGTGCCAACTGCTCAGGCCGTAGGCGACGTGTACCTCGTCGGCCGCCGTCCAGTCGCCCATGGCGGTGGTGACCAGCAGGTCGCCGAGGCCGCCGTAGAAGGCCATCGCAGGCACCACCGCGACGCCCGCGGCGGCGGCGCGCTCGGCGAAGTGCGCGAACGTGTCGACGTTCGCCTCGATCTCGGCCGCCACGTCCACGTACGGGATTCCGGCCCGCAGCGCCGCCTCGACCAGCGGGCCGGCGGTCGAGGCGAACGGCCCGGCGGTGTTGATCACGGCATCGGCGCCCTTCAGCGCGCGGTCGAGCGCGGCCGGGTCGTCGGCCGACACCTGCCACGTCTCGAGCCCCGGCTGGCCCTGCGCCAGCGCCGCCAGCTTGCCCTGGTCACGGCCGAGCAGCAGCGGAACGTACCCACGCTCACGCAGCTCCGCGACCACGAACCGCCCGGTGTGCCCATAGGCCCCGAACACCGCCACGTTCCGACCCGATCCCATAACCCTGCTCCCGCCCGCTCGAAGTGACCTTATGGGGGAAATCCTGTCCCGGGCGGCGCGACGGTACCAGCGTCCGGAACGACACGACCCGCACAATTCCCGACACGAAGCCCCGTCCCACACTCCGTCACCCACGGGTGCCGCACTTCGAACTGACCCTGGCCTACGAGGTCTTCGGCTCCACCCCCGACGCCCCGCGTACGACATCACGGTGTGCGGCACGCACGCCATCCGGGTCGCCCGGTCCCCGCCGAAGCCCGACCACCGGCTCGACATCTACTTCTGCCCCACCTCGCGAGGGGTTGAGCGCTCTCGCGCCCTTGCCCGCGACCAGGCCGCACCCGATCGATTGGCTTGTTGAGGCGACAGTCCACACGGTGGCATCATCGCTGCCTGGCGGACCTCTTAGCCGTATTCATCCACATCAAGCTCGGCTCCGGTCGAGATCAAGAACCGCACCACTCGGCCGTCCAAGTGCCAGCCCAGCAGTTGATGCTGCCCCGGTAGCTTCTCCAAGGCCGGGTCCAGCGAACGCAGGTCCTCCGCCTCGCCCTCCTCCTCGTCGAAGTAGCGAACGACCTGCAAAACAGCACATGAACCGCTGTGACCACGGTGCAACTCCTCCACAAGCCCGCCGATGGCCTCACTGCACGGCTCCAGCCGGTCGACCACACGAGAGATCATTTCATCGACGGTCAGCCCCGGGTCACGGCACGCGATCTTCCAGGCATGCACGGCCGGATGAGGCGGCTGCATGCTCCCGCTCCCTCGGACCATGACTTCGTCCGGCTCCAAGCCGATCCGCGCCGACATCTCCACGGCCGTGAGGGTTTCGCTTCTCATTTCGAAGTAGACGTACTGACGGACGCGCACACGACGACCCTAACGATCCACAGGCTGATCGCACTTGACACAGGAGCGTCAGGCCTCCACCTCAGCCCTCTACGGCGCTCGGGACTGTACGGCGATCACCCCAGAGCCGGAGCGGACCCGCCGGGGCAGGATTACTGCCTCGACCTGCAGAACGCCTCGCTGGGATACCGGCGGCACGAGGCGGTGCCTGCGACGCATCAGCAGCTCGGGAAGCTCGCCGATCCAGACGGAACCCACTCGTACGGCGGTGAACTGCAGCCCGAACTGCAACCAGGAGGCAACGACCGCCACACGTGAAGATGACCGAAGAGGTGGCCATGTTCGGAGGGTGTAGCTGAGATCAGCAGCCAAGCGAGTCAGTTCCTCCCCGGCTTCGAGGACGAAGACAGACCTGGCGGACCAAGCCGTGTCATCCAAGCCAAGTCCGGGAGCCCACAAAGTCACCCCCAGGGACACGTGACCGCGCCCATCATGCCGAGCATCAAGCGCAAGCTTGCGCTCCAAGGACGTCCAGGTACGGACACCGTTCCAACCTCGCCACTCGACCACGAGCCCCTCCATGAAGCGGGACAGGGTGCAAACCAGGTCGGCATGGAGTCCGTCGATCTCGGCGACCGTCGACGCAAACCATCGTCATGCAGCTCCGTCGCGACGGTGTACACGTAGCCGTCACCGTACGGATCCTGTGGAGGATGGACGACCCACCGCAGGTCGCCTGAGGCGTGCAGGACGAATGGTTCACGCATGATGGCTCACAGTATGCACATGCCGCGAACCGCAACCGACAGGCGCAAGCCGAGAGTGCCGGATTGGAAGCGGATCGTCCTTCGGCGAACCAAGGACGTGCTGACCTGTGCGTGATCGCCCGGCCCCTCTCAACTGTGGCCCGGCCATTCCGCGCATCTTCCGGATCTTGTTCTGGATGACGTCCAGGAGCGATGACCGTTTCGCGGTGGACGCTGACTCAGTAGCGGCGGTCAGGCCAGTGGGGGTCCTCCCAACGGGCGGGGCCGGCGAGGCCGAGCAGCCGTATCCGATGGAGCAGTTCTACGGGCGCGTTCCGGGCACGGAGCCGGGCAGGGGCGTTACGGATCAGCCAGGCCGTCAACTCGACACGCGTCTCTTCCTCGTCCTCCCAGGCATCCCAGGGGAGTTGGTCTCCCAGCAGGTCGTACTCCCAGTGCGCCACCGCTTTGGCCAGGTGCTGGTCGGCCACGCTGAACGTCTGCGCTTCCCAGACGTCCAGCCAGGGGCCGAGTGTGGCGGAAGCTTCGTTGCACAGTGCCAGGACTTCGTGCGCGGGCACAGCGGGATTCGGATCGATGAGAGTGTGGGCCCACCAGGCGTTCAGGAATTCCCGGACCGCTGCGACCTGCTCGTCAGGCCACTGCTGCCACTTGCCGCGAGCGAATGAACGTCCGACCTCCTCCATACCGAAGAGCGGCTCGACGAGGCCGTCGACGAGAGCCCTCGACAACTGGGGCAGAACACGGCGCAACACGGACGCGTGGTCGGTCCAGTCGGTGGGCTGCCAAGCGCGACGCAGGAGATCAAGGTCCAACTTCACGCCCGGCGCCTTCAACTGCGCGAGCTCTTCCGCGCTTCCCCAGTGGCACTCACAGTTGTGCTCATCAGAACGGGCGGTCATGCCATGGAAGGTGACAGACACACGGTTCAACGCGGCGTCGAGACGGAGTTGCGCAGACGACTGGTCGAGGTTCGTCATGGGGGTTCGCCTTCAAAGACTCCGGAGACTTGCGCCATCCGAAGATTGCCACCCTAGCAAACTCCGCGCTCCTGGGCTTACGGCAAAGGAAACAGCGGCGGCGTCGTCAGCTTGGGAACTGCAGGGATCTTGGCCGTAGAGGCATCGACGCGCGGCTGAGGCCGGTCGTGAGTGCCCGCAGTCGCCCCCCGTCGCCCCTCCCAACGGCACGGTAGTGGCATGATGATCAGACCCTTGACCTGCTGCTCCACCGCTGCTTTCCCTTCCCCCAGGCGCTGCTCCTCCATCGCGATGAAAGAGTCGTGGATGCCCCTGCCGGAGGCGTGGAGTTTCGTTACCTTGAGCTGTTTTCATCCTCGGCAGGCGCCTGCCGGGGACAGCAGGGCGTCCACATCCGGATCGTCCAGGAGATCCTCGGCCACACTCGCGTCACGACCACAGAGCGCAAAACCCACGTGGCCACGCTCCAGACGAAGGACGCCGGCAACCGCAACCCTGACGTCCACAGAGATCAAAGGGCCCTCTACCGAAGTTCGGTAGAGGGCCTTTCACCTGCGGAGGATCGGGGATTTGAACCCCGGATGGCCGGTAAGACCAAACCGCATTAGCAGTGCGGCGCCATAGACCTGACTAGGCGAATCCTCCCGGAGCCAGCGCGGCTCAGCACAGCGTACCGGCCTTCTGGCGAGGCGGCAAAGCGATTGCGTTCCCAGCCTTCACCAAGAGTTATCAACAGCCTGTGGGTAACTAGCTGTGGATGAAGCCCGCCCAGAGTTGGAGCGGGCTTCGGACCTGTGGATAACCCCGCAGTACGCCGGAGGGCCCCGTCGTACGGATGGCGAGATCGTTATGCGGCCGGGTTGGCCTCGCCCTCGATCTCGATCTTGACCTTCTTGCCCACCAGGACGCCGCCGGTCTCCAGCGCCTGGTTCCAGGTCAGGCCGAAGTCCTCGCGGTCGAACTCCGTGGTGATCGAGAAGCCCCAGACGACCTGGCCCCACGGGTTGGTGCCGGCGCCGCCGTACTCGACCGTGAGCTCGACCTCCTTGGTCACGTCGCGGATGGTGAGGTCGCCGACGACGGTGAACTCGTCGCCCGAGTGCCCCACTACGCGGGTGCTCTTGAAGGTGATCTGCGGGAACTTCTCGGCGGACAGGAAGTCGTCGCTGCGCAGGTGACCGTCGCGGTCAGGGGCGCCGGTGGTGATCGACTCGGTCTCGATCGTGAGCTGGGCACTGGACTCCAGCGGGTTCTCCGCGATCGTCACCGAGCCGTTGAACGTCTGGAAGCGACCGCGGACCTTGCTGACCATCATGTGCTTGACGACGAAACCGATGGTCGTGTGGGCGACGTCGAGGTTGTAGGCACCGGCGGCCGGGATGGTCAGGGACTCCCAGGTACGAGTGGTCATCGGGGTTCTCCTCAGTAAGGTTGCCATGCGGATGTCTGCGGCAACAAATTTCTACCTGAGGAATATTCCTCCCGTCAACTATCATCAGATAAGGTATGAATGTGATGAACTTTGACGACCCCCGGCTCACCGCCGTCGGGCTGCTGGCCGAGGTGCACTCCGGATTGATGGCCCGGCTGGCTCCTGTGCTGAACGACGCGGGGTTGTCGGAGATCGACTTCGAGACCGCCATCCGGTTGGCGCGTTCCCCTCACCAGCGGCTGCGGATGAGCGATCTCGCCGCCCAGATCGGGCTGTCCACGAGCGGGGTGACCAGGGTCGTCGATCGCCTCGAGCGCGAGGGGCTGGTCACGAGGGAGGCGTGCGCCACCGACCGGCGCGCGTCGTACGCCGCGCTCACCGCCGCCGGACGTGAGCGGCTGAAGAGCGTCCTGCCGCAGCACCTGCAGGACATCCAGGACAGCTTCACCGGGTTGCTGGCGGCCGACGAGTTGGAGGCGTTCCTCACCAGTCTGAGGAAGATCAGGAGCGTCGTACGGCCCTGCGCGACCGCCGGAGCCACCGAGACGCCGAACGGGCCGCTGAGCGAGCGGGCCGAGGTCAGCCGGGAAGTCCGGGAAGTCCCAGCGCCGTCCTGAGCTTGGCCATCGCCCGGGACACCGTGCTCTTCACCGTCCCCACGCTGATCCCGAGCGTCCTGGCGATCTCCGGCTCCGTCATGTCCTCGTAGTAACGCAGGACGATCGCCGTCCTCATACGCTCGGGCAACTCCCGCAGCGCCTGTTCCAGCGCCTCGTGAACCTCCGACACCACCGGCTCGCCACCGGCCGCCGCCTGCTCGGGCAGTTCGTCCGACGGGTACTCCTCCAGTCTGCGCCGCCGCCACTGCGAGATGTTGATGTTGACCATGGCCCGCCGCACGTATCCGTCCAGCGCCCTGCGGTCCTCGATGCGCTCCCACGCCAGGTACGTCTTCGTCAGCGCGCTCTGCAACAGGTCCTCCGCGTCCAGCGGATGCCCGGTGAGCTGGTGGGCGGTGCGCAGCAACGCGGGCCCGCGCGCCCTGACGTACTCGCGGAACTCGTCTTCCCATCCGGTGGTCTGCATCGTGGCCAGAATCGCAGGAAGATGCCCCTTTGCGCCTGAACCCCAATTCAGGTTTCGGCCCACCGAAGACAAAGGTCAGTCAAGGTCGGTGGCGGTTTGTACGACGCCGTAGGTGAAGGCACTTCCCCAGGGATGCGTATTTTGCTCTCCTACCGGCCTCCACGGTGTGACCGAACCTCCGACTCGTGTGAATCTGGTAACCGACGAGGGAGGGCGGATGGGCTATCCGAGGGTTGAGCGCCGCAGGGTGCTGGCCGCGGCCGCGCTCGGCCGAGAGGGAGGTGTTCCCGGCCCCGATCCCGGCGACGGGGGCCCGCTGCGGGCGGTCGCCGGCGAGGTGCTGGACGTCAGCCCGCACCTGATCATCATCGAGACCCCAGGAGGCGGCGAGGAACGCCTCGTGATCGCACCCTGGGCCACCGCCTGGCATGGCTCCGAGGTCACCCCCGCCGACGTGCCCACGGGCTCGATGGTGCTGATGCGGACCCTGCGCGAGGGACGCGTGGTCGAGCGCATCTGGGCCGACACCACCCGCATCACCGGGACGATCCTGTCCATAGAGGGCCGCAGAGACCTGACCGTCGAGCTCGACTGCGGCCCCCACCGCGGCCACCGTACGGCCGTCATCCCCTACCGGGCCTCCGGCCGCATCCAGGTGCGCCACCCCAAGTTCGAACCCGGCTACCTCTTCGACGCCATCGGCGTCCGGCAGGAGGGCGCGAGTCAGGCCCTGCTGCCCGCCACCTCGCAGCCCCCCTACCCGTCGCGGTCCGTGCCGCCTCCGCCCTCGGCGTACGCGGGCATCCAGTCACGCATCTCCGGCACCGCGACCTGGTCCGACACGTTCGACGAGGAGGAGCGCGGCGCGGCCTACCCCATGCTCGAACGCCCCGACACCGGCTGCCCCCAGACAGGCGTGTCGTGCGCCGGGCTGCCCTACCTCGCGATCGGGTCGTTGCTCCAGGTCAGAAACGTGTGCTCCAACCGTTCCGCCAACGTGCCGGTGGTGGCCTGCGGGTGCATGGCGGGGCGGTTCTGCGATCGTTGTGTCGAGTGCGACACCTCGCCGCGCGGGCGGGTCGCGGAGTTGTCGCCGTCCTCCTACGTGGAGCTGGGCGGCGAGCTGGTCAAAGGGTGCTTCAACGCGCAGATCGGATTGGGGTGATGCCCGTGCTGGAATCACAGCTCCCGCTCCTGATCGTCATCCTCGTGCTCGGCACGGTGGCGAAGGTGATCACTGTCAGCTCCGGGGGCGAGCCGGGGTCGCTGTCCAGGCTGGGGCCCGCGGTGCTGGTGCCCGGACGCCTGCAGGCTCCGGCGTTGCTGGTGTGCGCGGCCGGTGAGCTGGCGCTCGCCGTGGGCCTGCTGGTCACGACGCATCCGCTGTTCCGGTGGGGCACGGTCGCCTTCTTCGCGCTGTCCACGTACGTGCTGCTGGAGCTGCGCAGACGGCGGCCCGACGCGGGCTGCGGCTGCTTCGGCGAGGTGAGTTCGGCGCCGGTCGGGCTGCGTTCGATCGGCCGGACGGTGGCGCTGGCCGGGATGGCCGGGGTGTCGGTGTGGGCGCCGGTGACCGGCTGGACGGCCTTGGCCCACCCCACCTGGTACGCGGCCATCGGGTTGGCCGTGCTCGCGGCACTGTCGCCCGAGATCGAGGAGCTGATCGACCGCGCACGGTATCGCGCCCCCTGCGAGCAGCGCCGCGGCCCCGCCGAGTCGGTCACCCTGTCGCGGCTCCGGTCGAGCGGCACCTGGCGGGCCCACCAGGGCGAGCTGGCCGCGGACGAGCCGTACGACACGTGGCGCGAGCTGTGCTGGCGCTTCTTCGCCTTCCGCAACCACGACGAGGACGACGTGGTCTTCGCCGTCTACCTCAGCGGCAGGCGCCCGGTGGTGCGCATGGCGGTGGTCAGCGCGGAGGACAGCGGCTCTCTGCCGGAATATACGCCAGTATCGGCCTGACGCTAGAAAGCGGTAGATTCCGCTCGACAGGCACAGCGATATAGCTCTATTGGGCTGTCTAGCTTCCCCACTAGACAGCCCAATAGAGGTCTAGGGGCGCCACTCAGACCGGCTGAGCGCGCAGGAACTTCCCGAAGTGCGGCACCGTGAACGCGATCAGGCCGCGCTCGGCGCTGTAGATGAGCCCTTTCTTGATGAGACTGTCGCGGGCGGGCGAGAGGCTGGACGGCTTGCGCCCCAGGACGTCGGCGACCTCCGCGGTCGCGACCGGCTCGTCACCGATCTGCGCCATGGCGTGCATGTAGTCGCGCTCGGCCGGGGTGGCGCGCTCGTAGCGGCTGCCGAAGAACCCGACGGCCAGCTCCTCCTCCGCCTCCGGGGCGGAGACCTTGACGTCGTCGATGGTGATCGGGCTGCGCGGGGCGAGGTCCCAGGCGACCTTGCCGTACGCCTGCACGAAGTAGGGATAGCCGTCGGCCGCCTCGTAGAGGGCGTCGAGCGCCTCCCGGGTGAACTCCACCTCCTCCTCGCGGGCCGGCAGGATCAGCGCGAGGTCGGCCGCGTCTCGGTCGAGCTTGTCGATGCGCGCGTAGCGGAAGAGCCGTTCGGAATAGCTCTTGCTGGCCGACAGGACGCTCGGCAGGTGCGGCAGCCCCGCCCCCACCACGATCAGCGGCCCGCCCGACTGCGACAGCTCGTGGCAGGCGGCGCACAGCGCGGAGACGTCGGCGGGCTGCACGTCTTGCATCTCGTCGATGAACAGCGCGATGCCCACCGCCAGGTCGGTGGCCACGCTCGCGGCGTCGACGAACAACTCGGTGAGGTCGATCTCCAGGTCGCCGGAGTCGGCGCGCCCGCGGCTGGCGGGCACCTCGATGCCGGGCGACCAGTGCGAGGTGCCCTTGGCCGCGGACGGATCGCGCATGGCGAACGCCTTGAGCACCCCGAGGAACTCCTCGATGCGCTCGGGCGCCCGGTGGCGCGGGGCCAGCTCGCGGATGGCCATGTGCAGGGCGGCCGCCACCGGCCGCCTGATCGACTGGTCGGGCCGGGCCTCGATCTTGCCCGTGCCCCACAGCCGCTGCATGGCCATGGACTTGAACGTGTTGAGCAGGACGGTCTTGCCGACGCCCCGCAGGCCGGTGACGACCATGCTGCGCTCGGGACGGCCGCGGGCCACCCGCTCCAGCACGACCTCGAACTGTTGCAGCTCACGATCGCGCCCGGCGAGCTCCGGCGGACGCTGCCCGGCACCGGGAGCGTAGGGGTTTCGCACTGGGTCCACGCTCTCGGACTTTATTGCCGGATATAGCGGCCGTCTTAGATTTGGGAAGAAAGTGCTACGGCGTGTCCGAGCAGGGGCCGGCGCAAGCACCGTCATCGGACACACCCCCTCTCACCAGGCCGAACCTCTGTTCGATTGCGGTACACAGAACTGTAGCGCGGACTCGAACACCTATGCGATGGTTTCGAGTAAAGATCTTTGCAACTGCCCGCGGCCTCCTGCGCCTCCGGGAAAGCCGGCGTCCCGGACGACTCCGTACGGCGCGGCGCGCTCTCGGAGCCTTCGAGAATCGGAGCCTTCGGGGGTCGAAGCCTTCGGGAAGAAGTCGAACGCGCCAGGCCGGTCACCCAACTTGGCAGCCGTCGCGCCCGAGCAATAGCGTTCGGGCATGCGGACCTTCGCGAACGTTCAGGAGCTCAAGGCGGCCGTCGGCGAGAAGTTCGGCCCGACCGAGTGGCGCACGGTCACTCAGGACCAGGTCAACCTCTTCGCCGACGCCACCGACGATCACCAGTGGATCCACGTCGACACCGAGCGGGCCAAGGAAGGGCCGTTCGGCGGCACGATCGCCCACGGATACCTGACCCTGGCGTTGCTCCCGTCGTTCATGTTCTCCCTGCTCAAGGTCGAGGGCGTCGCGATGGGCGTCAACTTCGGCCTCAACAAGGTCCGCTTCCCCCGTCCCGTGCCGGTCGGCGCGCGCATCAGGGCCGTCGGCGAGCTCACCGACGTCAAGGGCACCCCCGCGGGCTATCTGTCCAGCCTGAAGATGACGGTCGAGATCGAGGGCGAGAAGCGCGCGGCCTGCGTCGCCGAGACCCTCAGCCTGTACGTTCCCGCCGAGTAGCCGCGGCCCGCGGGTCGGCCACGTCCCGACACCGCACCGCGGGTCCGCTCCCTCCCAACCCGAAAGTATGCGTTCGGCTCGTGAACCTGGACATCGTCGGGCAGGCGGCCGGACTGTTCGCCGTCACCAACATCGACGACATCGTGGTCCTGGCCCTGTTCTTCGCCCAGGGCGCCGGACGGCGCGGCACCGCCACCCGGATCGTGACCGGGCAGTACCTCGGGTTCATCGCGATCGTGGCCGTCGCGGCGGCGGGCGCGTTCGGCGCCACCTTCCTGCCCGCCCCGGTCATCCCCTACCTCGGCCTGCTTCCCCTCGCCCTGGGACTCAAGGCCGGCTGGCAGGCGTGGAAGAACCGCCGCGACGGCGGCGGGGACGACGACCCGTCCCGCGACCGCGCCAACGGACCCACGGCGTTGGAGGTGGCCGCGGTCACCTTCGCCAACGGCGGCGACAACATCGGCGTGTACGTGCCGGTCTTCGCCACCGCCGGTGCCGGCTCGACGAGTGTGCACGTCGTCGTGTTCCTGGCGCTGGTCGCCGTATGGTGCGCCGCCGGACGGTACTTCGCCACCCGCCCCGTCGTCGCCAAGGCCCTCAGCCGGTGGGGTCACGTCCTGCTGCCCCTGGTCCTGGTCGGCATCGGCCTGCTCATCCTCGTCGAGGGCGGCGCCTTCGGGCTCTGACGCCGCCTCCACTCCCCGAGACCCGGCCCTCTCGGGACGAACCCCCACGGAACCCCGCCACAGAGCCACGACCACAAGCCGCCCGAACAAACCAACAACCGACCGCCTACACGCCCTCAGAATAATAATCCGAATAGTAAATCGCCGCCTGCACCCGACTCTTCAATCCCAGTTTGTTCAGCACCCGGCTGACATGGGTCTTGGTCGTGGCCTCCGCCATGTCGAGCTCTCTCGCGATATCGGCATTGGACAACCCCCGCCCAATACATGCCAACACCTCCCGCTCCCGAGGCGTCAACCCTGCCGGATCCACCGCCGCCTCTTCCCGCCGCATCGGAACCTGCTCGGCGAACGCCGCGATCAGCCTCCGCGTAACCCCCGGCGAAATGAGCCCATCCCCCCGGGCCACCACCCGAACCGCCTCGACCAACGACTCCGCATCCGTATTCTTCAACAAGAACCCGGCGGCCCCGGCCCGCAACGCCCCGAACACATACTCGTCGACATCGAACGTGGTGAGAATCAGCACATCACAAACCCCGGCCAATTCACGCGTGGCGGAAATCCCATCGAGCCGCGGCATCCGTACGTCCATCAGCACGACGTCAGGCCGCAACTCGCGAGCCATGGCCACAGCCTGCTCACCGTCGCCGGCCTCACCCACGACCTCGATGTCGTCCACGCCGTCCAGGATCAACACGATCCCGACCCTGACCGCCGCATGGTCATCGGCCACCAGCACCCGAATGCCCACAGCCACCTCTCACGATTCGAGCAACGAATTCCCTGAACAGCACCCGATCAGCGCCAGGCGATCCCCCCATTACCGCGAACCGATGAAGGCCCCCACACGGCGGCCCTCTCCTCGTCCATAGGAAGCACCGCCGACACCCGCCAAAGCCCCGCACCCGCACCCGCACCACCATCCGCACCGTCACCAGATATGGCACCGGCGACCCCGCCACCGACCACACTCACCTCACCGCTCGCGCCATCGGCCCTTCCCCAGACCTCACCCGCCTCGCAACACCCGCCGACCAACGCGGCCCGCTCCCGCATGCCGATGAGCCCGGCCCCGGCACCCGGCAATCCGCTGTCCCGCTCCCCGCCAAGGGCGTTCTCCACATTCAGCAGAATCCGCTCCCCCTCATAAGCAACGACCACCGACACCGGCGACTGCCCATGCTTGAGCGCGTTCGTCAGCGACTCCTGCAAAATCCGGTAGCCCGCCATGTCCACGGACGCAGGCAACTCCCTGGCCTCGCCCTCGACCCGCATTTCGACGTCGATCCCCGCCTGCCTCACCCGTTCGACCAACGTCTCCGCGTCGGCCAGACGGGGCCGGGTGGCCTCGTTCTCACCGTCGTCGCCGTCCTGCCGTAGAAGCCCGATCATGGCCCGCATTTCGGCCATGCCCTTGACGCTGTTCTCCCGTACGGACTCCATGACCTTCCGAACCGTCTCGCGGTCGAGGTCCTTACGGGAAAGCGCGGCAGTGGACTGAATGGCGATGGCGCTGAAGTGATTGGCGATCATGTCGTGCAACTCGCGAGCCATCCGCGTACGCTCAGCCGTCACGGCGGCCTGCCGGTCGAGCTCCGCCAGGTGAGCCACCTGATCGGCCCGCGCCCGCTCGGCCGCCGCCCGGTCGCGCTGCTCCCGCAGGACCAGCGCGGTGGTCACCGGCGTGATGAACACCAACCCGGCCTGCACACCCATGACAGCCAGCAACCGCCAGTCTCTCGCCAGGAACCCGGCCACGGCTCCCGCGACGACCGCCAGCACCGCGGTGATGCCGAGCAGCACCCGGGCGAACCGCGCGGGCCCGTAAAGCGCGGCGGCGTACAGGTTGTCGGTGAACACCAGCACCGTCCCCAAGGACGGCCCCACGAACCCATCCAGCACGATCCCGGCCACCCCGAGCCCCAAAGAGGCGAGAGGAGCCCGCTGCCGCACCAACACCCCGACGCACGTAAGGGCCAAGGGGATGACCAGCACCCAGGTAGGCACACCGCGGTCGACGAACGCCCTACCCGCGATCAGCATCACACCCAAGGCGAAGGCCGCCCCGGCCCCCAACACCACTCGCGTCATTCCCCCATCCCACCACCTCCCGCCAACCTTTCCCTCCTGCGAAGGTCCGCCTGTGGATACACCCTTCGATGTATCCACAACCCGCCCACCACCGTGCCCGTGGGGGTGTGCGGCTGAGCTGCCACCCACGCCCCGCCCTAAAACCCCCACAAATCCCCGAAGCCACACGACCTACCGCCAAGCCACCCACAACCACCTCCACCCTCGAAACAGAGCAGCAAAACCCGACTCCCCCGGGAACCCCCATCGCCCTCGACAGACGAATCCAGCTCCGGCCTCCGCCAAAGAGCTTCCGCAATCACGCACTCCTTGCAACCATATGCTCACTGAACGTGGGACACCGGCCCGGAGCAAGGATCCCCTCCAGCTACTGCAAAGGTCGAAATCAGTGAACATAGAGACGGAGATTCGCAAGCTGAAGCTCCGTGTAGCAGTCCTTGAAGCAAACGCATGCTCGGGCATCGCGGCCCCGACTCCAAGCCGCCGACGCCGCCTGGCCACTCGCCGCCGACGCATGCGCTTCCCCGCTCAGAACTGCACACCCATGGAGGACATCCAAACCGCCATCACCCCGACAACGAGGGCGGCGACCGAAATAACAACCAAGATCAAAAACCTACAAACCGAGCTGAACCAAGACATCTCCGCCCTGAGCGACGAGATCGGCGGCTCCCGAAGGCACACGACCGACCAATTCATCAACCTCCAGTCACAAGCCCAGGACCAGCACGCCTCCATCCACCAACGACTCACCGAACTGACCGCCATGATCGAGCGCGCCCTCAAGCTACGAGACATGTGAGACGCGCCCCACCACTCAACCCGACACGCCCCAACCCCTCACCCTGGTAACCGCCACACCCGACCAGCCAACCCCCCTGCCCACCCACAACCAACGGCCCAGACCGAACCCACGACCTCAAGATTGCGATATCTGGTTCGAGCTACTCGCCAGAACCCGCTATGCTTGCTTACGCAGCGAGCGGCCGTAGCTCAATGGATAGAGCATCTGACTACGGATCAGAAGGTTGGGGTTTCGAGTACCTCCGGCCGCGCACCACGTCAAAGGCCCTTCGGGATGATCCCGGAGGGCCTTTTTCGTGGCCGTACAGCAGCGTTGCACAGCAACGCCCCGAAGTTAACCTTCTGATCCGTAGTCAGATGCTCATTCAACCGGTCGAACGCCTTGCGTGTCTCAGGACTCGGGATCTGGGTGTAGACGTCCATGGCCATCGAGATCTGCGAGTCGCGCAGGATGCGCATCGCCACACGCGGGTGGACGTCGAGGGCGGCCAGCAGCGAGGCGGGGTGTCGTGGACGCTGATACACGAAGCACCTGGCCGGCGGCAGTGGCTCTCGAAGGCGCGGTTGAAGGTGCGGTTGAAGGTGCGCGGCTCGATGGGCGTTCCCGTCCGAGTCGTGAACGTCAGGTCCGAGACCTTCCACCCGTCCCCGGCAGCCTTGCGTGCATCCTCTTGGACACGCAGGCGGTGCCTGAGCACCGAGACCCCCTACGACCCCGCTGTCCACCACGCCAGAAGCCGCACCCCTTCGGCTTCGTAGTCCGGTTGCGGCGCTTCCGGTCCTCGCCTCGCTGCGGTCCGGGGCCCCTTGCAATCGGACCTGCCACATTCTCACCGCTCACATGACTGCAACAACGCCCAGAGTCTTGCTTTCGCAGGCCAAATTTAACGCCCCACGTGCAGGCTGCGTCGTTCTGTAGCCTCTGAGAGATGTCCGTAGACTTGGTGGCAACCCTGCGCCAGCCGATCAACTCTGTCAGCACTGATGGCGACGGCTCGCACGATCTTGACTGAGCTGCTCGGCACGAGCGACCTACCGGTCTTTACCGTGCGCCAAAATTGGGTTGATCCCGGTCCCCGCCTGTCCGAGCGCCAGCTTGCCGCCGTCCACATCGGCGAGCACATCGACGGAACCGAGTACGGACATGCCGCCCCGAACCATTACGTGATCAACGTTGACGCGACCAGCGATGGTGCCTGGCTCATGGTGATGGACTTTTCAACTCGGGACGCACAGCACATCGAAGCCACCTTTACTCCGACCCGCACCTGCGTCGGCGTCGTCAGCGCAACAGCCCTCGCGCTGGCCGCAGCATCATGCAGCGGAGGCACGTTCGTCGACGACGAAATCAGGATGCTCCAGCCCTCCGAAGCCGACGCCCGCCGCGTGATTGACCGAACCCGGTTGCCCCACAGCGGCACCACCTTCGCACATTGCTGCGAGCGTTACATACATCAATTCGAGCACCTCAACGGCTGGCCAAGCGAGGTGAGCAGCCCTTGAGCCATCCATCCCTGGTCGCGTGCCGTCTCAAGAGTTCCGACCAGCGACAATGCTCCAAGCCGCGATCAGGGTGACTCAGGGAACGCCGCGGCTCTCCTCCGTCGGGCCTTGCCGCCGGGTGACCATGGCTGAGGTGCCAGCCTCGCCGACGGGAGCGTTCATGCTGGCCGATCTGTGAACGCTTACCTAGTTTTCGGCACACGTCGATGGACTTCGATTGAGGCGAGAGGCCACGCACCCTGTGCCAGTGGATTGTCCTTGTGGGCGACGTCGAACGGGGCTACGGACCTGTAGGACTTTCCGGGGACGCCTTCTTCGGGGACAGACGTGCCGGGAGAGCGGCTTACTGTTCCGTTCCCGCCTGACCCTCACGGCGACGGTCTGGGTCTGGGCCATGAGATCGTCGAGGGTTGCTTGGACGGCCGTGCGGTGTATGGCCCACTCTTCACGGAAGCGATCGCCGGCAGGACCTGCCCAGATGGTGCGGTCGCAGGTGGCGTCCACTGCTTTGAGGGTTCGTTCGATGTCGTCGGCGGCCTGGGCGATGAGGCGCATGTCCGCTTGGCACTCGCTCAGTCGGTCAGGCATGAGGTGTCTCCGGGTTCGCGACGGACAACAGCATCGAGGCGATGTGGTGCGTGAGTGTGGCGGGACTCACCGGCCTGGCCGTTATCCCGCTGGGCGCGTGGGGGCTGTCCACGACGACTGTCCAGATTGCCCGGTCTGTGGCGTACGTCATCATCATGGGTCCGGGTGGATCCTTCAGGAGGACCAGCTCGCCGACGACACGGGCGTTGTCGATCACGCCTGCGAGTGGGCCGACATGTTGCCGGTCGAGTGCCGAGGGGTCCAGGGAACTGCTTTGGCCGTCCCGGTCTGCCACGCCGTAGGGATCCAGTAGTGGCTGAACGAGCTCCGCCGCGTCCTGTATCTTGCCGGCCAGTGTGAACAGGTGCATGCCTCCTGCGGTGATGCGCTCCACCAGCAACAGGTTGGCTGCGTGGACGTGCACATAGCCATAGGCGGTGCCGGCGGCGCTCTGCTGCTTGACGGCAAGTGCACGATCAGCGGTACGGCGAAGGGTGAGGGCCAGATCGATCTCCATCTGGATGCGCATGTCGATCTGGACGCCTGGCGCCCCCGTAGAACGGCGTCCAAATCCTCGACGTTGAGGATCTCCACGGTTCCGCGGGAGACGAGCGAGCGGAGGGCCGTGGCCAGCGCCCATTCACGTTGCTGAGATTCCATGGCCGAGAGATGGGGCTTGGGGATGAACATCTCTTCTGGGTCGAGGACGGCCAACTCTTCGTCGGACAGTCGGGCCAGCGTCTGTGTCCCGCCCTCAGCTAACGCCTCACCTATCTGGGCGCGGAATTCGGCGAGGTCCATATCGAGGTGTGGTTTCACAGCGGGTCAGCCCCCGATCCGCGAAGGTCGGCGTTCCGGACGATCCGTAGGTCTGCTACGTCCAGATGGTCGACGTCGCTGCCGGAAAGGATCAGTACGGGGGAGATCAAGATGTAGAAGAAGCCCCAAAGCCAACGACGGATCGCCTGTCCGATGCGGGGTTTGTCGAGGTCGGATGTGCGGATGAGGCGGAGCCCGCTGATGAGCTTGCCGATGCTGCCACCGGCCGAGATCGTCAAGATCACGTGGTTGCAGAACGACACCAGCAGCAGCGTGCCGACGGCCGCCGCCCAATAGTTGACCGTCCGGCCGAGCACTTCGCCGCCGACGACCCCGGCCCCGAGGGCGAGCAAGCCGTCTGTCCAGATGGGAAGGATGCGTCGATTGCTGCTCGCCAGAGGAGAGATCTCGACGGGCGCCATGTTGCCTCCGCACTCAGACCAGATGACTCACCAGAACTTGAGCTTCTCGACCAAGCCCTTCGTGCCTTCCATGCCTTTCCCACTCCCGCCTTGATGTCATCACCCCAGGTGTCCCAAATCCAACTCCCCAAGAAGTCGGCGCCGGCCACACCGAGAGCGACCCACCCGGCCACACGGGCACGGCCGCGGCCACGGCGGCCGACGCGCCGAGTGAGGCGGCCGCCCCTGCGCCGCCCAGGACTGCTACGGCGCCGGTTGCCTGCACGACGCCCATACCGCGATCCACCCAGCCCTGGGCACCATCGTGCGTAGGCAGAACAGCTTCCTTGACCCCGGTGACGGCGGCCAGGGGCAGCGTGACACGGGCGAACGCTCCGGCGCCGGGGGGGTTCTTCACCAGCAGATCTGCGCCGGGGACTCGTAACCGCTGCAGAGCGGCGGAGATCGTCTGCTGCTACCTCCAGGGCTGCTTGTAGAGGTCCTGGATCTTTTGTGCCTTGAGCACTTCGGCGATCAGCTCGGAGAGCTTCCGATTGCCGGGGAGGGCGCCCATGTAACGGCGGATGTCATAGACGGCGCGTGCCCCGGCGACGTTCCGGCCCTGCGCCCATCGTTTCTGAAGTTGGACGGCGGCCTCCACGCCACTCATGATCGAGACTACCTTGAGCGGCTTGGTCGCATTCTTGACGTGCTCCTTGTGCTTCTCCCAGAGATCAAGGACGCCGGTCATGCCGGCGAACAGCAGAACGCCCTCCGGGTCCTTTTCAAGAAGTCCCGCGCGGCGTCTGATGTCCTTGGCTTGGTCTTCAGTCCACGAGGCGCGCGCGGGAAAGGAGGCGAGGCGGCCGGCATCACCGTTCCAACGCTCCAAAAGTCGCCGAATGACCGCGCCTTGGACCACTAGCGATCCGCCTACGACCTCGGCAGCCGCCGCCAGGTTCCGAGCTTGGTCCGGCTTCATCCCGACAAGACTCATCGCATTAAGCGTAGAGCCGAGAGCCGGGCCTATCCATCAATTCATGCATCCGGGCTACATCTGGCGGCAGATCGACATGGTCGAAGATGACACCGATGATGCGGCTCTCAGCCCGCCCATCTGGACACTTGTGCGGTTCGGCATTCAATGGGACGTGGGAGGTAGCGCGCGGCACCTGTGCCGGTTTGGCATACCGGTCGACATCTGCCCGATCACGAGCAAGGGCACCTGGTGGTCGTGGAGACCGCGTAGCACCACTGCGCACGCCTGGAAGACGTAGTCGTTTGTTCGTCAACCCCCAGTGACGTAGTCGCCTCGCCATTCGGGTCCGATCTTCAGCTTGTTGGCGGCCTGCGTCTTGTGCTGACCGCGTAGGACGGTGACGGTGCCGTCGTCGGGCTGACGATTCGTCCCCTCGATGCGCACGCCGTCTATGAACGACGCCGAGCCCTTGATGACGAGTTACGGCGCGGCAACGCCCGTTTGTTCACTGAGGTTCACCTCCGTTCACGGTCGCTTCTTCACTGGGTGGATTTCGCGCGATGTACTCGTCCACGGCCTTGGAGATGAGCCAGGACCGGGTTCGGTCCTGGCGTCTGCCGATCACGTCGAGTCCCGCCTTCTGCGCATCCGTCAGTCGAATACACCCTCTGATGCGTTCGCTGGGCAAGCCTTCGTCCCATTGCCAACAGGCCACACAAGCCACCAGACAACCCACAAGCCCCACAAGCCTCACCAGAACCTGAAAGGGTACGAATCTGAATGAATCACCAATCTTCCGGAAGCTCCT
The DNA here is from genome assembly GCF_055586305.1 of Nonomuraea sp. NPDC051298. Classification (NCBI taxonomy): domain Bacteria; kingdom Bacillati; phylum Actinomycetota; class Actinomycetes; order Streptosporangiales; family Streptosporangiaceae; genus Nonomuraea; species Nonomuraea sp. NPDC051298. Next base: position 29,849 of record NZ_JBVJIM010000036.1, read on the forward strand.
ACGTGGGGCTATATCGAGACGTTATGGGAGCCTTGACCCGCATGGCAGGTCGTGGTTAAGTGCAGCAGTGTCATGAATCGCTATGAATCAGAACAACTCGGAAGACGAACCAGATGAACCGGCTCCACCGGATCGGGGACCCATGGACGACCTCGCGGCTGAAGCGGGGAGGCACCGCACCAGGCGGCAGCGGCTGGCGACAGAGCTCCGGCGCCTGCGCGACCTCGCCGGCCTGTCGGGGCGGGACCTCGCCCACCGCATCGGCATCAGCCAGTCCAAGGTCTCCCGGATCGAGTCCGGCAGCGTGATTCCCTCACTCCCCGAGGTCGCGGCCTGGGGCGATGCGGTGGAAGCGTCGGCACAGACTCGGGAGTTGCTCGCCGACCTGACGGAGGCCGCGTTCACCGAGATGCACACCTGGCGCGCGGCCCTGCAGCGGCAGACGCACCTCCAGGACGACATCCGTGAGCAGGAGGACCAGGCGCAACTGGTCCGGGTCTTCCAGCCGCTGATCGTTCCAGGGCTGCTGCAGACCGCCGAGTACGCCCGCCGCGTCTTCTCGCTGTTCGACCCGCCCTACGCGGAGGGCGACATGCCCATGGTCGTCGCGGCGCGGCTGCAACGTCAGCTCGCGCTGTACGACGAGAGCAGGAAGTTCGAGTTCATCGTCACGGAGGCGGCGCTGCGGTGCCGGCCGGGACCGGTGCGGCTGCTGCTGGCGCAACTCGACCGCGTCGCGACGCTGAGCACGCTGGAGAACGTCATGGTCGGGGTGATTCCCAAGGACGCGGAATCGACTGTGTGCCCCCCGAACGGATTCACGCTCTACGAAAGTGACAGCAGCACGGGAGACAGTTTCGTGGAAGTAGAAGTCACGCATATGAGGTTGATGGTGCGCGACGCCGAGGACGTGGCAACGTACCGACGGCAATGGTCACGGCTCGGCGAGATGGCTCTTTACGGCGATGCGGCGCGGGAGTTTCTCGCTCGGCTGGGCGCCGACATTCGTGCCATGGCCCGATGACCCGCCATGGACGTCCGACCGGCCTTGGGGCGCGCCCGACGGGGGCCCGCCTCAAGACCGGGGAGGGCGCCGCGGTCCGCGGGCCGCGGCGCCTCTCCTGGGAGCGGCCTTTTCTAGATTGAGTGAACCTGGAATCAGGCCAGGTCGAATTCTCCGGCGTACACGCCGGAGAGGAAGGCGTTCCACTCCGCGGCGCTGAAGCGGAGCACGGGCCCGCTCGGGTCCTTGGAGTCGCGTACGGCGACCCAATTACGGTCGATCGCCACCTCGACGCAACCGCCGCCGTGGTCGCTGAAGGTGGCCTTGTACCACGCGGTGCCCGGCGACTTGTTGCCCTTGGCCTCGTTCATTTTTTTCTCCTTTGTCTTCGGGAAGCCCTTGTGCGTCCCGCTGGATAAAGAGTCGAACAGCGCGTTACGAGGTCGGGTGAGCGAGTGAGTGGAAGGCCGGTCATAGGCCCGTCATAGGAATTCTCCAATTGTGGAGGGAATTGGCTATGCAGTTTCACCTGCTGAATGGCATGCAGGCGTGCGAAGGGGACCAGCCCGTACGTCTGGGGGATCGACAGCAGCGCCTGATGCTGGCCCTGCTGCTGCTCGCCGAAGGCAGGCCGGTCACCATCGAGCAGCTCATCGACAAGATCTGGGGCGACGACCCGATCAAAAGCGCCCGCCGGGTCCTCGCGCAGTACGCCAGCGGCCTGCGTCAACGGCTGGGGCAGCCGCTGCTGCCGCCGTACGAGATCGGTTATGTGGCGAAGGTCGGCAGGGAGCAGGTGGACGTGCACCGCTTCCGCGACCTCGTCGTGGAAGCGCGGCCGCTGCTGGGTGCGGACGACACGCAGGCCGCGCACCTGCTGCGCAAGGCCCTGCGGCAGTGGGGCGGCGGGCTGCTGCCGGGCGAGCCGCTCAACAGGCTGCCCGGCCCGGGAGCGGCCGGTGCGCGGGCTCGGCTGCTGGAAGAGCATCGGGCAGCGCTCCTGCAGTGTCTGGAGGCCGAGCTGCGGCTCGGGCGGCACACCCAGCTCGTGCCCGAGCTCCAGGACCTCGCCGAGGCGTGGCCGTTGGACGAGGACGTGACGCGGCTGCTGATGCTGGCGCTGCACCGGGCCGGCCGCTCCTCCGACGCGCTCGCCACGTACGACGACCTCCGCCGCACCCTGCATGACGAGTTCGGTAACGATCCCGGTGCTCCCGTCCAGGAGCTGCAGCAGCGGATCCTGCGCCAGGACTCCGCCCTCGCCCCGCCCGCTCATTCCTACGAAGTCAATCCTCCTGGAGCCACCATGCGGTCCTCAGCCGAGATCGGAAAAGACGCCGTCCGCCTTGTCACCGAGGCCGTCAGAGGGGGGTCCTGGATGAGCCAGCCCGTCGAGATGCTGGAGCTGGTCCGCGTTCACTTCGCCGGCGACACGGACGCGCAGCGCACACTCGCGCGGGTCGAGGCCGACCCCGCCGACTCGGTGGCCGTCGCGGCGCTCGGACGCGTGTTGGAGTCCTGCCTCGACCGGGACCAGGCGTTCCTGAAGGCCGCCCGGCTGCTGGTGGAGCAGGCCTCGCGGGCGAAGGCCGGCGGGCCGTCCATCTCCGCCGACCTGATCAAGAACGCCAGTGTCTACCACGCGCCCGTGCACTTCTCGGGCGACTTCAACATCTCGTAGGGACGGGTGACCGAATGAGCCAGCAGACCGACGAGCCGCCCGTCAAGAAGGAGAGCCCGGAGGCGGTGGGCGCGGAGCCGCCCCCACCGCCCGAGCAGGACAAGGACAAGGACAAGGACGATGGCGGGCCGCTCAGCGAGCAGGACGCGCTGCAGGCACTGCGCGGCAAGGGCGAGGACGAGGCGGAGCGGGCGGAGGCCGCGCGGGCGGCCGCCATCGCGGCCCGCGTCATGGAGCGGCTCAACGACGATTCGCACGGCATGCGCATCGGCACGCTGGCCCTGTTCAACGAGAAGGTCGACTTCGGCGGCGGGTTCAGCATCGGCGGCGGGGAGCGGCGTGCGGGACGGCCGACGACGAAGATCCGGCCCTCGCAGATGGCCCGCTGGACGGAGGGCTACGTGGCGGTGCCGGGCTTCGGCGGGGCCCTGCGAGTCCTCGCCGAGCACCGGCTGCTGATCCTGGCCTTGCCGCCCGGCGGCAGGAAGGCCACGAGCTGGAATCTGCTGGCCGCGGTGCTGCGGGACCAGCCGGGCGGCGCCTGCTACGAGGTGCGCGACGCCTCGGAGTTGCGCGAGGTGCGGTGGAAGCCGGAGCGCGACAGTGGCTACCTCGTCCATGACGGCGTTCCCACGGGACTGGACCCGTCCCTGATCGACGAGCAGTGGATCGAGGACATGACGGCCTGCCTGCACGAGCACGGGAGCTACCTGGTGCTGGTGACCGGGCCGCCCAGGGGTGCGCTGGTACAGGCCGGGGGTGGTTCCGCGCAGGTGCTGACCGACCTCGGCCGGCTGGACACGGTACGGCTCATCGAGCGGCGGGTCCACAGCCGCGACCCCGCGCCCGAGGAGTCGGCAGAGCTGCTCCGCCGGCTCGGCGAAGCGGGGGCGCTGGAGCTTCTGCGCGAGGACCACCGCCCACGCACGGCCCTGCGCCTGGGCGACGCGATCCGCGAGGGCGCGGACCTGGCGGCGTGCGTCCAGGAGCTGCGGGACCCGACCGGGCGCGTCCACGAGTGGTTCACGCGGCACCGGACGTCGGAGACCGTGAGCTTCGCGCTGGCGGCGGCGGTGCTGGACGGCGCCACCTACCTCACGGTGTCGGACGCCGCCGCGGCGCTCTACGAGCGGCTGGAGCTGCCTGTGGAAGCGCCTTTCGACCTGCGCTTCCGTGAGCACATCGCGACGGAGCACCCGTGGGTACGACTCGCGCTCGGCTCCGGCGAGACGCCCGGCGACGTGGCGCCGCGCGTACGGTACGACAATCCGCTGGTACGGCAGGCGGTGCTCGGCTTCGCCTGGACCTACTTGGACGGGCAGCGTTCGGCGCTGGTCAAGTGGATGCGCCAGCTCGTCACGCATGCCGACGTCGATGTGCGAGCGCGGGTGTCCGTGGCCGCCGGGGTGATCGCCTGGAGCGACTACTCGCACGCCCTGCACCGCTACCTCAAGTCGTGGGCCGAGCACCCGTCGCTCGTGGTGCGGCAGAGTGCGGCGACGGCGCTCGACGTGGCGGGCGGGCATCCCGACCTCACCGAGGCCGTGTGGGTGCTGCTGGAGGCGTGGGTCGCGGAGGCGGACACGGCCGAGCAGCGCCGGCGCGGCGTGACGGCGGCCGCGACGCTCGGCGGCAGCCTGGGCGTGGCGCAGCCGGAACGCGCGGTCAAGGCGCTACACGTGCTGCTGGACCGCGAGGACGACTGGGGCACGCTCCTGCCGGTCTGCAGCGCCCTGTTCCGCCTGGTCGAAGGCGGGTGCGCCGGTAAGGTGCTGGCGGGGCTGCTGGCCTGGTCGGAGCCGCGGGGCTCCGCGGAGTTCGTGGCGAAGACGCTGTCGGCCTTCACCTTCCTCGCGGCCCTTCCCGCTGAGAGCGCGGGTACGTCCGGCGTGCCGCTGCTACTGGCCGATGCCGAGCGGCACTGGCCCTCGTTGACCGAGCTCTGGGCCCGAGCCCTGGACCGCAAGCCCGCCCAGGACCAGGCACTCGAAACGCTGCGCGACTACCTGGACAAGCACGCGGGCCGCGACGACCTGGCCTACCGCGACGTGCGCCGCCTCGTGCTCGCCGTGGCCGGCCGCTCGGAGCGGCACCGCGAGCGGCTGCGCCACCACCTCGGCGGATGGGCCCGCGCGGCCCGCCGCCCGGACCACCCGGCCGCCCGCGTGCTCGCCGACCTCGCCCGTCCCTCATACGCCCACTCATACGGCAACGGAAGGAACTGACATGGAGGAGTACACCTACAACCCGATCGCGAAGAGCACGAGCCTGCCTCTCGTCCTGCCGCGCATGCCCCTGCGCCCGCCCGCGCCGGGATCGGCGCTGGTGCTGGCGCCGCGCAAGGGCGACCTGCTGACGATCAGGAACGGCGAGGCCATCCCGGACGCCTGGTACGGCACCTACCGGCACGCCTACCTGGTGGACACCACCGAGCACCGGCTCGTTCTGCGGATGCCGCTGCTCAGCCAGGACCCGGCCTTCGGCTTCCCGAGCCTGGTCCGGCTGAACTGCCGGGTCGCGGACCCCGCCGAGATCGTCGTACGCGGCATCGTGGACGTCAGCGCCGCCCTGTACCTGCCGCTGCAGCGCATGCTCCGCCAGGTCTCGCGCAACTACGACATCGGCGAGCTGCACCTGGCCGAGGACGCGCTGAGCGAGTCGGTCCGCGTCTTCACCGGGGACGCCGCGATCCGGCTGCGCAACATCACCGTCGAGCTGGTCGTGGACGCCGACGAGGTGCTGGCGAGCGGGCGCAGGTACCGGGAGATCGAGCGCGAGACCCGCCTCATCGAGATGCGCAGGGAGCGTCATCTGCGCATGTTGCGCAAGGACGGCGCGGAGGGGCTGGTCGCCGAGATCATGGAGCGGGAGGGCCCGCGGGCCGCGTACGACATCATCGCGGGCGCGGAGCGGGAGGAGCGCGGCGAACTGCTCGCCGCGTGGAACAAGATGATGGAGGGCTCGCACAGCGAGGAGCGCGAGTCGTGGGAGTTCCTGCAGGCCGAGCGGGCTTTGCGGGACCGGATCACCGGCGACTCCTCCGCGCCGTTCGGTGGGATCCGCTCCAGCCGCTTGCGCGGCTCGCTCGCTGCCGACGCGGAGCAGATTCCCCGCCGGACCCCCAGTCGAGTCCGGGGGCTGCCGCGGACGCGGATCGAGGACGAATGACAGCCGTGCTGATCGAAGGCGTGCTCGTCGGTCCGGGCGAGGGGACGGTCTGGCGGTACGACGGCGACGACCTTCTGGCACTCGGGGTGTGGACGGAGCGCTCACGCGGAGGCGGCGAGGATGCCGAGCCGCTGTTCGCGCACCGCGTACCCGCGGCTGAAGGGATCCTCGGCGTGTTCGACGGGCTGGGCGGTGCGGGCGCGGGCGCGGCGTGCGAGCTGAGCGACGGTACGACGCGCAGCGGGGCCTGGGTGGGCGCCCGCCTGGCCAGGCTCGGTGTCGCGTCGTGGTTCCTGAGCGGACATCCTCCTGAGTCGTTGCGTACGCGGCTGGTGGAGGTGCTGGGAGCCGTTCCGCCGCCGCGGCCAAGCAAGATCGTCAGCAGCATGCGGAGGTGGCTCCCGACGACGATGGCCGCCGTACGCTACCGGCTCACCGGCGACCAGGCGGAGTGCCGCGTCCTGTGGGCGGGCGACTCCCGGGCCTACGCCCTGAGCCCCGACCAGGGGCTGCAGGCGCTGACCAGGGACCACACCGACGAAACGGACAGCCTTGAGCAACTGGTATGCGATCCGCCGATGACGAACGTGATCTGCGCCGACCAGGAGTTCACGATCGACGCGCAGGTGCTGCTCCTGCCGCTGCCGAGCGTCCTCGTCTGCGCCACGGACGGCTTCCACGGGTACGTGGACACCCCCGCGCACTTCGAGTGCCACCTGCTGCGCACCATGCAGGAGTCGCGAGACACGCGCGAGTGGGCCGAGCGGCTGGCGCGGCACGTGTCGGGTTACACGGGCGACGACGCCTCGCTCAGCCTCGTGGCCCTGGGATACGAGGACTTCGACCGGCTCCGGTCGGGCTTCGCCCAGCGGGCCGGACAGGTCGAGGCGCGTTACGGGGCGGGTGACCGGCCGGCGGAGGAGGAGGCCGCCGGGCGGTGGCGGACGCGCACCTGGGACGAGTACCGGCCGGACTACGAACGGCTCATGCCGCCTCTGACGGAGCCGCTATGAGGGCGGGCGACGTCATCAGGGGGTACCGCGTGGTCAGCGAGCCGACCAACAGCGGCGGCGGACGCTGCATGTGGGCCTTCGCGCAGCGGCACGGAAGCGACTACTTCATCAAGCGGTTCCTGGATCCCAAACGCCCGAAGGAGGGCTCCACGGCGAGCGCCAGGAGCGTGCGGCTACGGCTGGAGGCGTGCGAGGAGTTCGAACGACGTCACCGGACCATCATGGGGCTCCTGCGGCCGGACGCCGTCGGCGGCGGCAACCTGGTGCTCGCCCTCGACTTCTTCCACGACGGCACCACGTACTACAAGGTCACCGAGCGGATCCACGCCGCCCGCACGCCACCGCCGCGCGCGCTCACACCAGTGCGGAAGGCCGTGCTGCTGAGGACGCTGGGGCTCAGCGTCGGGCTCCTGCACGGCATCGGCGTCGTGCACGGCGACCTGAAGCCGGGCAACGTGCTGGTCGGACAGAGCGGGGCCGGCGCGTACCACACCGCCAAGCTCATCGACTTCGACGACGCCTACGTGTCCGGCCGCCCGCCCGACCGGGAGGACATCGCGGGCGACCTGGTGTACGGGGCTCCCGAGTGGCGTCGTTATGTGCGCGGCGACGCGGACGTGCGACCCGAGTGGCTGACGACCCGGGCCGACGTCTTCTCGCTCGGGCTGATGGCGCATCACTACCTGACGGGTGCGCTACCGGGGTTCGGTGACCGGTACGCGTCGCCCGCCGACGCCCTCGACGACGGCGCCGAGTTGCGCGTCGACGAGCGGCTGAGCACCCCGATGCGAGGGCTCCTCGCGGCCATGACGGCGCGGTCGCCCGCAGTCCGTCCTGGCATCGAAACGTTCCTGGCGGTGCTGCGGGACCCGGCGACGTGCGAGGTGCGTACCCCCTACCTGACGTCGCCGGGATCAAGAGTGCGGATGAGCAGGCCAACGAAGGAGAGACAACCATGACGAGCGACCACGAGTATCGGGGCAACCTGCGGTACGCGGTGGACATCGTGCTCTGCGTCGACGTGACCGAGAGCATGGCCCCGGTGCTGGACACGGTCAAGAAGAGCGCCCTCACCTTTCACGAGCGGCTCAACCTCGTGATGGGCGGCAAGGGCAAGGAGATCAGCCGGCTGCGGCTCAAGGTGATCACGTTCAGGGACTTCGGCGATTTCGCCGAGGACGCGATCGAGGAGACGGAGTTCCTGGTGTTCCCGGAGCAGGCGGCCGACTTCGACCGGTTCGTCCGCGAACTGCGCGCGTCGGGCGGAGGCGACGTGCCGGAATCCGGGCTGGAGGCGCTCGCCCTCGCCATCAACGCCGACTGGGAACGCGGGCTGGATCGGCGGCGCCACGTCATCGTGGTGTTCACCGACGCCCCCGCCCACCCGCTGCACGCGCCGCAGGCCGTCACCGCGCACACGTACCCGCCGGGCCTTCCGCGCGACCTGGACGGGCTGTTCGAGCAGTGGGGGTACGCGAGGAGCCAGACGGCTGTCATGGAGAACGCGGCCAAGCGGCTCGTCCTCTTCGCGCCCGACGCCTACCCATGGACCGAGATCACCGAGGAGTGGAACATGACCCTGCACTTCCCCTCCGTCGCCGGCCAGGGACTTGCGGAGCTTGAGCTGGACGAGATCATCGACACGATAGCCAACAGTCTGTGAACGGTGTGACGACGACCTGGCGGTGCTCACTGTGCGACGTGTGGAATGCGACCGCCGACACCTCGTGCCAGTGCTGCGATACCGTACGCCGCACCGCCGCGGAACCGCCGCCGGCCCTGTTCTTCGCCCCACCACCCCGGCCGGTGATGCCTCCGCCGCCCCCACCACCTCGGCCGGTGATGCCTCCGCCGCCCCTGCCGCCCCCGATGCCGCTCCCGGTGCCGCCGCCTGACTACCGTTCGTCCGCCACCAGCAGCTTCACCGGGTGCCTGATCGCCGTACTCACCGTGGCCTTCCTCTGCACCCTCTTCCTGCTGCTCGCGCTGCTCGCCGGCGTCAGGGCGCGGGCGCCGGCGAGCGCACCGCGGTCCGACCCACCCATCATCACGACGCCGGCCGTCCAAACCGTCGCCTGCCCGGACCGGGTGGCCCTGCTCATCCCGGACAGCGGGGCCGACCTGGTGGCCGCCTACGACGCGGGCGACAAGCACATCGTCATCTGCCGCACCGCGACCGGAGAGCTGTACTACTACGGCCAGTACATCGGCCGGGAAAGCACGGGGCTGCTCATGCCCGCGCAGGAGACCGCGGCGGGTCTGCTGGCTCGCAACGGCTCTTACCTGTACGAGATACGAGGGGATGAGGTGGTGGTCAGCGTGGATGGCCGCGAGATCCTACGGGAGCTCCTCGTCGCCACGTCCCCGCGCTTTCCCTGAGGTGGGGCTGATGCCGCGGCGGGCGGTCGGCGGCTCAGGCCACGAGCTTCTGTTCGGGGAGTTCGGTCAGGGTGACCGTGCACAGGCCGCCGCGCTCCGCCCGTACGTCGGTCACCTTCAGTTGCGTGCCCGGCGCCAGGATGTACTCCTCCTCCCCCGTGAACGCCGAGAAGCTCCGGATGCCGACCGCGCGCACCGGGTGCACCTCGAAGAGGGTGCGCTTGCCGCGGCCGCCGAGGAACGCCTGGGCCACCCCGAGCTTCGACGTGCACGAGGACACGCCCCACCACGTCACCGTCCGGCCGAGCGGGTACTGGGTGCGCAGGTCCAGCGACACCCCGCGCCACAGCGGCTCCGTACGCGCGGGCAGGCGGGACACGGCCGAGAACAGCAGCCGCAGGTACGGCAGGTACGGGACGATCCGCGTACGGTCGGGGTTGCGCAGGGTCGCGTTGATCTGCCGGTAGAAGGCCGACTCGCAGGTGTAGAGGTAGAGGGCCGCGATCTCGTCGGCGGACAGCCCGTCGGAGCCGCCCACCTGCTTCTCACCGAACCGGTACGACTGCTCCAGGTGCCAGTCGAGCCCCGACATCAGCCCGGCGACCGGGGAGACGGCCTCGCGGAAGTCCATGAGCGGGGTGTCGAACACGCCGGTGATGGCCGGCAGTTCGAGCCCTTCGTCCTTGACGCCGGCGAGCCGTTCGAGGTAGAGCTTGTGCAGCTCCATGGTCGAGGTGATGAACGCCCCCATGCGGTCGGCCGTGCCGGTCTCGGCGGTGGCCTCGTTCCATCCCTTGGCGGGCAGCCAGTCGATCTCGTCGGCGCCGAGCGTCCTGAGTGCCTCGTTCACGTCGGCGAAGTGGGTGCCGTCGCAGAAGAGGTCGCCCTGTGCGGCGGGGTTGGCGTGGTCGATGTGCCGGACGTCCACGTCGGGGTACTTGCGCTGGATCCGGAGCACGACCTCCTTCAGGCTGCGCGCGTGCGCGCCCCACCACGCGAAGACCACGCCCCGGTCCTGCTCGTCCTCGGCGTCCTGCTTGGCTCTGAGGATCTCCTCGACGAGCCGTTCGACGACCGGCCGCCAGAACGCGGTGTGCTGCTCGGTGGGCTTCGCCCCGTCCGCGCTGGCGGTGAGTGCCGCGTTCAGGAGCAGTACGCCCTGGGTGAGCATCGCCTGGAACCACTCCGGCGGCTGCACGGTGTCGTGTTCCTTCAGCAGTGCGCGGATCGTGGCGATCGGCGTCTTCTTGGGGATGCCGTGCTTCCACATCGCCGCCGCCTTGATGATGCAGCGGATGGAGATCACCTTGCCGAACTTGCTGTCGGCCCAGTCGTGGAAGGTGTTGTCGAACATGGCGATGCCGGTGGCGCTCTCGGCCCGCGGGTAGGGGTTCTGTCCGAAGACGACCACCTTCCACTTGTGCGGCGGGTTGGGCTTGAGTGCCTGGAAGGTCAGCTCGCGGACGGGGACGACCTGCGGGCCGCGTCCGGGGCCGATGAACGTGGCCGCGTCCGGCTGCGCCTCGATCACCGGTTTCAGCAGCGGCAGCCATGGCTCGCCACCGCCGTTGAAGAGCTCGGCCAGGGCCAGCGGGTCGTTCGGGTCGGGCGCGGCGGGGGTGGTGTTGACGTCGCTCATCGTGGGCTCCGGGTTGGCGTCGCGTGCCGGTGTCGGCATGAGGGATCAAGGGGTGAAATGACGGCATTGTGCCGCGTGTTGATCTCGGACGCGAGTTCGCCAGAGATCAGTTTGTCGGTACGGAACGGTAGGTTCGGGTCCGCTGGAAACGCCCACCCCCGACTCCGGAGTACGTCATGACCGTCAAGAAATCGCCACTCAAGGTGGTCCTGGTCGACACCAACGACAAGGTCGTGCACGAGTGGCTGGCCGCGTTCTCCGACACCCCCGAGGTGGAGATCCACAAGGGGTCGATCCTCGGACAGCAGGTGGACGCCTGGGTCAGCCCCACCAACTCCCGTGGGCTCATGAACGGCGGGGTCGACGCGGCCATCAAGCGGCACCTCGGCGCGGGGATCCAGCTACGCGTCCAGCGGGCGATCCGCGACCAGTTCGGCGGGTCGCTGCCGGTGGGCAGCGCGGTGTGCGTACGGTCCGGGGCGACCAACCCGAAATACCTGATCTCGACGCCGACGATGGTCGAGTCGGCGGAAAACGTCAGCCAGACGCTCAACGTGGCGCTGGCCTGCGCCGCCGCGTTCCAGGCCATTCACGTGCACAACGAGCTGGAGCCCGGCGCCATCGAGTCGGTGGCGCTGGTCGGCATGGGCGCGGCGACCGGCCGGGTGCCGGCCCGGGTCTGCGCCAACCTGATGTGGACGGGCTACACCCTGTTCCACGACCACCGCTTCGACGACTACGACGAGCTGCGCACGACGATCCGCGAGCAGCTCGACGACATCGACAACCGGCCCCAGGACGAGCGGGTGCGCATCACGCCGCCCGCCCGTCGGCCCCGCGGTTGACCCGCGATCAGCCCTGCGTCACGACCCCGGCCGGGCACCCCGGAGTCAGTGGCCCTTCCTCCTGAAGTGGTGGGTGACCATGTAGTCGGTCACCTGCCGGCCGATCTTGGCGCCTGCCACGTCGGCCGTCCGCGTGTGGATGCCGCCCCACACACGGGCGTTCACGACCTCGTCGATCGCCTCGGAGAAGCTGCGGAAGTGCCGGGTGGTGCCCGAGTCGGCGCTGTAGCCGCTGAAGGGGAGGTCGTCGCGCCCGAAGAAGTGCTGCAACGCCGACATGCTGGCCCCGGTGAAGCAGGTGTGCCCGGAGGTGTAGTCGGGGTGCGGCGGGGTGACGAGCAGCGGCATCCAGCCGGGGTCGGCCGCGGTCTCCGGGTTGCCGTCGGTGTCGGCGAGTTGGATGGCGCTGACCGGGCGCCAGAAGCTCCACGCGGCCTTCTCGTTGTAGCAGGCGATCGTGGCGTCGGCCTCGGCCATGCCCACCATCACGAACATCCGCGCGGTGCGCAGCGTGTTCAGGCGCTGGGTGGTCACGAGCTGGCGCTTGATCTCCCACTCGGCCAGGTGCCGGTCGTGCCACCAGATCGCGGCCTGGGTCTGGTCGGCGGTCCTGACCGTGCTGTTCGCCGCGCCGACCGTCTTGACCTCGTTGAAGTCGCGGGCGTAGCGCTTGCTGGTGAGCGCCGGCGGGCCTGAGGTGCGGAACATGGACGCGCTGGGGATCAGGAACGGCTTGAGGCTCGCCACCCAGGCCCCGTCGGAGGCGTACGCGGGCGGCGTCGGACGCCACTGACCTGGCCGGGTGCCCACGGGCCAGGTCTGGTCGCCGAAGGCCCCGTCGTTCTCCCTGGCGGCGATCATCGCGTCGGACGTCCGGGAGCCGACGGCGATGCCGCGCTGCTTGCTCCGCCCGTCGGGGATCGCGGTCAGCGCCTCGTCGTACTGCGCCGTCAGCCTCGGCTCCTGGCCGGGGAAGAGCGACCTCAGCACGCGGTAGGCGGCGGTGGCGACAGCCGCGTCCGTCGACTCGCTCCCGTCGGCGGCCGGTGCGACGAGGTACGGCTGGTAGGGGGCTCCGGCGATCGCGTTCACCGCGTCGTAGACGGCTCCGTGCACCATGGCGAAGCTGCGGGCCTGCACCTGTGGCTGCTGGCGGGCGACGTCCCAGATGGCGGTCTCGGCGTTCCTGTCCCAGACGATGACGGGGTTGGCGGAGGACGTGCGGGAATCCGACGCGTACGCGATCGACGAGCCGATCCCTGGCCACGACCCGGCGACCACGAGGGACAGGCAGATGGACAACCGCGCGATCTTGCGTCGAGGTCCCGCAGGAACAGGTGACACCGAGAGAGGTAATAGAGGCATGTGAGCAAACTAACCCGCCCGTCCGCCCCCGTCACGGGATGACGGCGGGGTGGACACGCGCCGCCCCGTCTGTCACCATTTCCGCATGATCATGCGAAGGGAGGGCGCCTCCGCCCTCGTACGGTGAGCGATCACGTGCAGCGGGAAGCTGCCGCGATCCGAGCACAATGGCTGGGCCGAGCGCTCTCGACGCTGCCCGCCGACCATCCGGCCGCAGAGGCCGCAATCTCCGATCTCTACCGCCTGATCGGGCTGCCACCACCGCGTTTTCACTGGGTCGCGTCGCCGTTGGCGGCGCTGGAGACCGTTCCCCCGGGAATGCGGGCCTGCGAGAACGTCGGACGGGTGGACGACTGGCCGCTGCCCGCCCGGTTCGCCACCAGCCAGAACCGCCTCTACGGCAGCATCGACGCCAAGGTGCGGCTGGCGCAGCTACCGATCGACCGGCTCATCCGCCGGGAAGTGCTGTTCTCGCTCCAGGGCTCCGTCAGCCGCTGTCTTCTCCCGCCGGTCCGGCGGGCCCACACGTGGGGCTTCCGCTGGCCCAAGTGGTACGACGTCCTGGACGTCTCCCGGACCGCCTACCGCGCCGCCCTGCGTGACGTCGCCGGTGTGGTGCTCGACGACGAGCAACGACGGCAGTTCGGCCTGTGGACGGCCGTGGCCGCGTCCTGCCACTGGTGGTGGCCGGGAGAGCACGTGTGCGTCGTCTCCGAGCGGCCCGTGGCCCTGCACACGGAGGTGGTTGGGAACAACGGGAACAACGGCGAGGTACGGCTGCACCACCCGACCTCCCCCGCCGTGCGGTACGCGGACGGGTGGGCCGAGTACGCCTGGCACGGGACCACGGTGCCGTCCTGGGCGATCGACCAGCCCACCGTCCAGCGCATCGCGGACGAGGTCAACGTCGAGGTCAGGCGGTGCGCGATCGAGCGCCTGGGCTGGGAGGCGTACATCGAGCAGGCCGGTCTGTGGCTGGTCGGCGCCGCACCCGACCCCGGCAACCCCGGCTGCGAGCTGCGCCTCTACGACCTGCCCGAGGGCCAGCGGGTGCTCCTCGCGGTGAACGGGTCCGTCGAGCGCGACGGCCACCGCCGCCGGTACGGGCTGACCGTGCCCGGCCACCTCGACGATCCGCTCGCCGCCGCCAGCTGGACGTACGGGCTGTCCGGCGAGCAGTACTCCCTACTCCTCCGCAGAACCTGAGGTGATCACCATGACCATGACGCTCGACTCCCTTTCCCTGCGAACCGGACTGTCCGTGCTCGACCACCTCGACCGGTCGGTACGCATCCCCGTCGTCGACGGCCTCCAGGCCCAGGGCGACCTGATCGTCATCCCGCTCCCCGTCGTCGCCGAGGACGTGCGCCTCTGGGACGAGCCGCGCTGGCAGGACGTGCCTCCCGAGGGCGTCGAACTGCTGCGCGGCCCGGCCGGCGGCCACCCGCACACGCTCGTCGCCGAGCCGGGGAGCTGCCGCTGGAGCACGCACGTACGGGACGCGCACGGGCTGGCCATCGGCGTGTTCGCCGCGTCGGCCCCCGTCTACCTGCTGCATCCGGAGCACGGGGGCTCGGGGTGCGCGCCGGGCACGTACGTGGTCCGGCGGCAGCGCGAGCGCGACGGGCTGATGGCCCGGCTCGTCGCCGACTGAGAACCCCGGGCCGCCGCCGTACTCCCCCGGCGGCGGCGGCCCCTCGGGTCAGCCCTCCCGGGTCACCCCAGGTACACCTCGGCCAGCAGTTCGGCCGAGCGCATCCACGCCTTCCTGTCCACCGCCGAGAACGCCACGATCAGCTCGTCGGCCCCCGCGTGCTCGGCGAACCGGTCGACGTACGCCTTCACCTCACCCCGGTCGCCGACGGCCGAGTATTTGGCCATCTGCACGATCTGCTGCCCGGCCGGCGACTCGAGGATCATGTCGGCCTCCTCGGTCGTGAACGACCGCCCCCGCCCGAGGAACCGGCTCACCCTGAGCCGCTTGGAGTCCAGGAACTGCTCCTCGGCCTCCTCCGTGGTCTCGGCCGCGATCACGTTGAGCGCGGCGATCACGTACGGCCGGTCGAGCTGGGCCGACGGCTGGAAGTCCCGCCGGTAGAGCGCGACGGCCTCCTCCAGCGCGGTGGGCGCGAAGTGCGAGGCGAACGCGTACGGGAGCCCGAGCATGGCGGCGAGCTGCGCCCCGAACAGGGAGGACCCGAGGATGTACAGCGGCACGTTCGTGCCCTTGCCCGGCGTGGCGTGCACGCCGGGGATGCGGGTCTCGCCCGACAGGTAGCCCTGCAGCTCCAACACGTCCTGCGGGAACGAGTCCGCCGAGGAGGGCGTGCGGCGCAGGGCCCGCATCGTCTGCTGGTCGCTGCCGGGGGCCCGGCCGAGCCCGAGGTCGATGCGGCCGGGGTGGAGCGTCTCCAGCGTGCCGAACTGCTCGGCGATGGTCAGCGGGGAGTGGTTGGGCAGCATGACGCCGCCCGCTCCGAGGCGGATCGTCCGGGTGTGGGCGGCCACGTGAGCGATGAGGACGCTGGTGGCGGAGGAGGCGATGCTGTCCATGTTGTGGTGCTCGGCGTACCAGACGCGCCGGTATCCCAGCTCTTCCGCCCGCTGGGCGAGGGCGACGCTGGCGGTGAAGCTGTCGGCCGCCGTCTCGCCCTCGCCGATGTGCGCCAGATCAAGGATGGACAGCGGCAGAGCCATGAGTACGCGCCTTTCGCAGAGCGGGTCGACCTGGCTGTGGACAACGCCCGCGAATCTCGCGTTATTTCATCGCCGGTCTCACCGCCGGTTACCCGGCCGGGCCCCCGCGGGTGCGCCGCGAGGGCCAGGGAGGCGTGTGCCCCGAGGGCTCAGGAGGCGGTGCAGGTGAGGGCGGGCGGAGTGCCGTTCTGACCGGTCTGGCCGGCCAGGAAGCCGAACGTGGTGCTCGCGCCCGCGGCCAGGGCGCCGTTCCAGGTGAGGTTGGTGACGGTGACGGCGCCGGTGGTGCCGGACAGGGTGCCGTTCCAGAGCTGGGAGATCGTCTGCCCGCTCGGGAGCGTCCAGCCGACCTTCCACCCGCTCGTCGCGGACGTGCCGGTGTTCGTCACGGTGACCTCGGCCTGGAAGCCGTTGTTCCACTGGCTCGTCACCTTGTACGCGGCCGTGCAACCCCTCGGCCCCGCCGTGGGCGTCACGGTGGGTGTGACAGTGGGTGTTCCGGTGGGCGGCGGGGCGGCCACGGCCAGGTCGTACGCCCGTTGCGGCACGAACTGCCCCGCCCCCGCGATGCACCCGTCGGCCTCGCCCGGCGGCTTGACCCAGAGGTAGGCGTCGATCGCGGAATCGCCCGTGTTCGTGGTGCTCCAGATGCCGGTGGCGCGGCCGGCCGGGTCGCACCACTCGCTGCCGGCCGGGCCGTTGCCGTTGCGGCTGGTGTCGATGACCGCCTTCAGCCGGGACACCCCGGTCGCCGCGATGACGCTCTTCGCGTACGACACCAGCCCCGGCGTCGAACGGTAGTTGGAGGTGTTGACCGCGATGCCGTCGGCGCTGTTGGCCACGTCCGCGCCGGTCAGCCGGGAGGCCGACTCCGACGCGCTCAGCCAGCCGTCGTGCCCGATGTCGAAGTACACCTTGACCTGCGACGACGTCCCCTTGAGCCGTTTGCCGGCGTAGGCCATGGACGCCTTCACCTGGGCCTGCTCGGAGGCGTTCATGCAGTTCGTCATGATCGCCAGCGCGTCCGGTTCGAGGACGACGGTGGCGGGCCGGCCGCCGAGCCCGGCCGCGATCTCGTCGATCCAGGCGCGGTAGGCGGTGTGGTCGGGGGCGCCGCCGGCGCTGGGGCCGCCGCAGTCGCGGTTCGGCATGGCGTACACGGCCATGATCGGGATCTTGCCGGCCGCGGCGGCGGCGCCGACGTACGCGTCCACCTGGCCGCGCACGGTCGCGGGGTTGTAGGTGGCGAACCAGCGCCCCTGCGGCACGGCGGCGATCCGGTCCCTGATCACGGAGGTACGGCTGTCGTTGGGGTTGGCGGCCACCCATTTGGCGGCGTTGGTCTGCGGATCCACGTAGAAAGCGGAGTCCGCGGCCTGGGCGGTGGCGGAGGTGACGACGGCCGCCCCCGCCACGGCCAGGGCGGCCGTCGTGAGGAGCACCGCCGACACGGGCCTGCTGCGAGACATGGAACTCACTCCGTCCGTTGCGTGGGAGCGCTCCCACCGGCACCCAGGATCGTAGGCGGGCGGCCAGGACCAGACCAAGCCCCCGGCCCGATGCCTACGGCGTCACCGCAGGTCGGACAGGCTCGCGGGGGTGAAACTTTCAGCCAGGCACGCCTCGAACACGACGGTCAGCCGATCGACGTCGGCGGCCGTGGGAGCCTCGGGGCCGACCCGGCGGCGCATGGCGCCGACGCCGAGGAAGACGGCCACGGCCATGCGGGCCCGCGCGTGCGCGTCGGGGCCGGCGAGCCTGGCCTCTAGCGGGTTGAGCACCGCCGCGATCAGCCGCTCCCTGGCCACCGCCTGCACCTCCGGGTGGCCAGCGGAACGTTCGAGCGTGCGCAGGATCGGGCTGTCGGGCGGGTGCTGCATGCGCTCGGCCGCGTATTCGGCCAGCCGCCTGGGCAGCCCCTCCGTCCCGCCCTCGAACAGGGCGCTGATGGTCGGCTCGCCCTGCAGGACCGCGCCGAACAGCCCGGCCTTCGACCCGAAGTAGCGGCCGACCAGCGCGATGTTCGCCTCCGCCGCCGCCGCGATCATGCGGACCGTCACCCGCTCGTATCCCTGCTCTCCGAACAGGGTGCGCGCCGCGCTCAGGATCCGCTCCCGGGTGGCCTCACGGTCTCGCGGCCTGGCCTCAGTCACCTGGGGACTCATGCCCGCACTCTACTCAACGAACACCCCACTTGCCGCGCGGCTAGTAAACATGCGTATACTCAATTTGCGTCAAAATCCGGGTCAATCTGCAACAAGGGGATGGGGTGTCGTCTTGGTAGCCCAGGCGCCGGCCGCATCCCCCGCGAAGCGGCACTACTCCCACCGCGAAATCCTCGAGGTCATGTCCGGGCTCATGCTCGCGATGCTCACGTCGATGATCTCGACCTCTGTGGTGGGCACCGCGCTGCCGACGATCGTGGGGGAGCTAGGCGGTCAGGACCAGTACTCATGGGTCGCGAGCGCGACCATGCTGACGATGACGGTGTCCACGCCGTTGTGGGGCAAGCTGTCCGACCTGTTCGGGCGCAAGCTGCTCTTCCAGACCGCCCTGGGACTGTTCGTCGCGGCCTCGGTGGTGGCCGGCCTGTCCCAGAACATGGGGCAGCTCATCGCGGCGCGGGCCATCCAGGGCCTTGGTGTGGGCGGCTTGTCGGCTCTCGCGCAGGTGATCCTGGGGGACATCGTCTCCCCGCGCGAGCGCGGCCGCTACTCCGGCTACATGGGAGCGGTCTTCGGGATCTCCACCGTCGCGGGGCCGCTGCTCGGCGGGTTCATCGTGGACGCCGACTGGCTGGGCTGGCGGTGGTGCTTCTACGTGGTCGTGCCGTTCGCCCTGGTCTCGTTCGTCGTGATCCAGAAGGTGCTGAAGCTGCCGAAGGTCAAGCGCAGCACCTCGATCGACATCTGGGGCGCCACGACGATCACCGCCAGCGCGAGCGCGCTCATGCTGCTGCTGACCTTGGGCGGCACCGAGTTCGAGTGGAACTCGGTCTGGACCTACCTCCTGGCCGCGCTGGCCCTGCTCATGCTGGCGCTGGCGGTGCTGTCGGAACGGACCGCGCGTAACCCGATCCTGCCGCCGCGGCTGTTCCGCAACCGTACGTTCGTGCTCACCAGCCTCGCCTCGCTGTTCGTCGGCATGGCGATGTTCGGCGCGATGATCTACCTGCCGCAGTACCTGCAGATCGTCAAGGGACTCAGCCCGACCAACTCGGGGCTGATGACGCTGCCCATGGTGGTGGCGTTGTTCCTGGCCGGGGTGATCTCCGGGAAGATCGTCACCCAGACCGGCCGGTGGAAGGTCTTCCCGGTGGCGGGCCTGCTCATCGTGGCCGCCGGGCTGTTCCTGCTGTCCAGGCTGCACGTGGACTCCAGCGAGTGGCTCATCGCGTTCGACGTGGCGGTGCTGGGCATCGGGCTGGGCCTGTCCATGCAGATGCTCATCCTGGCCGCCCAGAACGGCTCCGAGCCGCGTGACATGGCCTCGACCACGTCGGGCGTCTCGTTCTTCCGGTCGCTGGGCGGCGCCGTCGGCGTGGCCGCGTTCGGCGCGATCCTGACGAACCGGCTCAAGGACGAGATGGCCCAGATGCTCCAGGCCGCGCACATCAGCGTGCCCGGCGGCTCGGACGTCAAGCTCGGCAGCCCCGCCGCCATCCAGCAACTGCCCGAGCCGATCAAGAACATCGTGCTGGAGGCGTTCACCCGCGGTCTGGAGACCGTGTTCCTGGTGGGCGTGCCCATCGCGCTGCTGGGCTTCGTGGCCACGCTCTTCCTCAAGGAGCTGCCGCTGCGCGGTGCGACCACGCCGGCGGCCCCGGCGGCCCAGCCGCTCAGCAAGGACGACCTCGTCCTGGCCGGACTGCTGCTGGAACTCGTCTCGCAGCGCATCGAGCGGGCGAACGGCGAACGCTCCGCCCTGCTCAGCGCCGTCGCCAGGATGGCGCCACCGGACGAACGCACCGAGCGCGAACGGGCCCGCTCGGTCGTGCACGACGTGCTGCGGCCCACCTCGCGTGCCCTCATCGCGCAGGCGACGCCACCACAGAAAGACCTCGTAACAGGAGGAGTCTCGCAATGATTCGCAAGTTCGTGAGCGCCGTCGCCGCGGCCCTGGGCGTCCTGGCCGGGCTGTGGCTGATGATCGCGCCCTTCGCCCTCGGCACCCAGCCGGAGGACGCCGACTGGACGAACACCACCCTCTCCGAGTTCTTCACCGGTCTGGGCGTGACGGTCGTGGCGCTCGTGGGCGTGATCGCGTTCGTGCTGGCCATCCGGGACGACCTGGTGGAGCGGGGACTGGTGGTGCCCAAGCCGCGTCAGACCGAGCCGGAGCCCGAGCCCGTGCCGGCCGCGCCCCAGGCGTCCTCCGCCGAACTGGCCAGCCTGCTGGCACCGCTCGTCGAGGCCCTGCGCGAGGACCTCACCAGCCGCTCACGTCCCGGTGGCGAACACCGGCAGAACGGCATGGCTTCCCTGGTAGGAGTGGAGGAGAACCGATGAAGGCCAAAGTGGGCGTCTCGGCCCTGGTCCTGTTGTTCCTCGGCGGCCTGTGGCTGGTCGCGGCGCCGTTCGCGGTCGGCTACCAGCCGCGGGGCGCGGCGTACGTGGACGCGACGGTCAACGACCTGTGGCTCGGCGGCACGGTCGCCGCGCTCTCGTTCGTCTCCCTCGTCGTCTACGCGGCCGACGCCCTGCGCGAACTGGCCCAACGCGGCAAGCACGCCGACGCCTGACGCGAGCATGCCGTGTTCGGCAGTGGCGCAGACCCGCAGTGGGAGCCGGTGGCAGGCCGGCTCCCCGCCGGGCAGTTCGAGATCGGCAAGGACGGCGCCGGCCTGCTCGTCGTGGGCTTCGACGGCTCGGACCCGAGTCGCAACGCGCTCGCGTACGCGACCGGGCTCGCCCGCCGGGACGACGCCGCCCTGCTCATCGCCTTCGTGGAGTCGCTCAACACCGCCGCGCTGTGGTTCTTCGCCGGGTCGCCGATCATCCCCGACTCGGGGAACGACCTGGCCGAGGACCTCAGGGACGAGCTGCGCGGCTCAGGGGTCCCCTGGCAGTTCGTGAGCCTGCGCGGGGACGCGGCCCGCGAGCTGGAGACGCTGGCCAGCTCTTACATGGCCGACGCCATCGTGGTGGGCCGCTCGCGGTCCACGTGGCGGGCATCGGTGGCGGCGAAGCTGGCGAAACGGGCCCGCCGGACCGTGCTGATAGTGCCCTGACCTGGCCAGACGTCGCATATGGTGGCTAGATGAAACGTGCTGCCGCCATGGCGTTCGTGGTGCTCGCGTCCGTTTCGTGCGCGGGGAAGCCGGTGGCCTCGCCCGCGCCCGGCAACGCCTCGCCCCGAAGCCATGAGACTCCGGAATCGTCCGCATCCGCGCAGGCCACGGCGTCGCCGAGCCCGGCCGCGCCGCCCGAGTTCAGCTCGAAGGTCTCGCGGGTCTCCCGCGACCAACTGCCGTACTCGTGGCGTCCCGGCTGCCCGGTCCCGTACCAGGATCTTCGGCTGGTCACGCTGACGTACTGGGGGTTCGACGACAAGCCGCACACCGGTGAGCTGGTCGTGCGCAAGACGGTCACCGACGACATCGAGACGGTCTTCAAGAAGCTGTACGACTGGCGCTGGCCCATCAAGCAGATGAAGCTGGTGGACGCGTACAAGGGCGACGACTACGACTCGATCGACGTCGACAACACCTCGGCCTTCAACTGCCGCCCGGCAACCGGGTCAAGCAATTGGTCGAAGCACGCCTATGGGGAAGCAATAGACATCAATCCCCGCGAGAACCCATATGTCACTGCAAACGGCGGCACAGCACACCAGAATGCCAAGAAGTTCACCAAGCGCCCAATCGACGGTAAAGGTGTGATTAATCCCGGCGACAGGGTCGTCAGGGCCTTCGCGCAGGTCGGCTGGGAATGGGGCGGCTACTGGTCGGGCACCAAGGACTACCAGCATTTCTCCAAGGGCGGAGGGTAAGACCTGGGGAAACACTCATCCTGAGTCCTCGTGGGCCGCCTGTGGGCCGTCAGCCGCAGAACTGGGCCGCCGCAGCGCGGCATCGATCGCCTTCCGCATCCGCTGCTCGGACTTCGGCATGAGGTGTGCGTACGTGCGCAGCAGCAGCGCCCCGCCGTCGGCGTGCCCGAGCCACTCGGATACCGCCTTCGGGCTCTCCCCGTCCGTGAGCAGCACGCTCGCGAAGTAGTGCCTGAGCGCATGCAAGCCGTTCTCGCGGTAGCGGCTGCCGCGCTTCTCGCCGGCCGCGAGCTTCGGCACGATGCCGACTCTGGTGAGGCGCGCGTTCCACACCTCTCGGAAGCTGACCGGGTGCACCGGGCCTCCCAGGGTGTTGGTGAAGAACAGGCGAACCTTGACCGGATCGCCGTCGACGTCCCCCCACGGCAGCGTCACCTCGACAAGCGGGAACAACCGCATGTGCTCGGCCAGGGCGACCTTGACCCTTTCGGGCAGCGGCACCTCGCGCGTCTTCTCGCCCTTGGGTAGGTCGAAGATGAGCGTTCCGTTCAGGAGCTTGAGCTGCCGGTTGACCGCCACGACGCCACGGAGCCATTCGACGTCGTCGGGGCCAAGCCCGAAGATCTCACCCTGGCGTAAGCCGAGGCCGGCGCCGACGTCCACGACCGCCTGATACCGGGCCGGCAAATCGTCCGCCATGTCCAGCACCTGATCGGCCGTCCAGACAACGAGCTTCTTCTGCACGACCTTGGGCAGCTTCACCACGGGTGACCTGAGCGGGTTCTTGACGATCAGCTCGTCTTCGATGGCGATCGAGAACACCAGGCCGACATGGGCCATGATGACCTCGATGTACGAGGGCGCCAGCTTGGCCGCCTCCAGACGCTTCACGAGCTGCTGGATCGCGCTCGGCCGCCGTGACAGCCAGCCGATCTCTTTCCCACCGATGACCGGATACACGTGCTTGGCCAGCCGCTCACGCATCTTCCGCCGCGAGCCCGGGTCAAGCGTGCGGTTCTCGATGACCTCCTCGGCCTGCTTCTGGAAGGTGATACGGCCAGCGTCCGGATCGATGTACGTGCCCCGCAGGAGGTCAGCCTCGACCTCCTTCTTGCGGTTGTCAGCGTCCACCTTCTTGGCGAAGGACTCGTTCTTCTCGCGGCCGTCCGGCCCGTCGTACCGCAGACGCCACCGCGACCCCTTGCCATACCGGACCGGCTCGCGCTCGAGCACGGGCTTGCCCTTGTCGTCGAACAGCACCTTGCCGTCCGGGCCGCGAGCTTTGCGCATCCATCGGTCTTCAACGTGCGCCACGCTTTTCCTCCTTAGGACGGCAGGCTTGGTGGATCTGGCTCCTCAGGATCTTCGGACTTATGTTCAGGAAACAGCGCATCCTGTGTGGCCTCAAAAAGGGGGAGATGCTCCCCGCCGGGACCTGTCCCGCTCCATCTGCGCCCTCTTCGTTGCGGCCTGTGTTCCTCGAAGTTGAAATAGGCGTCCTGCATCGTCCGCTGAAAGGCGTTGACGATCTCTATATAAGCGTCCCTATCGGCAATGCCCACAGCAGGCTCGCTTTCGCCCTCCGCCCCCCGGACGAGGAAGGCTACAAAGGAAACCCTCTTTCCCGACGGTGTGACGGTCGCCAGTATTTCCGAGTCCACCACCTCGCCGTCTTCGAGCACTTGCTGTGCCCTCATGGGGAGTCTGTGGAACACAGACCAAGCCGAGCCGAAGTCAACAGCGACCTGGCGATCTGCCTCTGTCATGCTAACAAGCTTGGCTACATGCCTATACACCTGCAAGAGAAGCTCATCAGGCGGTGGTACATCTTCTCCTTCGAGGGCTTCCGGGACGGCAGGTAGCAAGTTCCCACCCTCCTGTTGTTCGTCGACACGTTCGCTCGGGTTGAATGTATCCTCACGAGACCAGCCGAGATCTTCAAAGAAGTCGAGCACTGCAACGTCTTTCACGGACTGTGTGTCGAGATGCGGAACAATGGGCACTGTAAGGTCCGCGATTGCCTCTGAAAGTGTTTGCTCGTAGCTCAGCCGATTTTCGGCGTTGAACCGTCGTAGAGCATCCATAAAGTACACATACACGTCCGCAACGTCGCGGGCTACTTCTGGTTCAGATGATCTGATTTCCTCGATGATCTCAATTATTCGTCCGGTCACCGTGGAATCGACGACGAAATATTTCCGTGCCCTCTTCGAGGCGCTTCGTACTCTCGTCCAGGTATCAAGGCCAAGAGCGGCGGTGAGGTTCTCACTCACACGCTCGTCCGGCTTCTCCACCTCGTCGCGCTCGATGTTCGAGACGGTGTTCCGCGAGACTCGGGCTACCCATGCCACGACAGCCTGGGAGACTCGAAGCTCTTCGCGACGAGTGCGGATGAGGGCGCCGAAGGTCTGTTCTGACAGCATCTGAGTCGGCTCGCCCTTCTCTAACGGGTGTGGTAACACTGCCCACCATAAACCATCGTGCACAAACGTTGTCAACGAACTGCACATCATTGGGCACTACCTCAAGCGAGTCATGCGGACGGGCCATCCGCATCAGACATCCACATCCGTCACGGCCGTTCGCTGCTGGCGAGTCGCCCGAGAGGGTGATGGTCGTCACATCCGGTCGACCTGATCTGTGCGCGAACAGTTGATGTGCACTTATGTGCACGTACATACCGGGCCGATACGGGTGTGGTTGGTGGCAACTGGGCGGAGCGTGGTAAGTTGTAAGCGTCGTCGCCGAACACTCGTTCGGCGACCGGGCCGAACAGGTTCGTCGAAATGATGATGGGCCTGGCGGGGAAGGTGGAAGCTCCCCGCGCCAGGCCCGTTTTTGCACTTTTACTCCTGCAGTCGTCGCTACCAACGTCAACACATCAGGAGGTGCCGTATGAACGGTACCAGCACGACCCGCTCAGGCGGTAAGCCCCCCACACCTAAGGTCAAGCTGTCTTCGCAGGTCGCAGGGCAGATCGCGGACCGTTCCAAGGACAGACTGCTCACCTTCGAGGAAGTCTGCGAGATCACCCGCACGAGCCCGGCTACATGGCGGTGGAAGCGTCACCGGGGTGAGGCCCCTTTTCTGTGGCGTTCGAACCGCCGGCTCGTGTCGTGGGAGTCTGAGCTGTTCGCGTACCTGGATGCGCAGCGCCTCGCCGACCAGGCCAACGCCTAACCCCATCTGAAACCCTGCCCCTGCCCGCCCGCCCGCCGGGCTCGGGGTCCATCATCCATACCTTCTTTCAGATGGGGTTCCATGCTCGACTTCCCCCGTGTCGTCGCGCTGGACCTGAGCCTGTCCAGCACCGGCGTCGCCCACACCACCAACACCTCCAGCACCCCGTGGACCGAGACCATCAAGGTCAGGTCCACCGGCTACGAGCGGTTCCGCGACATCTCCAACGAGATCTTCGAGTTCGCCCGCTCCGCCAACCTCGTCGCCGTTGAGGGCCCGTCGTACGGGTCTGGCACGTCCGGCCGCGAGCAGGGCCACCACGAGCGCGCCGGCCTGTGGTGGAACGTCACCTTCCGGCTATGGCGCAACGACATCCCGTTCGCGGTGGTGCCGCCGGCCGTGGTGAAGAAGTACGCCACGTCCAAGGGCAACGCCAGCAAGGACGCCGTCCTGCTCGCGGTCGCCCGCCGCCACCCCGACGTGGACATCGCCGACAACAACGCCGCTGACGCGCTCGTCATGCTCGCGATGGCTCTCGACCAGCTCGGCCAGCCGCTCACGCCCGTGCCGGACAGTTGCCGCGCCGCGCTCAAGTCAGTGGTCTGGCCCTTTCCGAAGGCTCACCCCTGGCGGTCGGCATGACCCTCGACCACGCCCCCGAGTTCGGCCTGCAGATGTTCGACGTGGTCGGCAGCAATATCAGGTTCGGTGTCGCGGAAGACGGCCGCATCTACGCGGTGGCCGCCGACTTCGCTAAGACCATGGGCCACGCCAAGGCCGCCGACGCCACCCGCCTCCTGGAGGAGGACGAAAAGGGTGCGCAGATTGTGCGCACCCTTGGCGGACCTCAGCAAATGAACGTCATCTACGAGGACGGGCTCTGGGAGCTGATCTTCCGCAGCAGCCTCCCCGGCGCCAAGGCCATCAAGAAGAGGGTCAAGGCGATCCTGCGGCAGATCCGGGAGACCGGCCAATACACGGTCGCGCCGCCCGGTGATGACCTCGACGTCATCCAGGGCATGCTGGACGGCCTTCGGGCGCAGCGGCAGCGCATCACGGCCCTGGAGCAGCAGCAGGCCATCACCGCGGCGAAGATCGGCGCGATCGAGGGCCGGCACGACTGGTTCACCTGCCTGGGTTACGCCAAGCTGCACGACCTTCCCACCGACCGCCCCTACCTGGCTCGTGTCGGGAGGAAGGCCACAGCCGTCCTGCGCGCCGAGGGCGATGAGCCGCATCCCCGGCAGGATGCCACGTTCGGGGCGGTCAACACCTACCCTGCGGCTGTTCTGGAGCAGGCGTTCGCGGCGGTGCGGCCATGACCCTCGACCTCGCCGCCCTCGCCCCCGTGCCAGATGGGCGCAACACCCCCATTGGTCTGGTCCAAGAAGACCTCGACGACATCATCACCAACGACCTCGTCAACAGCCCGCGCTCCCTGCAGATGGAGATCGGGCCCAGCGAGATCAACCACAAGTGCGCCCGCTATCTCGCCAACACCCAGCTCGCCATGCCCAAGATCAACGAGCAGGGTGTGGCCTGGCGGCCCGCCGTCGGCACCGGCGTCCACGCCCTCCTCGAAGGCGTCTTCCACCGCACCAACGAGATGCTCGGCACCACCCGGTTCCTCATCGAGCAGCGCGTCACCATCGGCGAAGTGTGCGGCCAGCCCATCAGCGGATCGTGCGACCTCGCCGACCGGGTCAACGGCATCACCGTCGATTGGAAGATCGTCGGCCCGACGACGTTACGGAAGGTCAGATCCGAGGGGAAGCCGAGCGACCAGTACCGAGTCCAGGCTCACGCGTACGCCCGCGGCTTCAACCTGGCGGGCGTCCCGATCGACCGCGTCTCCATCTACTACCTGCCGTCCAACGGCGAGTTCAGCGACGGCTACTTCTGGTCCGAGCCGTACAACGAGCAGATCGTCCTCGGCGCGCTCAAACGGCTCGAGGCGATCACCACGCTGACCAAGTCGATGGGTACGGCCGCGCTCGGCCTGCTGCCCACCACCGACGTGTACTGCACGCGCTGCCCCTACTACCGCGCGGGCTCCACAGATCTCGCCCAGGGCTGCCCTGGCGACCCCGCCGCCACCAACCGGTCGGCGAACAGCATCACCTCCCTCATCGCATAACAGCAGACAGCAAGGAGAAAGACGCATGACCAGCGCCGACGACTTCCTGATGAGCGGCGGAACCACCTCCGCGAAGTTCGCCACCCCCGGCACCAGCGTGGCGGGCACCATCTGCCGCCAGCCCGAAGTGCAGCAGCAGCGTGACTTCACCACCGGCGAGCCCAAGACCTGGGACAACGGCGACCCGATGATGCAGCTCCAGGTCGTCCTCGCCACCGACGAGCGCGACCAGGAGATCCCCGACGACAACGGCGAACGCGCCCTCTACATCAAAGGCGCCATGAAGAAGTCCGTCCAGGAGGCCGTCCGTAAGGCGGGCGCCAAGGGCCTCGAGGTCGGCGGGCGCCTGCAGGTGACCTACACCGGCGACGGCGAGCCCAGCAGGCGCGGCATGAACGCGCCCAAGCTGTTCAGCGCCGTCTACACGGCGCCCGCCACCCAGACGGCCAACGACGTGCTCAACACCCCCGACCCCGGCCAGAGCACGGCCACCGTCCCGGCCGGAGCGCCCAACGCGGAGGCCCTGGCCGCCGCCGGTCTCACCCCCGAGCAGATCGCCGCGATCCTGCAGAACGCCAAGTAGCCGGTCAGCCCGACCGGGCCCATTCGGGCAGCCGGGGCCCATGTGCGAGCCGTGGGCGGGCACGTTGAAAGGGGGTACACGATGCCGCTGGTCCGCATCGTCGTAGACGGTCACGAGGCCCGGGTCCACGCGCCGTTCGACGCGAAGGACTTAATCAAGTCGATGCCCGACCGGAAATGGTCGCCCGCTGACAAGGCGTGGATCATCCCGGCGTACGACGTCGACGACCTCAAGCTCGTCCTGGAGACGTCCGGCTATCAGGTCGTCATCACGCACAAGCAGCAGGCCAAGCAGGAGCAGCGCCAGGAGCAACGTCAGGAGCCGCCCCGGAGCGGGCGGGGCGTGCAGACGTGGGCCGACCTGATGTTCACCGCACTCCCAGCCCCGCTCAGTGAGAAGGCGTTCAAGGCGCTCACGCGCGTGCTCCACCCCGACGTCGGAGGGTCCACCGAACAGATGCAGATCCTGAACGCGGCCCGCGACCGGTCCGGGCGGGCCAGGTGACCAACCTGCTCGACGCCGTCCTCGGCGTGCACGACGCCGGGCTCTGCCCGGTCCCGGTCCGAACCGACGGAAGCAAAGCCCCCGCCGCGATGTGGAAGGAGTACCAGACCAGCAGGCCCTCCCGGCAGACGGTCGAAGGCTGGTTCACCAGCGGCCAGTACGACGGGTTCGGCGTCATCTGCGGCGCCATCTCCGGCAACCTCGAACTGCTCGAATTCGAGGGCCGCGCCATCACCGAAGGCATCCTCGCCGCCTACATCGAGCTGCTCGACGACCACGGGCTCGGCGACCTGTGGGAGCGCATCACCCGCGGCTACAGCGAAACCACGCCGTCCGGCGGGCTGCACATCCTCGCGCAGGTAGACGGCGAGCCGCGCGGCAACACCCGGCTCGCCTGCCGCCCCTCCACCCCCGACGAACTCGCGGCATGGAAAGCCAATCAGCAGGCCGGCATCGCCGCCGAGCCCAACGAGACCGTGCGGCAGCGCCGCCAGGCCGCGCTCGACAAGGTGACCCGCGGCGAGCAAGTGCCGCAGGTGCTGATCGAGACGCGCGGCAAGGGCGGATTCGTCGTCGTCGCTCCGTCCGGCGGGCGCACCCACCGCACCGGCAAGCCGTGGACGCTCATCGCCGGCGGCCCCGACACGATCGCCACCATCAGCGAGGAGGAACGCGACGCCCTCCACGCCGTCGCCACGCTGCTGGACTCGATGCCCGCCGTCGAACCGCCCACGCCCGCCCCGCCCACGCGTGGGGCACAGCCCCACACGCGCGGCGATGACGACGTGCTGCGGCCAGGCGACGACTTCAACGCCCGCGCCGACTGGGCCGACATCCTCGAACCGCACGGCTGGCGGCACACCCGCACCTTCGGCCAGGCGCGCGGCTGGACCCGCCCCGGCAAGGGCATGGGCTTGTCCGCCACCACCGGCCGCAACGACGCAGACAACCTGTACGTCTTCAGCAGCTCGACCATCTTCGAGACGGAGAAGCCCTACTCGAAGTTCGCCGCGTACGCGCTGCTCGAGCACGGCGGCAACTACGTCAACGCCGCCCGCGCCCTGCGTCTGCAAGGCTACGGCGGCGACCGACCCCGCGACGACTTCTCCGGCCTCCTCACCGACCCTCCCAAGCGGGAGGACGACGGAGACGAAGATGAGGAAGGGGAACGGGACGACGACTTCTCGTTCCTGCTCGGCGAGGACGGCAACCTGGCGACCGTCCACCCGATCCGGCCTCGGGCAGAAGCGACGCCCCAGGACGTCGCGGAATCCACCTACCGATACAGCGAAGACCGCAACGCCCTCGCGCTGATCGCCCGCTTCGGTGACGTGATCCGCTACTGCCCAGACCGAAGCCGATGGCTCGCCTGGGATGGCCGCCGCTGGCAGTGGTGTGAATCCGGTGGAGGCGTCGTCGCCGAGTACGCCAAGAAGATCGCCCGCTCGCTCCCCGAGCACGAGAACATCGACCGCAAGTACAAGGCGTCGTCGTTGTCCGCCCGCGGCATCAACGCCTGCCTGACGCTCGCCCGGTCCGACAAGCGCGTCATGGTGCCGTACGCGGCGCTCGACGCGCACCCCTGGGAACTCAACACGCCCGGCGGCATCATCGACCTCCGCACCGGCAAGCTGCTCCCCTCCGACCCGGCGAAACTGCACACCCGCATGACGACGGCCACCCCCGACTTCGACGCCGACCTCGGGCGATGGGGTGCCTTCCTCGCCGACACCTTCGGAGAAGAACAGCCCCTGATCGACTACATGCAGCGCCTGGTGGGCTACAGCGCCGTAGGTGAGGTCGGGCCGCACATCCTGCCCTTCTGTTTCGGGAGCGGAGGGAACGGCAAGGGCGTCTTCCTCGAGGCGTGCGCCCACGTGCTGGGCGACTACTCCGGCAAGGCGCCGCGCGGGTTCCTGACCGTGAAGGCCAGCGACCCTCACCCCCAGGAGATCGCGAAACTCGCGGGCGCCCGCATGGTGCTCTGCTCGGAGACGAACGAGGGCGACAAGTTCGACGAGTCCAAGGTCAAAGAACTGACCGGGGGTGACAGCCTCACCGGCCACTTCATGCGGGAGAACGACTTCACCTTCATCCCGAGCCACACCCTGTGGCTGATGGGCAACAACAAGCCCTCCGTCCGCAGCGGCGGCCGGTCGTTCTGGCGCAGATTGCGTCTCATCGGCTTCGAGCGCGAGGTGCCCGAGGGAGAAGCCGTCGACGACCTCCAGGGGATCCTGGCGCGCGAGCACGGGGCCGTGATGCTCGCCTGGATTGCGCGCGGAGCCGCCGCCTACGCGGAACAAGGGCTCGCCGAGCCGAAGACCGTCACCGACGCCACCGCCGAGTACCAGAAGGAGCAGGAGACGGTCGATCGCTTCGTCGAGGAGCGGTGCCACGTCGGCGGGGGCGAGCACGCCACGGTCAAGGTGAGCGTCTTGTACGCCGCCTACGAGAAGTGGTGCGGCATCGAGCGATGCGATCACGTTGCGAAAACGTCTTTCACGCTCAAGCTGAAGAAGCACGGGGTGGAGAGTAAGCCGCTCGGCAAGAACCGCGACAGAACGTACACCAACATCAGCTTGATCCCTGATGAGGATCAGCAGAGCGCTGACGAGTGGTTCAAATGATCGCCGCGGCGTCAGGGCGGACAGGTTGGCGGACAGGTTTGAAAAAACCTGTCCGCCCTCTGACCTGCATAAACGCCCTAGAGGGCGGACAGGTTGAAACACAACCTGTCCGCCCTCTGACCAGCGCAAACACCACGACACGCCGTCAAGGCGGACAGGTTTTTTCACCTTGTGCAGCTCTAAACGTGCACGCGCGCACGCGCACGCAGGTGATCCCCGTCATACCTGAAATCCGCTCAACCTGTCCGCCCATCAAGATCAAATGCCAAGTTTCCGCAGCTCAACCCGCCAAACGGCCCCGCCTAAACCTGTCCGCCAAACCTGTCCGCCTCTGGGGAGAACCATGAGTGACCGCTATCAGCTTGGTAATGAGTTCGACCGACTCCGCACCACCCTGGCCAAGGCTGAGCGCCGCCTCCGGCTCGACCAACCAGTTCGTTCGAGCGAGCTATACGAGGCAGCCGTCAACGCCATCAGGGACCTTGAAGGGCAAATTCGCGAGCGAGCCAACGCGGCGGGAGCCAGTATCAAGGCCCAGCGCCGTGACTGAGCACCTCATCGACCGCCCCCTCGCTCCCGGCGCCTGCCCCCGCTGCCGAGCCGTCATCCTCGCCGGACAGAACGCGGGCATCCTCACCATCGTCGACCCGGCGCCACTCGACCAGCGCGGCGAAATGCTCGCCCTCCTGGCCGGCCGCAACACCTACGACCTCATCACCGAAGGCATCCCGCCCCGCCTCTACGCCGAATGGCGGTGCTCCTTCCGCATCAACGGCGCACGCCACCACCCTGTCGTCGCCGCCCACCCGTGCAAGGGCCGCGGCTTCACCCCCGCCAAGCCGCCCAAGCCCGCCGACTCGCCGACCCAGCCCGTGCCGGAAGAGATCCCCTTCTAGGAGCCCTGCTTGACCACCCCCACGCCGAAGCCTCGACGGCCGCCGCTCCTCGAACGCGCCACCCACGTCGCCGGCCCCTGCCGAGCCTGCGCCCGGTTGAAGAAGGCCGACGACGACGGATGGGAGGCGTGCGACTACTGCGACGCCAACCCGACCGCTCTGAAGGGAGCACGACGGTGATCACGCCGTGACAGCACAACGGCCGCCCTCGGACCTAGCGAGGGCGGCCACCCCCAAGAATCGCACGACAACCAAGGAGACCAGCGCATGACCACGATCACCCCTGACCAGCACTACCGGCTCGACGAGTTCGGCACGAGATGGCTGCTGGAGCAGGCCGACGGGTGGCGCGCCGCCCTCATCTGGCTAGCCACTTCCCCTCCCAGCGACGAGGTGCACCGGGTCGCCCGCATCCACGTCGACCTCCGCGACGGCGGCATCACCGGCTGCGACTCCCTCGCCCTCGACGCCACCCACTACCCGACGTTCCTCGAGTTCCTCCGCGGCAGCCCTCACGAGCGTCAGGTCGAAGACGGCGTCGTCGAAATGGCCGCGATCAACGCGCGGCAGGGCACCAGTTACCCGGCCTGGCCGAGCCGCTGCTTCCACATCTCGTTCGACGAGGCGTACCTGCTCGGGTTCGCCGCCTGCTGCTACACGGCTGCGAAGATGCGATGACCACCGTCACCACGCTCCCGCCCCGCGGCGAACCCTTCACCTACACCGCCACCGCCCGCAAACTCTCCCACGAGTACCTTCAGGGCTTCCAGGCCGGGCTCACCTGGCTGGAGTCCGGCGCCCCCGCCGCCGAAGTGGACGCGGTCGCCGACCTCTACGAACAGACCAGGCCCGGACAGCCGTCCGAGGAAGCCACCCACTACCTCGACGCCGGCCAGTACCTGTCGCTGCTGGCCTCCATGCACGCCCAGGGCCACGGCCGCCGCTTCGTCATCGAGGTGGGCGCCGACGTGCGCGCCGAGTTCATCCGCGACTACGGCGAACGCTTCCTGGAGTGGGACCTGCCCGGCCGTGTGTTCACCATGACCGCGCTCGACTCGTTCGACGACGGCTTGGCCACTGCGGTGTGGCAGGCCGCCCGAGGCTGACCTGATGTACGGGTTCCCGGCGCCGGGAACCCGTACGACCTGCATGAACGGACCTGGTCGGCAGATCGTGCTGACCAGGTCCGCCCGCACAACTGGCACAACCACAGGGGGACACGGTGATCACCACGACCACGCAGCACGCCACCATCGACACCCTGGACTGGATCATCGAATATTGGCCTGACCTCCTCGAAGCCAGGCTGCCTCTCACCACCCCCCGCCCTTGGCAGACGCCCGCCCTCACCGCCGAGGCCAAGGAACTACGGGACGCCGTAGCCCACCTTGACCGCTACTTCCGCAACCCGCTCGGCGTACGCGAATCGCCCGCCCCCCTCGACATCTCGATACTCCAGGTCGCCTTCGACGTGCTCGTGCAGGCCGACGACCTCGCCGCCGCCCTCGCCGAACCCTCCAGGTGCCCCGCGCTCGGCTCACCCGGCCCCTACATGCTCGACGCCCGCCCCTGGCTCACCTACGCCCGCGCCCGCCTCCTCGACCTCGGCGAAGCATGGCAGGGCTGGGCGGCGGTGTACGTGCACCGCATGTACGAGCGGGTGGCCCGCTGCTTGAGCATGCTCTACGACGGCCAGGTCGTGCGTGTCGTGTGCCCCTGGTGCAGAGGCGTCACCCCCGAAGCGCCCGCCGGCGGCGCACACACGTGGAAGGTGGTCGAGATGCCCGGCGAGCAGATCGCCATCATGTGCACCGGCATCTGCGAGCCCCCGCAGAAGGAGGTGGGCACGTGGTGGGGTGGCCAGCCGTGCTGGCCGATCTGGGACTGGGAACGGCTCGCCCGGCGCGCCCGCGACCTGCCGCTTGACGAGTTATCCACAGCCATGCCATGATCAGCGCGGACACGTATGTCCAGCAGAAGCCCGGCCAACGCCGGGCTTTTCGCATTTCCACAGCTTGCGTACGGCCCCGTCCCCCCGAGCGGGGCCGTACGCATCAGGTCCCCTCGCTACGAGGAGGGCGCGATGACCCGCAGCCGGGGGCGCAGCGGCCGGCCCTGGCGGCGGGCCCGCGCCCGCCTCATGGCCGAGGCACCCGACATCTGCCACATCTGCGGGCACGCCGGCGGAGCGAACGACGCCGATCACGTGCCGCCCCTCGCGACCCTGGTGGCCCTCGGGCTCGACCCCTGCGACCTCCGCTATCTGCGCCGGGCCCACGGGGTCGGCAAGTGCCCAACCTGTGGGCGGGCCTGCAACCAGTCCAAGGGGAACAAGGCTCTCCCCCCGGCCCCTCGATCCTCCCGGGCCTGGTGAACAGGGGCGCCCACACAAGGGGGCGCCGCACAAGGGGGCAGGGGTAGCGCATCCGGGGCCGGGTAGGTCAGGGGCAGCATGGGCCTGTACGTCATCACGGGACCACCCGCCGCGGGCAAGACCACCTGGGTCAGGCAGCACGCCCGCCACGGCGACATCGTCATCGACCTCGACGTGCTGGCCATGGCCCTGACAGCACCAGGTGCCGACCCTACGACCAGACGAAGATCCTTCGTGACGTGGCCTGTCGAGCACGATCAGCAGCCATCACCCGAGCCCTGACACACTGCACATACACGCTGGCGTGTACGTGATCCACTCGATGCAGCCCAGCCGCAGCGCTCGCACGCCACACAGACCACAACGCACAGGCTGATCACCATCGACGCTGGTCGTGACGTCGTCACGCAACGCATCAAGCAGGAGCGGGCCGCCCGCCACGCCCGCCGTGGCGTGCGCTGGTACAGCCTTCCTCGAACCGAAACGCGAACACAGCACAGAGCGTCACGCCCCTGGTAGCCCCTGCACCACACCGATCGACATCGCACAACACGACGCAGATCGAGAACGTGAGGCGTTGCCGCAGGTCAAGCCGGGACGGTCGCGGACTCCCAGGTCAGAGGGCCCGGGGGGCACCCTCCAGACGTGATCAAGGACCCGCGGAACACCCGTCCGCCCAGTCGCCCTTTTTTTGTGCGGCGATTGCGGGGGACTCACTCCGGATCGGAGGTGATCGCATGGCTGAGGAGGAAGCGGTTGAGCCGGGTCCCGTCGAGTCCGCCGTGCGCGGCGATGTGGACGCGCTCGACATCACGGGTGCGATGGCACGTTCGCTCGCTGAGACCGCGTTCAATCTGGCGCGCAAGCTCGACAACGACGCGGGGATGGCGACAGCCGCCGTGGCGCGGGAGCTGCGGGAGACGTTGAAGGCTCTGGCTGAGGCTGCGGGGGACGATGACGGATCCGATCTCGTCGCTGAGCTGTCCACCCAGGTGGGGGACGCGTCGGAATCCTGACCGCAAGACGCTCGGGCCGGCGCTCGGCATCATCGCGGCGCGGCTGGGCACGCCGCTTATGCCCTGGCAGCAGTACGTCGCCGATGTCGTGCTGGAGATCGATCCGGTGACCGGGCGGCTGGTCTACCGCGAGTACAACATCACGGTGCCGCGCCAGTCGGGGAAGACGACCTTTCTGCTGGCCAAGATGGTGCACCGGGCGCTCGGCTTCAACGACGGGCGCCAGCGGATCCTGTACGCGGCTCAGACTCGCGGCGCGGCGCGGCTGAAGTGGGAAGACGAGCACGTCGCCACGCTGGAGGCGAGCCGGTACCGCAAGCTGTTCACGGTCCGCCGCCAGCTGGGCCAGGAGGCGATCCGCTGGAAGAACGGCTCCCGGCACGGCATCACGTCGAACACGGAGAAGGCCGCGCACGGTGAGACCCTCGACGAGGGTGTGATCGACGAGGCGTTCGCCCAGGAAGACAACCGGGTCGAGCAGGCGTTCAAGCCCGCCATGATCACCCGGCCTCAGCCGCAGCAGGGCGTGGTCTCGACGGCCGGGACGTTGAAGAGCGTCTACCTGCGGGAAAAAGTCGACGCGGGCCGGGAGCGGTGCAAGGCCGGCGCGATGGACACGGTGGCCTACTTCGAGTGGTCGGCGCCGGACGACGCGGACCCGGCCGACCCGGCGACGTGGGCGCGGTGCATGCCTGCTCTGGGGCACACGATCGGCGTTCAGGCGATCCGGGCGGACTTCGAGTCGATGAAGCTCGCCGAGTACCGGCGCGCCTATCTGAATCAGTGGCCGGATACGACGCCAGACCAATGGCTGGTCATCCCGGAGGAGAAGTGGCGGCCGCTCGCCGATGAGCATTCCGAGCTGGTCGGCCGGGTGGCGTTCGCGATCCATGTGGCGATGGACCGCTCGTGGGCGGCGATCGCCGTCGCTGGCCGACGGGCTGATGGCCTGCTGCATGTCGAGCTTGTCGACTACCGGCTCGGTACGCAGTGGGTTGCGGAGCGCGCCGAGCAGCTTCGAGATCGTTGGAACCCGTGCGCATGGGTCGTGGACGCCGGGACACCGGCAGGGTCGCTCATCGCGGACCTCGAGGCCCGAGGGCTGGAGATCACCAAGCCCTCGGTGCGTGACGTCGCTGCCGCGCACGGCCAGTTCGTCGACGCGGTCGACCCGAAGGAAGGCGAGCCGACGCTGCGGTACGTCCCGCATCCGGCCCTGGATGTGGCTGTGGCGGGTGCGATGACTCGGCCGCTGGCCACGGCGAAGGCGTGGGACGCGATCGCGGCCACCACGGAGAGCAGCCCGCTGATCGCGGTCACCAACGCCGCCTGGGGGTTCGCTGTGAAAGGCCACATTGAGGAAGAAGTCGCCGCAGCGTGGGGCGCGTGGGTGTGAGGAGGACGCGATGGTGACCTTGAACATTCCGGCGGGCCGGATCCAGGCGGAGGCGGCCAAGCTCGACCCGGTCAAGGCGCTGCTGTGGCTGCTCGCGCTGCCGTTCCTGCTGCTGGGCTGGACCGCACGCGCGGTGTGGTTCGTCGTCGCGCTGGCGATCGCCACGGTGAAGGTCGGCTGGGAGATGGGGCCCGCGCGCGGGCCCGCCCGCAACGACCTGAGGCGCCGCTGATGGGAATCTTGGACCGGATCGCGACCGCTCACGCCCGGCTGGCGCCGGCCCGTGACATCACGTCAATCGACGATTACGCGGCTGCCCTGCAGTCCTTCGTGTTCAACGGCAACAGCTACGCCACCGGCATTCAGCAGACGCTCACCGGCGGCCAAGCGGAGAAGATCCCGAACGATCTGCCCGGCTACGCGACGGCCGCCTACGCCGGCAACGGCCCGGTGTTCGCGCTGATGGCGGTCCGAATGCTGGTGTTCTCGGCGATCCGGTTCCAGTGGCAGCGGCTGCGCGGCGGCCAGCCGGGCGAACTGTGGGGCACGAGCGAGCTGTCGCTACTGGAGACGCCGTACGTCGGCGGGACGACGCAGGACCTGCTCGCGGGCATGCTGCTGGACGTCGACTTGTCCGGCAACGCCTACGTCGCGGCGATCGACGGCGAACTGGTCCGGCTCCGGCCGGACTGGGTGTCGATCGTGCTGGAGCCGAGGCTGTTCCGCGGCGGCGTGCTCGGCTACCGCAGGGTCGGTTACCTGTATCAGGAGTACGGCGGCGTCGGCGAGGGCGCGATCCCGCTGATGCCGGACGAGGTGGCGCACTTCGCGCCGTACCCGGACCCGCTCGCCACGTATCGGGGCATGTCCTGGCTGACGCCGGTGCTGCGGGAGTTGTCCGCCGACAAGCTGATGCAGACCCACCAGCGCAAGTTCTTCGAGAACGGCGCCACCCCGAACATGGTGATCTCGGTGGATGCGGCGGTGAAGTTCGAGGAGTTCCTGCGGTTCAAGGAGTCGCTGAACCTGGAGCACCGCGGCGTCGAGAACGCCTACAAGACGCTCATGCTGGGCGGCGGCGCTGACGCCACGGTGGTCGGGTCGAACTTCGAGCAGATGTCGTTCACCTCGACACAGGGCCGGGGTGAGACCAGGCTGGCCGCCGCGGCGGGTGTCCCGGTGACGCTCGTGGGCTTCAGCGAAGGGTTGCAAGGCAGCAGCCTCAATCAGGGCAACTACGGGCAGGCTCGCCGCCGCTTCAGCGACGGCACCATGCACCCGCTGTGGACCGGCGCTGCGGGCAGCCTCCAGGCGATCATCCCTGCGCCGCCCGGGTCGAGGCTGTGGTACGACGCCCGCGACGTGCCGTTCCTGCGCGAGGACGCCCGGGACGCCGCCGAGATCTTCAGGGTCCGCGTCGACTCCATCACCCGGCTGGTCCGCGAGGGCTACACCTCCGACTCGGCGAAGGCCGCCGTTGCGGCGGAGGACGAAAACTTGCTGGAGCACACCGGCCTGCTGTCGGTGCAGCTCCAGCCGCCCGGTACCCAGTTCGACCCGTCCGGCGGCGGCGCCGGCCAGGAACCGGCCGGGGAGCCGGCACAGGAGGACGACCAGTGACCAGGAGGCAATCGTGAGCGCTGTTCGTGAGGGCCTGGTCCGGTCGGTGCCGTTCCAGCTCGTGCGCGCCGACGAGGACGCCGGCGACGGCCTGACCTTGACCGGGTACGCGGCCGTGTTCGGGCAGGCGACCCGGATCGACTCGTGGGAGGGCACCTTCGACGAGGTGATCCGCAAGGGCGCCTTCCGTAAAAGCATCCGCGAGCGTACGCCGGTCCTGCAGTTCGACCACGGCCGCCACCCGCTCGTCGGAAGCATTCCGATCGGCCGTATCCAGGAACTGCGCGAGGACGAGCAGGGCCTGTACGTCTCGGCCCGGCTGAGTGACAACTGGCTGGTAGAGCCCGTGCGCGACGCCATCCGGGATGAGTCCGTGGACGGCATGTCGTTCCGGTTCACCGTCGTCCGCGAGGAATGGCGGGACGCCGCCGGCAAGCTCGTCAAGCCCGAAGAACTCGCGCGTCTGCTGTGGGATCCGGGCGACCGCGGCCCGCTGTCGCGGGAGCTGATCGAGCTGAAGTGCGCCGAACTCGGCCCGGTCGTCTTCCCGGCCTACGAGGGCACCAGCGTGAGCGTGCGAGCCTCCCGGGCCGCCGACTTCATCACCCGCGACGAGGAGTTCCGGCGCGAGGTCCGCCGCATGCTCGCCACCGGCCACGGCCGCGACTACGTCTCCGACCGGGCAGACGAGCCGGACCTCTCCGACCCGCAGACGCGCCGCGAGGTGGCCCGTGCGCTGCTGTTCGGCGACCCGAAAACTTCGGACGCGCCGCCCGATCCCGGGCACCCGTCCGCACCTGAGCCCCGCCAGAGAGCGGGGCTCACTCATGTCCGCGACGAGCCGCCCGCCGGGCACTCGTCGCAGACTCCCGACGCGCCGCCCTCCGATGGGCACCCGTCGTCCAATCCGGGTTCAGACCGGCTCCGCAGCCAGATCCGCGAGATCAGAGCGCTGATGACGGAGCGGCTGGCAGACATCGAGGGAACGTGATGGAACTGACCCACCCGCAGACGGTGAGCCGACTGCAGGAGATCGAGGCGGAGCTTGAGCGCCTCGAAAACAAGAAGGACCTGACCGCCGAGGATGAGACGTCGTTCGACGCGCTCACCCGCGAATTCGGCGAGCTCGACACCCACCGCCGCCAGTTGGAGCGCAAGAGCGCCCTGAAGCGGGTCCGCTCTGCCGCTCAGGTGCGCGAGCGCGGCCCGGCGGCGCTGAAGGTCGAGCGGGGCACCCCGTACGCCAAGGGCGACGGCTACGACCTCGACCCGATCCTCAACCCGGACTCCGTCGAGGACCGCCGCTTCCGCAACCCGTGGGACATGGGCGAGGTCCGCACCTACGGCCGCGACCCCGACGAGGTCGGCCAGGAGCTGCGCGCCCGCGCCCTGTGCGCCATCGAGAAGATGCCCGGCGCCAACGACCAGATCCGCGAAGCCGGCACGAAGATCCTGGAGCGGTGGGACGACCGCAACAGCTACATCGCCAAGCTGGTCCTGCACACCTCCAGCCCCGCCTACATGAGGGCCTGGTGCAAGAAGGCGCGCGACCCGCAGGGCGCCGAGTTCACTCCGGAGGAGCGGCTGGCCTGGCAGCAGGCCGAAGCGTTCCGCGCCATGTCGCTCACCGACTCGGCGGGCGGATACCTGGTGCCGTTCCAGCTCGACCCAACCGTGATCATCACGGGCGACATCTCGGTCTCGGAGATCCGCCAGGTGGCCCGGCAGGTCGTCGCGACCGGCGACACCTGGAACGGCGTCAGCTCGGGCGCGGTGTCCTGGTCGTGGGACGCGGAGGGCTCCGAGGTCTCCGACGACGCGACGACGTTCGCCCAGCCCAGCATCCCGATCTACACGGCCCGCGGGTTCGTGCCGATCTCGATGGAGGCCATGCAGGACGAGGCCAACGTCACCGCCACGGTGGCCGAGCTGCTAGCCGAGGGGCGCACCGATCTGGAGGCCGCGGCGTTCGTCACCGGCTCCGGCGTCGGCCAGCCGACCGGCGTCGTCACGGCGCTGACCGGCACCAGCTCGGACACGACCGCCGCGGGCACCGCGTCGTTCGTCCTGAGCGACTTCTACAACCTGCACGGCGCGCTCGGCTCCCGCTACCGCCGGATGGCCTCCTGGCTGGCGAACACGCTGATCTACAACAAGATCCGGCAGTTCGACACGGCCGGCGGCGCCGGACTGTGGACCACGCTCGGCAACGGCACGCCGGAGGTCCTGATGGGCCGCCGCGCGCTGGAGGCCGAGGACATGGCGGGCGCCCTGACCTCCGGCAACAAGATCCTGGTGTTCGGCGACTTCCGCAACTACGTGATCGCCGACCGGGTCGGGATGACCGTCGAGTTCATCCCGCACCTCTTCCACACCAGCAACAACCGCCCGTCGGGCCAGCGCGGATGGTTCGCGAGCTACCGGACCGGCGCCGACAGCGTGAACGACGGCGCGTTCCGGATGCTCAAGACCGGCTGACCCACTGTCCGCGGCGGCGCCCACGCTGGGCGTCGCCGCCCGGGTGAAGGAGTACACCGTGAGCAAGCTCTACCGGTGCAAGCAGGCGGTCGCCTTCGAGCGGCCGGACGGCACCAGCAGCGTCGTCACCGCGGACCAGGTGGTCCTCGACGACGACCCGATGTTCGACGGGCGCCACGACCTGTTCAAGCGCGAGGACCTGTTCGAGCCCTTCGAGGAGTACGCCGCGCGCCGGGCCGGCGTCGAGCAGGCGACCGCGACGCCCGGCGAGAAGCGGACCGTGCGGACAGCCCCGGCGGCCACCAGGAAGACGGGCGGCAAGGGGGCCACCGATGCGGCGTAGCACCTACAACCATGTCAGGGTCGCGCAGACGCTCGCGCCCGCGGCGCTGCGCGCCAACGCCACGGTCAACGGCATCACCGTGGACCGGTTCGTCAACGACGTGTTCTATCGGACGGCCACGGTCGTCGTGCACAGCGGCGCGATCACCGACGGAACCCACACGATCACCATTGAGGACTCCGACAACGGCTCGGCGTGGGCCACGGCCGCGGCGACGGACCTGCAGGGCTCGCCCCCGGCGATCGGCAGTGCCGATGACAACAAGGTCTACGAGATCGGCTACGTCGGGCCGAAGCGCTACCTGCGCGCGGTACTGACGACATCCGCCGCTACGACCGGCGGATTCGTCGACGCCGTGGTGATCCTCGGCGTCCAGCCGGTGAAGCGTCCATGACCAGCGCCGTGCAGGAGGTGGCGTAGATGGCCGACAATCTGACCGACACCGCCGAGAACCTGCTGCTTGACTGGCTCAACCCGGCCGTGTCCGCCCCGACCCGGCCGACGACCCCGCTGAAGGTCCGCTTGATGACGGCCAACGGCAGCGACTCGGCGGCCGGGACCGAGGTGACCAACGCCGGCGGCTCGACGTACGCGTCGCAGAACGTCACCCTGGCCGCGGCCTCGGGCGGCGCGACGTCGAACAGCTCGACGCTGTCGTTCGCGAACATGCCCGCCGTCACGGTGGTGGGCGTGGAGATCTGGGACAGCGCCGGCTCGCCCGTGAGGCTCTGGTACGGCCCTCTGACGGCGTCCAAGACCGTCAACCTGGGCGACACGTTCGAGATCCCCGCTGGTGACCTCGACCTCTCGATTGGATGATCGGTGACCGCAGGCATTCAGATTACGCAGGACCGGATCAACACGCAGGCGGGCGCCATCGCCGCGCAGGTGTTCGGCGCGCTCCAGAACGTCACCGAGTTCAAGGAGTGGCTCGACACCGTCAGTGCCCAGGACCTGGAGACCGTCTACGGCTTCACCGCCGAAGACGCGGCGACGCTGAAATCTGCGTATGGCGATCTCGCCGACCTCGTGTCCATCTGGAAGGGCTCCGCACCGGCGGCGACGCTGCCGCACGACTACCGGACCTTCGCCCGACGCCTGATCGGGATCGGGATCTACTGACCGGCTGAGGGGGTCTGGTGGCTACTCCCACGGTCCGCGAGGTCCTGTCCGCCGCTGAGAGCGGCGGCCCGGCCACGGTGGTGACCGGCGCAGGCACTCAGGCCGGGGATGTCCTCGTCACCTTCTACGGGTCGAACTACTTCGACATCGCGAACTGGCCCGGCCCGCCGACCGGCACGGCCGGAACGTGGGGAGAGCAGGCAAGCGGGGACGCTGGTGTCAACAATGCCCACCTGAAGGTCTACACGAGGGCGGTCGCCGTCGGTGGAGCGCAGACCGTCACGGTCTCCCCGATCGGGTCGGAAGAGGTCTACGCGATCACCTACGTGATCGCCGGGGACAGCCTCCAGGTCGACGACGCGGCGGGGGTCGGCTCGGCGGTGGCCACAGCCTCCCCGGTGGCGCCGGGCACGTCGCCAGAGAGTACGGATGGCCTGCTGCTGTGCGCCTGGCAGACCGGCGCACCGCACTCGTCGGTCAACTTCACGGACGCGGCCGGGATGACCGGCCTGCTGGAGGTTGAGGACGGGATCGGCCCGTTCTCCACGCTCGGCTCAGCCCGGCAGTCCCTGACCTCGT
Source organism: Nonomuraea sp. NPDC051298 (assembly GCF_055586305.1). Lineage (NCBI taxonomy): Bacteria > Bacillati > Actinomycetota > Actinomycetes > Streptosporangiales > Streptosporangiaceae > Nonomuraea > Nonomuraea sp. NPDC051298. Next base: position 72,488 of record NZ_JBVJIM010000036.1, read on the forward strand.
CGGGGCCGACCGGCACGCGTACCGCGACCATCAGCGCGGCCCGTGCCTACGCCGCGTGCTCTATCGTCATCCGGAGCTTGGGCGAAGGCCCGGCGGTCGTCACCGGGGCGGCGGCACTGTCCGCGACCGGCACGGCTACGACACAGGCCCGCGTGAGGGTCCGAGCTGCCGCGCTCTTCTCGGCCACGGGCGCGCAGACCGCGGCGGCCCGGGTGCGGGTCCTGGCCGCGGTGTCCGGCTCGGGCACGGCGGTGCTGACGGCCGTGGCCAGGACTCGGGTTCACGCACGCTCCGCCCTGTCGGCCGTGGGCAACCTGACGGTCACCTCTGGCGCGTTACGCGGCCAGGTCCTCCTGGCGGCCACTGGAACGCTGGCCGCCGCCGCGCTGGTGCGCCGCATCGCTGCGGCCGGCCTGCAGGGCGGTTCGGATCTGCGTGTCGCCGCCTCCGTGCGCGTGCTGGGTGCCGCACACCTCGCCGCCGCAGGGAGCTTGTCGGCCGCGAGCCGCGATCTCGTCAGCGTGGGACTCATGACGGCCCGAGCCCGGCCCGGGTCGATGGCTGTCAACCGGGACCGGGCCGGTACCTCGATGGCGACGCAGGCGCGGCGCGCGGCGGAGATGGAGGGCGCATGAGCTGGGACCTGGCCGATGTGGTGCCGCTGTCCATCACGATCACGGACGCGGGCGGGCAGCCTGCCAACGCGGGCAACGTGGCGCTGACGATCACGCTGCCGGACGGCAGCACGGTCGTCCAAGGGGCGGTGCCTTCGACCTCGACGGGGGTCTACGACTACGACTATCCGACGGTGCAGGCGGGCGTGCACCGGGTGCGGTGGGTCGCGACCGGCGCCAACGCCGCGGCGTACACCGACGTGTTCGACGTCGAGCCCGCCGAGGGTGAGCCGTTCATCAGCCTGGCCGACGCGCGCAGCCATCTGAAGAAGACCAGCACGGGCGACGACGAGAAGCTGCGCGGGTTCATTGCGGCGGCGTGCCAG
>NZ_JBVJIM010000037.1:0-63752 GCF_055586305.1 Nonomuraea sp. NPDC051298
GAAGGCCCTTGGATGGAGAACACCGGCAGAGGTCTTTAGCGATCATCTAAACTTGTCGCTGACCAGCAGTGTTGCGACGACTCCTTGAGCCTAAGTTCTACACCACGACCGACCCCGACTCGCTGGAGCGGCTGGAGAAGGCGCTCGGCGAGAGGCCAGGGGTCTACGTGACGACCCGGGTACTCCGCAACCAGGGTCGTAACGAGGTAACGAATCCCGCATGGCCGGCCGCGGCCGGCCTCGCCCGGCGCGGCTTTCATGGGCTGCGCCCGCAGGTCCTCGCCCTCATCAGAGACTGAACCCGCAGTGCGGTGCCCGGACATCCCAACGCGCCCCTCACCCCAGGAGGGCGGCGCCGACTATGTGAGCGCATCGACGCCGGCCGCCCGATCGCTCACGTTGCAGCCGAAGCCGGTGTCTCGCGGCGCTGCCTGGCCAAGTGGTACGCCCGTTGGCAGGCGGACGGCCCTGCCGGGCTGCTGGATCGCTCGTCGGCGCCGGCGCGTTCACCCAACCGCACTCCGGCCGACCTCGCCGACCTGGTGGAGGAGATCCGCCGGTCAACCAAGTTCGGCGCGACCCGCATTGCCGCGACCCTGGATGCCGACCACGGCATTACCCTGGCGCCGGTCACCGTTCACCGCATCCTCGTGCGTCGCGGCATCAGCCGCGTGACCGACCTCGATCCACCGAGCGGTGAGCAGCTGCGCGCTGTGCTGCGGTACGAGCACGACGCCCCGGGCTCGCTCATCCACGTCGACATCAAGAAGCTCGGGCGCATCCCCACCGGCGGCGGCTGGTGGGCGCACGGCCGCGGAAGCGCCCAGCATCGTGCGTCCAAGCGCCGCGGGCAAGGTACTGGGGCGGTCGGCTACACCTATCTCCACAGCGCGCTCGACGACCACTCCCGGCTTGCCTACACCGAGCCGCTCGAAGATGAGAAGGGAACCACGGCGGCCGATTTCTGGCTGCGGGCGGTGGCCTTCCTCGCCGAGCACGGCATCGCCACGGTGGGCAGGGTGCTCACCGACAATGGGCCGTGCTATCGCTCTCGTCCGTGGGCGCAGGCATTGGGAGACACCGGCACCGTGCACAAGCGGACGCGACCCTACACGCCGCGGACGAACGGGAAGGTCGAGAGGTTCAACGGAACGCTGGCTCGCGAGTGGGCGTATGTCCGCGAGTACGACTCCGAGCAGGAGCGCCGCGAGGCCCTCATCGACTTCCTCAACCACTACAACTACGCCCGCCCGCACGCGGCGCTCGGGCATCGACCGCCGGCAAGCCGAGTACCCGTCGCGCTACCGGCTCACGCTCGGCGGGATCACTGTGCCGACCCTTCCGGCGCGACCCGAACAACTCTCGTTCGACGACATCACCATGTAACCGATGTCATGGAACAGCACACCTAGGGAATAAACACGTTGATGGCGACACCGATGGGGATCGACACAACAGCACCAAGCACGAAGAATACCCACTGGGTACGGCGCTGTCGGGCGGTATCCGCTCGGGTTTCGCCGAGGATGAGTTGGCGGACCGCCTCAGCCTCTTCTCGATCCATGCCGATGAGCTGCTGCTGGTGTTGAGCTTCGGTCACCAGCCGCCGTCGTGCGGCTTCCTGCGCCGCCAGGTCCCGCTGGAGTTCCTCCATCAACGTGGCCGCTTCGACGAATGCCTTGTTGACGGCCTCGATGCGTGTCCCTAGGCGCTCATGCGGATCAACACCGGATTGTTCCTTCGCCTCCTTCTGGGAGATCCAAGCTGCGCGTGCCCGAATCGCGAGTAGGGCGACAGCCCCAAGCCCTACCGCCAGCCACCCTCCATCGTCGGAGTAGTACCGGTCGAAAAGCGCGTACAGGACGGCAACGCTCATGGCGATGAGGACGTATGAGCCGATCCTGAAGACAGAGCCCTCGCTGAACGACTCGCGAATGGTTTCGCGGACCCGTTGATACATCCTTCTCTTATTGCATCGAAGGACTCGCTCTGCTAGCGGTTCCATGACTAGACCGTTCCATACCGAGCGACCCAAGCACTTTGCCGCGCTACGGTGCCCAGCTATGGCGACCACCCGCATCAACCGCGGCCTGTCCCGGCAGATAGCCACCCTGGTTGCCCGCCGCGTCGACCAGGTGGCCGACGACGTCGCCCAGGGCGCCCGCGACAACGGCCCCCGCCGCCAAAACATGGGTCACCGACGCTGACGAGCAGGTCCGCCCCTCCCACGCGAAGGCGCACAGGCAGAACATCCCCGCCAACCTGGACTTCAGGATCCCGGCCATGGAGTACGTGCGCAAGGGTCGCGGCCTCGGCGAGCAGCCGGGGTGCACGATCTGCGCGAACGGCTGGCAGCCGCCGGGCTGGTGCTGCCCGAACTGATCGACCTGAGCCGCGACCTCGGCGACGGGGTGCGCGGCGTGGCGCTGCCCGAGTCCGGCATCGAGGCCGTCAACCGGCGCCCGGACGGCGCCGTGGTGCTGCATCATGCCAGCGGCGAGATCCCGCTCGCGGACCCAGCGCACACCCGAGCACACGTCCGGGCGCTGGCTGGTGCGCTGCTCGCCCCAACGGCGTAACCGCCACAATGAGACCAGACACGACCCATTGGGAGAGGCCATGACCGACGACACCCCGCACGCGCGCCGCCGACCTGCCCGGCTGGCCCTGCCCGCCTCGCGTCGCTGACATTCCCGACCACAAGGGCAGCTACGGCTGGCTCGGAGCGTCACTCCTGGCCGTCGAGGACGAGGGCTTGTTGTGGATTGATGGGCTGGCTCACCTGCAGCCTCGACCAGAAGTCGACCGGGTCACCTTGGTGGCGTGGTGCAAGAACGGCATCGCGATCCACGTCCCCGTCGACAACTACTCTCGTCTCGAGCGGGATCTCTCCAGGCCACCCGAAGGGCGCCCAGGAGAAACCTACTGGCTGAAGGTGAACCATGTACTGGAGGAGCCGCCGGCGCACGCGAAGCCGGTGTAGGACCGGCGCGCTGCGCGGCGAACTGACCGCGCAGCCCTTCCGGGCCGCGCGGGCCAACATCCCCTCCCACGCCTGTACAAGGAAGCAGACCGCGCCCATGGCCACACGCCCTCAACACGTCCCTCCCTGTCCCCGCTACTGCCGGGCCTTCGGAGGGCGTCGATTTGGCCGCCCAGGTGGCCCTGTTGCTCATGCCCGCGTGCTCTGATCGCCCGTGGTCTGCGGAGCTGCCGCGTGGATGGGCCGGTGCGGCGTATGGCCGGCGATGGCGGTGGCTGTCGTGCTCGCGATAGCGCTTTCTTGACCGCTTGGAGCCGGATGGTTGGTTGTGGATTCGTGCGGGCAACGGACGGGAATCTCCCGGCGGATCGGGCACACGACAGGCGGCCCCACGAAGACGCGTAGATGAGGCGGATAAACATCATGGCAACCGACTACGACAGTCCCCGTAAGATCGACGACGACTCGGGGGAGGACAGTCTTCAGGAACTCCAGGCCCGCCGCGCCGGCGCCTCGTCCGGCAGCATCGACGTCGACGAGACCGAGTTGGCCGAGTCGATCGAACTGCCTGGCGCGGATCTGTCGGACGAAGAGCTGTCCGTGCGGGTGATCCCGCCTCAGGCGGACGAGTTCACCTGTTCTCGCTGCTTCCTGGTGCACCACCGTAGCCAGCGCGCCTCCCAGCGGGACGATCAGCGGATCTGCCTGGAGTGCGCCGCCTGAGCAGGACGACGATCAAGGTCCAGCGCAACCACGATGCCCATCCGCCGCGGACGTCCCCAGCGCTCCCCGGCCTCTTCGGTCACGACCGGTCCCCGCCTCACTGGCTTGCTCGTCCCTCACCTCGAGCTCCCCGCCGACCTTCAGGCCCGACCTGCCGTCGGACCAGGTGCCAGGACGAGGTCGGCGGCGATGGCGAGGGGGATGCGTTCCTGCTCGATCCTGCGTGCCCGGGGCCATCGTGGGTCGGTGAGTCGTTCGTACAGTGCGCCTTCTGCCGGGGTCAGGTGCGGGAGGGTCTTGCGGGTGGGGACGGCGAGGGGCTCGCCGCGGGCGTTGGTGGTGGCTCCGAACTGCTCGTAGGCATCGAAGGAGGGGAGATCCATGAGGATCGTGTCCAGGGTGAGGCCGCAGGCACGGTAGGCGTTGACGATCTCCAGGCCGGCCGCGTCCATGTCTCCCCAGTAGACGACGCGTCCTGCCTGTGCGATCCAGGGGATGGCTGCGATGCCGGGCGCTCCGGCGAACCCCGCGCCTTCGACGGCGATCGCGTGGGGCAGCGGCGGGAAGTGGACGGCGGTGTCCTTGTTCTCGGAGATCACGACAGCGGCGGGGGCGTAGTGCGGGGTCATGGTGTCTCCGGTGGTGACCGAGTCGTGTCGGCGGCGGCCGGCGGCGAGGTGGTCGGGGTCGAGGTAGGTGAAGTGGACGCGCTGGGGGTGGCTGGTGGCCAGCCCGAGGGTGTCGAGGCGGGCCAGGGTCATGACCAGGGGACGGTGAGTGTTGAGCCACTTGGCGTGCAGGCCCTCGATGGGCACTTGCCGTGGGGTGAGGCCCGAGGCCGAGTTGACGCGGAACCATGCCGCGGCGGCGCACAGCAGGCTGAAGTCGGTGTCGGAGTACCCGTCCGCCGCTCTGACGACCGCGGGGCGGTCGGGCACGTCGGGGAACTTCTCATCCAGGGCGGCTAGCCGGTGCCGTCCGACGCGGACCCGTTCGGTCCAGTCGGGGCCGAGCAGAAAGAGTGCGGTGTCCAGGTCGGGGATGGTGAGGTGGGTGGGAATGGCCTGGGTGGTGCCCTGGACGCGGCGTGGGGTGGTGGTGAGGATGACGCCCCGCTCGGCGGCCCAGTCGCGCCAGGCGAAGGTCTGTTGCTGGACTGCCGCGAAGTCGGCCTCCAGGGTGCGCCTGGGGATGACGCCGAGGGCGAAGGAGTGCGGCCAGGAGCGGGACGGTCCGGCGATGTCGGTGTGCCAGTGCGCGGCGACGCGCCTGCCGATCGCCGTGAGGATCTCCTCGGGGGTCTTCACCGCGAGGCTTCGGTGATCGTCGTCATGTGGGAGTAGCCCGTCTTGTGGCTCTTGCTCATGATGACCAGGAGGTTCATGTGGGGTTCCAGAGCGGTCACCTTGTCCAGGGGCGCTCCGATGATGAGCTGAAATCCCAGCCCTTTCCAGGCCGAAACCGCGCGGCCGGCGAACTCGGAGTCGGATTTGACGAATCCCTCGTCCAGGAAGACCGGGGCAAAGCGGGGGCGGGTGCGGCTGTCGTCTCCGAGTTGGAAGCGCAGGGCGGCGCCGACGATGAAGGCGACGAGTTCCTGGTTCTCGCCGCCGCTCTTGCCGCCCAGGGCCGAATAGGTGCAGATCTCGATCCCGTCGGCGGATTCGCGGACGGCGGTGATCTCGACATGGCCGCGGACATCCAGGAGCCGGTCGCGGGGGCTGCTGGCCTTGGAGCCCTTCTCGGGTTCGCGGATCTGCCCCATGAAGGCGCGTAGGCGAGTGAAGCGGGATTCGGCTTGGGCGTCGGTGAGGTCCTCGGTGACGCCGGAGGACAGATGTTTGAGTTCCTTGCGGAACCGGGCGACCTGTTCGATGCGCAGGTACCGGAGTTTGATCTGCAGGCGGTCCCGTCCAGGGCCGAAAGGGAGCGTGCCGAGGATGGTGTTGACCGGGTCGAGTCGTTCTTCGATCTCCTCGACGCAGGTGTCGAACGCGCCGGACAGTGGAACGAGGTCTTCCCCGCTCCATTGGGACAGGCGGCGTTTCCACTCCTGTTGGCGCTGGTGCAGCCCGGTGGTCTCGATATCGTGCAGGATGTCCCGGTAGGCGGGATACGACAGCATTGTCTCGCCCCGGTTCGGATCGGGCCAGCGGCTGTTGAACGCCCGGAACAGGTGCTCGAGGGCGTCGGTGGCGGCGCGCGCTTTGTCCTGCTCGTCCTCGCGCCGCCGGAGCAGGACCGTCCGGAGCCGCTCCACTGCGTCGGCGAACCGGGTGTGGTCGCCGGGATCGGCCACACTCGCGAACTCGGTGTCGAGCCTGACCTGGTGCTCCGAGGCCAGGGACGCGCCGAGGTGGTCACGGTTCAGGTGCTCGGTGACGTCGGAGAGGCTGGCGTCGAGCCGGGTGTGCTCGTTGTCCAGCGTCGTGACCTTCTGCTCGGCGATGAACTTGGTCTTGCGCGCTTCCTCGAGATCTCCTTCGAGGAGCGTATGACGGGCCGTGAGCTCGGTCAGGACGTCGTTGCCCAGCAGGATCCGCTGACGCTCGGCTTGCTTCGTGGTGATCTGGTCGTTGAGGCCGGCCACGTTGATGGCGGACCAGTTGGTGTCCAGGATGTATTGGTGGGCGTCCCTGCGCCGCAGGAGTTCTTTGCGGCGGTCGTCGATGGCTCCGGTCTGCAGGGTCAGCGTGGCGAGTGTCGTCTCCAGCCCGTCGGTCTCTTTCTCGATTTCGACGCGGCGGGCGCGGTTGGAGAAGCCGATGATGTTGCGGTCGTGGGCGTTGCCGTGCGCTCCGCGCGTGCCGTGGCGGGTCTGGCCGTTGACCGTCACGCGGCGGCCGCCGCCGCTCAGGTCGTCGGGGTTCTCCACACACAACGCGTCGATCTGGGCGGCCTGGACCCGTTCCTGGAGCCAATGGCTGAACAGGGAATCTTTGAAGATCAGTTTTCCGGAGATGCGGGTGGGGTCGGCGGCGAGGTTCTGGTGCGGATGCAGGGGCACGCCTTCGAAGTTGATCCGGACGGGCAGGCGCAGCGGGTCGATCGCACGGCTGAGGTTGTCCAGCAGGCCTGCGTCCACGAGCATGACGCGGGCGACGGACCCGAGGGTCACCTCGGCCGCGGTACGCCACCGCTCCTGGTCGGCGGCCAGGTCCATGAGCTCGGCGGCGAACGGGAGCTCTTCGGGCGCCATGCGCGCGGCATGGGCGATCGCCAGGCGGGCGTTGTGCAGGTGCGGCGGGATGAGTCCATCGCGCTTCGACAGGGACTCGTGCTCCTCCCGCAGGAGCCGTACGCGCTCCTGCAGCGGATACGTTGTGGCCTGGAGCTTCTTGCGCTGCTCGTCCAAGTCGTGCTCGGCCTGCTCGAAGGAGTCCAGGAAGGGACCGGCCTGCGAGCGCAGCGCCACGAAGTCGGCGTGTGAGGCGACGGCCACCGACAGCGCCGCGATCCGTTCGTCGAACCTGGCGCGCTCGCTCTCCGCGCGGTCCCGGTCGAGGCTGAGGCGCGCGATCTCGGCCTCCAGCAGGGCGAGCGCATCACCGCCGTTGTCGCGGATCTGCTGCTTCACCTCCTCGATCTCGATCTTCAACGCGCCTTCCGCTGAAACGGCTCCGGAGTAGATGTCGTGGGCGGCCTTCCGCGTCTCCCGGTTGGCCTCGGCGGCACTGCGCAGCAGGTCCCGTTCAGTGGTCAGCCGCCACAGCTGGAAGGGGGTGTCTCCTGCGCGGTCGGGGCCCAGCATGTCGACGGACGCGGCGGCGGCAGCGGCCTGCTGGAGTTCGCGGTGCCGGGTGGTGAGGGGTTCCAGGACGCGTTTCTTGTCGGCGTCGGTGACCATGGCCTGGTATGCCTCTTCGAGGTCGGCGAAGTGCTTGACGGCCCGGTCGGCGACCTCGTAGGTGCGTGGCCTTTCCAGGACCATCGACTTGTAGAGGTCGTCGACGGTCCGGACCTGCTGCCCGTTCTGGATCCGCGCCAGCAGCCGCAGCGCTTTGCTTCCCTCCCCGCCGGCGCCGATCCCCAGGCGGGCGCTGAGAGTCTCCTCCAGTTCGGGGTAGCTGCCGAACGGTGTCAGGCCCAGCGCTTTCAGTTGACGGCGGTCGAACCTCGCCTCGCTGCCGGGCTTCTCAGCCAGCGGCGCCAGCTCCCGGAGATCGAAGAAGGCGTCCTTGGCGGCCATCTTCATCTGGATGTCGCCGGTGCCGGTGGCCGAGCGCGGCACGTAGTAGGCGCGCAGGACTGTGTAGCGGCGCTTGTTGTCGTCGACGAAGGTCATCGCGATCGCGCCCCAGGTGGAGCTGTCCTGGCCGCGCAGAACCTGGTCGCGGAACTCTCCGGTGCCCGCCTGCCGGGTGGTCTCGGTCTTGCCGCGCAGGTAGGTCAGGAGGTTGCGCTGGTCGGCGCTGCGGGCGCGGCCGGTCGTCGCGTCGTTGGAGGCGGCGTTGAACGGCACGTTCGCCGGCATCATCAACGCCAGATAGGCGTCCAGCAGGGTGCTCTTGCCTGACCCGGAAGGCCCCGCGATCAGGGTGGCGACCGCGTCCAAAGCGAGCCGGTGGTACCCGTGGAACCCGCCCCAGTTGACGAGCTGCAGCGTTTCGGCCTTCCACTGCGTGGTGCCCTCGGTCGCTCCGTCGATGTGCAGGAGCGGCGGCTCCTCGACCACCTCGATCATGGCTCGTCCTCCTGTTCTTCGTCCTCGCCCGGGGTGTCAGGGTCGGCTTCGACGTCGGTGTTGCGGGAGATCAGCCACTCCAGGAGGTCGGCGAGCCGCTCGTAGGGCAGCAGGACCTCGATCACCGGGGAGATCCGGTAGCGGGTGGGGTCGGCGGTCTTGTGCAGTAACTGGGCCTTGCGGAGGTTGTCGATGGCTTTGGCGGTCTTGTTGTTGTCCCCGGAGCGGTCGGTGGCGTGGCCGGGCCGGAAGTTCGCGACGTTCTCGATCAGCTCGTCGTGGTCGATGAGGACGTTGTCGCGTCCGCCTGACCGTTCGCTGCTGAACCTCTGCCGCAGCAGGACCAGCAGGATCGTCTCCTCGCGAGAGTAGGCGTAGTCGTGCAGCAACGTCGGGAACCGCTCGCCTGACTCCGACCGGGCCTGCCGCTTGAAGGCCACCTCATGGGTGCGGTCAATGTGCAGGTCGAGGAACATGTCGTTGAGCCGTGACTTGATCAGGGGCACGGAGCCCATGAGGGTCTGCCAGTCGGAGAGATGCTGCTCTGCCGACAGGTACCGCTGTTTCATCAGTGCCACCAGCAGTTTGCGCTGGGCGGCGGTGAGGGTGCCCTGGTCGCCTTCGAACAGGACGGACTCCAGTGGTTCTTCCTTACGCCATTGGTCGTCATCCTGTGGTGTGTCCCACCGTTCGCTCACGGTTCGGCTCCCGGGTCCAGGGCCGCGAGCGCGACCGCATCCTGCTGCGTTAAGGTGATCATCAGGACGTCGAACGCGCGGCGGGCACCGTCGGGGCGGATCGTCTGGAACTCCTCGACGCCCTGGCCGCGCTCGAGCGCGCCGAGGTCGGTGAGCATCTGCACCAGCCCGAAGATCTCCACAGGCCGGCGGAGGCCGGCGTCCAGGTCGTTGAACACCTCGCCGACCGTGGCGGCCCCGCCTGCGGACAGGGCGTCGATGACCGCGGCGCGCATCTGCGCGAGCAGCGGACCGCCCTGCTGGCGCAGCTCCTCCAGGCTCGGTGGGGGCGGCGCCTCACCGGACACATCGTCCAAGGGCGGCGGCGGCGACTCCGAGGATGGGTCGTGGAACCGTTCCCGCAGGTGAGTAACGTCCAGGGTGGGCGGGGCGAGGCCGACGGGGACGACGGCGCGTGGACGGGCGCCGCGCATCCATCTCGCGAGTTCCCTGCCGACCTCGCGCAGCAGCTGCTGAAGTTCTCGCTCCTTGACGACGTCGTGGTTCACGATGTGCTCGCGCAGCGTGGTGGTCAGCCGGGTCCGCTGCACCAGTACGTCGTCGATGCCACGCCGGATGACGGTCACCGTCCCGCGGAACTCCTTGCGCTCCGGCGGCGTCAGCGCCGCCGAGAACGGATGCTCGAGGATCGCGTTCAGGTCCTGCTTCAGCTCGTGCAGGTGCGCCTCATCACGCAGCAGCGCAACCGCTCCCTCGAACGCGCGTCCCTCGGCCGTCGCCGACATCAGCTTGTCGGACTTGGTCAGGTAGTCGTCCAGCACCTCGCCGATCGGCCGGTCCTCCTCCCGGAAGTCGCTGATGATCGTGCGGTGCATGGTGGCCACGGCCTCCTCGACCCGTTTGAAGTCGCTGGGCAGCTGGGAGATCAGGTCGACGAGGTTGAAGTAGCCGTCGAACATCTGGTCCTCGGTCGCCGCGAAGACCTCACCGCCTGCGGCGAGGCGGTCCCGCTCGGCGGTCAGCGCCGCGATCTGGGTGTCGAGCCTGCGGATGCGGTCCTCCCGGATCGGGTTGGCCTCCATCGCCCAGTGCCGCACGGTCTGCAGGATCGTGGTCAGCCGGGACTCGCTGATCAAAGCGCGGTCCCGAGTGAGGCCCTCGACCAGATGCATGGCCTCCAGCGCGTGCGAGGTGAGCGAGTACTGCTCCTCACCCGAGTCGTCCGTCGACCGGTACAGCCACTGATCCTTCATCCACTTCAGGCACAGCGCGCGTCCTGCGGCCTCGGGCACCGCCTCGCCCACCGAACGCAGTTCGTCCAGGTAGGCGTCGACCTGGAGGTGGAGCCGGTCGGCTTGGACGTCCCGCCGACCGCTGAAGGAGGACTTGAAGACAGCCAGAACGAAGGGCGCCCATTTGCGTTCCAGCAGTCGGAGCGTGGGCTTGTCGAAGGCCTCGCGGACCCGTGCGAGCTCGCCGAGGATGTCACTCATCCCGTGGGCCACCCCTCTCCAGGAGGAATTCGACGTTACCGGCTCCCCCTGACATCACGCCTGGTCCGCGCGCACGGCCGTGACCCGGTCGGAACGCGCGGCGTTCAGGCACTGGCGCGTGCGGCCAGGAACTGGTCACGGGTGGGACACCGCCTTCGTCGCGGGAGGCCCGCTGGGTGAGCCGCAGCGGACGGGGGGCGGGCGTCTGCTCGCGGAGGCTGCGGCCGTCCGGCGCGTTGATGTCGTCCAGGAGCCGACCCAGGAAACTCGCGAGAGCGGGGCCGTCGCCGCCATCGCTCCAGATGAGCCGTCACCGGCCTCGGGCGAGAGGGAGAGGGAGAGGGTACTGCGGATCGTTCAGGCACCGAACGTCGCACAACAACACACAACCCGCCGCCGCCAGCGGAACCTGCGCCGGGCGGCAGCCTCGTTCACGGGCCTTGACGGCCAAGACCAGCGCCGGCAGCTTCGCCTCATCCGTGGCCGGCCCCGCGCCCGATGAGCGAGAGCCGGGCCGGCACAGCCAGCGGCGACAGGGCTGCATGAGCGTCGACGCCCGATGGGCCGCCTCGGCGTCGACATCAGCTACCGGCACACTGTGCATTGTGCGGCCGGGCCGCACCCCACGCCAGGGCCCGGCCGCAACCTGTGTCCGTAGGAGTCCCCGCAGCTTCGGCCAAAATCCAACAGATATGCCTCTGGCCTGCATTGAACCTTTTTCATCCTCGTGCGACCTCGTAGTCCTGCACGAGCACATGTGAAGATGACCACGTGATTGAGAAGAGTCACGAGGAAGGGCCTGCGGTGCGCAGAGCCGTGTACGTGGGTGCGGCGCTCCTGGCTGGCATCCTGGTCGTAGCCCTGATCTGGGCTGAGGACCTGCGCTTCATGCACTCGTCAGTGTATATGGAGGCGGTCGCCCACACTTTGGAGGAGGGCGTCGAACTCAGGGATCAAAGCATCGGAAGCCTCTCGTTTGAGTTCATCCGCCGGGAGGACGAACAGGTCTACTTCTACCGAGGCGAGGGGTGGGGAGGGGACGGCTACGGCTATGTATGGAGCTTCGTGAGCCGACAGGGCGATGTCCGGCACGTGAAGGGACCTTGGTACGAGTTCCGGAACGACGCGCACCAGTAGGGAAGGTCTACTCCTCCCCCGATTTGCCCGTCAGCTCGGACAACACCTTGCGGATCGTGTACAAGGTGAAACCCTCATTGATAGGCAGGGCTCAGGTTTGGCCCACCAGCCCGAAACCTCCACATAAGCACAGGCCAGAGGCATATCTGTTGGATCCTGCGCATTACTAACCGGGAGCCCGATCGGCGGCACTTGCGGTTGATCTTCGAGGGCGTGACGGCCCGGTGGCGCGCGACCGGGCCGCGATCAGCGAGGGTTCAGCAGCGGGCCGCTACCGGTTCTTGATCTGGCCGCGTTCGACGATCCACTTCAGGTTCGTCGAGGGGTTGGAGCAGTCGCGGAACAGGTAGGCCGGGACCTTCCCCGACGAGGTGTTGCCGCCACTGTCGAGGCAGTAGCCGGTGGCGACGTTCTTGATCTGACCACCTTCGATGACCCACCGCAGGTTGGGCGAAGAGCTGGAGCAGTCGCGGAACAGGTAGGCCGGGACCTTCCCCGACGAGGTGTTGCCGCCACTGTCGAGGCAGTAGCCGGTGGCGACGTTCTTGATCTGACCACCTTCGATGACCCACCGCAGGTTGGGCGAAGAGCTGGAGCAGTCACGGAACAGGTACGCCGGAACCTTCCCCGACGAGGTGTTGCCACCGCTGTCGAGGCAGTAGCCGGTGGCCGCCGCGGCGGCGGGCGAGCTGGTGGCGATCAGGCTCGCGGCGGCGGAGGCGATCAGGCCTGCGGCCAAGGCGGAGAGCTTGATGGGGGACATGGGTCTCCTTCGTGCCCGGGACTCCCCTGTGGCAGTGCGCCCGGGGGTCCTGTCGGTGGTTCTGAGGGTGCTGCTCGACGGGCACGGCCGGAACCTGGTCGCGATCGGGCGCGCCGACGGGCAGCACGCCAAGTATGCACTTCAAGTAGTTGACTGACTACCCTTAGTTAAGGTCGGTGCGCGGCGGCAGGCGCTGCCCCACCGTGCTGCCCTCAAGGCTGCCGGCCACGCTGCCCGTCGCCCGCTTCGACAAGGCGCCATACGTCCAGCGAGGCGGCCCCGCGAACGGACACAACCGACCTGACGGCGACATGATCCGCCATCTCGACCCCGCCTCGCCGCTCCCTCCGCACGAGCAGTTGCGGGCGCAGACCGCCACTATGGCCGCCACCGGCGTGCCGCCGCGGACCCGTCTGCCCAGCATCCGGCAGCTTGCCCATAACCTGGGCCTGGCCACAGCGACGGTCGCGCGTGCCTTCCGCGAGCTCAATCGAGACCCGCGGGCGGCACGGCACCTACGTCTGCGAGGCTTCCGGTTCCATCCCCGCCATGGACTCAGAGCAGCGCCTGACCGACGCGGCGCAGGTGTTTCCCGCCCAGGCGCGGCAACTCGGCGTCGACGTCGACGGGTTAGGCGCAAGCCCTCAATCGTCTCCTCCGGTCACGCAGCACGGCTGTTCGAGCGCGAGCGGAGCTACCTGCGTTGGATGACTTTCAACTGGCCCAAGGTCAGTTCCTGAGTCCGTGCAGCGTCCTGGCTGCTCACCCAGGCCAGGATCTGGGAATCGACGTTCTGCCCCTTTGGCAGATCGCCAGCGGCGGTGTCCCTGCCGCCCGAAGCGAGCAGCTTGTGCAGGTACTCGGCGAAGGTGGTAGGTCCTCCCCCGGCGTAGCCGACCCCGTAGCCGCGACTGGCACGCTCGGGCAGAAGCGAGAGCATCCCCGTCGTGGTGCGGATCCAGAACAGGCCGCTGACGCGATCGATGATCAGGCTGGCGAACACATCACGAGGGCGAAGGTCCAGGGGAGCGTAGGTGGTGTAGGTCCATTCATCGATCTGCGCGCCAACGGTTCGATAGTGCTCACCGACGACAGGCAGACCGAACTCGGGGTCGTACCAGGTCTTGCGGCAGACGCAGCCGGAACTGGACACGGCCGCGGGACTGTCCTTGTCATCGTCCACGCACGGGTCGAACAGCCGGGGGATGTCGCGGTGATGCACCAAAGTTGTGTGCAGAGGATTGGGCTCGCACGGCACCAGGCGGTCCCGCCACTCCCGCACGTAGCTGGAACGCCTTTTGATCGATGCGGTGCCGTTCCACGCCGCCCCGACAGCACCGATCTGGGCCTCGGCGTAGAGGACGAAGTGCGCGTACCCCTTGGTGGGGTCGGTGAGGTTCAGGTCCGCAGGGGTGAAGGACACAGTCGGCTCCCTTTGTCGCGGGCTAGCAGGGGCATGCCTTGCTGGTCGACGGCAGGCAGTACCACACGTCGCCACCACTGCCGTCAGGCTCGTCAACAACCACTTCCTCAAGACGTCCTGTTGCGATCATGGCGTGCACCGCAGCACTCACACGCGCGTCGACCACCTCAAGAAGCTGAGGGTCCACACACGTGACCGGATACACGGCCAGGATCACTTCGGAGATGGTGCGAGGCCGGCCATCGTGAAACACGGCACCGATCAACGCGGCCTCCAACGGCTCTACTGCGCTCTGCATACGCCAAACGTAGCGGCCCACACCGGGCCGGCGGCCGGGTTTACGGCTACCCGCTCCCCCCTGCCACACCATGCCCTCGATGTCATCCAAGTCCCCGTGCTCGCCCGCCAGACGGCTCACTGTGACGAAACAAGAGCCCAGCGGCCGCAACCGCGAAAGGCGCAAGGCTGGCCTGGGCACCAGCATCAAGAGGCGGCCGCGGATCGATGTCGCCCCGGATCTTCCCTGCACCTTGAGCTGCGGGTACCCATCCAGCGCTGCGGGGCGGTGGTGGAGACGTCGGTGCCGGGCGCGTCGGCCGGCAGGCGGAACAACCTGGCCACGCCAGGGTGATCCCGGGCCAGGCGCTGGTAGGACACGTCGAAGGCGGCCCGCACCGCTCTGGGCCGGCGGAACACAGACTGGGCAGGTTGCAGGTGACCGGCAGCAGCGGCAGCCCGGCCGACACGCTCGCTCAGCTCGGCGGCCACGCTGAGCGAGACGGAGCCGTGCGGGGCGTGGTCATGAGCCGTCTGCGTCCCGGTGCCGGTCGCCGACCTCGGCGTTGGGATTCGGCCGGCTCTTGGCGCCGGGGATGACACGCACCGCGACCGCGGCGTGCGCACGGCAGGCGAGTTCCTCGTATCCCTTGCCGGGCAGCCACACCAGAGCCTCGGCCAGGTGCTCGGCATCGCAGGGGCTGCCGCTGTCGTCGTCCAGGTCGTCGCCGCGGATCAGTTCGCACGTGATGCCGTAGGCGGTGGCGCGGTCGACGGCGGCGCGTGCCTGCTGCAGGTGCATGGCGGCCGTGCCGAGATGGCCGCGGGCGAGGGGGTGGAGCTGCTCGCCGCCGTCGCGGGCGGCCTCGTCGGTTTCTGCCCGGAGCCTCTCAACCGCGTCCAACAGCTCCATCAAATATCGTGTCAAGTCCGTGTCGCTGCGCCTCTCGTACGCCTCGTAGCGGCGGATCTCCGGGTCGGCCGGATGCGCGATGGGGCCGATGACGCCGGGCGTGGCCAGCCGCCGCTCGGTCAGCGTCAGCACCGGCGTGCCCAGCATGTGCCGCATACCGTGCTCATCCGGCGCGCTGGTGGCGACCTGCTCACCCGGCCCCGCCACCTGACCTGCCTCGTTGGCCAACGTGAGCTGGCGCTGGGCGACGAGGGCCCAGGCGTTGTGGTCGGCAGGGTCGGAGCCGGGCTCGATCTGCGCGTCCTCCACGAACACCAGCGCGTCGGGCTCGACAGTGGCGGCCACGGCAGCCAGCTCGGCGGCGGTGGCGATGAGGCGTGGCCGATCTGCCGGGTGGGACTCGTTCATCAACGGCTCGTTTCGCACAGCGGGTTCAGGCAGGGTAGCGACTCTGCGGCCACCACCAGAGCGTCTCACAAGGGGAGGAGCCCTCGTTCCAGGTCGTGTCCATCAGGTGCGCAGATCCCCCAGTGCCTGGAACAGGCCGGCGGCCCGGGTCTCGATGGCTCTCTGCAGCCCGCGGCCCGGCAACGTTTCGACTCCCGAGCGCGGCGAAGCCCAGCCGCCCGGCCTCCGACCAGCACACAGACTCCCCGTCCCAGGACGGACCGGCGATGAAACCTACGGGCTGCGGGTGCCCCCTACGACTGGATCACCGAACGCATCCCCGACCTCACCACCTGGCTGTGTCCGCCAAGGCCAGCGATGTCCCACCAGTAGATGCCAAGTGCCAGTTCGCCGTCGTGCTGGACCACATCACGAAAATGGCAGAGCTGCGCCGCGACCTCCCCGGCCAAGGGGCCGCATACTCAGGATGGATGTCCGCTCCGCCTGCGATCTGGTTGCCGACATGCTGATCGCCCACCCCAACACAGGTCAGCACGACTGCTCAAGCGTGGAGGCGTGGTCGCTCAAGGGGTGGACAGCACGGAGGATCAGCTCGACAGTCTCATCCAAAGCGCTGTCGCCGCCGACGATCGTCTCGATGCCGCCAGGGAGGATGTCCTGGGCCAGGTACCAGCGCCGCATCTCCTCAGGGCCGAAGCGGGCGTGCTGCGGTCGGGTCTGATGCCTGCGAAGCGTCTCTTCCCAGGAGACATCCAGGTAGAAGGCACGGCTGGCGCCGCGGTGGTCGCGAAACAGTGCCTGCAGCATCTCGCCGTAGCGACTGCGCGCGAGGATCCCTTCCAAGATCACGTGGTATCCGCGGTCCAGCGTGTGACGGCACATCAGATCCAGCAGCCCGATGTTCACACCACCGGGCCTGTCCTTCTCCCGCAGGATGTCGCGGCGGACCACATCCTGGCCGATCAGAGCCATGCGGTGCTGATCGTATGTGTCCCGCACGGTCCGCGCGACGGTGGATTTGCCCGACCCCGAGTTGCCGCGAATGACGATGAGCACCGTGGAAGCCGAACCAGTGAGCACCGCACGACAGCAGCGGATCCGCCCGCCGGTTCCGGGGCGAACAAGAGGAACCTGAGGGGCGAGGTGGCCCAGGGTGTGGCCAGCACCTCAGGGCTACTGCGGCGAGGACAGGTGCGTGAGTTCCGCCCGGAAGCGCTGCACCGCCTGGTAGCTGCAGTGAGCGGCGAATACGGTGTCAAGGTCGCGGCCGCGGGCAAGAATCACGGCGGCGGGCCGTTCGGTGTTCAACGCCTGCCGCCCGTGGGCGGCCGCCTCGTCGATGTGGCCCAGCTGAGCGCACCCGATGGCCCGATCCAGCAGGACGATCGCTTGGCGTGTGGCAGCGAGAGGGCAGCGCCGCTGACGGCGTGCGCTCATGAGGTCTGCGTGCTGATCTCGGTCATGATCTGGCGCAGGAAGCTGCGGGCTTGATCGCCGGACAGGGCCGAGGCGTGCAGCCGCTCCCAGCTGCGGCGGTATCGGTCGATGCTGCCGCGGTCGGTGATGTGCAGCTGGGTGTGCGTGGTCGCCACCGACACCAGGGTGTCGTCCTTCGTGGCGCCCTGGTAGAGGGTGAAGCCATTCAGGGCGATGGCGCGAGGTCCGGGGATGAGCCCGATGAATACGTTCGACAAGGTGCTCAGGGAGGCAACGCGGTCCAGCTGGGCCAGGTGGGCGGGCACCGGGTTGTAACGGGTGCGCAGCGCCGCCTCCGCGATCAGGAACTCCAGGCGTTGCTCTCCATAGAGGATCACCTGGCGGCTGACTCGCTGGGCCGCCTGAGCGGCACGCTTCTCGGGCGGGCCTGGGAAGGGTCCGATGGCGAACTGCTGGCGGGCGTACTCGGCGGTCTGCAGCAGATCGGGGATGACGGTGAGTTCCAGGTTGAGCACGGTCTGGGCGCTGCTTTCGCGCTGACGCACCTCGTCAGGAATGGCGTAGTCGCGGGTGTGCGCCTCGGTGAATACCTCGCCGGTCAGCTCGCGCAGCATCTGCCGGGACTCCTCCGAGGCGCCCACGGCCTCAGCCCAGGCGGTGACCACCGGCAAATCCGGCAGCCGCGCGCCGGCTTCGATCCGGGAGAGCTTGGACTGGCTGATCCCCACCCGGGCGGCGAGCTCCCGGCCAGTCAGCCCGGCCAGTTCGCGCAGCCGCCGCAGCTCCGCCGCCAGACGTTGTCGCTGGTCGGGCGGGTACGGAGCCCGGCCGGGGTCCGGAGCCATCACCTCGTCGACCTCCCCTCGCGCAGCACCGGCGGCAGCACCGCGCCCGTACCTCCATTGACCCCCTGTGCGGAAGCCCACTATCACTTCCATGATGACAGGCATGACGGGCACCGTCTGCCCGTCGCCGAAGCATTGCCGCGGCGCTGAATAGAGCTGAGCAATAGTTAGAACCAGATACGACGACCTGCATGTCAGCTCCTATTCGGTTGCGGTGCTTGAATGGACCGTCGTTCCTGATCTGGTTGGCAAGGAGATGTGCTGTGCCCCTGGTGTCTGTCGTGATGCCCGTGTACAACTCGGCGGCCGCCCTCGGCGCGGCGGTCCGATCGGTGCTCACGCAGACTCACAGCGACCTGGAGCTGCTGGTCACCGACGACCAGTCCTCCGACGGCTCCATGGATCTGCTTCGCGAGTTCGCCGAGCATGACGAGCGCGTTCTGCCGGAGTCGGCACCCGAACGGGGCGGTGCCGGCCGGGCCCGCAACCTCGCCATCGAGCGGGCCCGCGGGGACTACATCGCGTTCCTCGACTCCGACGACATGTGGCTGCCGGACAAGACCGACAAGCAGCTCGCCTTCGCCGCAGAAGGCGATGCGCCGTTGACGTTCACCTCGTACTTCAAGATGGACGCCGACTACGCCGGCGAGAGCACCGACTGGGTTCCGAACGGGCGAGTGATCCGTGCGCGAGAGCACGTGGACTACCGCGCGATGCTGGTTCAGGACCACATCGGTGCTCTCACCGCCATGTACGACCGCAACGTCCTAGGCACGAGACTGATGCCGGCGATGCGCAAGCGCCAGGACTACGCCCTCTGGCTGTCGATCATGCGGGACGGCGCTGACGCCCGGGGTCTGGCTGAGCCGCTTGCGGTGTACCGGGCCCACCAGGCGGGATCGCTGTCCTCCAACAAGATGTCCTTGGTCAAGTACAACTGGGCCCTGTACCGCGAACACGAGCATCTGTCGGTCCCGCAGGCGACGCGGGCGCTGTCCGGCGCCGTGTGGCAGTCGCTGCGCAACTCGCGCATCTAGCCCCGTACACGGGTCCGGGGACGCGGTCTCATGCCCCTCCCGCCTCAGGGCCTGAAGGGGAGGTCCGGCCAGGTGCTCCCCGTCGTGGGTCGCTACCTCGTACGTGCCGGGGTCGGCGTGCGCACAACCCAGCCCTTGCCTTCGCAGCCATGTGGCATCGGCGGGAAGATCAGAAACGCGGTCCGTGACATCACGCCCTACGGTTGCCAGGAGTAGAGGCCCGGAACTGCGTGCCGTCTTGCCTCCCGGCTTTCGTCGCTCGCCGACACCACCGCGGCGCGACGAAACGGCGCCCGGTACGTCAACAAGCGAGCGCTGATTGACGTACCGGCGCCGCCTGGCGTGCCAAGGGCCGCCAGGCCGACGTGTTGGAGCCCCGCACGGTCAGCGATTCGGACCGTCTCACGCGGACGGCTCGCTCATGGTTCGTAGAAGTCTGGGCCGTAATAGTCGTCCAGGTCCTCCACGATGGGCACGGGCGGCTTGTCGGACGGCTCCCCGAAGAAGTCGTCCGGGTCATCACCGTACGGATCGCGCGGCGCGGGGCGCTCGGCGCTGAGCACGGCGGCCAGACGGGCGCCGAACCGTACCTCTGCCTGCTTCCGCTCGCGCGGCGTAAGCCGGGCGTCCACGCCTACTGCGCCGTCCACCTGAAGCGCCGTGCTGAGCGCCTTCTCGGCGGCCCGCAAGCGCTCCCATAGGTGAGCCACCGGGTCGTCGGCAAGAGCACGCAGGTCGGCGGCGATCGCGCGGGTGCCGTCCACGTCTCACTGGTAGCCGCTCGCGCCCTGCTGAACAACCTCCTCTAGGATGTCGGCGGCCAGGCGCAGCAGCTCCGGCTCCGGGCACCTCTCGGCGCGGTTTGCCTGGGTCACCTGGTCCTGCACGTCCCGGGTGATCTGCTGTCGATGGTCGTGCACCATCACCCGCTCGGCGCTCGTCATCGCGGGGTCGTCGACGGCGTTTGCGAACAACGCCACGGCGCGCGCCCAGCGCCGGGCCAGCCGGGAGTGCATCGGCTCCACCGGGTCGGCCAGGCGCGGCGGCAGCTCCTCCAGGACCTCCATCAGCTCTACCGCGCCGTCCGGGACGAAGCCCATCAGGTCCACGTCCAGGTTCGTCGTCCACTGGGTCGTGTCGATCGGCCAGTCCTTGCGGCCGGTCTGCCACAGGTCCAGCACGCGGCCCGCGCGGTGGTGGATCGGCTCGGTGTACGGGCTGCCCGTGGTCACGTCCCGGGTCAGGCGTACCAGGGCGTGCCGCCACCAGTCGCGCTCGGCGATCTGGGGGCTGTGCTGGCCGTGCTCGACGACGTGCGCGCCGAACTCCTCGACGTCGTCGGCCGGGGCGAACTCCGCCGTGGCGGTCGCGGCGATGTCGGCGGCGTGGGCGCTCGGCGGCGACGAACGGCGTGCGTATCTTGCCGTGGCTCCACGATAGTGGTGGCCACCGTCACAAACCAGCCTTCTGCGGGCTAGGGTGCGGTTCGTTCAGTAGCGGCCGACGCTCACGCTCACATCATGCCCGGTCGGCAGCAGACCGGCACCGGCGTAGCCGGACCAGCCGTCGTCGGGCGCGGCCAGCACCAGCTCGCCGATCTCCTTCAGGACCGCCCGGTCAGCCACGACCAGGCAGGCCCGGATCGGGCCGCCGGCCTCCAGGTCCTCGCGGACCTCCAGGACGGTGATGCCCTGCGCGGGCAGCGCCTCGCTCCAAGGGATCAGGTCGCGCAGCAGGGGCGGCGTGTTCGGCCGCGGTGATCCCCGTACGGCGCACCGCGCGCTCGCCGATGGTGCTGGTCATGGGTGTGGCCAGCGCGTCGACCGGGATGCCGTCGATGCGGCCGTTCGCCGTCCAGCCACCGTCAACGTCGGCAGGCGGCGGCAGAGCCAGCCCAGAGCGGTGGCGATCGCTTCCACGACGGCGCGCTGATCGTCTCGGCTCATGCGCAGGGAGGCTGGGGTGACCGTCACGGCTGGCAGCGATGCGTGGGTGAGCTGGCAGGTGACGGTCACCGGCAGAAGCTCGCCGGCGCGCTGCAGCAGGGTGGCGGCCGCGCTGAGCAGGGCGGCAGCGGCCGGTCGGAGCTGGTCATGAGCCGGTGTCTCCGTCCGGTTGGGGATCGCCGTAGCGGGCGTTGGGGTTCGGCCGACTCTTGGCGCCGGGAATGGTGCGAACCGCGACCGCGGCATGCACCGGGCAGGCCAGTTCCTCGTAGCCTTCGTCGGGCAGCCACACCAGAGCCTCATACACGTGCTCGGCGTCGCAGGGGCTGCCGCTGTCGTCGTCCACCTCGTGGCCGCGGATGAGCTCCCTGCCCGAGGCCCGAAACTACCTGGAGTCGGCGGTCAACGCCGGGCTCGTCCCGGCCGTGGAACTGATCGACAGGGGATAGCGCGCGAGCCTGACCACCATCAGCGACGAGATCGAGCGGCAGGCCACCTTCTCTGAACTACTGGTTGTCCGGGTCGCCGCCTTTATCCGGGTCGGTGAGCGCTGACGGGTAGTACCTCTCGGTGTCGAGGGCTCGAAGAAGGGGACCGACGAGGCGGCGGGTGATCGCGCCGGGTGTCTGGTTGAGTTCGGCCCACGTGGTCACCGTGGCTGCGGTATAGGTGTCCCGGTCGTAAGGGGGGCCGTCGTCCCAGGAGTTTCGGCTGGGTGCCGCTCGGAGGCCGTGAAGGCCGGTGGCCCCCAGAGCCAGCGCCCAGTTGCCGAAGTAGCCCGCTCGCTCACCGGCGGCGACGACCAGGCCGAGGAATCGCCGGGTGCTGGTGACGGCGGCGCTCTCGATGATCATCTGCTCGTCCGGCTTGCTGCCCTGACCGCGGACGCCGGAGAGGCGGCTGAAGAACAGGCGCAGGCCGCCGTCCTCGTGGACCTGCAGCTCGATGGCGTTCTCAGGGTGATAGCTGGTGGTGGGGGTGAAGTCGCTGCGGTTGGCGAGGTTGGAGGTCGCGCGCGCGATCCCGCGGGACCGGCGGTAGCTGCTGCCGATCTCGTTGAGGCCGGGCGAGACGTCGGAGCCGTTGACGGCGGCCTGGATGGCGGGGGTGTATGCCTTCTGGATGAACTCGTGCAGGCCGATGTTCCAGTTGGGTGCGCCGGTAAGGTCCAGGAGCAGGTCCGGTCGCCCAGCCAGCGGCTGGGCGACGAGGAAGAGATGGGCCTGCTCACGGATCTCGTCGGGGATCGGGTCGTCGTCGATTTCCTCCTGCAGCAGCGCCAGGACGTCGTGGTCGGCGCTGCGGCGCTGTTCGTGCAGGCGAACGACTTCGGGGTCGGAGAGTTGGTGCTTGGTCTTGTCGCCGCGGCCCCAGTAACGGCCGTCGACCATGTGAGGTGCGGCGGGGCTGGCTGGGATGTGGATGACCAGGTAGCCCTTGGCGGGATCCGCGCTGGACTCGATTTCCTGGGTGACGACGTTCAGCGGCGGGTCGGGGATGCTGCGAGCGATCTGCTCCATCTTCTCGGCCAGACCCTTGAGCGGCTGGGGGGCGAGGGTGAAGACGCGGTTGGTCTTGTCCTCGGCGATGCCGACGATGAGCGTGCCGCCGTCGATGGCGAAGGAGGCCATGTCCCTGGCCGACTCCTTGTTCGCCCCCTTGGAGGAGGGGACCTCTTTGAGGTCGAGGTAGTGCGACTCGCCGATCAAGCCCTCGTCGAGCGCGGCCTGGAGGTCGGCCTCGCTCCTGGGCATCCAACGCGGCTGGCTTGCCGAAAGGTAGATCGATGTCACAGGCGTCCTCGCAGGTGATCGGCGGATGGATGATGATCAGCAGTATGGCCGTCCCGGTGCGATCATCTCTTCTCCTTTTCCCGGGAGGGCGGCAGTCCGGCTGGCGACCAGCGGGGCGTCTTCATGCCGGGCTCCTCCAGTGCTGGTCATGGGCGGCAGCGTTCAGGAGCGGCGGCGCAGCAGCAGGCGGCTGAGCCGCCCCTGGCTTACCAGGTCGGCCAGCGCATCTGCGTAGCCGGTGATCTGGCTGCCCTCTCGCAGGAGGTCGGGTGCTTGTACGGGAACAGTCCGCCGTCGGCGCTTGGCGGGTCTGCCTCCCGCACGCAGCCGTGCGGCATCCAGGCTGGCGTCGACGTCGGCCAGTCCGGTGACGGGCGCCTCCGGCAGCCAGGGCCAGACGGTGATGGCCGCAGGGTCGGCGGCGTTCACGGCGCCGATCGGGTCGCGGCCGTCGGCCGCCGCCTGAACGGCTGCGGCTGCCGCGAGCACATAGTGGAGGCAGGCGTCCCGATAGGGTTCCTCCACTTCGGCCCGGTGGACGGTCAGCGCCTCGCTGTAGGCAGCGGCTGCTTGTTCGAGCGCGGTGGTGAAGCGGGCCGCGGCCTTGTCGATCGCCCGCCGGCAGGCTTGGGCGGCTCGATCCCGGCGCGCGACGCTGGCGTTGACGCTCGGTGGCGGTGCCAGCTGGCCTTTCTCGGTGAAGGAGACCTCGAGGGCGGGGACGAGGCCGGGGAGGGCGGCGAGGTGCTCCAGGCCGGCGTTCGCCTCGGTCAGGTAGCCGCGCAGGTGCAGGCAGCGCGCCCGCAGGGCGGCCAGGGCCAGGTCGGCCTGCTCGGGCCACAGCGGTACCCCGTCCGGGTGCGGGGCATCGACATCGGGATAGCTGCGGACGTAGTCGGCCCACCGCTGGCGATAGTGGGCACGGCCGGCCTCGGTCAGATGCATGCGGTAGGCGTATCGGCTACCCGAGGGCGCCTGACGTGCCTGCACATACGGCTCAGGGTCGCGTGCGGTGAGCCGCTCCCACGCCATCGAGATCTGCCAGGCTGGGTGGCCACCGTCACCGTCGGCGGCCCACACCTCGGTCAGCATCTTCCACAGGCCTTGCGACAGCATGCCGCGCTTGGGCGACAGAGCCCGCCCCGGATCGACCCCTCCGGCGCGCGCGACCTTGCGCCCCCACGAGGTCATCTGCAGCAGCAGATGGTACTCGGCGAGCAGGGCGGGCTCTTGCCGGGTGTCGATCAGTTTCGCCTCTTCCAGGACTTTCAACGTGGAGCCCGCCCCCTGATCCCGCATGCCCAGGGCGGCCAGCCGATCCTGCAACGCGCCGGTCCCGGCCAAGGTGCTGTTGCCCACCGGCCCGTAGTGCAGCCAGCGCCATTCCGAAGCCGGCCGAGACCGGCCGCCGGCCGGCCACGCACCCTTCGCTTCCTCCTCAGCCGCCTGATCCGCTCGATAGAACACGCGCAGATACTGCTGCTGGCGCTCGTTGAGAGCCTGCCAGGCAGCCAACGCCCGCTCCTCCGCGGTGGCCGTCACACCCTCCTCAAGACGATGATCTCAGTCGGGGCTGTGGTGTGACCGCCCTGCCACGATGGCACGCGCACAGCCATCACCAGCGCAGACCGACCCGGTCACAGTCCCAGCGCGCCCTCACCGCCACACCACCAGCCGAGGCCAGGTTCGCGGACGCTATCCGGCCTGCCGCAGCCCAGCGGCGCGGACGCTTCGAAGCCTATCTTGGTCGCCCAGCCCTCGGGATGGGCATACTCATGGGCGGCAGCAACGGGTGCTCCCATCGGCTCGGCCAGTGTCCGCCAGCCGGGACAGGGACATGCTCCAGGACGACCTGCCCCCGCTCAAAGAGCCCGGGGAGTGAAACGAGAAAAGCCCCGCCTCGGCGGGGCTTTTCTGCTGATGAAGGGCGGCACCTGGCGGGTGTCGCAATATTCGGATCATGTGCGGACGGAAACCGCGACGGTGACTCTCGATGAAGGGCGGCGCCCGGGGAGGGTGCCGCGGCGCTCGATCGCCTGCCATCAGGGCTGAGTACAGCCGGCGCCGGAACTCCTCGTCCCAGCGGGCCCGCCCGTACGCGACCTCATCCGGCAGTGCGTGTTCGTCCATGGCGGTGGCCAGCGGGATGCCGCTGGCCACCGCGTCGAGGACCTGCTCACGCATGCTCGGAAGGAAGACGGAGTCCATGTTGGACCGTAGCCAGATGGTCGTCCGGTGCATGGTGCGCTCCTCGGGATCGTCGGGTCGCTCGTGATGACCCCTCACAGGGGTGATGAGGATGCTCGCCGGGGTGTACCTCGCCAGCGGAGCCGAGCTTGCGATCCCTCAGAGGGAGATGAGATACCGCGACCGTAGCGCCGCCCCTGCGGGACCGTCTACGGATTCGACTCCTCGGGCTCGTCGCGGCCGCCGGTCCGGGCCTCCACGTCGACCGCGTACACGCCGCGCCAGAACAGCGACTCCTCGACCGCCGTCATCGGCCGCGCCGGCGGCGCCGTCTCGGCGTCGAGTTGGGCGACCAGTTCCGATACCGCGTCTCGGTCGCCTGGGTAGCTCCGCCACACTGGGCCGCGGCCGGGGAACCGGGTCTCCGGGGTGGTGCGGTACTGACCGTCAGGCATCCGGGTTGGGCGCTCCGTGTACCGAACGGTGCGGTTGAAGTTGCGGAACGCGGCCTGGGGATTCTGCGGCCACATGGCGATCTGCTTGTCGCTGTTGAATCCCTTCGGCAGGTTCCTGGCCATCAGCATGGCGATACGGCCCCAGATCTCGGCCGGCTGCATGGGCTCGGGGGTGGTTTCGGACATCGTGCACTGCTCCCAGCGTGACGGAGTTGCCGCACGCCATCGGAGCGCGCGGCGGCAATGCGTTGAGATCCTCAGCCCGAGGGCTGCCACTTCTTTCCCGCCGTGGCGGGTCGTGACCGAGGGGGGCTCGGCCTGGATGCCTGTTGGCCGTGACGGGCCTTCGGCTCGACCATAGCGGAGGACACTGACAGAACGAAGGGCCCGAGGGGCAGCAGGTGTCGTTCCACTCGACTGCCTCGGCTTGTATCAGCTGGATGGTGCATCCCCCGCGAGCGTGGGGAGGGCAGGGTCTCGGACTGTAGCCTGCCAGGTTCATCCCCGCAGGTGCGGGGCCAAGTGACGATCCGAAACAGGACTACGGATCACCCCCACGGTCGTGGGGAAGGTTCTCGAACCGAGGTGCAAGCGGTGCGCCTGTACGGTTCACCCCCACGTGTGTGGGGAGCAGGTTGTCAGGATGGCACAAGGGCGGGGTGCCTGACTAGCGGAGGACGCGCCCTGCGATGAGGTCTGTCAGCGCCTCGTGGATGGCCTTGCCGAATGGCGAGTGCAGGATGGGTCTGCTGGAGTGGACGACCTTGCGGAGTAGTTCTCGTAGTGACGGGGCGAAGGTGTCGGCGTTCGCAGTGCCGAGCTTGGCGAGGTCCTCCAGGTACGGGACTCCGCTGTCGCGGTGGGCGCGGAGGTGGCGGTGCAGGTCGAGGGCGGCGTTCAGTGACTTGCCGGGTCCGGCTGCCGTGTTTGGCGCGGGCCACAGGCTGGTGACCACGTTCTTGATGGCCGGTTCGAGTAGTGGGTCGTCGGCCGCGAGCGCGAGTTGCGCGCGGCCGACGACGTGGCCGGCGAGGAGCGGGGTTCCGCAGTATGCGGCGATCCGCTTCTCGTCGGTGTGGCCTGCGCGGTGGCCGATCGCCAGCACCAGGCGCGCGATGGGGGCGACCATGTCCGCGTCGATCCTGGGGAGATCGGGGGCTTTTCGGCCGATGAACAGGACGGTCTGGCCGTAGACGAGTGCGCTGTGCTGGCCGCTGACGGACGGGGCCGCCCATCGGGGGACGTCCAGGGTCTGGCTTTGGTGCTGGTTGAGCTGCATGGATAGCAGGGTGTGCGCCCGTTCTTCGTCGATGTCGGGCATGGGTCTCACCTCTCCTCGGGGTAGGGCGGGTAGTCGTCGAGCGGGTCGGGCTCGGGCGGCTGGGGCAACATCTTGTTGAGGTTGGACTGGCTCATGTCGAGGTGGCGGGCGGCGGCGGACTGGTTGCCGTCGAACGCTTGCACCACGATCGCGGCGGACAGCGACCGTATGCCCCGCAGGCCGGGCAGTACGACCTTCTTCAGCAGGTGCTCGGTGATGGCGGGGATGGCGTGTACGACGTCGGACGCCTCGTCGAGGACCTCCTTGGGGCGGAGCTCGACGTGGTCGAAGTAGCCGGTCGGCACGGTCGGCACGGTCGGAACCTCGGGCACGGTGAAGGTGTCGGCGAGTTGGCGGGCGGCGCGGGCCGCGGCCACGAGGGGGTGCCGCTCGTCGGGGTCGCCGGCCAGGTCATCCTCGTTGCTGCGATAGGCCCACTCGGCGACCTCTGGCATGGGGATTTCGGTCCAATCGCCCTCGTGGTGGTCGAGCCATCGGCCGGAGGTGGTGCGCCACAGGCTGTGGCCGGTCTTACCGGGGGTGATGATCTGTGTGGCCTGGTTGGCGTCGAACCAGAATGCTTCCTTCCAGTCGTGGACGGTGTCGCCGTGCTTGTCGGTTGCGCCGGTGACGATCCGCACGTCCCATGCGGGGTTCGGGGTGGTGTCGTAGTCGCCGTACTCGTCGGGGATGCGGTAGCCGCTGCTGGGCATGTCGGGGCAGGCTAGGGCGACGGCGCAGTCGTCGTCCATCTCTTCGCCGTCCAGCCAGTCGTAGATGCCCTGGGTGGTGATGGGCGTGAGGGTGGGGTCTCCGTCGTGGTGGATGCCGAGGCCGTCGACGACGACGGTGGTGTCCCATCCGCGGTTGGTGAGGATGAGCGCGGTATCGGCGGGTCGCCCGGTCTGCTTGCCGTATTCGTACAGCTCGGTGACGAGGTTCGGGGTGATGTCCAGATTCATGATCGGCTCCAGGGGAGAGGATCGCTTCCACTGACAACATGATTATGGGGGTACCCCCATAGGTTCGCAAGTGGTTCGCGAAACTCGCCCCGTGGAGCCGTACGGAACAGGTCGGGGCGCCTGTTGCTCGTCCAGAAGCACGAGCTTGGCCACCCGCAGGTTCATGTCGGTGCCCGCGTGCCCGGCGACGACACGACCGCCTGAATGTCGTACGTACGGTTCATCCTTGCGAGATGTTCTGAAAGTAAGCCCTAGGGTTGACGATATGTTCGCCCTAGGGTTTCCTTTGAAAGTACGCATCCCACCGGCCCGAAGGGCGGCCCGCATGAGCGAGATCCTCACCACCACCGACCGGCAGCGGCTCGCCGAGCACGTACGCGAGCACGCCCCCGCCGCCCAGATCCTGGAGGAGGTCACCCTCCACCTGGACGCCGACTATCACACCGTCTGGCTGGACACCCCAGCCGGCGAGGTATGGCACGCCTGGAGCGAGCCCGGCGAAGAGGTCTGGCACCTGGACCGCGAACCCGCCCGCGAGGCGCTGGAGTGGCTGAGAAGCCAGCTCGACGGGGCGGGCGTGTTCGACCGGCTTGCCCAGCCCCAGCGCTACGCCGAGGCGGCCGAGGCCCGCTACGTCGAGTCCGACGAGGACGTGATGGCCGAGTTCTACGACATTGAGCTCGCCACCTTCACCGCAGCCGACGTCGGGCCGGACGTGGTGGACCGCATCATCCAGGCGCAGATCACGCGGGCGCGCGGCGAGGTCGCCCGCCTGGCCAGCCTGCGCGCCCACCACGCCCGCAAGGTCTTCAGAGGCGACGGGGCCCGGGGATGGAAGGCCGCCGCCGCCCGCGGCCTGAAGCGCAGCAAGCCAGCCGTCGCCGACGTCCTGGACGACGACGACGCCCGAGCCGCCCGCCGCCGCGAGGAAGCCGCCAAGGCCGTGAGCAGCGACGACGACGGCCGGTGAGACTCGTCCATCTGTTTATAGGTGAGGGAGGAAAAACACATGTACATCTACGCCCTGCTCGCCCCCCGAGGCGTCCACCGCACCATCCTGGCCGGACAAGTCCTCGGCATCGAGGTCACCATCCCCGCCTTGGCCGCCCAGTGCAGCCTGGGAAACATCGACCCGCAGCACCTCGGGCAAGACGCCGCCACGGCGGCGATCGAGGCAGCGCTGAACTGGCCGCTCCCGCCCGCCGGCTCAACGCTCGCCACCGTCCGCGCGGACGCCGACAGCCTGGGCGCGATGGCCGTACTCAGGCTCCGATCGGACGGCCACCAGCCTGCCGCAAACCGGCTCAAGATGATCGCGGACGCCGACAAGGAAGCCGCCGGACCATGGCCCGGCGTCCGGCCCGCCCCGACCCCACAGGACCTCGTCTCCCCAGCCACCCCGGTCATGCACCTGGCCGCCGACCACGCCCGTCCGCTCGACGAGCGGGTCGAGCTCATCGCCACCTGGCTGTCCGGCGACGAGGCCGTCCAGCCGATCCTGGACTGGTACGCCGAGGCCGCGCTTGCCGAGGCCCGCGCAGCGCTGGCCGACCTGGACGTCACCGTGCACGGTCCGGTGGCGGTCGTGGTCGGCTCGCACCGGCTCGCGATGAGCATCGGCTACCGCTGCGCCCCCATGGTCGTGGCCACCAACCCCCAGTTTCGCTTCGCGGACGGGCCCGCCCACCGCAAGCACACCGTGGCCCGCTGGAACACCCACGCGCTCCCGGGCTACCTGGACTGGCAGGCCATGATCGCCGCACTCAACGAGGCCGACCCCGCAGCTACCAGTGGCAGCGGCTGGGCAGGCTCCACCAGCATCGTCGAGTCACCTCAAGGCGTGGCGTCCGGGCTGACCACACCGCAGGTCGTGGACATCATCCGCACGCACCTGGGAGACGGCCTGCAAGAACTGGCGCAGGAACTGGGCGACTACGCCGACTTCTACGAGGGCATGCGCGCGACCGGGCAGCCGTACGACGCCGAGGACGCCGCCGCCGTGGCCACCGCACAACACGCCGTCGCCGAGGCCGTCGCGGCCCTGCGCCCTGCGCCCTCTGAGGACGCCGCCCCGGCGCGCCGGCCCTCGGTCGCGATCTGCCCTCACTGCGCGCCCATCCATGGCCAGGACTACGGCCAACTCCAGGATGACGGTTCCTCCTACCGGTGTATCCGAGGGCACATCTTCACCAGCCTCTAGATCCCCCAGCTCTATCAGATCCGCGGCGGCCGCCTCCCGCCTTGATCACCCGGCGGGAGGCCGAAAAGCCTCCTGGGCTACGCCCTGCGCAGCCTGAAGGTCTTCACAAGCCGACAGGCGGGCCGCTGGCCAGCCCCGGTCACCTGCCGGGCGGGTGATCGCGCCCTGCCGTGGAACGCCGACGCGGTGGCGGCCGCCGCCCAGCCGTCAAACACTGGCGCCGTCCGGGCCCGCCGGCCGGACGGCGCGAACCCCCGGCGACGGCCTGTTCCCCCTGCCTGGTCTGCGGACGCCGCTACCGCTCGCTCGGCCCGCATCTGGCCCGCGCCCACGGCATGGCCGCCGCCGACTACCGGACCGAGCCACCGGCTGCCCGCCTCCACCGCGCTCATGGCCTCGACCACCCGCGCGGCCCTGGGCCAGACGCGCACGGACGCCATGGCCCAGGACTCCGGCCTGATCGAGCGCATGCATGCCGCCACAATCGTTATCTAGGGTTGGAGGACCTTTCAGCAGGTCAGAGGACGATGATCTCTTCTTTCACGTAGGCCAAGTTGACCGAACGCAGCCCCGCCCTCGACGGGGCCACGGTGACGCGATTGTGGTTAACCCTAGATTTGTGCGGCCGCCCTGGCGACCTGCTCGATCTTCGCGCGGTAGGCGGCGCGGGCTTCCTCGTCGATTGGCTTCTCGTGTTCGGCGCGCAACCCGGTCCGGCCGTCGAGGCTCTCACGCAGGATGTCGGCGTGCCCGGCATGCCGGACGGTCTCGCTGAGGACATGGAGCATGATGGCGAACAGGTTCGTGTTCGGATAAGACTCCGGCCACCACGGCACGTGGCCGGGGGCGTCGAGAGGAAGCTCCTTGATCGTCGCGTCCGAGTGTTCCCACGTGCGCCGATAGAACCCGATGATCTGATCGCGGGTCTCGTCCTCGGTTGCCCACTGATCGCTGCCGTCGGAGTCCTGCCACCGGGCCAGCGGTTCCGGGGAAGGACGGTCGAAGACCTCGCCGAAGTACCTGGCCTCGACGGTGGCCACGTGTTTGACCAGGCCGAGGAGGTTGGTCCCGGTCGCTGTCAAAGGTCGGCGGGCGTCGTATTCGGACAAGCCGTCGAGTTTCCAGAGCAGCGCCTC
Organism: Nonomuraea sp. NPDC051298; assembly: GCF_055586305.1. Classification (NCBI taxonomy): domain Bacteria; kingdom Bacillati; phylum Actinomycetota; class Actinomycetes; order Streptosporangiales; family Streptosporangiaceae; genus Nonomuraea; species Nonomuraea sp. NPDC051298. The sequence continues at coordinate 30,821 of NZ_JBVJIM010000037.1, forward strand.
GCGGTCCCGCCGCAGTCTCCCGTGCAGGTTGTCTTTCGCGAAATCGTCGATCACGGGTCACGATCCTGTCAGACTGCGCCGGCGAGCCGTCCAGTTCGTCCCCGACAGCATCGCGCCAGGCATCGCCCTCGATCAGCGACAGGATGTACTCAGGCACGAGCCACCCTCCCGAACGCGCGGCAGCCGACGACCGTCCCGTCAGCGTTGCGGACCTGCTCGTGCGGCACCAGCAGATCCTCCCGCCCGGTCGCGGCCAGCCCCGTCAGCAGCGGGACGACGTACCAGACACCTGGTGCCGGCGCGGGCAGGCCTTCCAGCTCGCCGTAGGAGACGACCGCGACCGGCACCGGTATGCCGTTGACGTCCACCGCCGGGCCGGCGCCGAGATCAGTGGTAACCAGGCGCGCCATCCTGCCCGACGCTGGGATCGCTGCGAGCAGGCCCGCAGCGAGCTCATCGTTCGCGGCCCGGTCGGGGGTGTCCGCACCGTAGATGCGGACGGGATGCGGGGTCATGTTGACCACCATCGAAGTCCTCCAGAGGGCGGCCAGAACCCGCAGGCCCTGGCCTAGTTCCCTCGAAGGGGCGAATGAGGTGGTGCGTGTGATTTCTTCTACTTACTACATAGGGATGGACGGAACTTTCCATCCGCTTCTGACCTGGAGCTTAGCGCTCCGTACCCAGTTGGGCGTAGAGCACCCCCTTACAGGGTAGATCAAATCTTCGCCCGCCAGTAGTTGCGAGCGTGCGACGCAAACCCGTCCTCTCGCGCAGCGGGCCCAGCTCAGCAGCGCGCCTGGCCTGGGCGCATGTGGGCGCAGCGGCGACACCGGCGGCCCCGTCGACGCCGACCGCGCTGAGGAGCGCTTCCGCCCGTGTGATGCCGGCACCAAACTACCCCCCGCCACCACCACGGGCCGGCTGGTCGCTGGGCCCGCACCGCTCCTGTCGACGGCGTCGTGGCGGATGATGTGCGGGCGCGGACCGCCTACCGGTGGCCCACACGAGGTCTGACGTTCCAGCGCTTTGCCTTGACCGGGCCCTTCGACTGGTCCCACAGAATTTCGTCGTGCAGGATCAGCGCCCATCCGCGACGAGGGATCTGGCAGAGATCCCCGACGCCGAGCTGCCCGAGCATCCGGACTACCAGTCCGGGCCACTCCGCGTCGTGGAGTCCTATGAAGGGCGACGGACACGCGAAGACCTTCAGCCGGCCATACCCCTGCCAGTTGGTGTGGGTGTAGTCGAGCGACTGTGCGGCCCACGCTGTGAAGTGGGAAGTCGTTCCATGGTCAGGCAGTTTGAACTCCACTCCGAAAGCGGGCTCGGGGTCCTTCCACAGTGACGCATCACGGGGACGCAGGATGGCGTCGATGCGGAGATTGCGCCCCGAGCAGTGCACCCCCGGGACCTCGCGCTGGATGGTGAACCACTGGCCGAGTTCGCCCAGCGCCCATTCGGCCAGTTCTGCTTCGCTGGTCAGCCAGGGATGACTGAGGGGAAGTCTAGGACGAAGCACGATCATTTCCTCTCGAGCCTGAACTCCCGGGATGGAGGCGCGAGCCATCTGCACAGCTCGCGCCGGACACACACGCGTGTCGGATCGCGCCGGATCGGCAGGCCGCTCTACAGGAACGCGCGAACCTGGGCGGCGAAGTCCTCCGGGCTGACGATCTTGACGCCGAGCGCTTCTGCCTTGGCGCGCTTGGACCCTGCCTTCTCCCCCGCGACGAGCAGGCTCGTCTTAGCGGAAACCGAGTTGGAGGCCCGGCCGCCGGCGCGCTCGATGAGCTCTGCCCCGCTGATCGGCGGGCAGCTCGTTCTGGCACTCCGCCTGCGGGGGCGTCGCACATGCAGTGGTTGATGGTCCCCAGGTGCCGGTTGGCAAATTGTGCGGCGAGCAACACAGCCTGCCCACCCGGCTCTGACCGGAACCGCAGACGCCCGCCCGGCCCTGACCGGAACCTCAGGAGAGCGACACCCCTTGGCCACTCCTGTCACCGGCCCGAAGGTCGCCGTAGACGACCGCTGCCGGGCCCAGAGGGTCTGGGCCCGGCAGAACACCTAGCCGACGAAGCCCCATCGCGCTGGGTAGTTCGGCGGCCACGGCTTGGCGAAGTCGAACAGCCACTCACGGTCTGCCGGCGGATACTCCGTCTCCCGCCACGCCGGCTCGCTGCCGACGACGAAGCTGCCGCCGTGCCGCTCCAGCATCCACGTCCACTCCCTCGCGTCCGCCTCCAGCGCGTGCTGCACGCTGAGCTCGGCGAATTCGGCCGTCGACGCGCGCCGGACGTGCAGCCCGTCCCGGTAGACGGGCTTGAGCAGCATCAGCTCGACGTGCCCGATGTAGACCTCGACCACGGTGGTGGTCGCGTCCACCGCGACGGCGTCGCTGCGGAGCAGCAACTGCCGGTGCGACGGGTCGAAGCGGACGACGCGGAAGAGCCGTCCTTCTCTGATGAACTCCATCTCGCTACCCCGGAGGCGCCGGCGGGTTCGGGTACACCCTGGTGAGTTGCCCGCCCTGGGTCATGTAGAACTCGACCGAGTCCCAGGTGCGCTTTTCCAGCCTGTAGGCCCGCCGTAGCTCTGTCATCTCCCACGCGGTCCCGTAGCCGCTGCCCGGCTGTGCCACCATCTGCCAGTTCCCGGCGGGCACCTGGTCGCCGCGCGCCAGCAGCGCGGTCAACGCCTCGTCGGCGGTACGGGCACCAGGGACACCGTCGAGGCTGACGGCCAGCCGGATGTTGGGGTTGCCCACGGCCTCGGTGACCGCGGTCATCCAGAGGGGTCTCCCGTCGCCATTCGGATGTGGTGCTCCCAAAGCCCGATTGTTGAGCGTGAACGCGTTCGTCAGTCCCGTGGCCAGGTCGTCGGAGTAGGGGTTGATGCCCAGGACGACATGGTCGCCAGCCTTGACGATTTCATCGCAGTCATTGTGCACCAGAATCGGGGTCGAACCCGCGTACACGTAGTACGTGTGGTCGACCTCGACCTCGAAGTTGTACACATCGACGGGCCCGTCGCTCGCCGACACCGCGAGTACCCGGTTGGCCCTGCCGGACGGATCCTGGAGCGCGTCGCCCGGGCGCAAATCCTGCGACTGGGTCCAGCCCCGGCCCTGGACCCAGAACCGGTGACCCTGGCTCGCCGCCAGCGTGCCGCTCTGGGTGGTGATCCGTACCAACGAGTCCACCGATCGGTGGAACAGCCGGGTGACCGCGCGCAGGGTTCGTTTGCCGGTCGTCGGGTCGGCGGACCAGACCCTGTCGCCGACCCGGATGTCCTCGATCTTCCTGGGGCCGTGCTCGGTGTCGACGAGCGTGCCGGCTACGAAGCATCGCCCGGCCGCCAGTAGGTTGCCGGCGCTACGCTCCAGGCCGGAGATCGCCGTCGCGGGAAGCCCGGAGGACCGGAGCCGGAACAGCGCCGCCGAGATGCCAGTCCCGCTGGCCATCGCTGAACGCATGGACATCGCGTACACGTAGCCGGTTTTGATCATCGGCGGGATGACGATCCCGCCGATGGCCCAGGCGCAGTTGCCGAGGGTCCCGCCCTGGCCGACTATCTTGTTCCAGCAGCCCACGTAGTCGTGGACCAGTGCCCGGGCCAGGCTTTCGATGACGGAAGCGGTCAGCTCCCAGCCGTTGATGTGGGTGCGCTCGGTGTAGCGCACGTCGAACGGCCCGCTACCCAGATAGTCGAGGTCGAGGGCCTGCGTGCAGTCGGCGATGGAGTGACCGGCGATTGGGCAGCTCAGCAGGTAGTAGTCCTGGTCGCCCCAGAGGTGATACTCCAGGTCGATGTCACAGCCGATGTCGTCGCCCGACCCGGTGCCCACGCAGTCGCTCTTGGGATTGATCTCGTACCACGGCTCGTACACGTAGGCGATCAGGCCCGCCATGCCTGTCGGACCCGATTCTGAGGCGCGACCCGCCTCACGGGCACGGTCAGCCTCGTCCTCGGTGCGCCGGGCGGCCTCCTGGGCTTCCTCGGCGAGTTCGCGGGCGCGTGCCGCCGCCGCCTCGGCCGTCGTGGCGTCCTGCTCTGCCCGGGAGGCGATGTCACGTGCGGTGACGGCGTCGTTCTCGGCCGCGGTGGCCGCGGCTCGGGCGGAGGCGGCGTCCAGCTCGCTCTCGTGGGCGGAGTCGCGGGCCTGGCTCGCGTACCCCGCGGCGGTGTCGGCGGCCGTTGCGGCGGCCGCCGCGTCCTGGGTGGCCCGGCGGTCGTGCTCGACGGTGTTGGCCTCGGCCTGTACTGCCGCCCTGGCCGCCGCCGCGGCGTCGGCCGCGGACTCTCGGGCATCGGAGAGCGAGGCGGCGGCCTCGGCCGCGGATTCGGCAGCCTGCGCCGCCGCGGTGGCGGCTGCCTTGGCATCCGCGTCCGCCTTCGCAGCCAGTGCCGCGGCCTCGACGGCTGCCCTCTGCGCCTGGGCGGCCTTGGCCTGGGCGACCGCGGCCTGCTGGGCGGCGAGTGTCTTGGATGCCTGGCCGGTCAGCACCGCCAGGCCGGCCGAGGCGTCGCTGTCCTTGAAGGGTGAGCCCAGCTCGATGGCGTCGTTAGCTGGCTTGACCACCTGGGCGGCGGAGTCGCGGGCGGCGAGAGCCGCCTGAGCCGTGGAGTACGCGAACCCGGCCGTACGCACCGCGCTGACATGGGCGGCGTCGGCCTGCTCACGCGCGACGGCCGCGTCGATCTTGGCCTGGACCGCCGCGGCCTTGGCGGTGTCGGCGTCGATCTTGGCCCGGCGCACGTTCTCGGCCGCCGCCTCCGACGCGTCGATGGCGTCAGCTGCCGCGGCGCGGGCCGTTTTGACGGCGGCATTGGTGATCGCCACATCGCGCTGTGCGGCGTCCGAAGCGGCCCGGGCCCGGCCCGCAGCCGCCTCGGCCCGCGTGGCCGCCTCGCGGGCGGCGGTCGCGGCCGCGGTGGCCTCGTCGGCGGCGGCCCGAGCGCTGGTGGCGGCAGCGGTCGCGCGGTCGGCCGCGGCCCGCGCCTGAGTGGCGGCGGCCCGCGCACCCTGCGCGGCTTCGGTGCCCTCGACGGCGGCGGCGTGCGCCTCATTGGCGGCTGCCCTGGCCAGCATGGCGTCCCGCTGGCTCTCGGCCTGCCTGGCGCGGTCACGGGCCTCGGCCGCCTCGCGCTCGGCCTGTAGCGCCGCGTCCTTCTTCCGCGCCGCCGTGGCGCCGGCCGCCTCGGCATCGCCGAGCGCGGTGGCCGCCGCCTGGCGCTGGCTCTGGGCCGTGGCCTCCGCGGCCGCGGCCTTGGCCCGCTCCCTGGCGGCGATCTCCTTCTGCTCCTCGGCCTTGTCCCGCTCTGCCTCGGCGGTCGCGCGCTTGGCCTTGGCATCCGCGGCGGCGTTCTTGGCGGTCAGCTCGGCGGCCTCGGCCCTGGCCTGGGCGTCCCTGGCCGCCGTGGCGTTGACCGCGGCCTGCGCTGCCTGGGTAGCAGCCCCCTCGGCGGCGGCCTTGGCCTGCGCGGCGGCCTCCTCGGCGGCGATGCGCCGGAACTCGGCCTGCGAGGCGCGTGCCCGCGTCTCGGCCAGTTCCATCAGCGTCTTGCTGTTGGCGGCGGAGGCACGGGTGGCGTCGGAGGCGGTCTCGGTGGCCCTGGCGACGGCCACCGCGGCCGCGGCCGAGGCCCGGGTGACCTGGACGGCTTGCTGGCCGTAGAGCAGGCCGCGGCCGCGGGGCAGCCCGGCGCTGTCGGCGACGACGTACGCGGCCTGCTGCGCCGCCACCGCGGCGTCGGCGTGCTGCAGTGCAGACTGAGCGGCCCTGGAGGCGACGAACACTCGCCCAAGTGCCTTCGCCTGAGCCTCGACGATGTCGCTCTTGACCCTGGTGAACTCCGCCGCGTCGGGGTACGACAGGTTGGTGTCGGGGTCCTCCTTCAGCCAGAACGCCTGCCAGTCGGCCAGCCGGGAGGCGATGATCGACTGGCCGAGCGCCTCGCCCAGGGCCTGAGTGGCTACCTGGAGGTCGGCCGTGGCCTGGGCCTCCTCCTTCAAGATGGTGTCGCGCTGAGCGCGTTGGCCGTCCACCTCCTGGGCCCATTCCGCCGAGGCCGCGGCGAACTCGGCCGTGAGAACCTTACGCGGGTCCTGCGGGTTGTGGGTGGTACAGGAGGCGTAACGGGCCTTGAGGTTCTCGACGTCGATCCGGAACTCCATGCTGTCCGGGTCGGGCGCGCTCTCCGGGAACCCGCCGGAGGCCAGGAAGGCCCGCGCGTCGTCGGCATACATGGGGTGCATCCACGTCATGTCCTCCCACGCGCGCCATCCCTCGTAGTCGGGGTGCGGGGAGACGTCCGGGTAGCGGACCGCGGCGATCTGGTTGACGGCGTTCACGGACTCCTGGCTGGCGAGAGGGGTCTGGTCGACGTAGAAGTCGCCCTCGCTCTGCCAGAACTGATTGGAGATCCAGCCGGCCAGTCCCACCTTCTTGAAGGGGTCGTCCTCAGCCTTGATGTCCTGGAATGAGGCCACCGTCGGGTACCCGTCCGGCTTCGTGACATTGAGTGACTCCTCCCACACGGAGTGGCGGTCGGCCAGCTCGGTCATCTTGGCCCGGGCTCGGTCGTCGTCAGTGTCGTAGGCGAGGCTGAGCGGTGTGCTGGTCCAGTGGTCGTCGGCGGCGGCCTGCAACAGCTCGGCGTCGGTGCCAGCGAGCCCACCGCGGGCGACGGACTTCATGTCCTGGCCGCCCTTGCGCTGTACGACGGTGAGCAGACACTGGGCTGCACGCACGTCGGCGGCGTGACTGAGGTCGTACTCACCGGCTTCGGCAACGGCGGCGGCCGGGCGGAGCCCTGGCAGAGGAACCAATTGCGCGCCGGAGACGAACACGGCGGCGGAGGTGAGAGCTGCAGCGGTAACCCGCAGCCGCCCTAAAAGGGGCATGTCAGTAGGCAAGGTCAGCCGTTTCTCGCGCAGAGGAATCAGAAGTAGGCGTTTGCGCCATTGCACCCGGTAGCGGCGATCTGCACCCGGGCGGCGAAGGGGGCCGAGGACACACCCGTGCCCTTGAAGAGCCACAACGCGCCATCAGTGCCGCAGGCGATCAAGTCGGCCTTGCCGTCCGCGTTATTGTCGCCTGTGGAGACGAGCGCGGTGTAGGCACTCCAGTTCGTGCCCGCCGAGATGCGGGAGCCAAGGACGGCATTGGGCGCGGCACTGCCCGTGCCCGGATAGATGTACAAGGTGCCGCTGGTGGTCCTGGCCAGCAGATCGCTCTTACCGTCGCCGGTGTAGTCGCCATAACCGGCCAGGGCATTCATGTCGTTCCACCCGGACGCACCGACCTGGACGCGGGGCGTCAGGGTGCCGTCAGCGCGTCCTTGGAAGAGCCAGAGGGCACCGGCGGCGTCCCTGCCGAGGATATCGGCGGCGCTGATGCCGCCCAGGTTGCCGGGGGTCATGAGCAGGTTGTACTGAGACCACGCCGCGCTGATCAACTTGGTCTCGGTGCTGCGCTCTGCGGTGTAGTAAAGGGCGCCGCCCAACCGGAAGTACAGGTCGTTCCGGCCGCTGCCGGAGATGTCGGCACGCAAGAGCGCAGTCGCCGTGGCGAAGCCGCCCCCCAGGTCGATGCCCGGTTTCAGACCGCCCGCGCTGGTGCCCTTGGGCTCGTACACGAGCAGATGGCCGTCGCTGGTCCTGCGCAGGAACAGAGGCATCATCGGCGCGGCGGCGGCTGTCACCTGGACGTCCCGCCCGGAGGCGGCGGACGCGGGGGCCACGAGGACCGGGCAGAACGCCAGCACAGCGGCCAGGAGCACCGCGGACAGAATTCGGGACCGTGATCTGGCCCGCGACGGGAAGTCAACCAACGCACTCATCATTTCCACACAACCTCACCAGAACGGAAAACAACATGTTCAATATTTGTACGATTGACTGTCGCCGGAGTCTCTCCCTCTGCCACACGAAACGATTCACCCCGCGTCAGCTTTCGCGGGGGCCACCTTAGACGAAGCCGCTGAAACTCGACTGAAATGGCGCCTGAATTGCCGCTCCAATGACGTGATCTCAGCGAGCTGCTCCCTGTAACTGTTGGACTGCCGTCCTCTTCGACCGCGTCGAGGTCAATCGATCCCACGAGCCCTGTATAGGTGGCGTTGGGCTTCCGGGCGTCTTCATAGCCGACAAGTATGGACGATGGTGCTACCCGCGATGACATGTTCCTGCGCTTGCCATGACGGGCCCCGATCGGTCGCGCGCCCTCGTGAGATTCTCGGTTCCGCGCCCCAGCCCCGGATCAGGCGGTTTGTGTTGGGGACGTACGGGCGAAGCCCGTGCCTCTATTGAGCCCGAGATGGAGGGTATGCGAGCCAGCCCCTTTACGTTGTAGATTTCTTATCGGCGTGGATTCGGCAGGTTGGCGTTCCTGCTGCTGTGTGGGCTTTGCGTCACGGGCGGGCCGATCAATGGCTTATGGGCGCTCGCGCATGGCCGCCGATCAGATGGCATCGCGGCTGCTTCAAGCGGCGCACGACCGCGAGCTGATGTTTGCGCTCAACAGCCGCCGATGACTGTCCGCGTAGTTGTGTGAGTGCTCCACCGAGTACGCGGATACGTGCACAGCTCAGGCATCGCGCTCGGCTGGCAGGAAGATCGTCTGCTGGTTCTTGCGTGCGGTGCGGGCGGACGGGATGCGGGCGGCGGTCGTGGCGGGCAGCTTGGCGGCCGCCTCCTCCCAGGGCCAGAACTGGGCGTCGTCGAGTTCGTCGGTCTGCAACCGGATGTGGGACGGATCGGTGATGATGCCGCCGTCGAAGATCAAGTTCATCATCGGCCGCGGACGATCCCCCATCGGGGGCACCCAGTCGACCACGAGCAGAGCGCCGGGGAGGACTTGCATGCCGAGTTCCTCGCCGACCTCGCGCGCGGCACACACCTGGGGAGGCTCGCCGTCGTCCACTATCCCGCCGGGGACCGCCCAATAGGGGCGGTAGTTGGGTTTGACCAGCAGGACGCGATCGGCGTCGTCGGTGAGCAGCATGCACGCGGAGAGGTGAACGGTGGGCAGGCTGGCATACCACTGCTCGGGCGGCAGATAGGTCTGACTCACCTCGTCCACGCTACCCCGGCACGGGCTGCCCGCCCGCGATTTGGCCGATCTGTCCAGAGGACAGTCGGTCCGGCAGTTGATCGAGGAACGCGCTCACCTCGGCGACGGGCCGATGCGGGATCAGCACATCGGCCAGCAGCGTGATGCGGGCGGTGACCCGCCGTGAACGAACTTGCCGCGCCATCTGCAGCGCCTAGGTTCCAAGAGTGCGGTCTGGTCGATGTGGCCGGCGCGCGCATGCGCGGTCGCGGTCAGGGCGGTATGCAGCGCCCGGGGCTGTTGCTACGCGCGAACACCGGCCGATGGCTCCTGGTCGGTGCCCGGCGGCTGCCTGGACGCCGGGGAGACCCTTCCCCAGGGCGCGGCCCGCGAGGCCCGCGAAGAACTCGGCATTGTTATCGACCCCACCGACCTGGCCTTCGCGCACCTGTGCCACCACGCCGACCCCGACGGCCAGGACCGCATCGGCGTCTTCTTCACCGCCACCCGCTGGACCGGGGAACCCATCAACGCCGAGCCCGGCAAATGCGACAAGATCGACTGGTTTTCCCTCGACAGCCTGCCCGGCGACGTCGTCACCTATATCCGCACCGGCATCGACGTCTGCCGCCACGGCCACACCTTCAGCGTCGACGGCTGGCCCGGGCCGCAGGAGGACGCCTGAACTGGTGCACACAGCTTCGTACGTGGTGGAGCACTCAGGAAAGTCATGGACAGTGACTGGAGAACTCCTCACACCCAGCGATACGTCTGGTCAGTCAAGGCTGGCAGGAGGACGTTATTGGGCGGCGCGTTCGGGCTGGCCAGAGCCGCTAGTGCGCTTCCGAGCGCGGGATACAGCTGCAAGCTGCTGACGGATCGATAACCCACCCAGACGAACTCGCCCTCCTCCACATCGCCATCCGGCAACTCGTCATGTTCTACCGTCGCCAGCTCCGACCGCACCCGCGCGTCCACATGGACGCGGAAGACGAAGTGAAGCTTGCGCGGAGGTGCGGTCGGGCCGGGCCGGCTGACCATCTGGTCCTGCACCCAGCACAGCTGGGGCCAGGTCGCACGGTCAAGGTCCAGCTTGAGCTCTTCCCGAAGCTCTCTGCGCAGGGCGTCAATGAGGTGTTCCCCGTGGCCGACATTGCCGCCAGGGACAGGCCTTCTGGATCATGAGAGATTTCGCTCGGTTCCTGGCGGAGCAGGACCAGCCGCCCAGAGACATCGACGAGCTGACCCCGGCGCACTGGGCCGCTTGGCGGATCAAGGTGCCGGTGACGTCAGGCGGCGGCTACGCCAAGATCTCCAGAACTGCGGGATTCTTGCGGGCGCATCCCCGGCTGCGGACGGACACCCGAGCCGCCATGACCAAACGCTTGTCGAAGGTCAAACCAAAGGAGACGGCGTTCACGGGCGAGGAGTTCCAGCAGATCCGCACTGAGGCCAGGAGAACGTTTCGCTCGGCCTATCTGCGCATCGAGGAGAACACCTCGTGCCTGCATGCATGGCGATCGGGGCAGTTGACGCCGGGCACCGATGAATGGAAGGTCGGGGAGATCCTCGATTTCCTGGCCCGCACTGGGGATGTTCCGCGTGTTCCTCGCGACAACGGCCAGATGCGGGTCCCTCTCGAACACGCGCACCTACTCGGCGGCGAAGGCCCGCCACAGACGTGGAAGCGCCTCTACCTGGGACGGGAAGAAGCCGCAGCGCTGGCAGTCCTGCTGGTGGCCGAGTTCGGGTTGAACGCGACGACCGTTGGCGAGATGTCGGCGCCGCGGCCGACCCCGGATTCAGGCAAGCCAGGCGCGCCAACCTATCGGCTGGAGCTGGAGAAACGACGGCGAGGGGCCGGCAACCACTTCGAGACCCGGAACGTGACCGATCTCGGGGCGGACACCGCTGGCAGGCTCATCAGCCAAGCGCTTGGCGCGACCGCGACCGCCCGAGCGTTCGTCCGCGCGGAAGGGTCAGAACTCGACCGGCTCCTGATCTGGCGCCATGTCCATCCCGGTCGGCGCCCAGGCAAGGACTCGCCACCACGAGTAGGTCAGTTCGGAGTCGGCCTCGGCACCAAAGCCATACGGGACTGGGGAGCACGGCTTGACCTGAGCAGTTCCTCGATGCGGCGGATGCGCAAAACGGTGAACGTTCTGCACCGCCGCGAGCCGGGCCAGAACACCCAGGACACCCACGACCGGGTCTATGTCCTGAACGAGCCGCAGGTCCAGCAAGCCGCGATCCCCGAAATTGCTCGGGGCGCCACCGACGCTCTGGAGGCCGCCCACCGCACCGTGCTCGCCCAACTGGCCGAAACCCGCTGGGAAGACGATCAAGAAACGGCTACCGCCGACTGCACGGACTTCCATGGCAGTCCGTTCAGCGAGCAGGGCCAGGCCTGTGATGCCTCGTTCCTGCTCTGCTTAGGCTGCCCGAACGCCCGCATCACTCCAGCTCACCATCCGCGGCTGACGGTGCTGCACCGGGCCCTGGACAACCTTAAGGGAGTGCTCGATCCCGGCACCTGGGCGCAGGACTGGGCCGAGGCCCATGCCCGCCTCACCGACCTTAGGAGCCGGCTCGGAACACCGATCTGGCATGCCGCGATGACCAAGGTTTCCCCTGCCGACCGTGACCTCATCAACGATCTCCTGAACGGAAACTACGGCCCATGACCGTCCTGGCGGCCGATCGACCGGCCCGGCCGCACCCGGCCACGCCCGCGATCAGCCACGTCCTGCTCTCGGATTACGCCGGTCCGACGGCGAATTACGGGGATCCCGTCTGGCCCTTGGCTCCGCTCTCAGACAACCCCAGCGCTGCCCGGCGCACGATCTACTGGGACAAGTTCGTCGGGGTCTTCCGTGAGGAGCTGCGGCACCTGACCTGGCTGCTGATCAACGAATCCGTCCCGGACGCGTTCGTGTTCGGCAGGAACCCTACCTACCGGGCCCGGCTGAGCGCCGCCAGGATCTACATGACCGCCCTGGACTGGCGGGCCTTCACCAGCTGGCTCGCCAAGCGCGGCCTCACCAGCCTCGCGCACTGCTCCGATCAGGACTACCGCGATTACGTCCAGCACCTGACCGCCGAAGGAACGAGCCGGGACACACTGCTGACCAAGACCACATCCCTCAGCCGATTGTGGGTCTTCGACTCCGTCAAGGAGCAGCCGCTCGGGATCACTGAACCACCCTGGCTCAAGGAGGGCATCGACGACTTCCTGCCCGCCGCGACCAGCCGGGGAGAGAACGCGACCGACCCGATCACTCCGGCCACGATGGGACCGTTGCTGATCTGGGCTCTGCGCACGGTCGAAGAACTCGCCGATGACATCCTCGCGGCCTGGGAAACCCAGCAGAGCCTGGTGGCGAAAGCCGCGGCCAACCGCTCGACCACGGCGTCACTGACCGCGCTAGACGCCTACCTTGACGATCTCGCCGCTCATGACCGGCCCATGCCGAGCCTCCTGCAGCACGGCCGCCTCGCAGGCGCGAGCACCTATCTCAGCGCTCTCACCGGTGCCTCACCCAACCAGTGCTACCACCGGATGAAAAGACAGCGGTGGCAGGAGTACCTGCAGCGCAACCCCGGGCCATGTTCGTTGCCAACAAAGATCACCACGACTCTCGACGGACGGCCCTGGACCACGGCCATCGACTTCTCCGAGGCCTCAACCCTTATGAAACACCTGGTCACAGCTTCTTTCATCGTCCTGTCGTATCTGACAGGCATGCGCCCGGGAGAAGTCCTCGGGCTTCGCGCCGGCTGCTGCCCCGACCCGGAATCCGGCCATCACCTGATCAACGGACTAACACCTGAACCCCTGGCTCAGCGGCTCCGCGCACGAGCCGCCAACCTCCGCGATCACGCCGAAGCCCACGAACGCACCCGGATCACACTCCTGGAGACGACAGCATGAACTCCACGCTCGACGAACGCGACCGCATCCGCGCGGCGATGGACCGGATCCTCACGGGATCACACCAGCACTCAAACGGGGCCCTCACCATCGTCGCCCTGGCCCTGGAAGCTCAAGTCCCACGCAATGCCCTCACCCAACGACACGTCGACCTCAAGAACGAGTTCTATGACCGAATCAGAGCGCGCAAAGAGGTCCCCGAAAGCGAAAGGAAGCTACGCACACAGCTGGCTAAACTCCAGAAACTCCGGACCGCTGAACTAGAAGAACTCCGACAACTCAGAACCGACAACGAACTTTTGGTCGGAGCACTCCATCAGGCACAGATGGAAAACCGGAGCCTCCGGTGCGAACTGACCGAAGCCAGCCCAAGACTCCGTGCCATCCCAGGCCATCCACGACCGGCAGAACGCACACCCTGACAGCCCCAGCTCTGAAACGGACGCCGCCCCACCAGACGCCCCCGGCTCAACACGCAGCAGTTGACGGGGAAGCCGACGGTGACGATGATGGCGTCGAAGCCGCCAGGTGGAGCATGCTCATCCGCGGCATGTTCGGCATCCCCCAGAACGACCTTCACCCGCGCGTAGCCGGTTTCCGCGAGGAAGCGGGCCGCCCGCTCGGTGACGAACGGGTCGATGTCCACACTGACGACCAGTCCGTCGGGGCCGACGATCTCGGCGGCGAGTGCGGCGTTGAAGCCCCCCGACCCGATCTCGAGGACTTTCGCGCCTGGGCGAAGCTGAGCTGATTCGAGCATGTCAGCCTGAAGCCAGGGCGCACTGATCGAGCTCGTCGCCCTGCCGTTGGCGCCGCGCTTGGTGACCACGGTGTCCCGGGCCGAGTACGCCGCGGCGAGCGGCGCCTCAGGAGCGAACTTCTCGCGCGGGACCTTCGCGAAAGCCGCTTCGACCTCGGGGGAACGAATCCAGCCGTCGCGCTTCAGCTCGGACACCATGTCGGCACGCAGCCGATCAGCGGACTCGGCCGGCAGGATCTCGGTTGTCACAGCAGCGAGGGTAGCTGCGCGCTGTGACAGTGTCAGTCATTTCATGGCCGTGGGAGAGCCTGGTCCAAGCTGGTGGAAGCGACCACGCCAGGTGATGTACCCGTAGGTCAGAGCACCGCTTGCGATTGCGCTGCCCCGTCCGCCCCACTGACGACCAGGACAACGCAACGCATAGCTCGCCCGGTTCGCACATCAGGGGGTTCGTGTGCAGGGCCTCAGTCGGAGTCGTAGACGCGTTCGTATTCGGCGGCATCCCACAGCCTCCAGTCGCCGTCACCGCTGGGATCGGCGACCCCGCCCACGTACAACTGCTGGTACTCCTCGAACGCCAGGCCGCCCTCGGTGTCCTTCCTGAGCAGTTCGCTGATGGCGAAGGGTTTGCCGGCGTTGTCGATGACCTGGGTGACGACCCCGGTCGCGGTAGTCACCTGCATCTGGAAGGTGTATTCGCAGTAGTGCTCGGCAGTGACGGTCTCCAACCGGAGGGCGATGGTCTCGTTGTGGGCCAGGGAGATGGTCCGGTACGCGAAGTAGTCCTTCTCCCAGTCTCCTTCCTGGGTGATCCGCTGCGCCTTGGGCTCCGGCTCGTCGAGATCGAACCCGATAGTGGGACTCTCCTCGTCGCCGGCGGGAGGCGAGTGGAACAGGGTGCCGCGCAAGGGCGGCCCGCACTCCGTGAGCGCTCGCATCCCGGTGATCCGGACGCCTTCTGGACGGGTCCCGCGCAGAACCACTTTGATCACGCTCGCGCCCGGATCGACCGCTCCCATGCCACGGAAGAACGTCCACTTGGAGTCCTCGCCGTCCGTGGCATCACCGTACTGCCGCAGGCCGTTCGCCTGGGCGAGTTCGCGGACGGTGAGGTCGGCCGCGTCCGCGGTGACCCAGGTGTCACCCACTATTTCCAGACGCTCCTGTCGTACGAGGTCGAGCGCCACGGGGAGCGGCGCACTCGGGGTCCGGCTGGGCGTGCCGGAGGTCGAGGTCGAGGCTGTGGCGGACGCAGAGGTCTGAGTCGGGGACGGGTCTGCGGCGCTGGGGATGAACCCCCACCGGGTGAACCACGCGGTCACCACGGCCGTCCCGATCGCCACGACCCCGGCGACGACTCCGACGACGACTTCCCGTCTGACCCCACCGTCCCGGCCTGCAGCAGACGCCGGAGGACTCCGGCGGCTGCGCCTGCGGTGGAAGATGCCAAACCTCCGCATGCCCGTACATACGAGCCGGGCGGGCCGGTGTTACGTCAGGACAGCATTTCGATACCAAGGGTGAAAGCCGTCCCCGGCGACCTCCCGCACCGCGAGAAACCAGTCAAGCCTCCCTGCCTGTACGTCGAGGTGGGCACGGCGACTGCGGTGAATGTTGTTGGGCACCCCGGCCTGGCGGTGCCGGCCTGGCGGTGCCGGGCGGGCCAGTGGGAGGCCACCCAGCGCCATGTCTCCAGCGTCTGGCACCGCCAGGTCCTCGGCGAACAACTGCAGCGACTCCAAGACGCTGAGCAGCGTCTCGCCGTGGTCAGGGTGAGTACCGTCGTGATCTTGCAACGGAGCAGCCTGGCCGAGCCCGGCCTGCTCGTGCGTAGCCGAGCGACAGCCGCTGGCGAGCATCACGTCAACGCTGTCGGCAGCAGCAGCTCGTCCGCGACGTCCCGGGCGAGACGACGGCGCTCCGCGACGACCAGGTCGGCCAGGCCCGCGCGGCGGATGAGCAAGCGCGCCCACTCCTGCAAAGCCAGACCCCACGCAGCGCGGGCCTTCTCGTAGCGCACGCCATCCGGCCGTCGGCGCGCGGCATCGTACGCCGCGGCGGCGCTGTCGAGCGTGGCGCGGGCGGCCCGCAACTCGGCGCTGGCCTGGCCGAGCTGGGTTTGCGCCTCGCGGAGGTCCTTGGCGAGATCCATCACGCCTCCTGAGCAGGTTCGTCGGGAGCAAAGCCGAGCAGGTCGAGAGCCCGCGCGAGAGCGGGTCTGGCCCTCGATCCAGGACCAGTCCTCGCTCACGCAACCCCTGCTGGGAGCAGGGCCCGAAGAGTGCAATTTGGGAGGATTGCCCCTGCTACCGTACGTTAACATGCACCTTGACGATCAGTCAGGAAATGCGAGTCGGCAGGGCGGCCGTCGAGCAGCGAAATACGGCGTGCGTGTCGAAGTCTGGCCGCTGCTCGCCGACGACAGTGGAATCCTGTCCATCAGCGGCCTCGAAGGGTGGCGTACAGGCGACCTCGACTGCACGCCCCACCACGCGGCCCACCGCCTGTTGGCCGGCCACGATGTGAACGACCTTGTCCGGCTCCTGCATTCGACCAGCTGGCGGACCGTCGACGGCGCGATCGTCGTGACCTACATCGCCGCACTCGATGCCCCGGGCGAGCACGCCCGGAGCAGGTGGCCCATGTCTGTCGCGATCACCCACGCGTGGGCCGCGGCAGTTGGCAAGCCCACGCCCCACCCTCCCACCGAAGCACCGGCACCCCGCGACGTGGATGTGCTCATGCACGGCCTTCGGCACCTGCGCTTTCTCGCCGCCACCGACACCTCTGCTTGCGCCACCCTCAACAGGCAGTGGAGGTTATGGCTGGAACCTTTCACCGCCACCCTGGGCGGCCTCTACCAGTCCCCAGACGAATCTAGGTCAGCTGTGGACGCTGCAAAGTGGTCGGTGCGATCCTGGCCAGAGGGGTGACGGTTGTCTGGCCTGCGGAAAGAGGGAAGGGAGCGACGCCGGGTGTCTCGTGGAGGTTCGCGGACCACACGAGTCAAGGTGTTCGGGTCGCGAGCAGGGGCTTCCCCCGGTCAAAGGTCGCCTGCATGCCTTCCCGTCTGTCGTCGCCCGCCCTCGCAACCATGCCGGGCATGCTCGACGTGGTGTCGTGCGATGGCAGGCAGGGAAGATGGCCCCTCACGGCGCGCCTTGGCCGTTCCTCCTCCTCGGCATGCAAACGCCCAGGCCACGAGTGATAGTCGGGCGTTCGCGTCTCTCGACTCCTCCGGGAAGCGCGTCAGAGAACTCCAGCACCTTGGTAGCTAGCGATCAAGGACGCGGCGCTGAAGTCCCCCTCAGCCACACCAGCGAGAAAGGCGTCCCACTCGCGGATGGTGAAGACCTGGGGCTCACGGTCCCGGTTCTTCGTGTCACGCACGACGACAACGAACTCCTCGTCAGCCTTGTTGGGAACTCCGGCGTCACGAGCAGGAAGGACGGCGACCTCGACGCAGCTTGCCCCGTTGCCGCTGAACCGGCTCGTTCGCCACTTGGCCTTGGAAAGGTCGGACTGCACCCTAGCTCCTCTCAATCGTGATCTTCGCTGAGGGATGTCAGTAGCGTCGCCGTGTCGGAAGGGCTGAGCGCTACGGCGCGAAGATGCTCAAAAACCATGTTATGCCTGATTAGCTCGGCCTCCTCTTCGAGAAAGAGATCGCCGCCCATGCTGTCGATGTAGACGATGTCAGGGGCGATCGGGCCGAAACGCAAGATGATGAAGCTGCCGGGCATGCCTGGATGGGCACCGGCCTTGAACGGGATCACCTGGATCGTGATGTGCGGGTTACGCGCCTGCGCGGCCAGGCGAAGATATCGGTCACCTCGGGCAGCGGCCAGCCCAGGGCCGCTGCCGGTTTGTCGCGGTCAGCGCGCCGGTGAGCTGCCTGCCAGGCCTCAAGCGCCTCCTGCCGAATACCGGAGGCCAGGAGAACGGCTTGCACCGTCCGCCACCGCGGGAAGCTCGTCCCCGTGACCATGCCGTGCAGGGTCGACGAGGACACGCCCGCTTGCCCGGCCACGACCCCGTACCCGCCATCGACGGACTTGAACAGCTCCTGAAACGCCTTCGAAAGATCCGCCCTGCTGCGAATCCGCCGAGGATCGGGCATCGGCACTCCCCTCACCACAAAGACGCCGTTCGCTTTCCGTTCGGACAATAGCCCGACCACCCGCGCTGATCAGGGACAGAGCGCAACTTGCCCGGACCGGATGCGACCGGACACAGCAGGCACCGACGCTGAGGGCATGACCTCGACCATTCTGGCCGCCCTGGGCGCCACCGTGCTCATCCTGCACACCGCCACCCGCCTGCCGGTGGCGCTCACCGACCTGCTGCGGGCCTGCCTGCCTCTCGCCCACGCCGTACGCGACCTGCACACCGCCTTCATCAACGAGTCTTCAAGGTGGCGGCCCAGGCGCACAGATCGGGCAAGTCGATGCCACGCCGCCCGACGCCGGCAACATGGGCGCACCCGCCGGTCAGGATCTGCTGGTCGCGTCGTTGCCGCGCGGGTCGGGCGGGATGGCGAGCGCCAGCGCAGCGCTGTTGCCTCGCCTGTCCCGAAAGCCAAGGCCGACGCGGCGCGCAAGTAGGACCGATGCTCGTGGCTCGCACGTTCGCTCATGGCCGCGGCAGGGTGGGGGAACCTTCGAGTCGTCCGAGCGCGATGCACAGCCTCTGTCGAGGAAGCCGCCAAGCCGCCTGCTTGGGGACACAGCGTGTGGAGTTCCCGCGACATCGTCGACGCGGCCAGTTCATGCACGGTTCGGTCCTCCAGCACGTACCCCCGGGCTGAGCGGCGCGAGCCGCAGTTCGGGCGGACAGACCGAGGACTTGACAGAACCTGACTCCCCGCTTCCCGCACGCGAGTTCTGCCTCGATCCGGACGGTTCCGGAAGCATCCGGAACGACCCGGATCGATCCGGACGGGTGCGGAGCGATGCGGAACGAAGCGAAGGATGGCGCAAGCACCGCGCCGGATCCCCACATCCCATCGGGAAGGAGCCGGCCACCCGCCGCCGTCCACCGGTTTTGATCGTGCTGGAGACCGTCTTGATCAGCGGTTGATGTGGCTGCCCGTAAGGTCCCGGGCATGCGCGCAGGCGTCACATGGGCGGATCTGGCCGCGGCGGCCCGGAGCATCGCTGGGCGTGTGCGGAGGATCAGATACCGGGCCGACCGGCGGCTGGCGTGTCAGGCAGCTTCAAGCCTGGCAGGCACACTCCCCCAGCTTCAGGCCGACATGCGCCAGGCGACGACCAGCGCCGAGCGGGGCATCGCCCTCGCCCGATGGCGATCACGATGGATGCTCGCCGTCGCGATGATCGACCTCGTCGACCCCGCCGCTGCCCCCACCCTGCGCGCCACCGGACAGCGCCTGCATGCCCATCTCATGGCCGTGGAAGCGCTCGGCGCGGCATGGCCGGTCGGCTGCATCCGCCGCGACTCCGCCGAGCGGATCGAAGCCGCCGCCCGCGCGGAGGCCGTGCGTTGCTGCCGGCAGACCGCGGGCGGACCGCTGCGCCGATCGTCGGGGCGGGCGTGGCGACACGGCGCATCGTAAAGCCCGGTATCAAGCGTCGACGCCGAACTCCCGGTGGTCCGCCGCCCACCTTGACCGGCATGCCGGCTTGGTAGACGCGGTAGCAGGAACTGGCCTCATCGAGGTCTGTCGCCGAGGAGGCGGGACAAGACTCGTAGACGGCCATGCTCTGAACAAGGGCGGCAGGCCCAACCAGTGTCGAGGGGCGTTCCGGAACGATCCGGGATGCCTCTCGATCGTTCGCCGCTCGAGCTCCATGGCGAGGACAGAGGGCTCCTCCCCAGCGGTGGCGATCATCACGAAGCCCCGTCGCTACCTTCTGTGCGGGTCGAAGAGTAGCCGCATGCGGCCCGTTCAAGGCCACGACACCTCGCGGAAATGTCCGAACTGCGAGGGCTGGGCGAGAAAGGAGCTGACGTAAACTGGCGAGCGACTGTCAGGCGGAATCCAGTCTTCCGATTGAGAGCCCACGCACCTCGGCACCAGTCGCTCCGTTCAACTGCTCCAAGAGGGCGGCGGGGTCGCGTACGAGAAGCGGATTTCGCTTCAGGTGAACCAGCTCAGCGGGCGTGAGGTCCCTGACGATCAGCACACCGTCGACCTTGAGAATCAAGATCGAACTTATCATGATGGCGGCCGTCGGCTGCGATTCAAGCGCCGTGATCAACGATGCGACCGCTGCGCTCTTTTTCTCATCAATGCCCGCAACAGGCTCATACAGGATCTTGACCCTCGCTGCGTACTCCAGTTCATGGAGAAGGTCTTTCGCCGCAGGGGAACCGGCAAGCGCTCGAACCCGCAGCCGGAGGCGGCGAAGCCAGGACGCACGAATAATCGGAAGCCGCTCCTCGACCCCGATGTCGAACGCCTCCAGCACCGCAACGATCGCAGTCTCGACCTCGCTCGCGCCGTCGTCTGCCGGCAGGAAGATCAGAGCGCCAGCACCGTCGTGCGCTGCAGCGATTGCTTCGGCCAGCGCTGTTTCGAGGGGATTCGTGTGACGAGCCGCCGAAGGCGGATCAACCCGTGCGCTGGGCGCTGACGAACTTGAGGAGACCTCGCTGCCGCCGCCCAGCGCAATCATCTCGCTGCCCCTGTAGGTTCCGGCATCGGCAAGGAGGTCAGCGGCCTGCTCTGCTCGGATGCGATGCCGTGGATCATTGCGGAGCAGCGCTTCGATCACCGGTTGGAGCACGCCGGCCCGGCGAGGCGGTGGATAGCTTTCCCCCGCCAGCACAGCAGCCGCCGCAGACACGCCTCGGGAGCCGTAGGGTGGCTGCCCTTCGACCGCGGCGTAGAGCGTTGCACCGAGCGACCACATGTCCGCCTGCTGACTGGCGCCCTCTCCAGCAAGCCTCTCAGGAGCCATGAAGCTGAGAGATGCCAACCCTCCGGCTGGGGGACCCCCAAATCCTTTGAGCACTGCACGGTCGTCGGTGAGCATGACGTTGGCAGGCTTGACGTCGCCATGCAGCACGCCGGATTCGTGCGCGTAGTGGAGCGCAGCCGCCAAGTCACGCCCCATGGCCGCAGCTGTCTCGGACGGCAGCACGCCGACCTGCAATATCACGTCGTCGAGGGACGACCCGTTGAGGTACTCCGTCGCGATCCAGAGATCTCCGTCCGCCTCGAAGATGTCGTAGATGGTGGCGATGCTCGGATGCAAGAGCCGGCCGTACACCCCATCCTTGGCCTCGCGCAATATCCGGCGGCGCGCACTGCCATCATCCACACCCGGCAGAAAGAGCCTCTTGAGGACGACGTCGCGGATGAGAAGCGGGTCATAGGCGCGCCAGACAGCGCTCGCCCCGCTACGGCCGAGCTGGCTGTTCAGCCGGTACCGCCCAACGGTCTGTCCCATCCCGCCTCCAGATCCGACCACAGGCCCCGCAGAGCATTAGCATGACCGCAGCTATTGATCGCTTTGGTGGTCATTCTGGCGGGCGGCCACGAACGACGAGAGGTTTTGCCGTTATCCCCCCTCGAACACGCACGCAACGGCGCTCAGGAGGGCCACAGCCCGTGTCCGCTTGACGGCTCGCGAGCAGGAATGGCGACGACGGCGAGGGCTCACGTTTCGTCGGTGCATGACCTCGTCGGGGGCACGCCGCCAGCGGCGCCGGAAGGCTCCGGAGAAAGGACTGCGCGGTCAATGGCCGTGCAGCCCACGATACGGACGGCGCCCAGGAACGTGACCCGGTCGGGGCCGATCCCGGCCGCGGTGGCGGCGGTGCAGATCAGCGCGCACTACGCCCCGGGCAAGCAGGCAGGCCCCGAGCTCCGGATAGATCAGCTCCGGGGTACGTGAGCGCAGGATCCGGCCCGGCCCGCGCAGGAGCGTCGCCGGCTCACTGCGCCGACGTCACTCGCTACGACGAGCTGATCACTCCAGGGTGTCACGCTCCTCGATCACGTGCATCGGGTCGAGGTCGGCACGCGGGCGCAGGTAGCGGACGGAGTGCCGGTGCCGGCCTGCTTCCACCGCCGTGTCGACCAGGATCTCCACCACCAGTTCGGGCTGAACCTGGGTGTAGACGATGGGGCTGCGGCCTGCGTACGGGCTGGACGCCCAGCCGGGCGGGAGGGCGGCCGGCCACGGGTGGCCGTCGTGAGCCGGGGTGAGGAGTGGGGCGATCTCGGCTGCGGCCTGGGCGGTGAGCTGGGCGGTCCGGCCGACAACGCGCAACCGTCCCGCACGGTCGTACCGTCCGAGAATCAGCCCGCTCGGCCGCCTCGATGAGCCGACGTAGCCTCCGACCACGGCCTCTGAGGTGGCCTTCCGCTTCAGCTTCTGCCAGCCGCGCGTTCCCCCTTCGTACAACGACCCGGTCGGCTTGATGACCAGGCCCTCGACGCCCACCGTGTGCATCGTCTCGTACCAGACCCGGGCCTCCGCTTCATCTCGCGTGTGCATGCCCAGCGCCAGAACTCCCGCCGCCGGAATGCAGGTGAACAGTTCCTCCAGGAGCGCGCGACGCTCGTGCAGAGGCAGGCCCCGCACCTCCCCCCGCGCAGGCGAAGCACGTCGAAGGCCGCGAAGTGACACGGCTCCGCCTTTGCCATCGCCGCGGCGCCACGGTGGCCGGCAATGTGGCGTCGATGCAGTGCCGCGAAGTCCAGCCTGCCCGACGACCAGCGGACGATCTCTCCGTCCAGGACGGTCCGTGCTGGAACGTGCTCGAACAGAGCCCACACGATCTCGGGGAAGGTCTCGTTGAAGCGGGCACCGCGCCGGGACTGCAGGTAAACCCCGCGGTCCCCATCGACGATCCCCAGCGCACGGTAGCCGTCAAGTTTGGGCTCGAATGCCCATTGTCCGGGCCGGCCGGAAGGAAAGTCGGCTACTGCGCGGGCAAGCATCGGCTCCATCGTGCTCAAGGCCGAGTGTGAGCGTTTTTACGCTGGCAGGGAGGGGTGGTCATGGGCCGGTTTCTATCGGCCACCCGACGAGGATAAAACCCCCATTAAGCACACAAACGGCCAAGAGATGTCCAAGTCTGTCGCCTCATAACGTCATGGAACTCGAGCTCGAACCAGGGCATGGCGGCGAGTCACGGCCACGTCGCTGCCTCCTGACCACGAGCGGAGTTCGGCCGTCTTGGCGGCATGGCCGTACCCGTCGTCCTTTCTGCGGGAGCTCGTCGAGCCGAGCGCAGAAGATGTCCCTCGTTGCGGGAGGAGCCGTTCCACCCGCTCTTCGCCGCCCATCGGGCTCAAGCGCCCCGGCACCGGCAGATCTCGGCCCGAGCCTGTCGCCCGCGAGCGCCACGATTGCTCACTCCCGCCGCTCTCGACGCCAGACGCGCTGGACAGGGCGGCTTTCTCGGCAACCTCGCCCGGGTGGCTGGGCCATCGTGGTCCTGCAGAACTACGATTGCGCCAGACGATGAAGAGGGCTCGCTATGTCAACGACGGCCGAATTCGGCCGTCGTTGACAACCGGAAGCGGCGCGTGCGCGAAGCTCCGGACCTTCCTGGAGGAGCGCGCCCAGGCCTACGTGCTGCGCGTCGGCGCCGCCTTCACCCTCACGCTCGGCGGCGGCACCTGTCTGACCTGCGAACAAGTCGTGGCCAAGCATCTGAATCAGAAACGTAAGTGGACCATCCGCTCAGCCGGAGACGGGTCCCAAGGCGAGCGCACCTACGCCTGGGCCTGGATCGCCACCGCCAGCCCGGTTCACTTTCTGCTGATCCGCAAGCATCGCGCGACCGGCGAACTGGCCTTTCACTACTGCTTCGTCCCCCACGGCCAGCCTGCCATGATGGCCCGCCTGATAGCGGCAGCCGGGCTGCGCTGGGCGGTGGAAACCTTCGAGTTCGGCAAGGACCTGTTCGGCCTGGATCAGTCCCAGGTTCCGCCATCGCCCGTCGACCTGGCCAGCTATCGCGTCCATCGCAGAACCATCCTCGGTGGCCTCATCAACGAGTAGCGGATCGCCATCTGACACCACCAAGAACCAGCAGGACAGACGTCGAATCCAATTTTTGAGCCCCACAGGGCCAGGACTTCCTGCGCTCTGGCCGCCGACTCATACAACAGCCGCCACAAGGTCCGCTCGCGCAAGCTCCGGACAGGTGGTGCAGGGCCGGCGGCGTCCTGGGCGGCGGTCATACCGGTGCTTCCCTTCAGGTAGGCGCTACCACGCGACGCTGATCCGGCTGTCGGGCCGCTCGATGCGGAACCCGGCTGGGAGTAGCCGGCCGGGAGTAGTTCGTCGGGGTGAGGGCGGGGGTCGTGGCGTGGTGTGGGGATTGGTGCCGGCCCTCTTCATCGGTGCAGCAACGTGAGCAGGCGGCTTACCCGTGATTCGCCGTCCCCTCCAAACTTCTCTGCACGGGTTGTCCCTTCGGCGGGTGCTCGTTCGTCAACTGGATATGAGCGCTACCCCGTCCCCCTCATGGAGCAGCCATGAGCAACATGGCCAGACCTAGCCGTGACACACGCGTCCCACGATGCACTGTGGCCGGAGCCGAATCGCGTCGCCAGCCTCAGGGTGGGCAGCAGCGGGGGTGTTCGCGAGCATGCCGGAGTTGGTGCGCCTCACCAGGCGCGACAACCCACAGGGGAACCCCTTTGGCCGAGATCTACGCAAGACATGCGGAGAAGGCCGTCATCGACCGCAGGAGATGGCCGAGGCTGAGGCCGGGTTCGCCCAGCAAGCTCCCGACATGGCCGCCATCATGCTCCTTTTCGGGTTGATCAGCGCCTGGAGCGGCGGCGAGCCCCACCACACGTCCCAACTCGCCGCCAGGACGGCCGCCGTGCCCCGCTCCTCGCCCATGCCGGCCGACGCCACCGCGGCGGTCGCTCACCTCGCCGGAGAGCGATTGGCCCAGGCCGTCCCCCACATCAGATCGCTCCTCCAGAAGGTCTCCGGCACCGCGAACCCAGCCATCTGGCAGCACATGACCCCGGCCACTGCGTAACGTTTTCAGGAGCAATCCATGCGCTACTTACGCTCGCTTGCCGCGATCATCTCGGTGATCCTGGTATTAGTCCTGATCTCTCCGGTGCCGGCGACCGCATCGGCGGCACCGGCTCTGACCACGCCACAGGTCTCACAGATCACCCAAGCCGCCAACCCCTCCGCTCCCGACGTGGAGGCGATGTTCGGCAACTACGGCAACAGCGGCGGGCATTGGACGGGGGGTGATTCCACAGTCTCGGTGCCGCTCCCCGACGGCCGTACGGCGTGGTTGTTCTCCGACACCTTCCTCGGCAAGGTCAACAGCGACTTTTCCAGACCGCAGACCACCCCCTTCATCAACAACTCGATCGTGGTGCAGACCGGCACTGCGCTCGGTCCCACGATCCACGGCGGGACGAGCAGCGCGCCCAAGTCTCTGGTGATCGCCGCGGCCGCCGACGAGTTCTACTGGGTCGGCGACGCAACCGTCGCGAACGGCTCGCTGCGGGCGATCTATGGGAAGTTCCGCAAGACGGGGGACGGCGGCCCGTTCAGCTTCGAGCGTGTCGGAACCACGCTGGTGACCTTCGCCCTGCCGGGTCTGACCGTTTCGTCCGTGCACGATCTGCCGTTGAACGGGACGGTGGGCTGGGGCGCCGCCATCATGGAGGACGGCTCGTACACCTACGTCTACGGCAGCGAGTCCGTCAGCGGACTGAAGTTCGGCCACGTCGCCCGGGTCGCGGCCGGCGACCTCGGAGGCGCCTGGCAGTTCTGGACCGGAAGTGGCTGGTCGGCGCAGGAGTCGGCCTCGGCCCGGCTCATGAGCGGCGTCACGGAAGGCATGTCGGTCCACAAGGTGGGTGGCCAGTACGTCCTGGTGACCCAGGACAGCCACGAGATCTTCAGCCACTGGATCGTCGCGTACACGGCGACGTCCCCGACCGGCCCGTTCACGGGGCCTGTCTACCTGGAGAAGTCACCGGAGCCGGAGATCAGCAACTACGAGCGCTTCATCTACCACGGCCGGGTTCATCCGCAGCTCTCCGATCCGGGCGAGTTGTTCCTGTCGTACGACGTCAACACCATCGAGAACGGCGACCACTACAAGGATGTCCGGATCTACCGGCCCCGGTTCCTGGAGGTGCCGTGGCCGCCCACGTCGGGCGGCGGACCGGCGGCGCCCACCGGTTTGCGCGTGAAGACGTCCAGTGACGGCATCGCCACGATCAGTTGGACGCCTCCGGCGGGCAACTCACTGGAGTACTGGGTCTACCGCAAGAACCTCGGCAACGGCCAGACGCACTTCGCCCGGACGGGCTACCCCACCGCGCAGCGGAGCCTGCAGGATGCAGGGCTGGACGCGGGCGTCGACTACGCCTACTACGTGCGGGCCGTCAACGCTGCCGGGGTGGAAGGGACGCCGACCGGCGTGGTCACCACCCGCGGCAGCAGGTCGGCCCCGCCCGCGCCGACGAGTCTCAGCGCCACCGCCGGAACGACGGGCGACGTCACGCTGACGTGGACTGCGCCGGAGGAGGAGGTGGCGTACCTGGTGCACCAGCGGGACATCACGGCAGGCGAGACGGAGTTCACGCAGGCGGCAGTGGAGGACGGTGAGGCCACCACGCAGAAGATCGAATCCCTGGAGACCGGCCACCAGTACGAGTTCAAGGTGACGGCGAGCAACACCGTCGGGGAAAGCACGCCGAGCAACCTCGTCCAGACGACGGCGAACTTCGCCGTGCCGGGGGCTCCTACGGGCCTGACCGCGACGGCCGGGGCGGACGCGACGGTCACTCTCCGGTGGACCGTGCCGGCCGGAGCCGCACCGGACGCGTACCAGGTGTATCACCGCGCCGCGGGCACAACCGACTTCACGCCGCTCGACCTGCCCGCCGACACCACCACCGTACAGACCTCACCGCTCATCTCGGGCACCGCCTATGACTTCAAGGTGACCGCGCTCAACACGGGGGGCGAGGGGCAGGCGAGCACCGTGGTGAGCGCCACCGCTGTCATGCGCCCGCCCGCGGCCCCGGCGAACGTGACCGCGACCGCCACTACTGACGGCACGATCAAGCTCACCTGGCACGCGGCCGAGCGGGCCGGCGCCTACTGGGTGCACCAACGCGACGTCACAGCGGGGCAGACCGCGTTCTCCCCCATGGACTCCCCCGTCGAGGCCACGACGACGACGGCCGATCGGCTGCTCAGCGGGCACACCTACGAGTTCAAGGTGATCGCCGTCGGCGACGGCGGGGAAGGCCCGGCGAGCGCCCCGGCCAGGGCGGTGGCCGACATGCCGCGGCCGGGAGCCCCCACGGGCCTGTCCGCCGCCGCCGGCGATCGGAAGGTCACGCTCACCTGGCAGAAGGTGGCCGCGGCCGGCTACTACTGGGTGTACCGGCGGGATGTCACCGCCGGCGAGACCGGGTTCGTCAAGCAGTCCTTGCCCGCTCTTGAGCCCCGCGCCGATCTCGGGTTGCTGGTCAACGCCCACACCTACGAGTTCAAGGTGACCGCCGAGAATGAGGGAGGCGAGAGCCCCGCGAGCGCGGTGGTCAGCGCGCGGCCCATGCCCCCGCTGCCGCCGAAGGTCACCGGGCTGACCGCGACCGCGCGGGCAGGCGGGAAGGTCGCCCTGTCGTGGAACGCCGTCGAGGGGGCCTTCTACTGGGTCCACTACCGGGACGTCACGGCCGGGGAGACGACACTCACGAAGCTCGAATATCCGGCGACCAGCGCGCAGGCAGAGGTGGGGCCGTTCACGGGCGGGCACGAGTACGAGTTCGCCGTCGCGGGGACCAACGAGGCCGGCGACGGGCCGCTGTCGGGCCGCGCGCGCGTCACCGTCACCGCCTCCACCGCTTCCGGGTCCGCGTCCAGGCCGGCCACGCCGTCCATGGTGTCCCAGCCCGCCGCGCAGACGCCAAGGCCCGAGGCCGACGACATCCCCGGATTCCCCGGGCCGCCCAGCAACCTGAGGGTCACCCACGTCGGC
Source organism: Nonomuraea sp. NPDC051298 (assembly GCF_055586305.1). Lineage (NCBI taxonomy): Bacteria > Bacillati > Actinomycetota > Actinomycetes > Streptosporangiales > Streptosporangiaceae > Nonomuraea > Nonomuraea sp. NPDC051298. Next base: position 58,530 of record NZ_JBVJIM010000037.1, read on the forward strand.
GACGGATACGTCGACCTCGACTGGGACCCCAGCCGCGACACGGAGGCCTGGTATCAGGTTCAGTTCAAACCGTACGGCGGCAGCGGATGGTACATCCTCCCCCTCAAGGCCCTCGACTCGAAGGCACGGGCGGAGAAACCGTTGTGGAACAACTTCCGCTACGAGTTCCGGGTCGTCGCGGTCAACCGCTACGGGCCAAGCTCCGCCACCAACACGGTGGAAGCCACTCCGAGGATGACCCGGCCCCGGGCCCCCACGGGTCTGGCAATCACGGGCACCGGCGATGGCAGGGTCGAGCTGTCCTGGCAGCCGAGCCCGGATCCCCCCGTCTATTACTGGGTGTTCTTCAAGTCGGCCACCTCCAACGACTGGTACTACTTCCAGGTCCCGACTCTGAAGACCTCCGCCCGGCTCGGATACCCGCTGTGGAACGACCAGCCGTACGATTTCAAGATCGTCGCGGCGAACCTCGTCGACCAGAGCCCAGCGTCCAACGTGGTGCGCGGCGGGCCTGGACTCCTACCCCCCCAGGCACCGACCGCGCTCAGAGCGGATGGCCACCTGGGATACGTCAACCTCGACTGGAATCCGAGCTCGACAAGCAACGTTTATTACTGGGTCTGGTATCGGCGAGTAGGCGGTTTCTGGCACCGGGCGCGTTACCCGGTCGTGAGGACCTCGCTCACCTTCAAATACGTCCAGTGGGGCGACTACGAGTTCAAGGTGACGGCGGAGAACAGGGCGGGCCACACCGACAGCAACGTCGCGTACGGCACCCTCTGGACCAGTAAACGTTCGCTGCTGTACCTCATGACGTTGAACACCGATTCCAGCCGCAACATGTTCTGGCAGGCGCGAAACACCCTCGACCACTACGGGGTTTACAACTTCAACTGGAGCACCGACCTCTGTACGCGCCCCGCACCCGACCAGCCGCCGGTCTGGGGGGTGGGACCTATATTCGGGTTCAAACGGGTGGACTTCAGACCGCCATGCACCCGCCATGACTTCGGCTACCGCAATTACCCCGACGTCGGCTGGACCAGTGCCAGTAAAAGGCATCACCTGGACACCGTCTTCTATGCGGAGATGCGGCGCGAGTGTGATATCCAACTGGATTGGCGGTACAACGTGAACTGCTATCTGGTAGCCCACACCTACTGGAGCGTAGTACGGGCGCGCGGCCACTTCTGATTCATTCGTCTTCGTCCATCATAGTCAGCCAGCGGAACCGGCCGGAGCCGGCAGCGTAGGTGGCCTGGAACGTGCAGGCGCGCTCGCTCCGGATCTGGCCGGGGCGGTGGATCTGGGCGTCACGGCGCGGCATCAGCAGGTCGAGGTACCGTTGATGACGGCTGCGAGGATTCAGCATGATCTGCACAGCGCGGCGTGCGGGTGCGGGAAGGTGCATGTCGCCGCGCGGCCGGAGGGTGTGCCTCGTGCGCCGGTCAGCCTGGGGGGTCAATCTGCAGGCGTGGTGTGTGTATCTGATGGTGGCCCACGCGATTCCGGTGCACCGCTGCGCCGAGCTGATCGCCTCGCTCACAGGGGCCGCGCCGTCGGCGGGGTTCGTGCACGGCATGATCGCCCGCGCCGCCGAGACCGTCCTCCGGTATACAGGGGGCCTGCTCGTATCCTGGACGCGATGACGACCTCCCGCACCCTCCGGCGCAGGCCGCGGTGACCGCCGACGGCCAAGCCGCGTCGTTCACCGAGGCCGCCGCGTTCCGTTCCCTTCAGCTCGCGTGCGAGCAGAAGGGATTGAACTGGTCGGGTGCCACCGTGCTTGGCCCTGTCGGCGACAACGGCGTCTTCAGGTTGCCGCTCGAAGGCGTCGTCGCCCGGGTCGCGTGGGGCATGACGGCGCTGGCCAGGGTCGAACGGGAACTTCGCGTGGCCGCGTGGCTCGCCGAGCAGGATCTGCCGGCGGTCCGGCCGTCGGCTGCGGTCGCGGACCAGCCGGTCCTGGCGGACGGCCGCGTGGTCACGTTCTGGGAGGAGATCCCTGCTCTTCAGCACGGGCGGCCGGCTGACATCGGCGCGCTCCTGCGGCGCCTGCACGCGCTGCCTGCTCCGCCCGAGGGCATGCTCCCGGTGTTCGACCCGTTCCACCGCCAGGACTCCCACATCCGCGACGCCGCTGGCCTTCACGAGCACGACCGGCGTTTCCTCTTCGACCTCCTGGGGGAGCTGCGGGCCGCGTACGCGGGCCTGTCGTTCGCTCATGGTGCGCGAGCCATCCACGGTGACCCGCACCGGAAGAACCTCGTGCGCGGCGCCGACGGCCGCGTGGTGATGCTGGACCTCGAACGGTTCGCCATCGGACCGATCGAGTGGGACCTGGTCGTGGTCGCGAACTACCACGTGGTCGGCTGGTACACCGCCGCAGAGTACGCCGCCTTCGTTGAGGCGTACGGCGCCGACGTCATGCGGTGGGAGGGCTTCTCGACGCTGGCCAGGGTGCGGCAGTTGCGGATGACGACGTGGCTGGCGGGCCGCACCGGCCGGGAGCCACGGCTCGTTCCTGAGGCGCTCAACCGCATCGCGACGCTGCGCGACCCAGCCAACCCTCGGCCGTGGACGCCGGGAACGTGACCGGCGCGGCAGGTGACCCAGACCGCAGTGACGGCACTCAGCGAGCCCTGTGAGCGTCGTGTGTTGCTACGCGGGAACGAGGGTCTCGTGCCATTGCTCGCGAAAGTCGGCGACGACGCGCTCGCGCGCGTATGGGGCGAGCTGGCTGTTGAACCGATCGATGTAGGTCTGGACCCGCTGGGAGTTCAGTTTGCCGGCCATGGCGAGCGCATCGGCGGCCGCCGCGCACGCCTGCTCCACATCTTGTCTGCGGGGCTTGGGCGAGGTGACGTGAACGCCGGCCTGAATGAGCCGGCAGAACGTCCTTGAGCGGCGATACGTTGCGCTCGAGGCGCTGAGCGCGAGCCCGGTGTGGACCAGGGCCTCGCGCGTGTCTCGCAGAGACGCGAAACAGTGGCCGAACTCGTCGTGGAATTCCGCCGCGTCGAAATAGCCGATCCAGTCGGGGTCTTCGCCTTCGCGCCGCTGGGAGAACGCCCGCTCCGCCTCCGCCAGGGCCGCATGGCAGTTGCGCCGGTCACCGAGGCTGGCCAGTGCACGCGCCTCCATCGCGCAGTACATCGCGTGCACGGTCGGCGTCGCCTGGCCGGCGGCGCCGTACTTGGCCGCGCGGGCCAGATCGACCGCCTCCTGGTACTCGCCGAGGAAGTTCGCCTGGTGGGAAGCCAAGGCGAGCACCTTGCCGCCCAGCGGCCGATCACCCGCCGCATGAGCGAGGTTCAGCGCCTGCACGAAGTAGCGCCGGGCCGTCGCGTGTAAGGCCATGTCGTACGCCATCGCGCCGGTCTTGTACGTCAACTGGGCAGCCACGGCGAACAGACTCTGGCCGACGTGGTCGGCGTACGAGCCGTGCAGCAGCGAGGCGACCTCGCCCTGCAGGAACAGCACAGCTGCCCGCCGCGCGTGGCCGCCCCCGTAGCGGTGATCGAGAGCTTCGAACCGGCGATATGTGGCCCGCGCCCTCTCCACGTCGCTGACGGTGACGCGACGGGTTCGATTCGTCTGCCCCGCCTGCGTGGGCGGCAGAGCAACGAGCCATCTGCCCATCGGTGCCATGAGCACCGACGCGGGCACCTCGTCGCGATGGAGCCAGTGCGCTTGGTCGAGGTCGTTCACCCACAGCGTCTGGGCCGCAGCCAGCACGTCGGCTCGGGACGTGAGGAAGTCCAGCTTGCCCAGAGCGCTCGCGTGGCCATCGCCACCTGGTGAAGCACCGTGCCCCGGGACCACCCGGCTGAGCTTCATGCGCTCCAGGCTGTCATCTGCCAACAGTGACTCCGACCGGCCCATGGTCGTCAGAAGCGATTCAAGTCGGCGGTGCGCATCTGCGCCAGCTCGGCGCAGCGCCATGTCAAGCAGGGCCTGGGTGTCCTGTTTCGGGCGCGCGAGCGCCCCGTGCGCTTCCCAGTAGGCCACGGTGCGCACGTTCACGCCGACAAAGTCGGCGAAGGCCTGCTGACTGAGCCGCAACGCTGTGCGCAGCACGGCGGCCTCCGCGCCCGTCCACTCCACGACCGTCGCCACACCGCATATGGAAGCACGCCGAGACGCCGAATTGCAGAAACTTGCATGGCAATTGCATGTCCGCTGCTCTACTCGGCCTGACAGCGGGGCTGCATGATCGTTGAACCGCACTCCTCACCAGGCGTCATGCCGCCGACACCCGTGGGACACGCCATGACTCATGTCATTTCACAGCGCACTCCGCAGCTCGGTGTCGTCTGCGGCTATCTGCGACTGCTCGGGGTGCCTGCACGCAGCCGCGGGTCTTCGCGCCGTTCTGGAGGACTTCTGCCTCCAGCGTCGCCTGTTGCTGGCGGGGGTCTGTACCGAACGCGGCCAGCCAGGGTGCGGCCGGGCGGTCGCGTTCACCGCGCTGCTCGACATCGTCGCCGCCGACGAGGTGGACGGCGTGCTCATGCCCTCGCCTGCGCATCTCGGGCCGGCGAAGCTCGCGGCCACACGAACGCAGCTGATCCGTGACGCCGGCGGCGAACTCTTCTTCGTCCGCGGCCACCTGCGCAGCCAGGCTCCGACCGTACGGCGTCCCCAAACGCGAACGAGCTGGGTCACGCCACCGCAGCGCGGCGCAACCCAGCCCCATCGGATGTAGGAGATCCGACAGTGACGAACAGTAGACCACCATCAGTCACCGCGGCAGTGCCGCACGCGTTGCCTGCCGCGAGCGCCGCCACCGCCGTCCTCGATGCCGCTGCCGCGGTGTTGAATGACACCGCGCCCGGCTACGGCGGCCTCTATCTGGCCGGCCGCACCCAGGCCCGCGTGTACTGGTCGGCCAACCACGGACAGGCGTGGACGTGCAGCGGCGAGCTCCTTCTCCCGACGGGGCATCCTGAAGCGGCCAACCGGTGCCTCCTCCTGGCTCTCACGGATCCGTCGCTCCGCCTGCCCGGCCTGCAATGGCGTGTGGACACGTGGCGTCTGCTCCCGAACACGGCCATGGCCGGGGCCGAGACGTCGCCGATACGCCTGGGCAGCGGCTGCGCTCTCACCGAACCGGTCACCGGCCACGCCTGCCCGCTGTGCCGCCGCACGCCCAGGGTGGAGCAGCCGTGAGCGCCGTACACGTCGAGAAGGCGCCCACCGGAGTCGACGCCACCGTCCCCA
>NZ_JBVJIM010000038.1:0-18976 GCF_055586305.1 Nonomuraea sp. NPDC051298
CCGGCCCGGAACTCCGGATCAAAACGGCGTCTCGTGGTTCCTGCCACGACCAAACCTCTCTTGGTTCGGTCTCCACGTTACGAGGGGAAGCCCATGCCCACCTGTGCCCCTGGCTACCACTCGCCGAGAGAATTCACGTCCCATGAGAGCCGGATTGTGGGCTTGGTCTGGAGCACAACCGGCTCCTTGTAGTCCTCCCGGAACCACAGCTTCAGCCCTTCGTAGCCGGACCGCTCGCGCTCGACCAACAGTCTCCCGAGACACCGCAGCCGCTTGATGTACGTGATCTCCTCGCCGTCCGCGTAGAGGCTGATATACGCCTCACCCGCTGTGGGATCGATGGAGAAGAGGACCGACATTGCGCCTCGGGTGAGTTGAAATGAGTGGAGGCCGACTGGCCAATGAACGTCCTCGTGCTCGCCTTGCGGCTCGTCCTCGAAGAGCCAGATCAGTTCCGCCAGCTCGGGGATCTCCATGACGGGACCATACTCAAGGACGCCCACGGACAGCAGCAGCCTGGCACCGCGCACGCCAACCCTGCTGATCTGCCTTTTCGGCTGCCAGCAGGCATCTGGTGTTCGCGGGAGCGCGGCCTACCGCTGCATAGCTCTATAACGCTTGAGCAGGGACGTGATTTTGTCGTAGTTACGCGCGCCGTTCAGCTCGTCGAGCAGGTCGTCAGGGCACAACTCGTAGAGGTCGCCCCACCAGCGGCGCGCCTTGTTGTCCCAGATCCGGTAACCGCCAGGCACGCCTCTGGCGACATAGCGTCTCCTGCTCATGGTTGGTCACCCTGCAATCCGCCAGTCCACCGGTCAAGCGCGGCGATCAGCCCGTTGCTCGGTGAGCCACGGTGAGGAACGAACCCTATGTGGGCAGGCGAGGACGTGGTCGGCGGCTCATGGCCTTGTTCGCATGCATGTACTACGCCGCCCTCCGGCCCGCCGAGGCCATCGCTCTGCGCAAGGAGGACTGCGATCTTCCTGAGACGGGGTTGGGGACGCCTCCTCATCGACGTCTCCCGACCCGAGGTCAACAGGCAGTGGACGGACACCGGCGACGCCCACGAAGAACGCGGGCTCAAGCACCGCGGACGGGATGACGTCCGGCCTCTGCCCATCCCGCCCGCCCTGGTCAAGATCCTCCGCGACCATGTCGCCGAATTCAGGCTGGGTTCAGATGGCCGGCTCTTCCAGAGCGAACGCGGCGGTGTCGTCGCCTCGACGGCTTACACGGAGGTCTGGCAGGACGCACGCAAGCTGGCCTTCACTCCCGCACAGGTCGCCTCTCCGCTCGCCAAGCGCACCCCTACAACCTCCGACACGCGGCCGTATCCCTCTGGCTGAACGCGGGCGTCCCGGCCCCGGAGGTAGCCGAGCGGGCCGGTCACAGCGTTGACGTTCTCCTCCGCGTCTACGCCAAGTGCATCGACGGCCACCAGGAGATCGCGAACCGACGAATAGACGATGCCCTCGCAGCATGACGTACCCCTCGCAAGACCGGACCCCGGATGATCTCCGGGACCCGTTCACGTTCAGGACGTTCAACCCCCGAAACCACAGGTCCGACCTGCGAAAACAGCCTCAAGATCATTGCGCGCATATTGCGTGACCACCGACAAACGGCCGCTCAGAGCCGCCTACGACTGCATGGCCCGAAACGCAGAAGAGGCCCCGAAGGGCCTCTGACCTGCTATTACTGCGTGTGGCAGGTGCAAGGTTCGAACTTGCGTAGGCTGAGCCGACGGTTTTACAGACCGCTCCCTTTGGCCACTCGGGCAACCTGCCGTGCCATCCGCTCTCGCGGCGACAGAAAGAAGGATAGCGGACTTCGGAGGTGTACGTGACACCGGTTTGTCCTGGGCCGGATTCGGATTGTCCGCGCCTATGGGCCAACCGGCTCCGGCCCGCACGCCTGCTCGCTCGCACCTCGGTGGTCCATGTGCCCGTCGGCGCATGTGGTGGCAGGGACTGGAGGGATGCGAGGGTTCCGCGCCTCTGGCCGCGGCTGTGGGGCCGGGGAGGTGGGTTCGGGGGGACGGTAGCCGGGGCGCGATCAGCGGTGTCGGGGCTGGGCCTTCGTCGTGGGAAGGCTCATGGCTTCAGGTCGCTTCGTGGGCGGATGGCTCGGCGGCGCTGAGTGTTCGTGCCGGGTCGCAGGATGCCGGTGCTGTCGGTGCTGATGGGAGGTGGGTGAGGCTTTTGTTCAGGTGGCGTCGGAGGTCGGCGAGTTCGTCGCCGAGCGCGGCCAGGTCTCGTCCTATCTCGGTACGGACGTCGTCCAGGCGCATCAGCACCAGGAGCATCACGGGTGTGATGTCGTCAGCGGCGCGCGGGGTCCTGCCGAGCCCCCGCAAGCGCGCCACCAGATCGAGGATCTCTGCCTCTGCGTCCACTCATTCCTACTTTGCGAGGCTAGGAGGGCAATCCCCTGCGCCGGGGCTACGGCTCGGGGCTGACACGGAGAACAGTGTCAGACCCATGGCCGTCGCCGCAGCCATCGACCCAGGTCAGGGTGTGGTTTTGTGCTTCCGGCCGTCGGCGTTTTTCTCCTCCCGGCAGTGAACGGTTCCACATGGCGTGGGGGCGAAGGCGGTCGGCCGGTTCGGCGGTGGTCGGTGAGGGCTTGCGCCGGACGACGGGGGTGGGCGGATCTCATGCGTACCGGGGACGTGTGTGCGATGCCGACGTAGGTGGTGTGCGGTCGGTCTGGCGGTCGCGCCGCGTCCGTTCCAGACCGGTGGGATGGTGAAGATCGGGGCGAACCGCCACCATCTCGCGTATCGCCGTGAACCGTGATCCTCTGCGTAGTGGGCGAGCAACGGGGCGGGATCCTGCACGGGGGGCCGATGCTGGCTAGGCTCGTTCGCTGGGTCCGCGCGCTTCCGGGGCCGGACCGATTTCACCGTAGCTGAGAGGATGGCTGCTTTGGCCGATTCGTCTTTCGACATCGTCAGCAAGATCGACCGCCAGGAGGTCGACAACGCGCTCAATCAGACGGTCAAGGAGATCGGACACCGCTTCGACTTCAAGGGCACCGGGGCGAGCATCAGTTGGTCCGGGCAGAACAACATCGAGATCACGGCGAACAGCGAAGAACGGGCTAATGCCGCGCTCGACGTGTTCAAGGAGAAGGTGGTCAAGCGAGGGCTGTCGCTGAAGATTCTCGAGGCGGGCGAGCCCAGGCTGTCGGGCAAGGAGTACAAGATGCTGGTCAGCCTGAAGGAGGGCATTGACCAGGACAACGCCAAGAAGATCTCCAAGCTGATTCGCGATGAGGGGCCGAAGGGGGTCAAGGCGCAGATTCAGGGCGAGGAGCTCCGGGTCAGCTCCAAGAAGAAGGACGACCTCCAGGACGTCATCACCCTGCTGAAGGGCAAGGACCTGGACATCGCCCTGCAATTCGTGAACTACCGCTAGCCAGAGGCATGCCGTACGACTCTGAGCCGGCGCCAGGATCGCGGAGAGCGTATCCGGGGCACATGGGTGGCCGAATGCGGCGTCCGCGTACGTGCGTGACGCGCCGTTTCGTGCCCTGTGCCCCGGGCCGCTCCGGCCCAGTTGAACCCGGTTCGCGCGCCTCGGCCCGTACGTTTCGCCGCAGCGCAGGGCTGTCGTGCGATTCTGGCGTACCTCGACCGTATGCTCGGTAGCCGTGGCAAAGATCCCCCTTCGCCGGTTCACGGCACGCGCGCTGCCCGTTGACGGGCAAGATCGAGTTCTCCTGTTGCACGGCTTCGATCCGGCCGATCCTGACCGGCGGTTCTGGTTCACGATCGGCGGGGCCCTGGAAGACGGCGAGACGTTGCCGGAGGCCGCGGCGCGAGAGCTGTACGAGGAGGTCGGCATCCGGGTCGCGGCCGAGGAGTTCACCGGGCCGTATGCCGAGGCGCTGATCGAGTTCGAGTGGGGCGAGTACTCCTTCACCCAGGATCAGACCTTCTTCGCGATCCGGGTGGGCGACGATGCGGCGAACGTGTCGTTCGACCACATGGAGCAGTCGGAGAAGGACACGACGCTCGGCTATCGGTGGTGGAGCGCGGCGGAGCTCGAAAGCACCCAGGAGGTCGTCCACCCCGAGGATCTCGCGCTGATCCTGCGGAAGATCATCGCGGGTGAGACGGCCGGGTGAGCTGCCGTCCAGGTGGTGCGGGACCGGGCTGCTCGGCCGTCGCCCCCAGGCGCCTCTCCGCATCGGCGAGGTGTCGTCTGATCGTACGGTTCCGGAGACTTGGTGATGCGTCTCCTGGTCGCGGACTTGTCCGGATCGGCGCCGTACGGGCGGGGCGTCAGCGGCGGTAGCCCGCCATGCGCTCGAGGCGGGCGACCCGCTCCGAGGTGGGCGGGTGAGTGGAGAAGAGGCGGCCGAAGCCGGAGCCGCTGAACGGGTTGGCGATCATCATGTGCGAGGCCGAGGTGAGGCGGCTGTTCTCGGGGAGCGGAAGCCTGCGCGCGCCCAGCTCGATCTTGCGCAGGGCCGAGGCCAGCGCGAGCGGATCGCCGGTGAGCCTGGCACCCGACTCGTCGGCCTGGAACTCTCGCGTCCGGGAGATCGCCATCTGCACCATCGTGGCCGCCACCGGCCCGAGCACCATCATGAGCAGCGCGCCCACGAAACCCGGCCCCTCGTCGTCGTCCGAGCCGCCGAAGAACACCGCCACATAACTGACCCACGTGATCATCGTGGCGAACGCGCCGGCGACCGAGGAGATGAGGATGTCCCGGTTGTAGACGTGGGACAGCTCATGCCCGATCACGCCGCGCAGCTCGGCCTCGTTGAGCAACTGGGTGAGCCCGTACGTCACGCACACCGCGGCGTTACGCGGGCTTCTGCCGGTCGCGAACGCGTTCGGCTGCACCGTCGGCGAGATGTACAGCCGCGGCATCGGCTGCCGGGCCTCGGTGGAGAGCTCGCGAACGATCCGGTAGAGGGTGGGCTGCTCCACCTCGCTGACGGGCCTGGCACGCATGGCCGACAGTGCGATGCGGTCGGAGAAGAAGTAGGCGACCCCGTTGCTCACCAGGGCGAGCACGAGCGCGAGGCGCAGACCGGTGCCGCCGCCCAGCCACGCGCCCACCCCGACGATCAGTGCCGACAGCACACCGAGCAGAACGGCGGTGCGCAGACCGTTGTGGCGCAAGGCTCCCCCCTTCGTGGTCTGGGTTCACCACGTCCAACGATAATGACCCGGTTCCGCGTTCCCCGGCGTGCTCAGCCGAGGGCGGAGCGCGACTTGCCGTTTCGGCCCCGCCAAGCGGGGCCGAAGCGCGTTGCGGCATCGCGGCCGGTCAACGCCCCGATCCTGAGCTTCACATCAGAACGCTCCCGATCCTGAGCTTCACGTCCGGACGTCCCGATCCCGAGCTTCACGTCAGGGACGTCACGTCCAGGACGAGCTGTGGCGCGAGCGAGAACAGGACGGCCGCCGCCACGGACACGCCCACGGCGAGCCAGGCCGTCGCGGGCGGCGAGGCGAGCGCCCGGCCGCCGCCGGGGGTGAAGAGGCGAGCCGTCCAGACGGCGTAGTAGTACAGGCCGATCACCGTGTTGACGGCCATGACCACTGCCAGCCACCCGGCCCCGCCCTCGACGATCTCGCGGAAGACGAACACCTTGGCGAACAGTCCGGCCAGACCGGGCGGCAGGCCCGCCAGGCAGACCAGGCAGAACGCGAGCGCGATGCCCATCGCCGGGCGGCGGAGGACCAGGCCACGGTAGTCGTCGAGTTCGTTTCGCGTGGCCGTCCTGGACACGAGCATGACGACGGTGAACGCGCCGAGGTTCATGGCGGCGTAGATGACCAGGTATGCCGTGGAGGTGCTGATCGCTCTCGCGCTCGGCTCGACCGTGGCCGCCACCGCCAGCGGCGCCAGGATGTAGCCCGACTGCGCGACGGAGGACCAGGCCAGCAGGCGTACGGCGGAGCGTTGCCGCATCGCGAGCAGATTGCCCACGGTCATGGTGAGGGCGGCCAGGATGCCCACGATGGGAGCCCAGGTGGCGGCCTGCCCGGACAGGGCGCTCACCAGGACGAGCATCAGCCCGGCGAACCCCGCCGCCTTCGAGATGACCGAGAGCAGCGCGGCGACCGGGATCGGGGCGCCCTGGTAGACGTCGGCCGCCCACGAGTGGAACGGCACCGCGGCGATCTTGAAGGCGAAGCCCGCCACGACGAGGACCACCCCGACCGTCACGACGGCGGGCAGATCCGACCCGGCGGCCAGAGCCACGCCGGGCGCCGCCACCTGACCGCTGAACACCGCTCCCAGACGCGACAGGTAGACCGTGCCCGCGATGCCGTACAGCAGGGAGACGCCGAAGAGCATGATCGCCGTCGAGACCACCGACACCACGAACAGCTTCACCGCGGCCTCGGAGGAGCGGCCGTCATAGCGTTTCAGCGCGGTGAGGGCGAAGACGGGGAGCGAGACCAGCTCGAGCGCCACCACGAGCATGATCAGATCTCGCGAGGCGGGCAGGGTGACGGCACCGACCAGGGTGCACAGAAGCAGGAAGTACCACTCGCCCACGGGGATCGCTCCGCCGGCCAGCTCGGTCATCGACATCAGGACGACCACCACGGCGGCCACCAGCACCATGCCCGCGAACACCAGCGTGAACCCGTCCACCACGAACGAGCACAGCCCCGCGGCCTGCTCCGCGCCTCCGGCCAGGCCAGGCGGCACGCAGAAGGTCGAGCGCGGCCGTCCGTCCCCTGCCGCCTGGGCGATCACGAAGCCCAGCGAGATCAGGATGCCCGCGAGGGTGACGAGCCCCAGCCCGCTCCTGATGCCCGGGCGGGCCGGAAGGAACGCGTCGAGCAGCAGCACCAGCCCGGCCGCCAGGGCGAGCACCAGCGGGGGCGCGATCAGGAAGTAGTCGATCTGCTGGATCATGAGAGGGCTCCCAGCAGGGCTTGCACGGGGGGTGTGGACAGCGACAGGAGGAGGCCCGGCCAGAGGCCGAAGAGCAGGATCAGGATCACCAGTGGGGTCCAGGCCAGCAGCTCGTGGGTCCTGATGTCGGGCAGGGCCTCCAGAGTTGTCTGTGGCGAATTGGTGTCACTCGGGGGTCTTGGAGATTCATGTGCGGCTTCGGCCGAGGATGGGGCGAGAGCGGCCCGCGCTGGGGGCGACGTCACCGTATCTCCGGCCGCGCGGGGACGGCCGTGGGTGACGCGGGACAACATGACCAGGAAGTAGGCGGCGGTCAGGACCGCGCCCAGCCCTCCGACGACCATGTACGTGCGGAACAGGCCGCGCGGCAGCCCCTCCGCAGGCTGGAACGCCCCGAGCAGCGCCAGCATCTCCCCCCAGAACCCGGCGAGCCCCGGCAGCCCGAGGGACGCGACGGCCGCGAACGTCATCACCGAGCCCAGCCTCGGCAGCGTGGCCAGCATCCCGCCGCCCAGTGTGGGCATGTCGGCGGTGTGGTATCGATCTTTGATCGCCCCGGCGAGGAAGAACAGCAGGCCGGTGATCAGGCCGTGGGCGACGTTCGCGAAGAGGGCGCCGTTGATGCCGACGGGGGTGAGCGTGGCGAAACCGAGCAGGACGAAGCCCATGTGCCCGACCGAGGAGTAGGCGATCATACGTTTCAGGTCGCGCTGGGCCAGGCAGGCCAGGGCGCCGTACACGATGCCGACCGCCGCGAACGCCCCCAGCCATGGCGCCACCGCCGCCGCGCCCTCGGGGAGGATCGGGATCGCGATCCTGGCGAAACCGTACGTGCCCATCTTCAGCAACACGCCCGCGAGCAGCACGGAGCCGACGGTGGGAGCCTCGGTGTGGGCGTCGGGCAGCCAGGTGTGCAGCGGCCACATGGGGGTCTTCACGGCCAGGCCGATGCCGATCGCCACGAATGCCAGGATCTGCACCGACCTGGACATCCCCGCGCCGTGGGACGCGCTCAGCGCCTCGATGTCGAGCGTGCCGGTCTGCGCCCACACCAGCAGCAGGCCGAGCAGCATGACGACCGAGCCGAGCAGCGTGTAGAGGATGAACTTGATCGACGCCGCCCTGCGTCCGTCGCCGCCCCAGATGCCGATCAGGAAGTACATCGGGATCAGGACGATCTCGAAGAAGACGAAGAAGAGCAGCAGGTCGAGGGCGAGGAACGTACCGATCATGCCGACTTCGAGCACCAGCACCGTGAACACGAGCGCTCTCGGCCTGGCCCGCATGAACTCCTTCGCCCCCCGGGCGCGTCCCCAGCTCAGGTAGACGAAGCACAGGAAGGTCAGCAGGGCCGTCAGCGTGATCAGCGGCAGCGAGACGCCGTCGACACCGAGGTGGAAGCGCAGCCCGAGCCCGGGGATCCACGGCAGGTCGACCTCGGACTGCATCCGCGCCGGACGGCTGTGGTCGAAGGCCGCCACGAGTGCGACGCTGAGAGCGAGCGTGACGCCCGAGAAGATCAGCCCGTACGTACGGAGCAGCGGGCCGAGCGCCCGCGGCGCGAGGAGGAGCAGGAGCGCGCCGGCCAGCGGTACGGCGAGGAGCGCGACGGGGATCCAGCCCATCATGTGAACACCACCGCCCCCACCGCGATCAACAGGACACCGGCCAGCAGCCCGCTCACGTAGAGCTGGACGTTGCCGTTCTGGGCGAGTCGCAACACGCCGGACAATCTACGGGCCGACCTGCCCGAGCCGCGTACCGCGCCGTCGACGACCGTGTCATCCGTCCTGACGACCAGCCTGGCCAGGGCCAGCACCGGGCGGACGAACAGGGCGGCGTAGAGGGTGTCCAGATGGAACGCCCGCTCACAAGGCGCTCTCAGCGGGCCCAGGAGACGGGCCGGGTCGGCGACGGGGTCGAGACGCCACAAGACGTAGACCGCGCCCGCGCCCAGCGCCGTGAGCACGACGCTGATGCCCGCCACGCCGAGGTCGAGGTGCGGCTCCCCGGCGAAGCCCAGCAGCAGGGCGGGGGCGGCGAGGAGAACCAGGGGAACGAGCATCGTGCGGGGGGCTTCGGTGACGTCCACGATGTGGGCGGTGCCGGGGTGGGGCTCCGGGAGCGCCACGGCCCGCGCCTCGCCGAAGAAGGTGCGCAGCCAGGCTCGGGTGGCGTACGCGCCGGTGACGGCCACGGTCGCGAGCGCGCAGCCGTACAGGAGGAGGGCGGCCGCGTCGGTCAGGCCGCCCGCGGTCAGGGCGTCGTCCATGGCGAGGAGGACGCCGTCCTTGCTGAAGAAGCCGCTGGCCGGCGGGATGCCCATCAGGGCGGCGAACCCGATCGTCATCGTCACGAACGTGACCGGCTGCTCGCGGCGCAGGCCGCCCATCCGGCTCATCAGGTTGGAGCCGACGTGGTGGATCACCGCGCCCGCGCAGAGGAACAGCAGGGCCTTGAACGCGCCGTGGGTGAGGAGGTGGAAGACCGCCGCCGTGTCGGAACCCGCGGCCAGCGCGCCCGCCATGTAGGCGAGCTGACTGATCGTGGAGTAGGCGAGCACGCGTTTCAGGTCGTCCTGGGCCAGTGCGGCCAGGGCGGCGCCCAGCATGCCCAGGGCGGCGAGGACGGCCAGCACGTCGAGCGTGGGACGGGCGGCCAGGAACGCCGGGAACAGCCTGGCCACGATGAAGATGCCCGCGGCCACCATGGTGGCCGCGTGGATCAGGGCACTGATCGGCGTCGGGCCCGCCATGGCGTCGGGGAGCCACGTGTGCAGCGGCACCTGCGCACTCTTGCCCGCAACCCCGGCCAGCAGGAGCATCGTGGCCGTCACGAGCGTGGCCGCGGACATCTCCGGCACCTTCGCCAGCACGTCGGCGATGCGGAAGCTGCCCGCCGCCGTCCCCAGTACGAAGATGCCGAACAGGAAGCCCACGTCACCGAGGCGGGTGACGAGGAACGCCTTCACCGCGGCGCGCGAATTGCCGCGATCTTCCCACCAGTGTCCGATGAGGAGGTAGGAGCAGAGGCCCATGATCTCCCAGCCCACGTACAGGACCAGGAGGTCGCCCGCGTAGATCACCAGGAGCATGGCGCTGGTGAACAGGCTGATGAACGCGCTGTAGGAGGGGTAGCGCGGGTCGCCCTTGAGGTAGCCGACGGAATAGACCTGTACGGCGAGCGCCACCAGGGTCACCAGCACGCCGAGGACGCCCGACAGGGCGTCGGCCTGGAGGGTGAGCGAGATCGGAACGCCACCCGTGACGATCGTGCCGTAGGTCTGACTCGTGGGTGCGCCGGTGGGGAGCGTGCCGGTGGCGAGCGTGGCAGTGGCGAGTGTGGCCGGGCCGGTGAAGTAGGCGAATCCCGGACCCCAGGCCAGCCAGGTCGCCAGGACCGCGGAGGCGGTCGTGGGGAGGATGGCGATCCAGGCCGCTCGGGTGTTGGCTCGTTCGCCCGCCTTCTGGTGAGAGTGGCCGTCTTGTGTTGCCGCCGCGCGGAGGCCAGGCCGGCGGGAGAGCAGGAGGCCCGCGAAGGCTGCCAGGAACGGCAGGAGAACGGCCAGCAGCGGGAACGTCGTCATTGCGCCCCACCGCCTCGCCTGCCGCGCTGCTCGCCGTCACTACCGTCACCGCGCCCCTCTTCGGAGGCGGGATGCTGTTGATCGGGTCGCTCTTGGCCGGAACTCTGTCGGCCGGGACTCTGCTGGTCGGAGCGCTGCTGATCGGAATGGTGCTGATCGGTTCGCACTTGGCTGGAGCGGTCGGATGGAGTGCCAGAGGCCGGGGCCAGGGCCGGCGAGAGGCCCGTTGTCTCGGCGGAGGCGAGGTGTTCGTCGGCGGGCTCCGCGAGGTCGCGGAGGTGGTCGATGTCGACGGTACGGCGGTTGCGGAAGAGCGCCAGCACGATCGCGAGGCCCAGGCCCACTTCGGCGGCCGCGATGACGATGACGAAGAGGGTGAGCACCTGACCGCTGTGCAGGCGATCGCCCAGCCACACGTCGAACGCGACCAGGTTGAGGTTGACGGCATTGAGCATCAGCTCGACCGACATCAGCACGAGGATCGTGTTGCGTCGGGCGAGCACGCCGTACACGCCGATGGAGAACAGGAGTGCCGAGACGACTGCCGGGTAGACGATGTGCACTAGTTCCCCCCGGTCTGGTCAGGTGGCGGGTCGCCCACGGTCCGGCCAGGCGGTGAGGCGGGCCCCGTCCCATCGGGTGGTGAGGCGGGCCCCGTCCGATCGGGTGAACCGTGGGGGAGGTCGTCGGGCCGCTCGGGGAATCCGGCGGGCTGGTCAGGCGAACGGGCGACTCCGCCATCCCGCCCAGGGGTGCGTTGGCCCGATGAACCGGGCAGCGCGTCTGCGCGGCGGCCCGTCGGAGCGTTCGTGACCTCCGGTTGCCGGTCCGGAGGGTTGGGGGGAGCTGCTGCCCGTGGGCCGGTTGCGCCGCCGGGGATGTCGGTGCGGGAGAGGACGATGGCGCCGATCAGGGCGGCCAGCAGGAGCACGGAGAGCGCTTCGAACGGCAGGACCCAGGTGGCGAACACGCTGGCGCCGATTTCCCTGGCGGCTCCCGGGCCGGGGGTGAGCGGCGCGTAGGCCGTACGGAAACCGTCGATCACCACGGTGACCAGGATCGCGGCCGTCGCCACGGCCACGAGGCCCGCCGTCACCTTGTTGCCGCTGTCAAGGTCGGCGGAGCGACCGATCGGCGCGCGGGTCAGCATGATGCCGAACAGCAGCAGCACGACGACCGCACCCACGTAGATGAGCACCTGCACCCAGGCCACGAACTCGGCGGTCAGTACGAGATAGCCTCCGGCCAGCGCGCCGAAGCACAGCACCAGCCAGAGTGCGGCATGAACGAGTTGTCTGGTCGTGACGACAAGCAGCGCCGATCCAACCGCTACCGCGCCCAGGAGCAAAAAGACGATCTCTTGCCCGGTGGGTGACAGGTAGGAGGGCACCGCCTCGGTCACGACTCCTCCTCGGACTCCCTCGTCTCGTCAGGACCGAGCCGCCCGGGAGGACGGATGGACCGTGGATCGGCCATCCTGCGCCTGCGGGGGCTCGCGGCAGAAGTCTGCACCTCCGGATCGGGCTTCGATCGCGGTTCGCCCGAGGCTGTGGACAACTCGCCCGGGGGCGGTCGACCTGTGGATGAAGCCTGCCTCGGGTCTGGCTCCTCAGCCTGATCCAGTTGCCCGGCCTGGCCGGGATCCGGCTCCTCAGCCTGCTCCGACTCCCTGGCTTGACCGGGATCCGGCTCCACAGACTGATCCGGCACCCTGGCCTGTCCGAGGTCCGGCTCCGCGGCCTGCTCCGACTCCCTGTCCTGGTCCTTGGGTCGGGGCGTTCGCGTGGGAGTGGCGGTGGTCGTTGGCTCCGCGTCGCCGCCTGTCGTCTTGTGCGACGGGCCGGCGGCGTCTTCACCAGGCGGTTTGGTCTGAGGAGTGGACGGGAGGGCGCCCGGTGGGCGGATCCCCCGCACGTTCGTCATCGGGCGCCGGCCACGCCTTTCTGTTGGGCGTTCTGACGGGCCGGGCTCGGAGGTGTTTGCGGCGGCGGGCTCGGGAGGTGGGGTGGTGGTTCCCTGGGGTTCGTTGGCGGGAGTCTCGTTCGCCTGGGTTTGTACGGGCTTGCGTGCCTCTGGAGAGGTACGGGAGTGCTGGGCCCCCGCCGTACGGGCCGGGCGGTCGGATGCCGGGCGTCGAGGCGCGGCCGTCAACTCCTTGGGGGGCTCGGCGCCCGGGTCGTGGGCCGGAGGCGGCGGGACGGTCTGGGCCCAGGCGGCCAGCGTGTCCTTTTCGTGGAGGAGGTTACGGATGTCGCCTTCCGCGTACTCGAACTCCGGGGACCAGAAGAGCGCGTCGAACGGGCAGACCTCGATGCAGATGCCGCAGTACATGCACAGGGCGAAGTCGATCGCGAAGCGGTCGAGGACGTTACGCTGGCGGGGACGGCCGCCCTCGGGAGCCGGGATCGTCTCCTTGTGCGAGTCGATGTAGATGCACCAGTCGGGGCACTCTCGGGCACAGAGCATGCAAGAGGTGCAGTTTTCCTCAACTAGGGCGATGACTCCTCGGCTGCGGGGCGGCAGGACGGGCTTGACCTCGGGATATTGCTGCGTAACCGATTTGCGCAGCATGTGGCGAAGGGTGATGGACAACCCCTTTGCCAGTCCGACTCCCGGTATCCGCGCCATGGCTCAACATCATGGCGCACTTGGCCGCGCAGGTGAATGTGTCAGCGCGTTGTCCCCAGTTTTTCCACAGCCGTCCACAGGCTACGGGGTGGTTATCCACAGGCTGTGCGCATGCCCGATATGAACCACGGCATGGCGATAGTCTCTCGGCCATGCAGCACAGCCATCCGATCCGCCCGAGTGGCCTGAGGTGGACGGCCGCCGTCGTGTGGGCCTGTCTGCCCTTGTTCACGTGCGGCATCGCGACCCCGTTCACCATCGGGATCGCGGCGTTCTGGCTGCGCAACGTCTGGCATGGTGTGGCCGCGTCCGTCTATCTGGTCGGCATCGGGTCGTTCCTGATCGCGGCGGTGGCGTACGACACTTACGAAGACTTCCCCGAGCCCCTGGCCATGCTGGTCTCGATGGGGCTCCTGATTAGCTGGCTCGGCGGGGTCATCCACTCGGGGATCTTAGTGCCCTCCATGGCGCGGGCCCGACTGGCCCCGATTGCGCGTCCGCCCGTTGACCTGCGACAACGGGTCACCGCGCCCACCCATCACCCGCGGCACGGCGAGCCGGAGTGGATCGGGCACTATCGGCTGCTGCAGCCGCTCGGGCGCGGCGGGCAGGGGGCGGTCTACCTGGCCATGGCGCCGAACGGGGTGCGGGTGGCCGTCAAGGTGCTGCACGATCTGGTCGACGACGTGGCCAGGGCCAGGTTCGCGCGGGAGGTGGAGGCGGCGCGGCGGGTGGCCACGTTTTCCACAGCCCGCGTGCTCGACGTGAACATCAGCAGCCGACGCGCGTACATTGTCAGCGAGTACGTGGAGGGCCCGTCGCTCGAACAGCTCGTCAAGAAGTACGGCCCTCGTGACGAAGACAGCTTGACGCGGCTGGCGTTGTCCACGGCCGGGGCGCTGGCGGCCATCCACAAGGCAGGGGTCGTTCATCGCGACTTCAAGCCGAGCAATGTGCTGATCGGTCACGACGGGCCGCGGGTGATCGACTTCGGGATCGCGCGGGCGCTCGATCAGGTGACGATGACGTCAGGGAAAATGGTGGGGACACCGCCGTACATGTCGCCCGAGCAGCTCACGGGCGAGTCGGTGGGGTCGGCTTCTGACGTGTTCAGTTGGGCCGTGACGATGATGTTCGCGGCTACGGGAAAGCCGGTGTTCGGTGAGGACACGGTGCCGGCGGTGTTCCACCGGGTGCTGACCTTCCATCCGGATCTGTCGCCGCTCCCACCCGCCTTACGTGGAGTCGTGGGAGCTTGTCTGAGCAAGCGGGCGGAGGAGCGGCCGTCGGCTTCGGATGTGATGCTGGCGATCGTCCGCTGAGCCCGGCGGGGCTGGAGCGGTGTGCGGCGGGGCTGGGCTGGGCGAACGAGCCTCAGATGGTGTCCGGCGGTGCCCGGCAGGGCCAAGTGCTGCCTGGCTGGGGCCGGAGGGTGCCCGACAGGTTCTCGGTGGTCCTGGCGGGCCGGGTGGTGCCTGGCGAGGGCCGGATGGGTGGACCGGCGGGAGCCGGATGGCACCTGGCAGGAGCTGGATGGTGGGCCGGCTGAGGACGGCAGCGGGCGGCGGGGGTCGGTGAAGGCCGCAGGCCCGGTGAAGGCCGCAGGCCCGGTGAAGGCCGCAGGCCCGGTGAAGGCCGCAGGCCCGGTGAAGGCCGCAGGCCCGGTGAAGGCCGCAGGCCCGGTGAAGGCCGCAGGCCGGTGGTTGGGTTAGGGGGTGGCTTCTCGGCTGTTCGTGGTCAGGTTCAGATATTCGTCGTGTGACACCTGATGTACGGCCAGGTGTAGGTCATGGCGTTTCGCGAAGTGTTCCACCTCTTGAGGGGGCCATGCGCCAGGGAGATGGTGGAGCGGGTGGCCGGCGATGTCCAGGATGAAGAGGCCGGTCAGCCTCTCGTAGCGGTAGAGGAGGAGGCTGAATGCCTGGCCGGGGCGGGCGCCCAGACGCACCTCGCCAATGACCGTGTTGCCCTGGGTGATGTTGAGCTTGTTGAAGGATCCCAGGGTGAGGTTGGGGCCGCCGTACGGGCCGATGGTCAGGCCGCGCTTGCGGCGCAAACGGTGGAGTCTGGCCAGTACGGGACGGAGGAGAAGCAACGCAGGACTGAAGAGCACCCATAACCATTTGATCTCAAGTATTTCCAGGAGGAACCGGCCGAGCATCGACAGGCCGCGCCATGCCGCCCACAGCCCTACGGAGAGGAGGTAGACCATCAGCGCGGCACCGGCGAGTCCCGCCGCGATGACCATCGCTTTGCGCCATCTGCCCGGGGAAGGGGGCTTGAGGCCGTGGATACGTTGCCAGCCGGCGGCGCGAGACGCGAGGATCGCGCGGACCTTGTTGGAGGGGTGCCAACGAGCGTCGTGCAACGGGATTCCGGCGCGGCGGGCGAACTCCTCCAGGTGCGGCGCATGCCAGTCGCCCGGTAAGTCGAGCAGGACCAGACCGTCATCGCCGAGGGCCGCCACGCCTTGGACCTGGTGATCCCCGTCTAGGTCGTGGCTGTAGTGGAGGAGACGGGCGGGCGTGAGGGTTAGCGAATTGCCGGAGTGCGGGTCGGTTACGGTCAGGGATTGGTGATCGGGGGAAGTGAGGGTGGTCGTCGGGCAGCGGCCGTTCTTGGTCGCGCTTGCGCATGGCTGGAGTTGCTTCACGTGTCGTATCCCCCTATTGGCCCCTTGTTGAGGTACGACGAGCATGGCGGAGTCGAGGTTCCGCGGGGGCTTCCGGGATGCCTTTGCGCTGCTGGTGGCGCTCCCGTGGATGCGGCCCAACCCCATGAACCCCAACCTCGTGGACGCGACCTGCGGACGCAACCCAACCCGTGGACGCAAGCATGGTGCTCGCCTGGCGCGGATGGTGACCTTTGGGAGGTCGGAGCCGGGAGGCCGGAGGCGGGAGGCCGGAGGCGGGAGGCCGGAGGCGGGAGGCGTTCGGTTGGAGTGGTGGCGTGATCTGACGAGTTTGTTGGGTGGGTGCTCTTCCCGTCTGGACGGTGTTCTGGTGGATGGGGTGCGGTCCCAGGAGGGCTGGGCTTTGTCCTGGTGGGGCCGGGTGGGTTGGGTGGTGTGTCGGTGTCGGTGTCGGTGTCGGGGGTTGGGGGTCCGGTGTCGGGGGTCTGGGGTCGGTGTCGGGGGTTGGGGGTTGGGGGGTCGGGGGTGGGGGTCGGTTCAGATGAGGACCTTGATGATGCCGGTGAGGGCCAGTTGGGCGAGGGCCAGCGGTACGAGGACCGCCCAGGCCAGTTTCTGGAGCTGGTCCTCGCGGAGCCGCGGGTACGTCACCCGCAGCCAGATCACGACGAACGCCAGCAGGAAGACCTTCACCAGGGTCCACAGCCAGCCGGGCAGGAACGGGCCCTGCCAGCCGCCCAGGAACAGGACCGTGGTCAGGAAGGACAGGACGACGATACCGGCGTACTCGGAGAGCATGAAGAGCGCGAAGCGCATGCCGGTGTACTCGGTCATGGGGCCCATGATGATCTCGGACTCGGCGATCGGCATGTCGAACGGGGGGCGGCGGAGCTCGGCGAGCCCGGCCAGGAAGAACACGATGCCGCCGATCGCCTGCCAGGGCAGCCACCACCACTGCCAGGCCTCGACGATCCCGGGCAGCGACAGCGTGCCCGCGGCCATGGCCACGGAGGAGGCGGCGAGGACGAGCGGCAGTTCGTACGACATGAGCTGGGCCGCCGAGCGCATCCCGCCGAGGACGGAATACTTGTTGGCGGAGGCCCACCCCGCCATGATCGAGCCCAGGACGCCGATCCCCATGACGGCGAGGACGAAGAAGAGTCCGAGGTCGAGGTCCACGGCCACCCGGCCGCGGTCGATGGGGATGACGATCAGGACGACCAGGTACGGCACCAGCGCCACACCAGGGGCGATCATGAAGATGCGGCGGTCGGCCGCGGCGGGGATGACGTCCTCCTTCTGGGCGAACTTCACCCCGTCGGCGATGAGCTGCGCCCAGCCGTGGAAGCCGCCCGCGTACATGGGGCCGAGGCGCGACTGCATGTGGGCCATGACCTTGTGTTCCGTCTGCCCGATGATCAGGGGCAGCACCAGGAACACGATGAGGATGACGGCGAAGCTCAGCACCACTTCAAGCATCGGGCGGCCCCCAGTCGGCTGGTACTCCTGGCGGAAGCGTCTTGCGGCGGCTCGGAGCGCCGTGTCCTGACTCGCCGGGCTCCTTGGCGCCGGGCCAGGGCTTGGCCACGCGGGCGGCGAGAATGAAATCCTTGCGGAGCGGGTGACCTTCGAAGCCGTCGGGCAGCAGGAGGGGGATGAGGTTGGGGTGGTCGTCGAAGATCACACCGAACATCTCGTACGTCTCGCGCTCGTGCCAGTTCGCGCCCCGGTAGACGCCGACGGCGGTGGGCAGGTGAGGGCTGTCACGGGAGACGCGGGTGCGGAGGAGCAGCCGACTTCCGGCGGTCGGGTTGTAGACGTGGGCGACGATGACGAAGGAGTCGGGTGGCTCGTCGACGCCGGTCAGCCAGTCGAAGAAGGCGTGGTCGAGGTCGTCGCGGACGTACGTGAGCAGTTCGATCCAGTCGGCGGGGGCGACGTCGACGGTGGTGTCGCCGTACGACTCGGAGATCTGGGCGCGGTCGCCGAAGCGCTCCGCGATCCCCTCCTGGCCGGTCACGCCTCCTCCGGTCGGGCCTCGGACTCCGGGCTCGGCTCAGGTGCTCGGCGGGGCTCGGACTCCGGTTGGCTCCCGGGTGCCGGTCGTCGCTGCCCGGATGCCTGGTGGGGCTCCGGGCCTGGTCGCGTCGCGGACTCCGAGTGCGTCTCCTGCTCTGGCCGGGGCGGGTCGTTCGGATGCGTCTCCAGGGCGGGCTGCGGTTGCGCATGGGGGCGGGACCACACGTAGCGGTCGCTCAGCTTCTCCCCTGCGATCTTCTCCTGGAGTTTCGTGATGCCGTACAGGAGGGACTCGGGTCGGGGTGGGCAGCCGGGGACGTAGACGTCCACGGGGATGATCTGATCCACACCGTTGGTGACGCAGTAGGAGTCCCAGTACGGGCCGCCGCTGTTGGAGCAGGCGCCGAACGAGATCACGTATTTGGGGTCGGGCATCTGCTCGTAGAGGCGCTTCACGGCGGGCGCCATCTTGTCGGTGACCGTGCCCGAGACGATCATGAGGTCGGCCTGTCTGGGGCCGTTCGCGAACGGGATCACGCCGAAGCGGATGAAGTCGTGGCGGCTCGTCGAGGCCGCGATGAACTCGATGGCGCAGCAGGCCAGCCCGAAGTTGAACACCCACAGGGAATAGCGGCGGCCCCAGTTGAGGATGAAGCGCATGGGCTTGGGCGCCAAGCGCGAGATGGGGCCCACTGTGGGCATCGGGAGATCCGTGGCGGCCATATGACCATTCTTGCGCGGATCGAAGATGCGGCAAAGGAATCCTCCTGGCGCGCGACCGGCGGGTCGGGCAGTGCGTGGTGTCGGATCTGCCTCCGGGATGTTCGTGATGATCTCTGGGGATGTTCGTGATGGTGGTGGAGACCCGTCCCTATCGCGGGTCTCGGTCGCCTGGGCCCGCTCCAGTCACCAACCTCGCCGCCGTGGACGGTGCTGGGCTGGGGATGGACGGGGTGGTGTGGTGGAGAAGGAAAAGGGGATCGGAGCGCGGTGTTGTGGGTGAGGGGGGTGGTGTAAGCGCGGGTGGTGTTGCGGGTGGGGCGCCGTCCTGGGCGACGGCGTGCCCTGGGTGACGTCAGTGACGCAGGTGACGGCAGTTCGATCATCGTGACGGGAGTGTCGATGGTGACGGGCAGACGTGGATGAGATGTGGGGGGATGCGATGTGGGGCGCGCGGTGGGGGGTGAGGGAGGTGCGGGGGTGAGGGAGGTGCGG
>NZ_JBVJIM010000038.1:19070-59864 GCF_055586305.1 Nonomuraea sp. NPDC051298
GTGCGGGGGTGAGGAAGGTGCGGGGGTGAGGAAGGTGCGGGGGTGAGGAAGGTGCGGGGGTGAGGAAGGTGCGGGGGTGAGGAAGGTGCGGGGGTGAGGAAGGTGCGGGGGTGAGGGAGGTGCGGGGGTGAGGGAGGTGCGGGGGTGAGGGAGGTGCGGGGGTGAGGGGGGTGCGGGGGTCAGTGGTAGAGGGCGGAGCGGGCGTCTTCCTTGATGGCGTGGGCCACGCGCCGCGCGACCGTCCCCAGTTCCCCGTCCATCAGCTCAACGCCTTCCGACTCCGCCCCCATCAGTCCCGCAGCGCGTACGCGGCCCTCCGGGTACGGGAGGCTCGCCACCCACTCCATCCGCAGGTACGTAGGGGGATGCGTCTGGTCCACGCGGAGTTCCTTCAGGCGGGCGGCTCGGCGGCGGCGTTCGCGTTCGGAGTCCGGGAGGGTGTCCACGGCGGCCCGTAGCGCCGTCCAGAGTTCGTCGGCCTTGGTGACGACGACGCTCGTGTCCAGGAACCGGACGGCGGGGTCCGCACGGGTGACCAGCGAGTTCAGACACGAGTTCATGGCGGGTACGCCCGCCACCTGGGCGGCGAGTTCGTCGGCCCGGTATTCGGCCCGTTGCGACGAGCGGTACAGCAGCAGTTCCAGCACCGCGATCAGGCCCCGTACGGGCAGCCCGACGACGGCGAGCAAGGACTCGGCGAACCAGCGCGACGCGCCGTCTCCCGGCTCCCAGCCGAAACGGGTCACATCGCGCAACACGCCGAGCGAGTGCAGCGCGCTGCCCACGACCAGGCCGTGCCTGCCGTCGCCGTTGCGGGAATGGGCCATTTCGTGGGCGAGGAGCGCGACGCGTTCCTGTGGGGTGAGGATGATCCACAGCGGGTAGCCGATCTCGACCAGGCGCCGACGCCGCCAGCCGTACGTGCGGAACGACGCGTTCACCGAGCCGCTGACGGCCACCAGGTCGGTACGTGGCGCGCCGATCTCGTCGCCGATCCGGTCGAGCAGGGCGTACAGGGTCGGGGCGGCCTCGCGGGTGAGGGGCTCGGCGTCCCGGGGGAAGGGGGCGGGGCGGGGCCGGAGCAGCCAGGCCAGGTCGAGGGCCACCAGGGCGGGGAGGACGGCGAAGAGGGTCCAGCGGGTCACGAGGTAGACGCCGAGGGCGAGGAACGCGGGGGCGAGGAGGTGGACGAGGAAGGCGAGGGCGTAGGTGGCGACGCGGGCCGCTCCCACCGAGGTGCCGGATCCGTCGGTACGCGAGCGGACGACGTCCTCGTGCAGGCCGCGGACGAGTCTTTCCGATAATCGGGCGAAGTGGGCCTTCTTCGCCGGGGCGGGGGTGCGTACGACGTTCCAGTCGCAGGACGGGCACCACTGCGGGTAAGGGGGCTCGGTCTTGAGCGGCTGGGCGCACTGCGGGCAGTCAAGGTCGCTCTGGGGGTGATCAAGCCTGTGAGGGCTCTGGGGGTGGTGGGTCACGGCACAGCAAGGTGCCACAGCGGGAGCACGCCCGGATAACGCTCTCCGGCCGGCGCGTCCGTCGCTACGTCCAGCTCAGTACGCGCTTGCGCCACGCGTACACGATGCCCAGGGCGATGAACCCCAGGAAGACGAACATCTCCACGAGCGTCGTCAGCCCGTAGCCGGGCGCGTCGAAGACCGTGGCCCAGGGGAAGAGGAAGACGGCGTCCACGGCGAACACGACGTACAGGTACGTGAAGACGTAGTAGCGCACCTGCGACTGCGCCCAGCCCTCCCCCACGGGGTCGACCCCGCACTCGTACGTGGTCAGCTTCTCCGGTGTCGGGCGGGTGGGGCGGAGGAGGCGGTTGGCGAACAGGGCACCGGCCACGATGGCGACGCCGATGGCGAGCAGCGCGGCCACGAGCGCGTAGGAGCCGAAGTAGCCGTCCATGACGGGATCGTAACCCGGCGCCGTGCCGATACCCAGCGCGGTCAAAGCCTCTCCGCCGATCACACAAAATCCAGGTAAATGGTAAGAATAGCCACATACCCTGACGTTTATGCGCATACCGCGATTCTTCACCGGAATCGCTCTGCTGGCCCTCTCGGTCTCCGGCTGCAGCCTCGCCTCCGCCCACGAGGGGGATGTCGTGGTGCCGGCAGAGCCGACACTGATCGACTTCGTCGACCCGGCGACCGTCGCCGGCCTGTCCACCAGAACGCTGACCGAAGGCGACTCCACCGCCCGAGGATACGTGCACATCAACTATCCGGAGCTGGCCAACGCCCCAGCGCTCAACCGGGCCCTGTCCGCCCGGGCCGAGCGCCAGCTCCGCGCGTTCCACAGCCGCACGCGCGGCGAGGACGCCTCCGGTCCTCGCGCCGAGCTGAACGTGGACTGGCAGCTCGCCGCCGCCTCTCCCCAGGCCGTCGCGGTACGGCTGCGCACCGGGGAGTTCCTCGGCAAGACCTGGGGCAACTCCACCCGTACGTACTGGTTCGACCCGGCCAAGGGCCAGGCCATCGACTCCACCGGGCTGCTGTCGGGACAGGCGTCCCAGGAGCGACTGGTGACGCTGGTCAGCGGCCTGCTGGAGAAGCGCGGGTCACAGGTGGATCGGAACGAGCTGAAGGCGGGCGGCAACGAGTTCGACTCGATGGCGTTCAACCGCAGCGGCGATCTCGTGGTGGAGTTCGACGACTGCGAGATCGGGCCGTGCTCGATCGGCCGCCTGGCCGTGGCCGTGCCCGCGCATCAGGTGGCGCCGCTGCTGTCGGACCTGGGGCGGCGGGCCCAGGAGAGCGTGCGGGCGGCGGCCACGCGCGCGGCGGGCGGCGGCACGCCGCCGTTCGCGCCCACGCCCGGGGTGGCCAGCGCAGGGAGCGGGTCGGGGAGCGTGGACTGCGCGCAGGTCAAGTGCGTGGCGCTGACGTTCGACGACGGGCCGGGGCCGTACACCGCGAAACTGCTCGACCTGCTGGCGCAGGAACGGGCGCGGGCCACGTTCTTCGCCGTGGGCAGCAACGCGGCCGCCCAACCGGCGCTGCTGAAGCGGATGAGCACGGAGGGCCACCTCGTCGGCAACCACTCCTGGGCACATACGGACCTGTCGAAACAGGCCAGCAGCAAGATCGCGGACTCGATCGGGAAGGCGGAGGACACGCTGTCGGCCGTCACCGGGCAGCGTCCCAGGCTGCTGCGCCCGCCGTACGGGGCCGTGAGCCAGCAGGTACAGGACGTGGCACGTGACCTGGGGCTCTCGCTGGTCACGTGGAGCGTCGACGCCGAGGACGGGCCCGGCAGCGAACCGCGCGACATAGCGGACCGGACCGTGCGCCAGGCGCATCCAGGTGCGATCATTCTCTTGCACGACATTCACCGGGAAACGGTGGATGCGGTTCCGGACATCCTCAAAACGTTGCGTGGGAAGGGTTACAGCTTCGTGACCGTTCCCGAGTTGTACGGCACTGCGGGGATGCAGGCCGGACGCCTGTACAGGTCAGGGAACTAACCGCCCGGTAAGCAGCCCTGACACCGAGCGCGTGTTGGGGGGACGTATAGTTGGCGCTCGTGACCCGAACCGTCCTGTTCGCCCGCCTGCATGTAGACCTCTGCAGGCTCGCCTCCGGACTGTGTCGTCGTTCTCCCACCTCACCCTGACTGTCAGTCGACCACGTTTACCCGCTCTTTGCGGGACGCAAACGCGTGACCTTCCGAGGATTTAGCATGGAAACAGAGAACGCGCCGAAGGCAAACGCGCAGTGGCGCGTCGAGGAGGACTGAGCTGTGACGAAGCAGGTCCAGCAACTTGACCGTGTGATCATCAGGTTCGCTGGAGACTCCGGCGACGGTATGCAGCTCACCGGCGACCGCTTCACCGCGGGCACGGCGGAGTTCGGCAACGACCTGTCGACGCTCCCCAACTTCCCCGCCGAGATCCGCGCGCCCGCAGGCACCCTGCCCGGCGTGTCGAGCTTCCAGCTCCACTTCGCCGACCACGACATCCTCACGCCGGGCGACGCGCCGAACGTGCTCGTGGCCATGAACCCGGCGGCGCTCAAGGCCAACCTCGGCGACCTGCCGAGAGGCGCGGACATCATCGCGAACACCGATGAGTTCACCAAGCGCAACCTCCAGAAGGTCGGCTACGCCGCCAACCCGCTGGAGGACGACTCGCTCAGCGAGTGGCGCGTGCACGCGGTGCCGCTGACCTCGCTCACCGTGAAGGCCCTCGAAGGCTTCGAGCTGTCCAAGAAGGACGCCGAGCGGTCGAAGAACATGTTCGCCCTCGGCCTGCTGTCGTGGCTCTACCACCGGCCGACCGAGCACACCATCACGTTCCTCGAGCAGAAGTTCGCCAAGAAGCCCGACATCGCCAAGGCCAACATCGCGGCCTTCCAGGCGGGCTGGAACTACGGCGAGACGACCGAGTCCTTCTCCGTCTCGTACGAGGTCAAGCCCGCGCGACTGGCGCCGGGCGTCTACCGCAACATCTCCGGCAACCAGGCGCTGGCCTACGGCCTGATCGCGGCCAGCGTGCAGTCGAAGCTGCCGCTGTTCCTGGGGTCCTACCCGATCACCCCGGCCAGCGACATCCTGCACGAGCTGTCCAAGCACAAGCGCTTCGGGATCCGTACCTTCCAGGCGGAGGACGAGATCGCCGGGGTCGGCGCGGCGCTCGGCGCCGCGTTCGGCGGGGCGCTCGGCGTGACCACGACCAGCGGCCCGGGTGTGGCGCTGAAGGCCGAGACGGTCGGCCTGGCCGTCACCACCGAGCTGCCGCTGATCGTCGTGGACGTGCAGCGGGCCGGGCCGAGCACCGGCATGCCGACCAAGACGGAGCAGACCGACCTGCTGATGGCCATGTTCGGCCGCAACGGCGAGTCGCCGGTGCCGATCGTGGCGCCGATGTCGCCGAGCGACTGCTTCGACGCGGCCGTCGAGGCGGCCAGGATCGCGATCAAGTACCGCACACCGGTCATGCTGCTCTCCGACGGCTACCTGGCCAACGGGTCCGAGCCCTGGCGCCTGCCCGAGATCTCCGAGCTGCCGGACATCTCGCAGACGTTCACCACCGAGCCCAACGGCGCGGACGGCGAGTTCCTGCCGTTCAAGCGCGACACCGAGACCCTCGCCCGCCCGTGGGCCATCCCCGGCACCCCCGGCCTCGAGCACCGCATCGGCGGCATCGAGAAGGCCGACGGCACCGGCAACATCTCCTACGATCCGGACAACCACGACCTGATGGTCCGCACCAGGGCCGCCAAGATCGCCGGCATCGACGTGCCCGCGCTCGATGTCGACGACCCCGACGGCGACGCCGACGTGCTCGTCATCGGCTGGGGATCGACGTACGGGCCGATCGCCGCGGCCGTGCGGCGCATCAGGAAGAGCGGCGGCAAGGTGGCCCAGGCCCACCTGCGCCACCTCAACCCGCTGCCCGCCAACACCGGCGACGTACTCAGGCGCTACGACAAGGTGCTGCTGCCCGAGATCAACCTGGGCCAGCTCGCGCTGCTGCTGCGGGCGAAATACCTCGTCGACGTGATCAGCTACAACCGTGTGCGCGGGCTCCCGTTCAAGGCCGAGGAGCTGGCCGGAGTCATCCAGGACGTGATCGACAGTGACCAGTGAGCTGGTGAACGGGAAGGGCCTGTCGCTCGTCCCGAAGACCGACGCCAAGCAGGGCCTGAAGGACTTCAAGTCCGACCAGGAGGTGCGCTGGTGCCCGGGTTGCGGTGACTACGCGATCCTGGCCGCGGTGCAGAGCTTCCTGCCCGAGCTGGGGCTCAGGCGCGAGAACATCGTGTTCGTGTCGGGCATCGGATGCTCGTCGCGCTTCCCCTACTACCTCAACACGTACGGGTTCCACTCGATCCACGGCCGGGCGCCGGCCATCGCCACCGGGCTCGCGGCGAGCCGGCCCGACCTGAGCGTGTGGGTGATCACCGGTGACGGCGACGCGCTGTCCATCGGCGGCAACCACCTGATCCACGCACTGCGCCGCAACGTCAACCTGAACATTCTGCTGTTCAACAACAGGATCTACGGTCTGACCAAGGGCCAGTACTCGCCCACCTCCGAGGTCGGCAAGATCACCAAGTCGACGCCGATGGGCTCGCTGGACCGGCCGTTCAACCCGATCTCGCTGGCCATCGGGGCCGAGGCGTCGTTCGTGGCCAGGACCATCGACTCCGACCGCAAGCACCTGCAGTCGGTGCTGCGCGAGGCGACCGCGCACCGCGGCACGTCGCTGGTGGAGATCTACCAAAACTGCAACATCTTCAACGACAACGCCTTCGAGCAGCTCAAGGACCCCGCGATCCGCGACGACATCACGTTGCGCCTGGAGCACGGGCAGCCGATCGTGAGCGCCTCCAAGGCCGTCGTACGGGCCGCGAACGGCGGCATCGAGGTCGTGGCGCGCGAGGGCGTGAGCGACGACCAGGTCCTCGTGCACGACGCCCACAACCCCGACCCGTCGGTGGCCTTCGCGCTCAGCAGGCTCGACGAGCCCGCGTTCGAGCACGTGCCGATCGGCATCTTCCGCCAGGTCGACCGCCCGGCGTACGACGTGCTCATGGCCGAGCAGCTCGAGGCGTCCGTGACGGAGAAGGGGCCCGGCGACCTGAGCGAGCTGCTGCTCGGCGGCGACACCTGGCGCATCGGCTAGTTGATGTATTAGATGGAGCCGTCGGCCCGACGGCTCCATCTCCCACGGAGGTCAATCACGATGGCGTATTGGCCGCGAACCGTGGTGCTGGTCACAGGGGCGGCCGGGTTCATCGGCTCGCATCTGGTGCGGCGCCTGCGCGCGCTCGGCGCCCAGGTGCACGCGGTCAGCCGCCGACCCCGGCCGGCTCGGCACGGCGAGACCTGGCACGCGGCCGATCTCTCCGACGCGGCCGCCACGGCGAGCCTGCTCCGGTCGGTACGCCCGGCCGTGCTGTTCCACCTCGCCGGCGAGGTCACCGGGTCGAGAAGCGACGAGGTGATCCGCGCGACCCTGGAGAACAACGTCCTCGGCTCGGTCAACCTGCTGGCCGCCGCCCGCGCGAACGACGTCAGGACCGTCTTCACCGGCTCCATCGAGGAGCCGCGGCCGGGCAACGACCTGGCCCCGCCGTCGTCGGCGTACGCGATGTCCAAGTGGGCCGCCACCGGCTACGCGCAGCTCTACCACCGGCTCTGGGACCTGCCCGTCACCGTGCTGCGCCCGAGCATGGTCTACGGGCCGGCCCAGCCCGACACCACCAAGCTCGTGCCGTACGTGACGCTCTGCCTGCTGCGGGGCCGGCGGCCCCGGCTCACCAGGGGGACCAAGCTCGCCGACTGGATCTACGTGGACGACGTCGTGGACGCGTACGTCCTGGCCGGGGAGTCGGACAAGGCGATCGGGCACACGCTCGACATCGCGACGGGCGTCGAGACCCCCGCCCACGAGATCGTCACGAGGCTTTACCGCATCACCGGCGCGGACACCTCCCCGGAATTCGGCACCTCTCCCGACCGCCCGCACGATATTACGCAGGTCGGCGACATCGCGCCCGCCGCTGATCTGCTCGGCTGGCACCCTGGCACGGAATTGGACGACGGGTTACGCCGAACGGTCAATTGGTACGCGTCCCAAGAATGTCACGAAGATTCGCCTTCTTAGGTTCTCGGGTTGAATTCTGGGAGCATTGGGGTACTTATCTGGCCGGAGGAGCCCCTTTATGAGCCGTTTGAATGGTCTGCGCAGTCGATTCGTGGACGCTCCGGACTCCCTGGGGGCCAAGGCGCGGGCGCGGAGGTGGCAGTGGTTCGCCGCCCGGTTCCCCGACCTCGACCGGATGAACGTCCTCGACCTCGGCGGCACGGCCGGGGCCTGGATGCGCGCCCCGATCCAGCCGGCGCACGTGCACATCGTCAACCTCGAACAGCCGCCCGCCGACCTGCCCGCGTGGCTGCGCGCCGACGTCGCCGACGCCTGCGACCTCCCGACCGCCATCCGCGGCACCCGCTACGACCTGGTCTTCTCCAACGCCGTGATCGAACACGTGGGCGGTCACCAGCGCCGTCAGCGCTTCGCCGACACCGTGCACGAGATGGCCGAGCGGCACTGGGTGCAGACGCCCTACCGCTATTTCCCGGTCGAGCCGCACTTCCTGTTCCCCGGGTTCCAGTTCCTGCCGCTGGCGGCGCGTACGACGATTCTGCGCCGCTGGCCGCTCGTCCACACCCCGACCTCCGACCGGGACGCCGCGCGCATGATCGCCATGGAGGTCGAGCTGCTCAGCGTGACCGAGATGCGGCACTACTTCCCCAAGTCGCTGATCCGCTTCGAGCGGCTGGCGGGGCTGGTGAAGTCGGTCATCGCGGTCCGCGGCTGAGCCCGGCCACCGGCCGGCCGGTCAGCCCCCGGCCATCACGCCCGCGCCGGTGCCCTCCCACGTGTTGCCGCGCCAGACGTTGCCCGGCCCGTTCGCGTCCCAGTACGACACCGGGCCCGCGTAGCCGCCCTTCGGCCAGACGCGGCGGCTGAAGACGTTGTCGAGCACCTTGATGTTCGAGGACAGGCCCTTGCGCCCCGCGCCCGCGTAGAGCGTCCAGCCGCCTCCGGCCAGCAGGTTGCCCTGCACGGTGACGTTGCGCGTCACGCCGAAGTCCTGGAACAGCGCGATCGCGCCGGTCTGGTTGAGCGTGTTGATCACCGTGTTGCGGCGGATGATCAGCTCGGTGCCCGCGGCGGCCGTGCCCGTCGACATGATCATGTCGGTGTGGTCCTCCGCGTAGTACTTCGGGTCGTGCACGTACGAGTCCTCGACCAGGCCCTGGTCGGTGAGGATGCCGTTGGAGATCGTGTGGATGTCCACCCGGCGGATGGTGATCATCTTGCCCTGGTTGAGTATGCCGAACTGGGTGCGCTGCCTGCCGTTGCCGAAGATCTCGCTGTCCTCGACCTTCAGGCCCGAGAAGCCCTTGCGCTGGAGGATGCCCCAGTAGTCGGACTGCCCGCGGACCCGGGTGTTGCGGATGGTGACGTTGTCGGCCTCGACCGTGAGGTCGCCGGTGACGTCCCAGCCGTCGATGACCTTGCCGTCCTCCCTGATGACGATCGAGCCGGTCTTCTTGACCATCGGGGTGCCGTCGGGGACGCCGGTGTTGCCTGGGCCTGGCCAGCCGCCGGGGGGTGGCGGCACGGTTCTGGTGGACGTCGGGCTCGGGGTCGAGGTCGGGGTCTGGGTCGGGGTCGCAGTGGGGGTGACCGTCGGAGTCACTGTGCGGGTCACGGTCGGAGTGGCCGTGGGGGTGCGCGTCCCCGTGAAGGTCGGGGTGGGCGTCACGGTTCCCGTGGGCGTGACCGTGATCGTGATCGTTGGCGTGGGCGTGGGTGTCCTCGTGGGCGTTCTCGTGGGCGTCGGGGTGCGCGTCGTCGTCGGGGTGACGGTGGGTGTCACCGTACGCGTGAGCGTGGGTGTGGGTGTGGGTGTCACCGTACGCGTGAGGGTGGGTGTGGGTGTCACGGTCCTCGTGGGCGTGACGATGGGGGTCGCGGTCTTGGTCGTCCTGGTCGCCGACGGGGTGGGGGTGGGGGTCCTGGTGGGCCTGCGGGTCGGGCGCGCGGTCGGCTTCCTCGTCGGCCGTCCTGGCCACCACCGCCAGGGGTCCCTGGTGGACCGGGCGTTCGGGGAGCCGGTGCCGGTCACGCGCGGCCTGAGTCCGCGGCCGGCGGCCGCCTGGGGCGATGCCGTGGCACCCGCCTCGGCACCCGCCTCACGCGCGCCCGTCAGGGACGACTGAGGCTCCGGCGTGTCGAGGACGATGATGCCGTACCCACCTGCCAGCACCGCCACCGCGGAGACGCCGACCAGGGATAACCACCCGATACGCCTGTTGCTCCTTCGATGCCTGGACACAGGCGACTCCTTCCGATCGTGGCCGAGCCGAACAGTGGGCCGAATATTGGCCGAATCCCAGGCCGGATCTCTCAAGGGGAGAGACTAGCCACGCCGGAAGCACGAAGAGGGTATTTTTAACGAAAAGGACTCGCTTTCCCCTCAATTCGCAAGTATTCCAATTTTCCCATTTGCCGCACGAATCGAGCGGACGATCTCTATCCTGGCGGCACCGTCCCGCCGTCTTCCCAGGTGTTGCCCTGCCACTGATTTCCGGGCCCGTCATTATCCCAATACGAAACCGGCCCCGCCGAGCCGCCCTTGGGCCAGACCCGGCGGCTGAAGACGTTGTCGATCACCTTGATGTTCGAGGACGTGCCCTTGGCCCCGGCGCCCGCGTACAACGACCAGCCGCCCCCCGCCAGCAGGTTGCCCTCCACCGTCACGTCCTTGACCACCCCGAAGTCCTGGAACAGGGCGATCGCGCCGGTCTGGTCGAGCGTGTTGATCACCGTGTTGCGCCGGATGACCAGTTCGGTGCCGGGCGCGGGCGGCCCGGTCGACATGATCATGTCGGTGTGGTCGCCGTCGTAGTACTTCGGGTCGTGCACGTACGAGTCCTCGACCAGGCCCTGCTGGGTGAGGATGCCGTTGGAGATCGTGTGGACGTCGACCCGGCGGACCGTGATCAGCTTGCCCTGGTTGAGAATGCCGAACTGGGTGCGCTGCCTGCCGTTGCCGAAGATCTCGCTGTCCTCGACCGTCAGCCCGGTACGCCCCTCGCGCTGGAGGATCCCCCACCAGCCCTTCGTGCCCCGCACCCGCGTGTTGCGGATGGTGACGTCGTCGGCCTCGACCGTGATGTACCCGGTCACCTCGAGGCCGTCGATGACCGTGCCGTTCTTGGTCACGCGCAGGGACCCCGACTTGCGCAGCCGTACGCCCTCGGGCACGCCCGTGTTGCCGGGCCCCGGCCAGGCGCGCCCGGCCGGTTCCGGCGATGACGTCGAGACGGACGGGGACGCCGACGGTGACGGGGTGGGCGGCTGCCGGGTGGTGACCGGCTGCCTGTCGCCGCCGTCGCTCTGGCAGCCGCTCAGCAGCACGACCAGGACGGCGCCGAGGCACCAGCCCTTGACGTGCCGCCTCACGTGTCCCTGGTCCGCCGGTTGCCGACGAGATCGGCGAGCGCGGGTGGCGTCCAGCGCTTGGCGACCTGGCGGAGGTTGCTCTTCCACGCCTCACCGGGCCGCTGCTTGAACAGCGTGGTGTGGTCGTCGGTGACCTCGTCGTCCGGCCTGCCGTTGGAGTAGTAGTAGAGCGCCATCGAGCGCCGCGCCCGGTCCGGCGGGCAGGTGAGCGGGTCGGGGTGGCCGTGGTTGGCGTCGTCGGTCGTGGCGAAGACCACGAACCGGTTGAAGACCGGGAGGATCTTGCCCTCGCACTCGGTCATGTCCCTGTTCCACAACTGCAGGTGGCCGCCGTAGTCCTCCTGCCAGTCCTTGTTCAGGTAGAGCAGGCCGTTGAGCCGGCGGTCGAGGTTCAACCTGCGGCTCTTGTTGAAGTCGGCGTGCACCTTGAGGAAGCCGCCGGGCCGGATCTGGTGCAGGCCGCCGCCCTCGTAGTGCGGGTCGGAGACGAGTTGCGTGATGCCGGTCAGCCGCTCCAGGAAGTCGACGAAAACGCTCCCGTTGAACTCCGCCAGCAGGTGCCGGGTGGCCGGGCCCATGCGCTCGGGGTCGGCCAGCGCCAGCTTCACCTCGCGGGCGGTGTCGAACCGCTGCCAGGTGGCGTCCCGCGGCTCGGGGAACTCCTCGAGCACCGGCTCCAGCACCTCGGGCGGCAGGAAGTCATCGATGATCACGTGACGGAACGGCGACGCCGTGCGGAACTGGTCGGAGTACTTGTCCGCCAACGGGAAGAACTCGTCCCGGCGAAAGGTGAAAGCCTGCAGATCCCGCATGAAGTGTGTCTCCGTCTCTACGGCAGCCCGCCCCTGGTCCCCTCTCCCCCTCATCGCCCCGGCGGTGCCCGCTGTTACCTGTAACGATCCATTGCTGGGGTTCGATGGCCGTCATGTGACGTCAGGCTCCCCCCGTGTCGCGATCGTGATCGTGACCTACAACAGCGCGGCAGTGCTCGGCGGTTGCCTGGCCTCCCTGGTGGAGGGCGCGGCAGGGGTACGGCTGTCGGCCGTGGTCGTGGCGGACAACGCCTCCAATGACGACTCGCTCCGCCTCGCCGAGCAGGCCACCGGCCTGCCCGTCAGGCCCGTCCGGGTGGGCAGGAACGCCGGTTACGCAGCGGCCATCAACGCCGGCGTCGCGGCGCTGGACCTCGCCGAACTGGACGCGGTCCTCGTACTGAACCCCGACTGCCGCCTGCGTCCGGGCGCGCTGGCCGTGCTGGCCGGGGCGCTCGGCCGCCCCGGCACCGGCATCGCCGCGCCCCGGCTGGTCAGCACCGAGGGAGTGCTGCACCACTCGCTGCGCCGTACGCCGACCGTGCGCCGCGCGCTCGCCGAGGCGCTGATCGGCGGCCGCCTGGCGGGCCGCATCGGCGCGCTGGGCGAGATGGTGGCCGACCCCACCCGGTACGAACGCCCTGGCCCCGCCGACTGGGCCACCGGGGCCGCGATGCTCGTCTCGGCCACCGCACTGGCCGAGATCGGCCCGTGGGACGAGTCGTTCCTGCTGTACAGCGAGGAGACCGAGTACGCGCTGCGGGCCGCCGACGCGGGCTGGACCCTCTGGTACGAGCCCGCCGCGGTGATCGAGCACATCGGCGGCGAGGCGAAGACCAGCCCCATGCTGGCCGCGCTGCTCACGGTCAACCGGGTACGGCTCTTCCGCCGGCGCCGGGGCAGGGTCGCGAGCGCGGGCTTCTACCTCGCCGTGCTGCTCGGTGAGACGATGCGGGCGGCCGCCGGTCGACGTACGGCCAGAGCTTCGGTCGTGGCGCTGCTGCGGCCCTCCAGGCGGCTGCGGGCACTACCCGGATGAGAGGATCACCATGAGAGTCGAGCGGCTGGAGCTCGAGGGCGCGCTGCTGTTCGTGCCGACGCCGAGCCACGACGAGCGCGGCTTCTTCACCAGGACCTTCGACACCGCGATCGCCGCGGAGCACGGGCTCGACCACACCGCGTTCGTCCAGGACAGCCAGTCGCGCTCGCGGCTGGGCACGATCAGGGGCATGCACGGCCGTTCCGGGCGCGGAGAGGCCAAGCTGGTGCGGGCGGCGCACGGCGCCGTGCTCGACGTGCTGGTGGACGCGCGGCCGGGGTCGCCGACGTTCGGCTCGCAGGTGACCGTCCGGCTCGACGACGTCTCCTTCGCCCACCTCTACGTGCCGCCGGGCCTGCTGCACGGCTACCAGGCGCTGACCGAGCACGCCGACGTCTGCTACCGCATCGACCGGGAGCACGACCCCGCCGAGGACCTGGCCGTCCGCTACGACGACCCCGACCTCGCGCTGCCGTGGCCGTTGCCGGTCGGCGCCATCAGCGGGCGCGACCTGTCGGCGGGGTCCTGGAAGGAGCTGAGGAGCAGCCTGTCCGCCTGATCGGCGCGTTCGAGGCGGAGCAGCGCCCCGGCCGCGCCGATGAGCAGGAACAGCACGCTGGTGATGCCGGGGAAGGAGAGCAGGTCGAACGTGGCCGCGCCGAGCAGCGGGATCACCAGGCAGGCGGCGATGGTCAGCCCGAGGTTGCGGGCGTTCGGGTCGGCGCTGGTCGCGCGTACGCGCAGGGCCACGACGATCCCGCACACGATCACCCCGACGAAGCCGAGCACGCCGAGCAGCCCGGTCTCGACCAGCGACAGCAGATACTGGTTGTCGAAGACCTGGTGTTTGAACGGATACCAGGTGCCGGGCCCGCGGCCGAAGATCGGGCTCTTGTCGAACTCCCGCATCGCGAAGGGGTAGTCGTGGGTGCGGTAGATGATGCTGCTGTCGTCGCCCACCCCGGCGAACAGGTTGTAGAACGTTCCGAGCAGCCCCGGCGCCACGACCTTCATCACGCCGAGGAACACCACGAACGCCCCGATGGTGGCGATCCTGCGCCTGTTGGACCAGCCGATCAGGAGGATCAGCCCCGCCCCCGCCATGCCGAGCACGGCCGTCCTGGAGACCGAGAACATCAGCCCGGCCGCGATGACGGCGGCGCAGATCCACCAGCGGACCGCGCCCTCCCCCCGGCTGCGCGCCTGGAAGCCGAGGTGCGCGGCCAGCGGCAGCAGCATCGCCGACAGCGCCCCGAACTCGATCGGGTGCCCGAGCGTGCCGGCGACCCGGCGCAGGTCCGAGCGGGAGATCACGGTCGGCACCTCCTCCGCCGAGGAGTGCCGCAGCCCGGGGATCTTCAGGTACTCGGTGAGGTCGAAGTTCAGCCTGAACTGCATCAGGGCCACGACCGCCGCGAACGTGCCGCCGATGACCACCGCCTTCAGCACGAAGTCGAGCCGCTCGCGCCTGCCGATGCCGTCGCAGACCACCAGCGCCAGGCTCACGTAGCCGGCGAAGAGCACGATCGTGTGGTCGGCGAGGTTCAGCTCGTCGGAGGGCAGGTAGACGTTGGTCGCGTACCCGTAGACGGCCAGCAGGATCATCCCGTACGCGAAGATCGCGGTACGGACCGGGTTGGACCCCTTGGCGACGCCCGACGTCCTGACCATCTGGGCGCACACCCACACCACGCCCAGCGACAGCGCCACGATCTCGGCGGGCGTGAGCGAGAGCGGCAGGCCGGCCACCGCCAGGCGCGCCGGGAGGATCAGCAGGCACAGGACGAACACGCAGACCAGCGTGGCGCCGTCGGCCCGCCGCGGGTGCCGTAGCGGCACGGGCGTCGCGGTCACCGCCGGCGCCGTGGCCGTGCTGCTGGCCCAGGTCATCCTTCGCGCCCCGCCAGTGACCGCGATCCGTTGCTCGCGGCGGCCGCGGCGGGCACGAGGTCGGGCTGGGCCGGAGCCTGCCGATCGGTCCCGCGGCGGGCCCGGCGGTGGCGGGCGAAGCTCTCGGCCGCGAACGCGGCGAACAGGCCCATGAAGAACGCCAGCGCCCCGGTGACCACCGCGCTGCGCATCCGGCTGCCCTTCTTCTCGTCGGGCTGGGTCGGCGGCACCACGACGGTGGCGCTCACGTACGTGGTGGGCGGCGCCTTGACCTGCTGCTGACGGGCGCGCAGCTCCGTCTGGGCCAGCGCGGTCATCTTCGTCACGATCCCGAGCGCCTGCTCGGCGGTCGGGGCCTCGCAGGTGATGACGATGAAGGGGGTGGCCGGCATCAGCTCGGGGTTGGTGCCCCCGCTGGTGACCTTGAGCGTGACCTCGCCACCGGGCGGCACGCCCACCTCGGCCGCCGCGTCAGGGGTGTTCAGCGCCTGGATGAGGATCGACGAGGTCATGCTCAGCCCCTGGTCGAAGGAGACCAGGGGGTTGGTGCGCGGGTTGGGGAACTTGGGGTCGCTCGGCACGCTGCCGCCGGTGACCGGCAGGGTCAGGACGAGCGCCGAGGTGGAGATGAAGGTCTTGGGCGCCACGGCGAAGACGCCGAGTGCCACCGCGATCGTGAGCAGGAAGGCGGGCACCGTCACGTACCAGCGCCTGAACAGGATCGTCACCGTCGCCCAGAAGTCCATGGCAGGGCCTCATCCCTCGCCGTCGTCCTGGCTCGCCTTCCGGAAACCGGGCACGGGTGCGAGCGGCTCGCCCCGGTAGGCGGGGAACTCCATGGTGGCGGAGCTGTCCTCGTCGGCCTCGGGCGCATCGGCGGGCTCGCCCGCCTTGCCCGGCACCCCCACCGGCACCCCCACCGGTTCGGGAGCCGGTGTCGGGACCGGCGTTTGGATCGGTCCCAGGGCGGGTTGCTGGACCGCTCCCAGGACCGCCCCCACCACCGGGGGCGCCGAGAGGTCCGGGCGCCTGCGGGCGCGCCCGTGCACCACGCCGTACGCGATGCCGAACCCGACGCCCAGGGTGAGCAGGGCGGCGATGATCCCGCCCTGCCAGTTGAGGCTGTGGTCGGCCTCAGGCTTGGCGGGCGGCACGATGTCGGTCGAGGTGATGAAGGTGTTCGCCGGGGCGCCGAGCGCCTTCTGCCACTTGAACAGCTCTGTCGCCACCCGCTCGCGCGCCGCCATCAGCACGGCCGTCGCCGTCGCCGGAGACTCGCTGTCGACCCGGATGTAGATGTAGGGGCCGTTGATGTCCAGCACGTTCGGGTTGCTGCGCCCGTCGTCGATCGTGATCTCCGTCGGGCCGTCCTTGGGCGCGCCCAGCTCCGTCCAGACGTCCTGCGTGTTCATGGACAGGATGACGATGCTGGCCCCGGTCTTGAGCGCGTCGTTGAACGAGAGGAACGGGTTGGTGAGC
Source organism: Nonomuraea sp. NPDC051298 (assembly GCF_055586305.1). Classification (NCBI taxonomy): domain Bacteria; kingdom Bacillati; phylum Actinomycetota; class Actinomycetes; order Streptosporangiales; family Streptosporangiaceae; genus Nonomuraea; species Nonomuraea sp. NPDC051298. Next base: position 35,284 of record NZ_JBVJIM010000038.1, read on the forward strand.
CCCTGCTTGGTCTTGTCGGACGGGATCGTCCCGCCGTTCACCGGCGTGGCCAGGACGAGCGAGACGTCGGCCGAGTAGTGCACAGGAAGCACCGAGTACGCCACGACGCCCACCGCGAGCGACGCCAGAACCAACGGTGGGCCGATCAGAATTCTCCGGAGAAGACCAAGAATCGCCTTCCAGAACTCCATTTTGGTACGTTCCCCCGCATCAGCGACTCTTGCTCTATAGAGGGCCATCGCGCCATGGCCACCAGACGTTACATCCCCCAACAGCCCCCGACTTCCGCCGCGAAACGGTTACACCGCCCGCCACCGGAGCGATAGACGTACGACTACGTCGACGGGGGCTTGCGGTGGGGCTGACAGAAGAGCGTGCGGTGACGCGGGGCAGGCTGGCCGGGCTCGACGGCATCCGGGGCCTGGCCGCGCTGTTCGTCGTCCTGCACCACTGCTGGCTCCTGTCCTTCCCCGGGTTCCCGGTCAACGCCGCGCCCGCGTGGACGGGGTGGCTGCTGTACGGCCATTTCGCGGTGGTGGTGTTCATCGTGCTGTCCGGCTTCTCGCTGGCGGTCTCGCCCGCGCGGTCCGGGTGGCGGCTGGGCAGCGGGCGTACGTTCTTCCAGCGGCGGGCCTGGCGCATCCTGCCGCCGTACTGGGCGGCGCTGGCGTTCAGCCTGGTGATCGCGTGGGCGGTCATCCCGCAGCCGGGGCAGCAGGCGCCCACAGGGAAGTCGGTCGTCATCTACGGGCTGCTGCTGCAGGACGTCTTCGGCTCCCCCAGCCCCAACGGCGCCCTGTGGTCGATCGCCGTCGAGGCGCAGCTCTACCTGGTGTTCCCGCTGATGTTGCTGGTGCTGCACAGGATGGGCGCGGCGGTGATGCTCGGCGCGGTGACCGCGCTCGTGGTGGCGGTGGGGGCGCTGGCGCCGGCCGTACCGGCCGTGGACCTGCTGATGCGGCTGACCCCGCAGTTCGCGGCGCTGTTCGCCCTGGGCGCGGTCTGCGCGGGCGTCGTGAACGCGCGGGAGCGGGCCGCCCGGCTGCCCTGGCACTGGTTCGCGCTGGCCGCCGCGCTGCCGGCGCTGCTGCTCGTCGTGCTGGCCGGGCCGGTGTGGGTGGTCGGGAACTTCTTCTGGGTGGACCTGGCGGTGGGCCCGGCCGCCGGGCTGCTGCTGGTGGCGGTGGCGACGGGCAGACCGGCGCCGCTCGTGCGGCTGCTCGACACGGCGCCGGTCCGGCGGCTGGGGTCCTTCTCCTACAGCCTCTACCTGATCCACTCGCCGATCGTCGTCATGGTGAACCGCCTGCTCGTCGCGCCGCACGTGCCGGCGGGCATGCCAGCGTTCCTCCTCACGCTCGCCGTGGGCGTGCCGGCGAGCGTGGGGGCGGCGTGGGTGTTCGCGTCGGTCTTCGAGCTGCCGTTCCAGCGGCACAGGAGCTGGAAGGGCCTGCGCGAGGCCGTACGCGCGCGGGTCAGGTGAGCTTGGCCAGCGCCTCCGCCTCGTACGCGGCCGCCAACTCCTCCGGGATGCGCGTCAGGTCGTCGGCCCGGTAGAAGTCGCGCAGGGTGGTGCCGCGGCAGGTGGCGTCCACGTTCGGGGCCGCCGCGCGGGAGCGCACGTCGTCGATGTGCACGGTGCGGAAGTCGATGCTGAAGCGGGTCCTGCCGGAGGTGTTGGTGACGGTGGAGTGCAGGTGCGCCCCGGAGAAGAGCATCATGCCGCCCGGCTCGGGCACCAGGCGCAGCTCGCTGCCGAGGTCCAGCTCCTCCTCGGGTTTCGGCTGGTCCCGGGTGTCGCTGTGGACGTGCTGGGCGGCGGTGGGACGGCTGACCGCGACCCATTCCGCGTAGTCGTAGCGTCCGCTGCTGTTGCGTACGGGTCGGTCGAAGTAGTGCGGGTGCAGCGCGAAGACGTTCTCCGGGACCACCTCGTAGACCGGGATCCACCAGTTGACCTGGCAGAACGGGGCGGCGTACCAGCAGTCGCGGTGGGCGTGGTAGGCGTAGGAGATGCCGGAGTCGAGGTAGTGGCCCGAGGTCGAGGTGCGCAGCCTGGGCACGTCGAAATAGGTCCCGTCCAGCGCCATGCCCATCTCGTCCAGCAGGGTGGCGATGATCTTCTTGCTGGTGGGGTGGTGGATGAAGCGTGGTTTGAGGGCCGCGAGCAGCGCGGCGAACTCCTCGACCGGCATCTCGTGCTGGGCGGTCTCGGGGTCGCGGCCCTCGAACGCCTCCTCGACCAGCTCGCGGGCGAACGCGATCAGCTCGGTCGAGGCGGGTGTCGCCGAGTAGAGGAAGACGTCCCCCTGGAAGAGCATTTTCCGCCGAACCTCATCGTCAATTCGGCTATTCGATAATAGAACGGACATAGCGAGATTTTCCCCCTCGCGTTGTGCTTTTCCCTTCTCTCGCCCGCGCCCGTCGCTTCGTTACAGGGGGTGTTCAAAGCGGCAGTTGCGTCTGGGTGTCGGGCCGGCCGACGTACGTGGAGTAGTCGGGGTGGTCGAAGCGGTGCAGCGCCTGGATGTTGTCGTTCCAGGGGGCGGCGACGGCGCGCTTGTGCCGCAGGCCGTTGATCGGGGCCAGCTTCATCAGCTCGTTGGCCTCGTTGAACTCCCTGATCGCGCTCAGCTCGCCGACGTAGTCGTTGTGGATGACCTGGTCGTCGTCGCCCACGGTGTCGTCGAGGTAGCAGAACACGCGGGGCAGGAAATACTTGTGGTCGCCCGCGAACAGCCGCAGCGCCGCCGCGGTCGAGGAGTAGAAGTCCACGTCGATGGAGACGAACCCGATCGGCGCCGGCCGCTCGCCGTCGAGGAACTGCCCCACGGTGTCGCTGATGTCACCCAGGACCAGCGTCGCCCCCGCCAGGCGGGCCTTGAGCGCGTCGACGTCCATGACGAAGTCGCCCTCGCGCCAGATGTAGGGCAGGTCCCGGTGGTCGGTGGGCTTGGGCAGCCCGGCGCCCGTGTCGAAGCCGTAGACGTCGATCTTCACGCCGGAGGCGGCCGTCGCCAGCGCCGCCATGCGGTTGAGCTCCACCATGCCCGCGCCGCCCGCGACGCCGAACTCGACCACGCTGATCCGGCCGACGCCGAGCCGCCTGGCCAATTCGGCCGCCTGCTGCACGCCGTACGCGTAGTGGGGCCTCGGGTAGAGGTCGAGGGCGCAGCGCAGCTCGTACGAGCCGAACGGCAGCCGCCGCATGAGCGCCAGCAGGATCCGGCCCGGATGCATGAGCAACCGCACGATGCGAATCAACACGAGAAGATCACCCTTTCGAGGAGACGGACCTGACGGCCATCCCGGCGAGTTTGCGGCCGCGGTGCCCGAGCGTCTGCCGCTGCCGACGCCAGTACGTACGCAGCAGCACGGCACGCGCCCGGCTTCGCTGCTGCGCGGAGAGCTCCAGGATGCGCAGGGCCCGGTACATCGCCCTGAACTGCAACGTGGTCGCGAAGTGCGCGGTCCAGGCCGGTACGCCGAGCGCCGCGGCGATCCCGGAAAGCCGCCGCTCACGCAGGTTGCGGTGCGCCAGCGGCTCCGGCACGTGCCCCCAGGGCGCGGTCAGCGCGAGCATGGTGGCGTAGACCTCGTCCTCGCGGATCATCAGCGGCCGGGGCACGGCGGCCACCCGGTCGCGCCGCATGAGGCCGTAGAGGGGGTCGAGTCCGTGGTGCTGGGTGGTGACCACGTCCCACAGCTCGTCCAGGCGGTCGATGGGGTCGTCGGAGAGCATCCGGGTGCCGCGGTAGTGCGGCCGGTGCACGGCGCCGTCCGCGCCCGTGTAGGTGACGTCGGAGGTGACCAGGATGAGCCGCTCGTCGGCCAGGAACGGCTCCAGCGTCCTGGACACGTAGCTCGGTTCGAGCAGGTCGTCGTCGCCCATCCAGCGGAAGAACTCCCCGCGTGCCCGCCGCAGCACCTCCACGAAGTTGCCCACCACGTGCAGGTCGTGCGGCTGCCGGTAGTAGGCGATCCGGCCGTCCTGGCGCACCAGCTCGCGGCACAGCTCCTCCGTGCCGTCGGTCGAGGCGTTGTCGGAGATCACCACCTCGATGTCGGCGTGGTCCTGGGCGAGCGCCGACCGTACGGCGCTCTCCAGGCGGTCCGCGCCGTTGCGGACCGGGATTCCGATGGACACCAGCATCGCTTCTCCTCGGGGGTCATCGCGCGCGGGCGGGAAGCAGCCGCACCAGGCGATCGCTCACGGTGTGGAACTGGTCGCGGGTCACCACGACCAGCGCGTACGCCAGCAGGCCGCCGCCGCCCGCCACGGCGAGCTGGACGAACGGCAGGCCCTCGGTCAGCGCCGTGAGGCCGAGCATGACGCCGCCGCACAGCAGGGCCCCCAGCATCGGGCGGACGAGAGCGGGCAGCACGGGCGCCAGGCGTACGCCCGCGCGGTGCACGGCGAGCATGGCGAGCGGGAGCGCGACCAGCACCGCGGCCACCGCCTGCCCGATCGCGGCACCGCGGATGCCGTCGAGCTGCGTGCCGACGATGAGCGCCGGGATCATCGCCGCCGCGTGCCCGAGGTTCATCCAGACCGTGGAGCGGGTGGCGCCCTGCCCGTTGAGTATGTCGAGGGCGAAGGAGGTGAGCATGCGCACCACCATCACGACCGCCAGGAAGCGCAGCACACCGGCCGCCAGCTCCCACTCCTCGCCGTAGATGAAGATGATCAGCGGGTGCGCCAGCACGGCCATGAAGGCGCCCAGCGGCAGCACCGTCGTGATGAGCAGCGGCACGGTTCGCTGCACGCCGAGCGACAGCGACTCCTCGTCACGTTCGGCCAGCCGGGAGAACCCGGCGATCGACACCATGCGGATGGCGCTGCCGATCATGCCGGGCACCCAGCTCGACACGTTGAAGGCCATCAGGTAGAAGCCCAGCCAGTCCTTGCCCATGATGTTGCCGACGATGATGTAGCCCACGTTGAGCAGGGAGATCTCCAGCGCGATCCCGGCCGCCGAGGGGACGCCGAAGCGCAGCAGCCTGCCCGCGATCCGCCGGTCGAACCCCAGCCGGTACGGCAGCTTCGCGTAGAGCATCATGAACACGCCCGTGACCACGGCCCCGGCGACCTGCCCCCACGCGAAGCTGTACGCCCCCGCCCCGTTGACCGCCAGCACGATGGCCACCGGCGCGTTGACCAGGAACCCCGCCAGCACGGCCTTGGCGTTCTTGCCCGTGCGGAACCAGCGCAGCAGGGCCGCGCTGCGCACCGCCGTGATCGCCTCGACCAGGATGACCGCGGTGAGGATGCGCACCACGGGCGTGGCCTCCTCGCTGCCCGCCAGCCGCGAGAAGTACGGCGCCCCGACCCAGAAGAGCGCGTACAAGGCCAGGGCGGAGCACATCGTCAGCGTCGTGGCCGTGGGGGCGATGTCCTTCAGCCGTCCCCGCCACTGCACGACGGCCGACATGACGCCGACGTCCTTGACGACCATGACGAACTGGGTGGCCGCGAGCGCGACCGCGTAGATGCCGAAGTCGGCCGGCGCGAGCAGCCTGGCCAGCACCAGGCCGAGGATGAACGAGCCCGCGCGCGTGACCAGCGTGCCGAGCAGGCTCCACATCGCCCCTCGGCCCGCCTTGCGCCCGATGTCGCTGATATCCGGGCCCGTTTGCTCTGCCATACCCGTCTTCCCTAGCTCGGCTCGTCGATCCGCTCCAGCCAGATCTCCCGCCAGAACGGGAGGAACGCGCGGGGGCAGTTGGACTTGTAGACGCCGTCGCAGATGATGCCGTCGAGCACGATGCAGGGGTTCTTCATCCGCAGCAGCTCGCCGGTCTTCTCGTCGATGCACTGCTCGACGCGGGCGCTCACGCGGGCGACGCGCCCGCACGAACGCGCCATGCTCTCCTCGAAGCCCAGGCCACGGTTGAAGCCCTTGGTGGTCAGCGTGGCGACGATCTCGTCCTTGGACCTGATCCTGACCAGGTCGCCGGGCCGCAGACCGGTCGCGGCCTTCGGCGCGGGGCCCGCGTGCGGGCCCGGACGGACGAACCCCCAGGCCAGGCCCCCCTTGATGCGCAGTCGGCGGGGGAACTTCCTGGAGAGCCGCTGGTAGCGGTTGAACACGCCGAAGAAGAGCGTGCGCAGGGTCGAGGCGATGCCGGCGTTGCCCGACCGGACGTCGGTGACGTACTGGCCGAGGTCGCGAAAGGGCAGCCGCTCCGGGGCCGCGCGCAGCAGCTCGGTCGCCTGGCAGCGGTAGCGCGGCGTGCCGTCGGGCCCCGGCTCCCTGCGGGTGTTGTCCTCCAGGAGGGGCAGCAGTGGGCGCTCGCCACTGCTCGCACCAGGGCCGGCCGGGCCGGCGGCGGGTGGGCCGGTGACCGGCTTGAGCCAGGAGGTCTTCCAGTAGAGCAGGCAGGCCGTCTGGCAGCCGCCGTGGGCCGAGCCGTCGCAGCGCGCGCCCGCCAGGTGGACGGCGTCGTCCATCCGCCGCATCCCGGACTTGCCGATGGTGTCGCAGAGCTTGTGCGCCACCTTGTCCACGGTCAGCCGTCGCCCGCAGTAGGACAGCATCTCCGGCATGAAGGGCAGACTGTCCAGCTCGCCCTTCTCGTCCAGGGTGGCGAGGATCTCCTCAGCGCTGAGGACCTCGACCACGTCGCCGACTTTCAGCGCCAGGCTCAACCCGTCAACTCCTTCACCAGACCCGCCCCCCGAAGGGCGGCCGCCGCCTCCGCCAGTGCGTGGAACGGCAGGTTCGACCGTTCCGCGATGTCGAGGAGGCTGTGGCTCCCGTCGGAGTAGCTCAGCACCCACAACATCGCCATCTGTGCCTGTTTCGTGTCACTGCGGCCGCCGAGGGACCCGTACAGGCCCCTGGCGCCGAGCTGGGGTTCGCCGTACGGGCTGAGGTTCTCGTAGCGGCGGTTGGCCTCCAGGACCCGTACGGCCGTCCACAGGGTCTCCAGCGTGTCCTCCATCGCCTCCGGCCGGACGAAGTCCGGGTCGTCGGCCGAGGTGTGGTACTCCGGGTAGCCGCCGTAGGGCGTCCTGGTCAGCGACCCGACGGCGAGGTTGAACCCGGGCGAGCAGTACTGCCGCTCGTCGTAGCCGTAGGGGGAGAAGTCGAGCAGGGTGTGCGGCCGGTCCTTCAGCACGTGCGCGAAGACCCGGTCGACCTCGGCGTCGCCGCGCCTGCTCCGCTTGTACGTGATCGCGCCCGAGTCGCCCGCACAGGCCAGGGTCACGCCGTGGGCGACGCGGTCGACGTGCGCCCGGTTGCGCGCGAGCCAGGCGATCGCCCCGATCGTGCCGGGCGCGAACACGAACCGGTAGGTGTACCAGGGGTCGGTCAGCCGCCGGGCCAGCGCGACGGCCACCGCCACCCCGGCCAGGTTGTCGTTGGCCAGCGACGGGTGGCACACGTGGCAGGAGATCAGCACCTCCTGGCTGCTGGCCCCGCGCACGACGTGCTCCCCGTAGGTCAGGTGCCCGTCGGCCAGCGTGGAGTCGATCCTGACCTCGTACGGCCCGTCCGCGAGCCCGTCCAGGGTCCGCTGGCTCAGGCAGAAGCCCCAGGTCTCGGCGTAGTAGCTGGTCCGGTACGGCACCAGGTCCGGCTGGCCGGGCAGGGTGTGCAGGTGCCCGCGCAGCTCCCCCAGCGACATGGTCGCCTCGACGGGCGCGCTGTAGCCGACCACGTGCAGGTTGGAGTCCTGGAAGTCGACGACCTTGGCGCCCGTGGCGTCCTTGATGTAGGCGTCGCGGATGGTCCATTCGCGGGGGATCGTCCAGTTGAGGACCTTGGTCCCGGTCGGCACCTCGGTGATCTCCAGCGGGATCGACTCGCCGATGATCTCCAGGGTGCGGCGCAGCCCGGGGCCGGTGATGCTGCGGCACAGCGGGTAGAGCCGGCGTACCAGGTCGTGCATCTCGGGCCCGGTCATGGCCGGAGGGTGTCGTCGACGGTGCCGTCCGCGCGCCGGTCGGCGAGGCGGGCCAGCCTGGTGAAGCGGCGGCCGAAGTCCTGGGCGGTCAGGCCGTGGTCGCGGTAGGCGTCGATGAGTTCGACCGCGCCCGCCTTGACCGTCCAGCGGGCCTCGTAGCCGAGCGCGGCCCTGATACGGGAGAAGTCGACGCGGTACGAGCGCGGATCGGCTCCCGTCTCACCGGTGATGGCCAGCGTCGAGCCGGGCACCGCGGCGACGACCTCGGCCGCGATCTCGGCCACGGTCACGTTGTTGACCTCGGTGCCCACGTTGAAGGCCGTCGCGTGCACGGCCTCCCTGGGTGCGTCCAGCGCCGCCGCGAACGCCTCCGCGATGTCCCTGGCGTGCACCAGCGGGCGCCACGGGGTGCCGTCGGACAACACCCGCACCTCGCCGCTCAGGTACGCGTGCCCCACCAGGTTGTTCAGCACGATGTCGGCGCGCAGCCGGGGCGAGAACCCGAAGGCCGTGGCGTTGCGCAGGAACACCGGCGTGAAGTGGTCGTCGGCCAGCGCGGCCAGGTCGTCCTCGACCCGCACCTTCGACTCGGCGTACGGGGTCACCGGGCGCAGCGGCGCGTCCTCGTCCAGCAGGTCCTCGCCGCCGGACGCGCCGTAGACCGAGCAGGTGGAGGCGTACAGGAAGCGGCGCACGCCCGCCTCCTTGGCCAGCCTGGCCAGCCGGACGGAGGCGTGGTGGTTGATGTCGTAGGTCAGGTCGGGAGCGAGCGCGCCGAGCGGGTCGTTGGACAGCGCGGCCAGGTGGACCACCGCGTCGAACCCGGCCACGTGCTCAGGGCCCGCGTCGCGCAGGTCCACGGCGTGCGTCTCGATCGGCTCGGGCGCGGGGCCGAGCACGCAGTCGGCGAACAGGCCGGAGTCCAGGCCGACCACCCGGTGCCCGGCCTCGGTCAGCATGGGGGCCATCACGCTGCCCAGGTAGCCCTGGTGGCCGGTGAGCAGTACGCGCATCAGTTCTCCAGATCGAGGGTCAGCTTGGAAACGTGGAACGCCTCTGCGTAGCGCGCATGGCACTCGATCCCGCGGATGCGGGCCAGGCCCAGGAACGCCTCGCGGTCGTACCAGGCGCGGTGTCGCTGGGAGGCGTAGTGGCGTTGCAGCAGGTCCGCCTTCAGCTCCGCCACCTCGGGCGTGAGCGGCTGGAACACGGTGGGGGCGGCGAGGTCGCCGTCCCATTTGACGATCTCGTAGCCGAGCGTCAGGTGGTCGCGGAAGGCCGTGGGCACGAGCTTCGCCAGCCCGCGGTGGTCCTGGTGGGCGTCGCCCCGCCAGGGCGCGAAGATCAGGCCGGGCTCGGTACGCGAGCGCAGCTCCTCCACCGCCGTCTTGGCCTCCTCCCACCGGGCGGGCAGGTGGCCGTCGGGCAGCTTGAGCACGGTGACCCGCAGGTCCGCCCCCGGGCAGAAGTCGGCGAGCGCGGCGCGCTCCTCGTCCTCGCGCTCGGTGCCGCCGCCGGAGAGCACCAGCGCGTCCACGCGCAGGCCGGGGCGGGCGGCGCAGACCGTGAGCAGGCTGCCGCCCGCCCCGATGGCCAGGTCGTCGCAGTGGGCGCCGAGCGCCACGAGGCCGGTGAGCCGTTCAGGGCGCAGTCCGATCATTGGGACCGTTCCCACAGCGCCCATGGGCGCTCGCCGCGCGAGTACGCCTCGTCCAGCTCCATGCGCTGGTTGACGGTGTCGGTCGGCCGCCAGTAGCCGCGGTGCGGGTAGGCCAGCAGGCGGCCCCGCTTGGCGAGTTCGACGCAGCCGTCGGCGACCAGGTCCCCGTTCTCCGGGATGTGCTCGAAGACCTCCTGGGTCAGCACGAAGTAGCCGCCGTTGACCCACATGGGCATCTCGCTGACCGGCGAGATGCCGCCGACCAGGCCGTTCTCGTCGAGGTCCACGCAGTGGAAGGTCTGCGACGGCGGCACGACCATCATCGAGGCCGCCGCGCCCGAGTCGGCGAAGCGGCCGATGATGTCGGGCAGGGGGGCGTCGGTGAGCACGTCCGCGTAGTTCGCGAGGAACATCTCGTCGCCGCCCAGGTACGGGCGCACCCGCCGCAGCCGTTCGCCGATCGGGGAGTTGATCCCGGTCTGCACGAACGAGATGGACCAGTCGGAGATGTCACTCGACAACAGCTCGACCCTGCCGCCGCGTAACACGAAGTCGTTGGACGTGGCCTCCTGGTAGCCGAGGAAGAAGTCCTTGATGTGGTGCGCGCCGTAGCCCAGGCACAGGATGAACTCGTTGTGCCCGAAGTGCGCGTAGTAGCGCATCACGTGCCAGAGCAGCGGCCGGGGGCCGACCAGGGCCATCGGCTTGGGCACCTCGCCCGGCACGCCGGTGCGCATGCGCGTCCCGAAGCCCCCGCAGAACAGGACGACCTTCACACGACCTCCAGGTGAGGGATGGGGAAGACCAGGCGGCCGCCCCATTCGTGCACGTAGGAGAGCTGGGCGGTGAGTTCCTCGCGCAGGTTCCACGGCAGGACGAGCACGTAGTCGGGACGGTCGCGGGCGATGCGCTCCGGCTCGACGACGGGGATCCGGGTGCCGGGGGTGAACCTGCCGTGCTTGTAGGGGTTGCGGTCGACCGTGTACGCCAGCAGGTCCTGGCGGACGCCGCAGTGGTTGAGCAGCGTGTTGCCCTTGCCCGGCGCCCCGTAGCCGACGACGGTCTTTCCCTCGTCGGCGGCGGCGACCAGGAAGCGGAGCAGGTCGCGGCGGACCCGGGCCACCCGGTCGGCGAAGCCGGCGTACCCGGACAGGTCGTGCAGCCCGGCGGCCTTCTCCCTGGCGAGCACGTCGTGCACCCGCTCGGACGGGCTCCCCGACGGCCGCGCCCACAGGCGGATGGACCCGCCGTGGGTGGCCAGCAGCTCGACGTCGACCAGCGTCAGCCCGCCGGCGGCCAGGGCCCGCTGCGCCGACGCGACCGTGTAGTACTGGAAGTGCTCGTGGTAGATCGTGTCGTACTGGTTGAGCTCCACGAGGGTCAGCAGGTGCTGCACCTCGATCGACACCCATCCGTCGTCCGCCACCAGGGCGCGCAGCCCCTCGGTGAAGCCGATCACGTCGGGGATGTGCGCGTAGACGTTGTTGGCCACGACGAGGTCGGCGGGACCGTTCCCGGCCCGCACCGCAGCGCCCGTCTCCGGCGTCAGGAACGCGGTCAGCGTGGGCACGCCCTTGTCCTTGGCGGCCTGCCCGACGTTGGCCGACGGCTCGATGCCCAGGCACCTGACGCCGCGCTCGACCACGTGCCGCAGCAGGTAGCCGTCGTTGCTGGCCACCTCGACCACGAACGACGGTTTGAACCGTTCCACAGCGCGGTCGACGAATTGCCGTGCGTGATCCACCCAGGAAGCGGAATATGACGCGTAGTAGGCGTACTCGGTGAATGTCTCTTCCGGTGTGATCAGCGGTGGTATCTGGGCCAGCCAGCAACCGGTGCACACCCGCAGGTGGAGCGGATAGGTGGTCTCGGGCTCGTCGAGCTGTCCGGCGGTGAGGAAGCGCTCACAGGGCGGTGTCGCCCCGAGATCCACCACGCTGACCAGGTCGCCCGAGCCGCACAGCCGGCACGATGTCGTCAACAATGAACCCCACCCGAAAATAACAAGATTTCCCCCTTTGGCCACTCCCAGCCATACTTCGGGCGAGCACCAATGAGTGTTACAAGTATCTTCATGAAACGCCTGAGCATCGATGGAGCACTGCTCTACACCCCCCGCATCCACAGCGATCCGCGGGGCGATTTCCTGGAAGGCTTCCGCGCGGCCGACCTGCGGGAGGCGCTCGGACACTCGATGGAGCTGGCCCAGGTCAACTGCTCGATCTCCCTGCGCGGCGTGCTGCGCGGCCTGCACTTCGCCGACGTGCCTCCTGGCCAGGCCAAATACGTCATGTGCGTCTCGGGGGCGGTGCTCGACGTCGCCGTGGACCTGCGCGTCGGCTCGCCCACCTTCGGCCGGTGGGAGGCGGTGCGGCTGGACGACTCGGCGCGCTGCGGGCTCTACCTCGCCGAAGGGCTGGGCCACGGCTTCCTGGCGCTGAGCGAGTCGGCCACGGTGGTCTACCTCTGCTCCACCGCGTACGACCCAGCGCGCGAGCACGGCGTGCACCCGCTCGACCCCGACCTCGGCATCGACTGGCCGCTCGACGGCGAGCCCGTCCTGTCGGCCAAGGACGCCGCCGCGCCCACACTCCAGCAGGCGCTCGACGCGGGGCTGTTGCCGACGTGGTGAGCGTCGTGATTCCGGCCCACAACGAGGCCAAGGTGATCGGCCGCCTGCTCGACGGGCTGCTCCGCGAGGCGGCGCCGGGCGAGTTCGACGTCGTGGTCGTGGCCAACGGCTGCACCGACGACACCGCCGGGGTGGCCGGCACGTACGCCGTGCGCGTCCTGACCACGCCCGTCCCCTCCAAGCGCGAGGCGTTACGCATGGGCGACGCGGCGGCCCGCGGGTACCCCCGCCTGTACGTGGACGCCGACATCGAGCTGAGCACCGACTCCGCCCGCGCGCTCACGGCCGTGCTGGCCGCGCCCGGCGGGCCGCTGGCCGCCGCGCCCGAGCGGGAGCTGGCGCTGGCCGGCCGCCCATGGCCGATCCGCGCCTACTACGCGATCTGGACGCGGCTCCCCCACGTGCGCGCCGGGCTGTTCGGCCGCGGCGTCATCGCGGTGAACGACGCGGGCAACGCGCGCATCCGTGCCCTGCCCCCGGCGATGGCCGACGACCTGGCCGCCTCGCTCGCGTTCTCGGCCGGGGAGCGCGCGGTCGTGACCGAGGCGCGGGCCGTGATCCAGACCCCGCGGACGTTCGCCGACCTGCTGCGCCGCCGCGTACGCGCGATGACCAGCGTGAGCGAGCTGGAGCAGGGCACGGCCACGGCCGGGGAGCGCACGGGGGCGCGCGACCTGCTGGCCATCGTGGCCAGGGAGCCGCGCCTGGTGGGCGCGGCGGTCGTCTTCGCCGCGGTCGCGGTGCTGGCCAGGCGGAGAGCCGCCCGCGCGATCCGCGCGGGCGACTACACCACCTGGCTGCGTGACGAGAGCAGCCGGGGCTAACCGACAGGGGTGTTCATGTCGGTGGTGATCTGGGCGGGGGTGAGCGCCTTGTTGTAGATCCGTACCTCGTCGATGAGGCCGCTGAAGTGCTCGCCCGAGCCGCTGTTGCCGCCGATCCGCAGCGGACTCGTCCCCGTACGCAGATCACCACCCGTCGGATTCGTCGCCACCTGGGCTCCGTTCACGAACATCCGCAACGTCGACCCGTCGTACGTGGCCGCCACATGACTCCAGGCGTCCAGCGGCAGATTCGCGGGAGCGGGCGCGTTGGCCCCCGACGACGTGTGGATGAACGCCCCAGGACCGCTGCTCCCGCTCCCCATGATCGCGTACGCCAGATCAGCCCCGAACTCCTTCATCACCACCGTCCGCCACCCCGTCACACTCGACGGACGCACCCACGCCATCACCGTCATCCCGTCCGTCAACCGCAACGAACCCGAGTCCGCCACCGTCACCCAGCTCGACGTCCCGTTGAACGACAACGCCTGGCCGAACTTCCCGCTCGCCCAGGTCGTCGCGGCGGCCGTGCCGTCGTTGCCGTTCCCCGAGGCGTCGGCGACGGCGGCGCCCGTGCCCGCGTCCATGCCGTACGCGGCCACCAGCCCCGTGACCGCAGGCGCCTGGGTCACCACGGCCGACGCCTCGCCGGACGGCGGGCCGGTGTTGCTGGACCCGTCGAAGGCCACGACGCGGTAGTGGTAGGTGCCCGGCTCGACGCCCGAGTCGGTGAACGCCGTGCCCGCGGTCGAGCCCACCTGGTTGGCCCCAGAAGGGGGGAACCCGGCGGTGGCGGAGCGGTGGACGGTGTACCCGGTCACGCCCACGTCGTCGGTGGCGGCCGTCCAGGTGAGCTGGGCGCTGCCCTGGCCGCCGGTCGCCACGAGCGAGCCGGGCGCGGTGGGCGGCTGGGTGTCGGGCGGCCCCTGCTGACCGACGGGCGTGTTCATGTCGGTGGCGATCTGGGCGGGGGTGAGCGCCTTGTTGTAGATCCGTACCTCGTCGATGAGGCCGTTGAAGTGCTCGCCCGAGCCGCTGTTGCCGCCGATCCGCAACGGGCTGCTGCCGGTCCGCAGAGCACCGGTCGTGGGGTTGGTGGCCACCTGTGTGCCGTCCACGAACATCCGCAACGTCGACCCGTCGTACGTGGCCGCCACATGACTCCAGGTGTTCAGCGGCAGATTGGCGGGAGCGGGCGCGTTGGCCCCCGAGGTGGTGTGGATGAACGCGCCAGGACCGCTGCTCCCGCTTCCCATGATCGCGTACGCCAGATCGGCCCCGAACTCCTTCATCACCACCGTCCGCCACCCCGTCACACTCGACGGACGCACCCACGCCTCCACCGTCATCCCGTCCGTCAACCGCAGCGAACTCGAGTCCGCCACCGTCACCCAGCTCGACGTCCCGTTGAACGACAACGCCTGGCCGTACTTGCCGGTCACCGTCCACGCGGTGTTCGCCGCCGTGCCGGCGTTGCCGTGGCCCGAGGCGTCGCCGACGGCCGTGCCGCCGCCCTCGTCCATCGCGTACGCGGCCACCAGCCCGTCCGGCGCCTGCGAGCGCTCGTAGGTGGCGGTGTAGGTGGTCGCGGTGGCGGGCGCGGTGACGTTGTGGCTGGCCGCGCCGCCGTCGGACCAGGAGGTCAGCGTGTGGCTGAACCCGTCGGCGCTCTGCGGCGACGGCGCCGAGACCGAGTTGTGCGAGCCCACGATCACCGTACGCGTGAAGGGCGCGATGGTCTGCTCGCCGTTGAAGCCGAGCCGCAGCCCGGCCGGCACGGTCTGGAAGGTCAGGTCCACCGTCTTGGGCTGGAGGATCACGCTCTCGGTGTCGGTCAGGCCGTGCGCGTCCGTCACGGTCAGCCGCAGCTCCAGGTGCGCGGGGTACTCGTGGTCGGGAGGCGCGAAGGAGCCGCTCGCGCCGGTGAACGTGGTGATCTCGTGCTCGTGGCAGGTGCCGGGGCAGTGGTGCAGAATCAGCCGCCACGACATCCGTGAGCCGGGGATCGTTCCGTCCTGGGCGTCCGTGCCGGTGCCGGAGAACGTGACCGTGTCCCCGACCGCCCAGGTCAGGGAGACCGCCGGGGAGACGATGGCCGCGGTCGGGGCCGTGTTGCCCACGTTGATCGTGACGGTGGCGTCTCCCTGGCCGCCGCGCCCGTCGTCGGCGCGCAGCTTCACCACGTACGAGCCCGGCTGGGTGTAGGTGAAGGACGGGGTGGCGGAGGTGGAGTCGTCGAAGTCGCCGTCGCCGTCCAGGTCCCACCGGAAGGTCAGCGGGTCGGAGTCGGCGTCCGAGGAGCCCGCGGCGGTGAAGTCGACCGCGAGTGGCGCGACGCCGGACGTGGCGCTCGCGCCGATGACCGCGCTCGGCGGGTTGTTGTCGTAGAGGTAGCGGACGATCCGGCCGCCCGCGTAGTCGACGGCGAAGAGGTCGCCGCCGGGGCCGGTCTGCACCTCGACGGCGGGGATGCCCGAGTCGAACGTGGTGACGGTCGCCGGGTCGGGCAGGCCGTTCGCGCCCTTGGTCATGACCCAGACGCACGACCGGCTGTAGTCCGAGAAGAACATCGCGCCGTCGTAGGAGTCGGGGTAGGAGCCGCCGGTGTAGAAGGCCACGCCGCTGGAGGAGGAGCCGCCCGACGGGCAGGGGTCGTTCGGCGCGGGCCTGGAGCCGTGGTTCCAGGCGAAGTACGGCTGCGTGTGCGCGGCGGGCCCGGCCGCGTACAGGTTCTCGCAGAGGGTCAGGTTGAGGTTGTCGTAGCCGCCCTGCCGCCCGGAGCCCTCGTAGCAGGGCCAGCCGAAGTTGGCCACGGAGCCGGTGGGGTCGGCGACCCGGTTGATCTCCTCCCAGGTGTTCCAGCCGACCTCGCCGGCCCACACCTCGCTGGTGCCCGGCCGGATGGCGAAGCGGAAGGGGTTGCGCTGCCCGTAGGCGATGATCCTGGCCACGTTGGGGTCGCTGCTGCCGGCGTTCGGGTTGCCGGGGGCGGCGGCGCCGGTGTCCGGGTGGATCCTGATGGTGGTGCCGTTGAGCGCCGCCGGGTCGCCGGAGGTGCGCAGGTCCTGCGAGCGCAGCGCGCCGCCCTGGGCGGCCGGCGGGGTCAGCGCGGTGCCGACCGGCGAGGGCGGGTCGCCGCACGGGTTGTCGGGGGTGATGTCGGAGCTGGTCAGGTTGTCCTGGCCGTAGTCGGCGAAGTTGAAGCTGGCGCCGTCGCCGCCGGTGGCGTAGAGCATGCCGTCGGGGCCGAACTTGAGGTCTCCGACGGAGTGGCTGGGATGCTGCTGGCACCAGTCGGTGATCAGCGGGGTCTCGGTGATCTGGCCGCCGCCCGAGGGCGACAGCACCGACAGGCGCCCGGTGACGAGGCAGCCGTCGCCGGTCGCGCCGGGCGGTGTCGGGCAGGGGTCGGCGGTCGCGCCCGGCGTGCCCCAGCGCGGCGCGGTGCCGCCGGGGACGGCGTCGTAGGCGTACAGGACGTAGACGCGCGGGTCGGCGGGGAAGCCGGGGTGCAGGGCCAGGCCGAGCAGCCCTCGGTCCCAGAAGTTGTGGACCTGCGTGCGCAGGTCCGCGTAGACCGTCGGCGTGGTGTCGGTCATGGAGTCGAAGACCTTGATCAGCCCGCTCTTCTCCGCGATGAACACCCGGCCGTCCGAGGCGAACTCGATGTTGGACGGGTTGGTCAGCCCGCTGAAGACGACCTGTCTCTGGAAGCTGCCCGGTAGCGCCTGCGCGGCGGACGGCGCGACGACGGCCAGGCCGGTGGTGAGCAGCAGAACGGATAAGAGCGCACGGCGAAGCCGTCTCAACACGGGAACCCCCTCAAGAGCCGATACTCCCCCGAGCCCTGAACTCGATCTATCGCACCGATTCAGCCGGAAGTCACGAGGGCTGTCCGCATCTGGCCAGCCACGCGTACAGCAACCAGCCCAGCTCGTACGGCCGGCACTCCCGGTCCACGGCGACCGGCGGATAGATCCGGTCCAGCACGCCGAGCCGCATCCCCTGGTGCACCCCTGTCGCCGCTGCCCGCAGACCGCGGACGATCTTGCGGGGATCGGCCCTGGCCTCCTTGCGCCACGTCAGAGCCAGGTCGTCGCGCACGAACGCGGGCCGCTCGATCATCCAGTCGAGCCCCTTGGCGATCTCCGCCACGTGCGCGGCGCCGCCCGCCTCGGCCAGGTCGAGCAGCGCCATCGGCGCCATCGAGAGCTGGTGGACGCTGTAGACCGGATAGCCCTCGACCACCGCACCGCTGCGGGCGTCGTAGTGCCACCACCACTCCCCGTACGGGCCCTGCGCCTGGCAGATCCCCGTGGCCACCCGCTCGGCCGCGCGCAACGCCTCCTCGTCGCCGACCGCGGCGTGCAGCCTGGCCAGCGCCTGCAGCGGGTAGACCTGGTCGGCGAAGCAGCCCACGTGGGCGCGATAGCGCGGCACCAGCGGCCCCTGCCCGAGCGCGTGCGGGTAGAGCCGGTTGCCCGCCAGCCCGCCGAGCAGCCGCTCCCTGGCACGCTCGGTCCTGCCGTCCGTCACCCCGGACGCGACCAGCGCGGCCAGCGCCCACGCCGCCTCGACCGTGTGGATCTGGGGACCCGTGTCCAGCTCCGCCAGGCGGCTGAGAGCGAGGTCGACGTCCGCGTGCCCGGCCTGCGCCGCCGCCCAGCAGATCAGCGCGGCGTCGCCGGGCCCTGTCACCTCCGGCAGCCGTTTGACCAGGTGGCCCACCAGGTCGAGGAGGCCGTCACCGGCCAGCGCCGCCCGCTGCCGCGACTCGTCCAGCGTCGCCACGCCGAGCGCGACGATCGCCGAGTAGCGGATGCTGCGTCCTTCCGGCACCGCGGTCCACTCGCCGCCGGCGTCCCTGCGGGCGCGGCGGGTGAACACGAACCCGCCGTCGGCGTAGCCGGGCGGCAGCCCGCGTACGGCGAGGTCCAGCATCCTCGTCACGAAGTCCTGGTGTCCGGGGCCCAGCAGAGCGATCCGGTGATCCGTCACGTCGTCTCCTCGATCTTGCGTCTGACACCGGCCCACTCCCTGACCACCAGGAGCAGGAATCTGCCGTTGGTCCGGGCGTACCGGGGACCGAGCCGCAGCGGCTCCTGCAACGCGCGGTAGAGCCATTCCAGGCCCAGCCGCTGCCAGCGCAGCGGCGCCCTGCGGGTACGCCCGGCGAGCACGTCGAACGAGCCGCCCACGCCGTGGACGATCCGCGCCCGGGTGCTCTCGCCCCACTCGCGGATGAAGATCTCCTTCTTCGGCGAGGTGATGCCCAGGAACAACAGGTCGGCCCCGGAGGCGGCGATCTCCGCGGCGACCTCGGCCGACTCCTCCGCGGTGAAGTAGCCGTCACGCGAGCCGGCGACGGCCAGCCCGGGATAGCGCAGCCGTACCTCCGCCAGCAGGCGGGCCAGCACCTCCTCGGTCGCGCCGAGGAAGTACGCCCGGTACCCGCGCCTGCCGCCCTCCGCCATCAGCTCCGTGAACAGGTCGATCCCCGCCACCCGCTCGGGAACCCGGTGACCGAGCATCCGCGCGGCCCAGACCACCGACTGCCCGTCGGCCAGCACGAGATCGCTGTCGAGGACCGACTGGCGCAACGCGAGGTCCGTACGCATGTTGACGACCTTGGCGGCGTTCACCACGCCGATGGTCAGCCGCTGGTGCTCGGCTACCGCCGCCACGCACCGCGCGACCACCTGGCTCATGGTGAGGGCGTCCAGCACGGTGCCGAACACCGTCTTCCTGCTGGACTGCTCGGGTAACCTCGTCATTCGTCCCCCTGGGTGTCCATGGCATATCGCCCACAACTCCGGAAACGTGACATCACGGAAAAACCAGCTCGGTGAGCGTCGCGCGGTGGTCCGTACGGGGCAGCGGCACCGTCTCGAAACCGCGGATCGCGATCCGGCGATCGGCCAGCACGTGGTCGATCGCCGCCTTCGGGAACAATCTCGGCTGCTCGTAGTAGGGCCAGGTCATGGACAGCCCCTTGCCGGTGACGTCCGCCGCGTCGCGGTAGCCGGTGGCGATCAGTTCGCGCAGCACCACGTGGTCGAGGGTGGAGTTGAAGTCACCGGCCAGGACGCGCGGGCGCTCCTCGGCGGGCGGCAGGGCCCGGATGCTCGACGCCCAGCACGCCGTACGCCAGCCCTCCGAGGGCGCGCACGCGTGAACGGCCACGAACTCGGCCTCCCGCCCGCCCGGCAGGGTGATCACCGCCGGGAGGTGGCGGGGGCTGCCCCTGAACACGGGGGCCTCGATCGGCGTCTCCGACGGCCGCAGCGGGTACCGCGAGTAGATCGCCGCGCCCTCGGAGTTCTTGCCCGGCAGCACGACCTCGTACGGCAGCAGCCGCCCCAGCCCGAGCCCCTCCACCCGCTCCCGCATCCGGTCGGTGAACTCCAGCAGGTGCAGCGCATCCGGCCGGACCCGTTCCACCACGTCCATCAGCGCCGACGGAGGCACGGAGGAGTGCAGCAGGTTGACGGCCAGCACCCGGACCACCGGGCCCGCGGCGGGCGGGTTGCGCTCCGGCAGCGCCCGCGGCAGGACCACCGTCGCGAACGCCCCGGCCACCACCAGCGCGGCCACCTGGAGGGGACGGTCGCGCGTGAGGACCGCGACGGGCAGCGGCACCAGGGAGAGGGCTGCCGCGTAGGGGGTGAACGAGACGAGCTGGGACCAGAAGAACGCGGGCTCCCAGCCGAGCAGCCGCAGCCCCACCCAGCCGGCCAGCGCCACGACCGCGAGCCACGACATCACGGCAGCCGCTCCTCTCCTCCTCCGGCCCCGCCCCTCCGTTCCCTCGCCCGCGGGCACCCCACCCGGTCGAACCTCAGAACGCTGCTCCGGACGACGTTGCTCTAGACGACGCTGCACTGGGGCTCACGTGTCAGCACCGGCCAGGCCGCGTGCAGGGCCTGCCGCCAATGGCGGATCGGCTGTCCCCGGGTGTGCGCGAGCACGCTGTTGGCCGGCCGACGGGCCGGGCGGGGAAAGTCCGCGGAGGTCACGGGGCGTACCCGGCCAGGATCGAGGCCCAGCAGCGTGAAGATCTCCTTGGCCAGCCCGCACCACGTCGTCTCACCGGCGCTGGTGCCGTGGTAGACGCCCGGCGGCAGGTCGGACTGCGCCAGCCGCACCAGGTAGTCGGCCAGGTCGGCCGCCCACGTCGGCTGACCGCGCTGGTCGTCGACCACGTCGACGGTCTCGCGCTCGGCCGCCAGCCTGATCATCGTCTTCACGAAGTTCCGCCCCCGCGCGCCGTACAGCCAGGCGCTGCGCACCACGTAGTGCCCGTGCTCCAGCGCCGCCGACTCCCCGGCCAGCTTGGTACGGCCGTACGCGTTCACCGGCGCGACCGGCGCGTCCTCGGGGTAGGACACGGGCGCGGTCCCGTCGAAGACGTAGTCGGTGGACACGTGCAGCAGCCGGGCCCCGACCAGGTCGCACGCCTCGGCCAGCCAGCGCACGGCGTCCCCGTTGACGGCCAGCGCCTCGGCCTCGCGCGTCTCGGCGTCGTCCACCGCCGTCCAGGCGGCGCAGTTGACCACGGCCCTGGGCCGGTACGCGGAGACGAAGTCGCGTACCGCCCGCCTGTCGCACACGTCCAGTTCGCCCCGGCCGAGGGCGAGCACCGGCTCGCCGGTCAGCGCGGCCCGGTCGAGGACGTCGGCGGCCAGCATGCCGCCGGCCCCCGTGATCAGCCACCTCACTCCGCCTCCCGGCACGACAGAACGGTCATCCCCGCCACCAGTCCCGGTGCTCGGCGTACCAGCGGACCGTGTCCTTCAGCCCCTGCTCGAACGGGATCTCCGGCCGGTAGCCGAGGGCCCGCAGCTTGGCGTCGTCCAGCGAGTACCTGCGGTCGTGGCCCTTGCGGTCGGCGACGTGCTCCACCAGGTCCCAGTCCCGGCCGCAGGCTTCCAGGAGGAGGTTGGTGAGCTGCTTGTTCGTCAGCTCGGCGGTGCCCGCGACGTGGTAGACCTCGCCGGGCTCGCCCCGCTCGGCGACCAGGCGGATGCCCGCGCAGTGGTCGTCGACGTGGATCCAGTCCCGTACGTTGCCGCCGTCCCCGTACAGCGGGACCTTCCTGCCGAGCAGCAGGTTCGTGACGAACAACGGGATGATCTTCTCGGGGTACTGCCGGGGGCCGTAGTTGTTGCCGCAGCGGGTGATCGAGACGTTCAGCCCGTACGTGACCGCGTACGCGCGGGCGATCAGGTCACCGCTCGCCTTCGAGGCCGCGTACGGCGAGCGTGGGCGCACCGGCGCGTTCTCGTCCCACGAGCCGATGTCGATCGAGCCGTACACCTCGTCGGTCGAGACCTGCACCACCTTCGGCACGCCCGCGTCCAGGCACGCCTGGAGCAGCGTCTGGGTGCCGAGCGCGTTGGTGCGCATGAACTCGGCGGCGCCCTCGATCGAACGGTCCACGTGCGTCTCGGCGGCGAAGTTCACCACCAGGTCGTGCCCGGGGACGACGCTCGCCAGCAACCCCGCGTCGCAGATGTCCCCGTGCACGAACTCGTGCCGGACCCCGTCGAGGTTGGCCCGGTTGCCCGCGTACGTCAGCTTGTCGAGGACCGTGACGTAGGCGTCGTGAAGGCTCCGGACGAAGTGGGAGCCGATGAATCCCGCCCCGCCTGTCACCAGGATTCTGGTCATGAACTGATCTGCACCTTGCTGTGATCGCCCAGTACGAGACGGTGGGCTCTGGGGGTGTTGGGCGCCGGGGTGACCTCGACGTCGTGCCCGATCAGCGACGACTCGATCCGGCCGACCCCGGCGATGGAGGCCCTGGGCAGCACGATCGAGTACTCGATCTCGCTGCCCGTGACGGCGCAGGAGGCCCCGATGGAGGTGTACGGGCCGACGTAGCTGTCCTGGATCCGGGCGTCCGCGCCGATGACGGCCGGGCCGACGATCCTGGAGCGCTCGACCACGGCACCCGGCTCGACCGCGACCCGGCCGATCAGCTCGCTGGCGCCGTCCACCAGCCCGTCGATCCTGGGCTCGACCGACTCCAGCACCAGCCGGTTGACCTCCAGCATGTCGGTGACGTTGCCGGTGTCCTTCCAGTAACCGGAGATCACCGAGGACTCCACGCGCAGCCCGGCCTCGATCAGCCACTGGATCGCGTCGGTGATCTCCAGCTCGCCCCGCCACGACGGCTTCAGCTCCGCCACCGCCGCGTGCACGGCCGGGCTGAACAGGTAGACGCCGACCAGCGCCAGATCGCTCTTGGGCCGCGCGGGCTTCTCCTCCAGGCCGATCACGCGTCCCTCGGAGTCCAGCTCGGCGACCCCGAACTGCCGGGGGTCGCCGACCTTCGTCAGCATGATCTGGGCGGCCGGCCGCTCCCGCTGGAACCGGTCCACCAGCCCGTTGATGCCGCCCACGACGAAGTTGTCGCCCAGATACATGACGAAGTCGTCGTCACCCAGGTAGTCGCGGGCGATCAGCACGCCGTGGGCCAGCCCGAGCGGGGCCTCCTGCCGCAGGTACGTCACCTGCAGCCCGAACGCCGAGCCGTCCCCGACGGCGGCCTCGATCTCCGCCTGCGTGTCCCCGACCACCAGGCCCAGCTCCGTGATGCCCGCCTCCGCGATCGCCTCCAGGCCGTAGAACAGGACCGGTTTGTTCGCGACCGGGACCAGTTGCTTGGCGGACGTGTGCGTGATGGGCCGTAACCGGGTGCCCGAACCCCCCGCGAGCACGAGTGCCTTCACCTTCTAGTACGCCCCTTCTCCACGGGTGACGACGGACCAGGTCTTCCACAGGATCTGCAGGTCGAGGATGAGCGACCAGTTCTCGACGTAGCGCAGGTCGAGGCGTACGGACTCCTCCCACGTCAGGTCCGAGCGCCCGCTGACCTGCCACAGTCCGGTCATGCCCGGCTTGACCACGAGGCGGCGGCGGACGTCCGTGCCGTACTCGGCCACCTCCTGCGGCAGCGGCGGGCGCGGGCCGACGAGGGACATCTCCCCGCGCAGGACATTGAGGAGCTGGGGCAGCTCGTCGAGGGAGTATTTCCGCAGGAAAGCGCCTACCCGAGTGATCCTTGGATCGTTCCTAATCTTGAAGAGCACGCCGTCGAACTCGTTCGCGTCGAGGAGTGTCCCTTTGAGCCGTTCGGCATCGGCCACCATCGTACGAAATTTCACCAGACGGAAGGTCTTGCCGTCCCTGCCGACCCTCGTCTGGAAGAACAGCGCGGGGCCGTCGCTCGTCGTACGGATCACCAGCGCGATCGCCAGCAGCGGCAGCGCCAGCACCAGCAGCGCGAGCCCGGCGCCCAGCCGGTCGAACACGGTCTTCACGAACTGCCGCACGCCGTCGAACTCGGGATGCTCCACGTGCAGCAGCGGCATGCCCGCGACCGGCCTGATGCTGATGCGCGGCCCCGCCACGTCGAGCAGCGCCGGCGCCACGAACAGGTCGGTACGCGCGGTCTCCAGGCTCCAGGCCAGCCGGCGCAGCGCCGCCCCGTCCAGCTCCGGGCAGGCCAGCACGGCCACCGCGTCGGCCTGCGACCGCTCGACCACGCTCGCCACGTCGCCGAACGACCCCAGCACCGGAATCCCGTCGAGATCGACGTCGATCGAATCGTCGGGAAGGCAGGCCCCCACCACCCGCATTCCGTGGTAGGGCTGACGCCTGAACTGCACCACCAGGTCGAGAATCGACTCCCGGTGCCCGACCGCTATCACCTGGCGCATGTACTCGCCCACCGCTCTCCTTCGGTGGAGGCGCTTGCGCATGCGGTAGCGGTAGTAGATCGTGATCAGCAACGCGAGCGGCAGCATCGCCATCACGAAGCTCCGCGCGATCGCGGTCTGCGTGGCGTACGCCATGATCGCGACCGTGGCCATCAGGCCGACGCCGCCGTTGAAGACGGCCCTGAACTCCTCTGTCCCCTCACCGTTGGCCCGCTGCCGGTACGCCCCGCCCATCATGAGCGCGACCGGCCAGGCGACGACCAGGCCGAACCCCAGCAGGAACTCCGCCAGCGGTATGTACACCCCGGCGATCAGCCGGATGCCCAGCACGCAGACGCATGCGAGCAGCGCGCATAACGTGTCCCCGGATAACAGGAGCCGTAAGTACGCCCGTGTCCAGATACTGGACGCACGGCGTGGCACGGCCCCGAGGAGCACGACAGTGGACTCCCCAGTCCCCACCCTCATAGCACCACCCTGACAACTCTGTGCTCTGCGATAACTTGACGTTCCTTGAACCACATGGGTTGACAAGTCCCACGCACAACAAGGGCGGCGGCCCCCACTAAAGAGTAAAGATCCATTCCATCCCGGGGAATATCGCCAATTGTCCACAATCGGACGATAGTTAGGCGTCATAGGGCTTGACGGAACGATCCAAAAGTGGCAGCAACGGATCAGCGGAACTGGAGATTTGCTCGGACATTTCCGCTGGTTGCTGTTATGTGACGGGGCTAGCCTCGATCTTTCGTGATCTTGGTGTGGTCCGTTAAACGGTTCGGCTGTGGGTTGAATGCGTGCTGTAGTCAGCACGCTGGCCCGGCTGTCGC